>JANYJW010000031.1 GCA_025361705.1 Gemmatimonas sp.
CCGTCTACCGTCTACCGTCTACCGTCACCTGCTGACGCTCAGCCGGTCCAGCAGCCACCCATGCATGGCGGGGCTGGCCGCGAGGATGCCAGTGTGCGCCACCGGGCACGGTGCTCCCGCGAGGTCCGTGACGAGGCCGCCCGCCTCCTGCACCAGCAGGATACCGGCGGCGATGTCCCACGGCGCGAGCACGTTTTCCCAAAAGCCCTCGAAGCGGCCGCAGGCCACGCCGGCAAGGTCGAGCGATGCGGCGCCGGGTCGGCGCAGGCCGGCCGTGTGCGTCATCAGGCGCCGCATCTGCTCGAGGTAGCGCTCGATGTCGTGCCCGCCCTTGTACGGAAAGCCCGTGGCGATGAGCGCCCGGTCGGGCGCGTCGATGGTGCTTACCGCGAGTCGGCGGCCGTCGCACCAGGCGCCGCCGCCCCGCGTGGCCGTATACCACTCGTCGCGCGGCACATGCAGCACCACGCCCGCGGCGAGTTCGTTGTCGACGAGCGCCGCAATGGACACGGCGTACTCAAGCACGCCATGCAGGAAGTTCGTCGTGCCGTCGAGCGGGTCGATGACAAACGTCACCCCCTTCGCCCGCCGCTCGGCGGCCAGCGTGCTGGCCGATTCCTCGGCGAGGATGGCGGCGTCAGGAAACGCAGCCAGCAGCAGCGCGATGATGCGCGCCTCGGCCGTTTCGTCGATTTCGCTCACGAAATCGGTGGCGGACTTCTCGCGCCAGACGATGGCGCGGCGGCGGCGCTCGCCATCGCGAATCACCGCGGCGGCGGCCTGGGCGGCCTCGCGCATCGCCGTGAGGAGGAGTGCGGGGGTAATCTCGTGCCCGCCGGTTGGTTGAACAGTCATGTGCGCAAACCTAAGTTTGAGGCATGTCCCGCATCTTCAGCGGCATTCAGCCGTCCGGCGAACTGCATATCGGCAACTACCTGGGCGCGGTCAGGAACTGGGTTGCGCTCCAGGCACACTACGAGTCGTTCTTTTGCGTGGTCGACTACCACGCGATCATCGCGGCGTACGCGCCCGAGGACTTGCGTCGCCGCACGCGCGAGATGGCCATCTCGCTCCTCGCCGCGGGGATCGATCCGGCGCACTGCACGCTCTTTGTCCAGTCGCGCGTGCCGGAACATACCGAGCTGCAGTGGATCTTCAACACAATCACGCCCCTCGGCGAGCTCGAACGGCAGGTCGCGTTCAAGGAGAAGTCCGCGCGTCAGGAGCAGGTGATGGCCGGCCTCCTGAATTACCCCGTGCTGCAGGCGGCCGACATCCTGCTGTACCACGCGGATCGCGTGCCGGTCGGCGAGGATCAGGTGCAGCATCTGGAGCTCTCGCGGGTGATCGCACGCAACTGGAACTCGCGTTTCGCCCCTGAGGGCGACCCGTACTTTCCGGAGCCGAAGCCTGAGCTCACGCCAACACGGCGCATCGTCGGACTCGACGGAAACGCCAAGATGTCGAAGTCGCTTGGCAACACCATTGCCCTGCTCGAAACACCTGACGAGATCTGGGCGAAGTTGCGTCCCGCCGTCACCGATCCGGCGCGCGTGAAGAAGACCGATCCTGGCAATCCCGACAACTGCCCGGTGATCTTCGGCCTGCACAAGGCATTTTCGCCGGCCGCGACCATCGCCGAGGTCGAGACGAACTGCCGCGCGGCTGGCTGGGGGTGCGTGGACTGCAAGAAGTCGCTGCTGGAACACATGAACGCGGAACTCACGCCGATTCGAACCCGCGCGCAGGCTCTCACCGAGCAGCCGTCGCTGGTGGACGCCGCGCTCGATG
Organism: Gemmatimonas sp.; assembly: GCA_025361705.1. GTDB lineage: Bacteria > Gemmatimonadota > Gemmatimonadetes > Gemmatimonadales > Gemmatimonadaceae > PNKL01. The sequence continues at coordinate 1,792 of JANYJW010000031.1, forward strand.
CCGGCGCTGAGAAGGCGCGTGCCGTGGCACAGCAGACCTTGCGGCATGTGAAGGCGCGGATGGGTCTCGACTGACATCGGGTGGCCGAGTGGCCGCCCAGGAGCACACGCAATGACGCTGGCGCAAGAGAGTTCGCAGCTGATGCAGGAACTGTTCACCAGCCTCAGGCTCGACCTCGCGCTGAAGCTCGGGGTCTCGGTGTTGCTGGGTGGCGCCATCGGACTCGAGCGGCAGATCGCAGGAAAACCTGCCGGCCTGCGCACGAACATCCTGATCTGCCTCGCGTCCACCTTGCTGATGGACTTGTCCATCAATCTCGCGGGTCCTGATGGCCGCGTCGGAGATCCCGCCCGACTGGCCGCCCAGGTGGTGACCGGCATCGGTTTTCTTGGCGCTGGCACGATCATGCAGAGCAAAGGGACCATCAGCGGCCTCACGTCTGCGGCAACCATCTGGGCGGTGGCGGCGATCGGCCTGACCATCGGTGCGGGGTTCTTCGTCGAGGGACTCGGCGCGGCGGCGATGGTGCTGCTGGTGCTCTCCGTGATGGGCGTGCTCGAGCACAAGCTGGTGCGGTCGACGCGCACGATGCCGATGACGCTGCGGGCGGCGGCGCAGACCGAGTTTGGGCCCATCGAGCAGTTGCTGCAGGACTCCGGCCTCAAGGTGATCGACCGCGCGACGTACGATCATCCGCGCGACCGCGTCTTCGAACTGCGCCTGCGCGGTCCGGCGCCGCAGTTTGAAGTGGCGCGCGATGAGCTGCTCGAACGCGCCGACGTTCTCGACGCGAAGCTGCACTAGCGTGCGTCGTCTCGTCGTCGACCTGCGTTCCACGTCGGACGCGTTTCGCCTGCCCGAGGCGGTGGCCGAGCGATTGCGCGCCGACGCGCCGGCCGACTGGGAAGTGGTGGTTGTGCGCGCCGACAACGACGCACTCGACGGTGGCGCCCGCGGTCCGAGCCCCGAGGCGATGCATGCGGTCGCGGAGGCCGAGGTGTATTTCGGTTGGGGGATGCCGGCGCCGCTGTTTCACGCCGCGCCGAAGCTGCGCTGGGTGCAATCGGCGTTGGCCGGCACGGGCGCGCTGCTCGCGATTCCGGCGATGCGCGACGGCCCGTGCATCTTCACGAACGCCGCCGGTATCTACGGACCTCCCATCGCCGAACATGTGCTGGCGGGCGTGCTGCATTTCACGCGCGGCTTCGATATTGCTCAGACGTGTCGCGCCGAACGGCAGTGGAATCAACCCGCGTTTGGCGCGGCGTCGGCCATGGTGCGCGAGATCAGCGAACTGCGTGTGCTGGTGGTCGGCACGGGAGGCCTCGGCGCGGAAATTGGGGCGCGGTTGGCCGCGCTTGGCGCGCGCGTTGCCGGATTGCGACGCGACACGGCGAAGGGCAGTCCGCCAGGGTTTGCGCGCGTCTCGGCGCTCGAGGCCATCGACGATGAGCTTCCGACCACCGATGTGCTTGTACTGGCCGCCGCGCTGACGCCGGCGACGACCAACCTCATCGACGCGCGGCGGTTGGCGATGCTGCCGCCGGGGGCGATTGTGGTGAATGTGGCCCGCGGGCAGTTGCTGGATGAGGTGGCGTTGCACACCGCGCTGGTCACCGGGCAGCTGCGCGGCGCCGTGCTCGACGTCTTTTCCCGCGAGCCACTAGCCCCTGAGAGCCCACTATGGCAACTTCGTCAGGTTCTGGTGACACCGCATGTGAGCGGGGTGTCGCCGCGCCTGTTGTGGGATCGATTGACGGCGTTGTTCATGGGGAACTGGCACGCCTATGTGGCGCGCCGGCCGCTCCGCAACGTCGTGGACAAGGCAGCCGGGTACTGAGAGCGCGATGGAAAAGATCATCAAGGCAGCGGTGGATCGGGGGGCGTCGGACCTGCACATCAAGGCGGGCGACGTCTTTCGTGCGCGTATTGATGGACGTCTGGTGCCGCTCACCAAGCAGGCGCTGACGCCCGAGCAGACCCGCGCCATCGCCATGCGCCTGATTCCGAACGACGAAGACCGCGCTCGCGTCGACAAGCTCACCGACTACGATTGCTCGTGGGGCGCGCCAGGCATCGGCCGGTTCCGCGTGAACATCCTGCGGCAGCGCTCGAGCTTCATGATCGTGATGCGGGTGATTCCGTTTGAGGTGCCGACCTTCGACAAGCTGCGCATGCCCGAGGTGATGCGGCGCGTCACCGAGTCGGAGCGCGGGATGATTCTCGTCACCGGCGTCACCGGATCGGGCAAGTCGAGCACGATGGCGGCGATGATCAACCACATCAACGCCTCGAAGAACAAGCACATCGTCACGCTCGAGAATCCGATCGAGTTCCTGCACCGCGACCTGCAGAGCAGCATCACGCAGCGCGAGATCGGCGTCGACACGGAGAGCTTCCGCAGCGGCCTGCGCGCCGCGCTGCGACAGGATCCCGACGTGATTCTGATCGGCGAAATGCGCGACGCCGAGACGGTCGATACGGGCATGAAGGCGGCCGAGACGGGACACCTGTTGATGTCGACGCTGCACACGCCCGACGCGCAGAGCACCATCCTGCGCATCATGGCGATGTTCCCGCCCGAGGAACAGGAAGTGGTGCGGGTGCGCCTGGCCGAGACGCTGCAGGCTGTGGTGTCGCAGCGGCTGCTGCCGCGCGCCGACGGCCACGGACGTGTGGTGGCCGCCGAGGTGATGATCGTGACGGCGACGATCCGCGACCTGATTCTCGAGGGCGAGAAGATCAGCGAGATTCGCGACTACATCGCCGAAGGGCGCGAACAGTACGGCATGCAGACGTTCGATCAGCATTTGGGCGACCTCGTGCAGAGTGGCGACGTCACGTTCGACGTCGCGCTGGCCGCGGCCACGCGTCCGAGCGACTTCCAGCTCCGGATGCAGACGTTCAAGCGCCGGTCGACCACCGTGAAAGCCACCGACGTGCCGGCGGCGGAGAAGGGCAAGCCCGACCAGTCCTTTGACGCTGGTTCCGGCCTGGATTTCCTCAACGGATAGCCGCCCTCCCTGTCCGCCGTCTTCTGTCTACCGACTGGTTTCACCATGCCTTCGCTCACGATCACCGGCGTTCTCGCTCCGGTCACGACGCCGTTCACTGCAGGCGAGACGCTCGACCTCGCGGCGTTTGCTTCGAACCTGCGCTCACATCTGGCGCACGGCCTGCACGGCATTGTCGTGTGCGGGTCGACGGGTGAGGCCGCACTGCTCGACGAATCCGAGCGGGCGGCGCTGGTTGAGGCGGCGCGCGTCGTGGTGCCGTCCGAACGCCTGCTGCTGATGGGGACGGGGGCGGAGTCGACGCGGCAGTGCGTGGCGCGCTGCCGAGACGCCGGCGCGCGCGGGGCCGACGCGGTGCTGGTGGTTGCGCCGCACTACTACGGCGCGCAGATGACGGCTGATGCGCAGCGAGCGCATTACGAACGCGTCGCCGACGAAAGCCCCGTGCCGGTGGTGCTGTACAACATTCCCAAGTACATGCACTTCCGTCTCGAGCCCGATCTGGTGGCCAACCTGTCGATGCACGAGAACATCGTCGGCATCAAGGACAGTTCCGGCGATCTCGCCTTGCTCGAGGGGTACCTGCAGGCGCAGGGGTCGGCATTCAGCGTGCTCACCGGCAGTGGCGGGCAGTTGTTGCCGGCGCTGCAGCTCGGCGTGCGGGGCGGCATTGTGGCCGTGTCGCTTTTTGCGGGCGGCCTGTGCATGAACGTCTACGACGGGTTCAAGAGCGGCGACCTGGCGCGCGCCGGCGTGGCGCAGGATCGCCTGAAGCCGATGGCCACCGACATCGTGGCGGGGATGGGCGTGCCGGGCGTGAAGGCGGCGCTCGACGCGGTCGGCTTGTCGGGCGGTGCGGTGCGGGCGCCGTTGCTGCCGCTCGGCGTCAGCCAGCTGCGGGTGGTGGCCGGCCTGATGGCGCCCATGCCCACGTGACGAGCACGGGGCGGGCCGTGGCACGCGTTGCCACGGCCCGGCGAGCCCCGTAGATTATTTCAACGCCCCGCGAAACTGCGCCGGGGCGTTTTTTTGTGTTCACTCGCCAGCCCGCGTGCCGGGTCGGAGCTGCAATGTTCGATGCAAAGACGCGCGCCATCGTCGTCGTGGGCGCCCAGTGGGGCGACGAAGGCAAGGGCAAACTGGTGGACGTGATGGCCGAGCGCGCCGACTGGGTGGTGCGCTACCAGGGCGGCGCAAATGCCGGTCACACGGTGCACATCGGCGACCACTCGACCGTGCTGCACCAGGTGCCGAGCGGCATCCTGCATCCCGGGGTGCGTTGCGCCATCGGTAACGGGGTGGTGCTTGATCCCGAGACGCTGTTCGAGGAAGTCGATCAGCTGGTGCAGGACGGCGTGGATGTGTCGGGGCGCTTGTACGTGAGCGATCGGGCGCACCTCGTGATGCCGTATCACAAGCTCGTCGACAAGGAGAGCTCGGCGAGCAAGGTGATCGGCACGACGGGGCGCGGCATCGGGCCGTGCTATGAGGACAAGATTGCGCGGCGTGGCGTGCGCGTGCTCGACCTCGCGCACGCTGGCCGCCTGCGCACGCTGGTGGAGCGCGGCGTCGAGCACGCCAATCACGTGCTTGTCGGCACGGGATCGACCAAGCGCGCGAGCGTGGAGCACACGCTCGAGGCGCTGGGCCAGCTTGCGCCGCGCCTGCTGGGCATCAGCGAGGACGTCGGGCTCGCCATTCATGGCGCGCTCAAGACCGGCGCGGCGGTGCTGTTTGAAGGGGCGCAGGGTTCGCTGCTGGATATCGACCATGGCACGTATCCGTTTGTGACGTCGAGCAACACGACAGCGGGCGGCGCGGCGACCGGCGTCGGCATCTCGCCGCGCGCGCTCGACGAGTGCATCGGTGTCGTGAAGGCCTACACGACGCGCGTCGGCGGCGGGCCGCTGCCGACGGAGTACGACGAGGAGATGGGCAATCGCGTGCGCACGCTGGGCAACGAGTACGGCGCGACCACGGGGCGGCCGCGGCGCTGCGGCTGGTTCGACGCGGTGGTTGTGCGCTATGCGGTGCGCGTGAACGGGCTCTCGGCGCTGGCCGTGACCAAGCTCGACGTGCTCGATACGCTCGAGAAGATCGGGCTGTGCACGGGGTATCACATCAACGGAAAGTTGGTGACCGAGTTCCCGGGCGACATTGCCGATCTCGAGCAGATCCAGCCGCACTACGAGTGGTTTGAGGGATGGATGACGTCGACGGCGGACGCGCGGACCATTGAGGCGCTGCCGGCGCAGGCGCGACGCTATCTGGATCGCATCGAGGAGTTAGTGGAGTCGCCGATCCGGTATGTGTCGGTGGGAACGCGACGGGATCAGATTATTGGGTTGTGATGGATCGGGTGTGGGGTTGGTGGCGGTAGACGGCAGACGGTAGACGGTAGACTCCGGAGCGTCGCGGGGCGAGATTTCACTCTGTAGCCGCCGCATCCAGCGCACGGCTGCCGTCCACCGTCCACCGTCTACCGTCCGCATGACTCGTCCAGACGTCCTCGAAAAGCTCGTTTCTCTCTGCAAGCGCCGCGGCTTCATCTTCCAGTCGTCGGAGATCTACGGCGGCACCGGCTCGGTGTGGGACTACGGTCCGCTGGGCGTGGAGCTCAAGAAGAACGTCAAGGACTCGTGGTGGCACGCGATGGTGCGCTCGCGCGACGACGTCGAGGGGTTGGACGCCGCCATCCTCATGCATCCGAAGGTGTGGGAAGCGAGCGGCCACGTGAGCGGCTTCAACGACCCGCTGGTGGACTGCAAGGCGTGCAAGGCGCGCTTCCGCGCCGACCAGATGGACGCCGCGTCGTGCCCGCGCAAGCCGAGCAAGAAGCCCGGTGAGCACGGCGACTGCCAGCTCACCGAGCCGCGCCAGTTCAACCTGATGTTCAAGACGTTCATGGGCCCCGTGGAGGAGACGGCGTCGGTGGTCTACCTGCGGCCGGAGACGGCGCAGGGCATCTTCGTGAACTTCCTCAACGTGCAGCAGGCGCGGCGCCAGAAAGTGCCGTTTGGCATCGCGCAGATCGGCAAGGCGTTCCGCAACGAGATCACGCCGGGGAACTTCACGTTCCGCACGCGCGAGTTCGAGCAGATGGAGATGCAGTTCTTCGTCGACCCGCAGGCACCCGAGGGGAAGACGACCGACATGCAGTGGTTCGAGTACTGGAAGGCGCAGCGCATGGAGTGGCATCTCGCACTCGGACTCGAGCGCGACCGGCTGGAGTTCCATCAGCACACGGCGCAGGAACTGGCGCACTACGCCAAGGCGGCGTTCGACATCCAGTTTGACTTTGGCGGCACACTGGGCTTCCAGGAAATCGAGGGCGTGCACCATCGCAGCGACTTCGATCTCGGGCGGCATCAGGAGTACAGCAGCAAGCGGCTGGAGTACGTGGATCAGGTGGCGAACCGCCGCTACATCCCGTACGTGGTCGAGACATCGGTGGGCGCCGACCGCGTGACGCTGGCGCTGCTGTGCAACGCGTACGCCGAAGAAACGGTGGATGGCGAGGCCGAGGGGCGCGTGGTGCTGCACCTCAAGCCGTCGCTGGCGCCGATCAAGGCCGGCATCTTCCCGCTGACCAAGAAGGACGGCCAGCCCGAGATGGCGCGCCAGATCGTCGATGACCTGCGGCCGCTGATGCCGGTGGACTACGACGACGCCGGCTCGATCGGCAAGCGCTACCGCCGGCAGGACGAGGTGGGGACGCCGTACTGCATCACCATCGATCCCGAGTCGACGGCCAACGGTACGGTGACGGTGCGCGATCGCGACACGCTGGCGCAGGATCGGGTGGACGCCTCGCAACTGCGCGCGTACCTCGCGGCGAAGCTCGTCGGCTGAGCCGGGGAGACGCCACGGTGCCGCGCATGATGGACGACGGCCTCGACGCGCTGCGAGAGCGCGGCGAGGCCTTTCTCGTGGAATTGTCGCGCGAGTACTACGAGGCGCACAGCGGCCTCAAGCCAAGCGCGGAGCTGCAGCGCATCTTCGCGAAGCACGACGGCGCGTACGGCGACGAGGCGTTTCATGAAGTGCTCGACCGGTTTGCCAGCGCCGCCGTCGGCACGGCGCCGCACCGTTCGGCGCGGCTGCTCCTCGACTGGCTGGTGGAGTCGCGCTGCGGGCGTGACCTCGCGGCGCTCGAGGAACGCGAGATTGCGTGGGAGGGTGCGGCGATCATCCGCGGCAACAACGGCGCCGAGGAACCGTACCAGCGCGCGGCGATCACCTTGGCGAACACGCGCGACAAGAAAGAGCGCCAGGCGCTCGACGACGCGCGCGCCGCGCTGGTGCAGGCTGAACTGGCGCCGCTCAAGCTCGAGCGGCTGCAGCGCGAGCATGAGGTGGTGGCCGGGCTTGGCGTGGTGCCGGGCGGCGCATACATCGCCACCTGGGAGGCGCTGAGCGGGTTCGCCATTCTCCCGCTGCGCGATGCGTGCGTGCAGTTCCTGCGCGACACGCAGGCGATGTGGGACGAGGTGCTGCCCGCGTTCCTGAAGCGCGGCCTCAACCTCACGCCGGGCGAGGCGACGCGTGCCGACGCCATCGCGTTGATGCGCGCGCCGGAGTTTGACGCCGCGTTCGGCGCCGAGTCGATGGAGCGCGAGGTGCGCCGACAGGTGACCGAGATGGGCGCCAGTCCCGACGCCCATGGGCGCGTGGTGTTTGACACGGGCGACCGGCCGGGGAAGCGCGCGCGGGCGTTTTGTTCGCCGGTGCTGATTCCCGGCGAGGTGTACCTGGTGCTGCGCCCGCACGGTGGCCAGAGCGACTGGACGACGCTGATGCACGAGCTGGGGCACGCGCTGCACTTCGCCAACATGGAGCGCACGCTCCCCTTTGAGTTCAGGTGGCTGGGAGACAACTCGGTCACCGAAGGGTACGCGATGCTCTTCGATCATCGGCTGCAGGACAAGGGATGGCTGGGGCGCTACACGGGGTTGTCGAAGGCCGACCTGCCCGCGTACCTGCGTGCGGCGGGCTTTGAGGAGTTGCAGTTTCTGCGCCGCTACTGCGCCAAGCTCATCTACGAAGTGGAACTGCACGCGGGCACCACGTCGTGGGCGTCGCTGCCGGACCTCTACGTCGAGACACTCACGACGGCGACCGGCTTTCGATACCAGCGCGCCGACGCCTTTCTGGATGTCGATCCGCGCTTCTACGCGGCGCGCTACCTGCGGGCGTGGCAGTTGCAGTCCGTGCTCAACGAAACGCTGTGCCAGCGCTTCAACGAGGATTGGTGGCGCAATCCGCAGGCGGGGCCATGGATTGAGTCCGAGCTGTTCGCCCACGGCCAGCGTGAACTGGCGACGGAGCAGGCGGAGCGGCTTGGCGCGGGGACGCTGGGCTTTGGGGGGGTGGTGCGGGCGATCGAGCAGATGCTGCAGTAGGGACGGGAAGCGAAGGACGAGAGACGAGGGATGTCGAACCGCCTCGAGCTCGTCTCCCGTCTCTCGTCCTCCGTCCCTCATCTCTGTACATTCCATCAGCACTTTTTCGAGGGCACACCCCATGATCATGTATCTCAACGGCGAGTACGTTCCACGCGGGCTGGCGCTGATTCCCGTGGAGGATCGCAGCTTCCTTTTTGGCGACGGCATCTACGAGGGCGTGCGTGCGGTGGGCGGCAAGATGTTCGAGTGGGGCGCGCACGCCGACCGGATGATCAACGGCCTCAACGGCCTCCGCATCACCTTCACCGCCGCGCAGGTGAACGCGCTCGAGGAAGTCTGCGAGCAGGTGGTGGAGCGCAACGGGCTGGTGGAGGGCGAGGCGTTCGTCTATTTGCAGGTGTCGCGCGGCGCCGCGCCGCGCGCGCATGCCTTTCCGCCGGCCAGCGTGCATCCCACGGTCTTCGTGTCGGCCTCCCGGCTCGTCGTACCGCGCGCGATGCGCGACACGGGCTGTGCCGCCGTGATGTTCCCCGACATGCGCTGGAAGCGGCGCGACTGGAAGACGGTCAACCTGCTCGGCAACGTGCTTGCCCGCCAGGCAGCCAGCGAGGCGGGTGCGTACGAAGCCATCCTGCACGAGGACGGCATCGTCACCGAGGGAGCGGCGACCAACGTCTTTGCCGTGTTTGACGGGGTGCTGCACACGCACCCGCTGACGTCGCGCATCCTTCCCGGCATCACGCGCATCGTGGTCATGGACCTCATCGCCGAGCACAAGCTGATGGTGCGTGAGGAGCCGATTCCGGTGGCAAAGCTCGCCAGCGCCGAGGAGATCTTCATCTGCGGGTCGACCACCGACGTGACGCCCGTGGTGACGATCGACGGCAAGCCAGTGGGCGGCGGCGCGCCGGGCCCGCTGACGGTGTTGCTGCGCGAGGCGTTCGAGGCGCGGCTGTACCACGCGGCGGGGGCCGGCCGGTAGCGGATGCCGCCACGCAAGCGCTACTTCCCGCGCAAGACGCGGCCGGCGCCAGCGCCGGTTGAAGTGCCGCGTGAGCGGCGCGATCTCGACGCGGTGCGCGACGTCCTGCACGCGTCCGTCAGCGGTGAGTCGGCGGAGGAGGCGCTGCAGTTCGCGCTCGATCGCATTGCCCCCTTGCTCGGCGCGTCGCTCGGCTCGGTGTACCTCATCGACGGCGCGTCGGAGCTCATGCGGCTGGTGGCCGCGCACCAGTGGCCGGAGCGCTTTCGACCGTGGCTGGGTGCGATGCGCGTCCGCGTGGGGTTCGGGCCCAGTGGCGAGGCAGCCAGCGAACGGCGCGTCATTAACGTGCCCGATGTCTTTGCCGATCCGGATCTCGAAGACTGGCATGACGTGGGCCGCGAACTTGGCTTTGTCGCCATCACGGCGCTGCCGCTGGTGGCTGCAGGGCGCGTGCTGGGCGTTGCCACGTTCTACTTTCACGCTGCGTCGAGCGTGACCACCGATGCGCGCGCGCTCCTGCGCCTTGTGGCCGACCTGCTGGCGTCCACCGCCGACCAGGCGGCGCGGCGCGACGCCATGCGGCGCGCCGATGCGGCGCTGACCGAGGCCAGCGCCGAGGTGGAACGGCAATACGCGGCCGTGGGGAGCGCGCGCAAGGCGCGCGATGATTTTCTGGAAGGTGTCTCGTACGACCTGCGGGGACCGCTCTCCGGGCTGTTGGCCAGCCTGTCGCTGCTTGAGCAGGAGGTGTCGGGGGTGCTCACGGCAGGCCAGCGAGACGAGGTGCGTTCCGTGCGCGAGTCGGCCACGCGCGTGCTCGACCTCGTGGAGGCGTTGCTCGATTTTTCCGGGGCGCGACGTGGCACGCTGGAACTTGCGCTCGACGAGTTCGACCCGCGCGTGCCGATGCGCGACGCGGTGCGCGATGTCGGCGCGCCGTCGGCCGCAGTCACCGTGGCGTCGGTGGAACCCGTGCTGGCCATGCCGCCGATGCGCGGTGACCGGCGCAAGATCGTCCGCCTGCTGGTGACGCTCATCGAACACGTCGTCGAGCAGTCGCTGTCGGACCGCGTGGAGGTGACGGTGGACGCGGATGCCGGCGTCGTGCGGTATCGCGTGCAGGAGACCGGCGGCCGGCGGTCGTCGCTTCCCGATTCCATGGACGACGGCAGCACACCCATCGGCGTCGTGCCTGGCGCCGCGGCGCAATTGTCCTGGGCGGTCGAACTCGCGCAAAGCGTGGGGCAGTTGATGGGTGGCACCGTGGCCGCCGATGGCGTGGGCATCGGACGCACGGCATTCACGCTCGAACTTCCGATGGAAGGACCGCCACCCGCCGCCCCAGTGCGCGGCTGAACCCCGAGGATCGTCCCTGATGAACATCCAGTCCGCGCGCACCCTGCAGAGCCAGCGCACCTCCGAGACGCCGGCGCACGTGCTGCGCGCTGCCCGTGCGTTCTTTGCGACCAGCAGCTCCATCTACCCGGCCTTCGTCGAGAAGGAGGGGCCGAACCACCTGGTCCTGCGCGGCCAGGGCGGCGAGGAGGTCATCATTGCGGCGTTCGCCGAGGACGGCGGCACGTCGGTCAATGGGTCCTCGTACATGTTCGACCAGCAGGTGGCGCGCTTCCTCACGACGCTCGCTCCCGCGCTCGCGCCCGTCGCGTAAGCGCGCGTGAACATCGCGTTCATCTCGCACGCCGACTGCGGGCGGCACGACACGGGGTGGAACCACCCCGAGCACGTGGGGCGGCTGCGGGCGATCACGCGCGCCCTCGGCCGGGACTGGGAACTGATGCTGCGCGTGGAGCACCGCGAGGGGCGGCACGCCACCGCCGAAGAACTCGCGCTGGCGCACGACCCGCCGTACATCGCGTCGGTGCGGACGATGGCGGCGCAGGGGGGCGGACGGTGTGACGCCGATACCGTAGCAAGCGACGGTTCGTGGGACGCGGCGGCCGCAGGCGTCGGCAGCGTGCTCGACGGCATCGATCTGGCGGTGGCCGAGGGGCGCCGCTCGTTTTGCGCCGTGCGGCCGCCGGGACATCACGCCCTGCGCGATCACGCGATGGGCTTCTGCCTGTTTGGCAACGTGGCCATTGGCGCGCACTACGCGCGCGTGCGCCACGGACTGGGCCGCGTGCTCATCGCCGACTGGGACGTGCACCACGGCAATGGCACGCAGGCGTTGGTGCAGGACACCGAGGACATCCGCTTCGTTTCCATGCACCAGTGGCCGTGGTATCCCGGCACCGGTGCGGCGGACGATCGCGGACCGAAAGAGAGCATTTGGAACGTGCCGATGGCCGGCGGTCTCCGCGCCGCGGCGTATGTCGACGCCTTCCTTGGCGCCGTCGACGCCGCAACGGCCAACTGGACGCCCGACCTCGTGCTGCTATCAGCCGGTTTTGACTCCCTCAACGGCGATCCGCTCGGCGGGTTCACGCTCGAGATGGCCGATGTGGACACGCTGACCCGGGCCATGGTGGATCGCGCCGTCGCGTGGTGCGGCGGGCGCCTGGTGAGCGCGCTCGAAGGCGGATACGCCCCCGACCGGGTGGGAGAGGCGAGCGTAGTGCACATGCGGGCCCTCGAAGCGTAGCCTGCCAGGTTGCCCCCGCGTCGAGCGCGGGGTGCCAGCGCGGGGTGCCAGCGCGGGGTGCCACGCTTGCTCGGTGCTTTGCGCTGGCGGTAGCTTTGCCGAGGGCGCTTCCGCCCGCGTGGAGGATTTCGTGGCCCGTCGCCCCACTGGCACGTTTCGCATTCGCAAGACGCGTCCGAGTTCAACCGCGCAAATGGCGCACCCGCGCGGCTGGTTCCGTCCGGCCGCCGGCGCCGTGCTCGGCGACATCGACCCGCGCGAGCTCGAGCGCTACCTGCGCGACCCGGCGGGATTCCTGTGGGTCGATATCGACACCGGCGCTCCCGCGCAGGTGGCGCTGCTCGAAAAGGTCTTCAAGTTCCACCCGCTCGTCATCGAGGACACGCTGAGCCCCAACGGGCGCGTGAAGGTGGAGGAGTATCCGGGATACCTCTTCATCGTGGTGCGCGCCGTACGCTACGTGACCGAGACGGAAGACCCGCATGACATCGAGACGTACAATCTCTGCTGCATCCTTGGGCCGAACTACCTGGTGACGGTGCACGGCACGCACGCGCCGGGGCTGGAGACGGTGTGGGAGCGCGTGCAGCGGTCGCCCGACCTGCTCGACCGCGGGCCGGCGCGCACGATGCACGCGGTGCTCGACGCGTCGGTGGACGCGTACTTTCCCATCATCGAGCAGGTGGATGACTTCATCGACAGCATTGAAGAGCGGGTCTTCACGCGCTTCGACCAGGAAGCGCTGCACGACATCTTCGGCGTCAAGCGCCTCGTGCTGCAGCTGCGGCGCCATCTCGCGCCGCAGCGCGAGGTGTTCAGCTTCCTCACCAACCGGCCCAGTGCGCTCATTCCGCCGGAGGTGCAGGTCTACTTCCGCGACATCTATGATCACATCATCCGGCTCAACGAGTCCATCGACACGTATCGCGACCTCGTGTCGTCGGTGATGGAATCGTATCTCACGCAGGTGTCGAACCGGCTGAACATCGCCACCAAGAGCCTCACGGTGGTGGCCACGCTCAGCGTGCCCTTTGTGGTGGTGAGCGGCATGTGGGGGATGAACTTCACCAACATCCCGCTGTCCAACTGGCCGCACGGCTTCTGGGTGATGTTCGTCGGCCAGCTGTCGCTGGGCGGCCTGCTGGTGTTGTTGCTGCGCCGCCGCGGGCTGGTCTAGCGTGTTCTGTCCCGAATGCGGCACCTGGAACCGCGGCGGCGCGGCGTCGTGCCTGCGATGCGTCGCGGTGCTGCCCGAGGTGCACGCACGTCCCGACGCCCCCGACGCGCTCATCACCGCGCTGCGTCAGGCCACGGGAAACCGGTACCGGGTGCTGCGCCGCATCGGCTCGGGCGGGATGGCCGACGTCTACCTGGTGGAACAGGAGACGCTGGGTCGGCCGCTGGTGCTCAAGGTGATGCACGCGCACCTGGCGCGCGACGAGGAGATGCGTGAGCGCTTTCGCCGCGAGGCCGAGGCCGCGGCGCGGCTGGTGCACCCGCTCATCTGTGTGCCGTTCGACTACGGCGAGGTGGGTGAAGTCGTCTACCTCATCATGCCGCATCTGGGTGGCGGCGGCCTGGCCGAGCAGCTGTCACGCGGCCGCACGTTGCCGCCCGAGCGCGTGGCCGAGGTTGGCGCGCAGGTGGCCACCGCACTCGATCACGCGCACCGGCACGGCGTGGTGCACCGCGACGTGAAGCCCGACAACATTCTCTTCGACGAAGACGGCAACGCCTACCTCACCGACTTCGGCATCGCGACGGCGCAGTTCCACGCGCGGCTCACGGCGAGCGGGCGCGCGATGGGCACGCCGCACTACATGGCGCCCGAGCAGGCGATGGGGCGCACGCTCGATGGCCGCGCCGACCTGTACGCGGTGGGCGTGCTCATGTACGAGTGCCTCGTCGGGTTTCCGCCGTTCGACGCGGCCGATGCCTTTGCCGTGGGATACAAGCAGGTGCACGAGGCGCCGGTGCCGGTGGCCGAGGTGAACTCGGGGATTCCCGTGGCTCTCGCGGGCATCGTCATGCGCTGCCTCGAGAAGTCGCCCGACGCGCGCTGGCAGCGCGGCGCCGACCTGGCGGCGGCGCTCGAGGCCTGGCTGCACGATCGCGGCGCGCTGCGCGGCGCCCGCGCCCGCGCCGTGACGCCGCGCGCGGGTACGCCGGCGGTGCCGGGCGGGTCATGACCGTGCAGTCCCCCGGGTCGCCCCGACTCGTCGACGTCGCGCTGCCGCTGCCGCTCTTCCGCGCCTTCACGTATTCGGTGCCCGATGCCCTGCGTCACACCGTCGAGCCCGGCGCGCGCGTGGTGGTGCCCTTTCGCAACCGCACGGCCATTGGCATCGTGCTGGGCGAAAGCACGGGCGAGTCGCTCGGCGCCTCGGCCGCCAAGGCGATCATTGACGTGCCGGACGAGCGCGCGGCGTTCCGGCCCGACTTGCTGGCCGTGGGACGCTGGATGGCGGACTACTACGTGTCGCCGGTGGGGCTGGTGCTGCGCGCGGCGCTGCCGGCGGCGCTGGGTCGTCCGCAGCGCGCCGAGCCGGCGCTGCGCACGCAGCGCGTGCTGCGCGTGGCGCAGCCGCTCGACACGCTGATGCAGCGTGACGCGCTGTTCAAGCGCGCGCCGCAGCAGCGCGCGCTGTACGAGCTGCTCGAAACGCTGGGCGGGCAGTCGCCGGTGCAGCACCTCATCGAGCGACTCGGCTGCAGCGAGGGCGTGGTGCAGGCGCTCGTGAAGCGCGGCGTGGTGGCCGTGGTGCACGAGCCGATGGACCGCGACCCGTTCCTGTCGCGCGAAGCACCGCCCGCCAAGGTGGTGACGCCGAGCGACGCGCAGCGCCAGGCCATTGCCGAGCTGACCGCGGCGGCGCCGGGCGAGACGTTCCTGCTGCACGGCATCACGGGGAGCGGCAAGACGCTCGTGTACATCGAGTTCCTGCGGCAGGTGCTGGCGAGCGGTCGCGGGGCCATTGTGCTCGTGCCCGAGATTGCCCTCACACCGCAGACGGTCGACCGCTTTCGCGCGGTCTTTGGCGACCTCGTGGCGGTGCTGCACTCCGGGCTCTCCGATGGCGAGCGCTACGACGCATGGCGCGCGCTGCAGCGCGGCGACAAGCGCATTGCCATTGGCGCGCGCTCGGCGGTCTTTGCGCCGCTGGAACGGCTGGGCGCCATCGTGGTGGACGAGGAGCACGAGGCGACGTACAAGCAGGGCGAGGCGCCGCGGTACCACGCACGCGAGGTGGCCATCGTGCGCGCCCGTGAGTCGGGTGCGGTGGTGGTGCTTGGCAGCGCCACGCCGAGTCTTGAGAGCTGGGCCAATGCGCAGTCGGGCAAGTACCGCAAGCTCTCACTGCCCGCGCGCGTCGGCGGCGGGGCGCTGCCGCCAGTGCATGTGGTGGACCTGCGCACCGAAACGGGCGACGGCGCGCCGGCCAGCGTGGTGGCGGTGCGGCGCATTCTCAGTGCGCGGCTCGAGGCGGCGCTGCACGATCGCCTCGCGCGCGGCGAGCAGAGCCTGCTGCTGCTCAACCGGCGCGGCTTTGCCAATTTCGTCACCTGTCCCGATGGCCACGTGGTGGCGTGCCCCAACTGCGCCATCTCGCTGACGTATCACCGCGCGCCCGAGCGTCTCGTCTGCCACTACTGCCAGCACGCCGAGGCGCTGACCGCCACGTGCAAGGCGTGTGGCGCCGAGAACATGAAGCAGCGCGGCATCGGCACGCAGCAGGTGGAGCGCCTGCTCATTGAGCGCTTTCCCACGGCGCGCGTGTCGCGCATGGACGTCGACACCACCACCGGCAAGTGGGCGCACACCGAGATTCTCGACCGCGTGGGGCGCGGCGAGGTGGACATCCTGCTTGGCACACAGATGATTGCCAAGGGACTCGACTTTCCCAACGTGACGCTGGTGGGCGTAATTGACGCCGACATCGGCATCAACCTGCCCGACTTTCGCGCGAGCGAGCGCACGTTCCAGCTGCTCAGCCAGGTGGCGGGGCGTGCGGGGCGCGGCCCCAAGGGCGGTGAGGTGTTCATCCAGACGCGCACGCCGCAGCATCACGCCGTGGTGTGCGCCATCGAGCACGACTACCTGCGCTTCGTCACCGAGGAACTGCCCACTCGCGAGAGTCCGCCGTATCCGCCCACGCTGCGCATTGCCAACGTCGTCATCAGCGGCCTCGACGAACTGGCGGTGGCCGCGTGTGCGCAGCAGGCGGCCGACTGGCTGACCCCGCGCTTGGTGGCGCTCGAGGATGCCGTGACGCTGGTGGGACCCGCGCCGTGCCCGATTGAGCGCATCAAGGGGCGCTGGCGCTGGCATCTGGTGCTCAAGACCGCCCGCGCCGGGGCGATGACACGGCTGATGCGCAACTTCCTGACTCGCTTTGAGCTGCCGGCCGCGCACGAGATGCGGGTGACATTCGACCGGGACCCCGTGGCGCTGTTGTGAGCCGGGGCTCGGCCCAGCCGGGGCGCCAGATGGGGTCGATTCTCATTTGGAACCGCCCCGTCAGGGGGTATATTTATCGGGATGGACGACACGCGCGAACGCTTTCTGAAGGCCATTGCCAGCCGGCTGGATGCAGATCGGATCGTTGAACTGCATCTGTTCAGCCCCATCCGGCAGGGCAATCTTGAGACGGGCGTGGCGGTGGTGGCGGTGGTGGGGGCAGTGGCAACGGGTGGTGCAGCGGAAGGGGCAGGGACGGCGGGTGAAGCGGGTGCTGAGCCTGCGGTTGAGACCGCGGCCGAGCCGGCGGAATCGCCCGCAGCCGACGCGGACAGCCCGTATGCCGACACACCGTCCGCCCTTGCATCGTCCGTGTCCGTGCCTGTGTCCGTGCCTGTGTCCGTGCCCGCGTCCGTGCCCGCGTCCGTGCCTGTGTCCGCGCAAGTTCCCGTCCCCGACGACGGCGATGCTCGCCTCGTCATCTTCACGGCCCGCTATCGGCTGACCCGAAAGGGGCCAGATCGCGGCAAGTGGTTGTTCGAAGTGGCCGCCACGGCCGACGCCCCGCTGGCCACGGTTGATCAGGTGGCGCGGGGTGTCATCCAGCGGTCCAAGGACCTCACCGAAACCGAGCGACTGAGCGGCGAACAGCTGCGCACGCTCTTGATGGAGCCCATATGGCGGACGCCGACGTAGGCGAGCGCTTTCGCGCGTTTCTGCGCGACCGGAATCTCCCCGTCACCAGCCAGCGGCTGGCGATCGCGGAGTTGTTGCTCCACGCGCCGGGGCACCTCTCGGCGGACGACGTGGCCGCCCAGTTGGTGGAGAAGGGGCACACCATCGGGCTCGCCACGGTCTATCGCACCATCGACCTGCTGGTCGCGTCGGGGTTGGTGCTCGAGCGTGATTTCGGCGAGGGCTTTCGCCGCTTCGAGCCGGCGCGCGACATGCCGCATCACTACCACCTCACGTGCACCGTGTGCGGCGCCGTCAGCGAGTTCCACGACGACCGCATTGAAGAGATCATCCGCGCGAGTGCCTTGGCGCGCGGGTTTGTGGCCGCGCGCCACCGACTGCTGATCGGCGGCACGTGCCGCGACTGCCGGAGCAGCTCCCCCGATCGGAGAACGTTGTGAACCAGCCGGCCACGCTTGGCCTTGCCATCGCCTTCAGCGCGGGACTGCTGAGCTTTCTCTCGCCGTGCGTCCTGCCGCTGGTGCCGAGTTACGTCACGTTCATCACCGGACTCAGCCTCGAGGACGTGCAGCGCTCGCGCCGCACCGCGCTGGTGCACGCGCTGCTCTTCATCCTCGGCTTCACGCTCATCTTCATGGCACTGGGCGCCAGCGCCACGGTGCTCGGGCGCGTGCTGCTGACCCAGCGTGTCTGGCTCACCCGCTTCGGCGGCGCGCTGGTGATTGTCTTCGGGCTCTACCTGATGGGCGTGCTGAACCTCGGCTTCCTGGCGCGCGACACGCGCGTGCACCTCACCGACAAACCCGTGGGGTACCTCGGTACGGTGCTGGTGGGCATTGCCTTCGGGGCGGGGTGGTCGCCGTGCATCGGGCCCATCCTGGGCGCCATCCTGACCTACACGGCGAGTGAAGCCGACCTCGGGCGCGGCCTCGTGCTGCTGTTCGCGTACTCGATGGGACTCGCCATTCCGTTTCTGCTGGCCGCCGTCGCCGTCGAACGCTTTCTCGGGTTCTTCCAGAAGATCCGGACGCAGATGGGGTGGATCAACAAGCTGGCCGGTGTGCTGCTGCTCGCGGTGGGCCTGTTGCTGATCACCGACCAGTTTGCCCGCATCGCGGGATTCCTGCAGCAGTACACCCCCGAGTTCATCCGCACGCGCATCTAGACCGCACCGACGGCCGCCGAACGCCTCGGCGCCACAGGCCGCGCACAGGGATCAAGTCGATGGGCGAGACGCCGATGCTCAATTACATGATTCACGTTGCAGAGTCCCTGGATGTTCAGCCCCTGCGCACGTCGTTCGCCTCTGCTGAGCGTGCCGCGGGCGACGAGGTGCGTCGCCAGCATGCCATGCTCGAAGGGCTGGCGTTCGTGCGGGCGTTCCTCGACGCCATGCCGAGCATGTCGGTGGTGCTCAACGCGCAGCGGCAGATTGTCCTGTCCAACAAGGCGTTTGCCGACTACGTCGGCGCGGGTGACGTTGCGGCGGTGCCGGGCGCAGCGCCGGGTGATGCGTTCGATACGCCGCTGTCGAGTACCATTGGCCGCCGACCGGGAGAGGCTGCGGGCTGCGTGCACGCCGGCGAGGAAGAAGGCGGTTGTGGGACGACATCGTACTGCCGGCAGTGCGGCGCGGTGCGCGCCATCCTCAACTCGCAGCTGCACCACGTGCGCGACGTGCAGGAATGCCGCATGATGGTCCGCGTCGCGGACGGCAGCGAGTCGGCGCTCGATTTCCGGGCGTGGGCCCAGCCGGTGGACGTGGCGGGCGAGACGTTCACCGTGTTCTCGCTGCAGGACATCAGCAACGAGAAGCGGCGCGAGTCGCTGGAGCGGATCTTCTTCAACGACGTGATGAACACCGCCGGCGGCCTCAAGGGGCTCGCCGACCTGATGCAGCACGGACGCATGCCCGACTCGACGCTGCGTGAAGTGGCGGCCATGGTGTCGGATTCGTCCAGCCATCTCATCGAGGAGATCAGCGCGCAGCGTGCGCTGAGCGCCGCCGAGCACGGCGACCTGCAGGTGTCGATGCGTGAGGTGCAGTCGCTCGAGTTGCTGGACCGCGTCATCCAGCAGTTCCACTCGTTCGCGCTGGGCCGCGGCAAGGAAATCCGGGTGCACGACGCCACGGAGCAGTTCACGTGCGTCACCGATCCGGTGCTCCTGCGCCGCATCCTCGTGAACCTGGTGAAGAACGCCCTCGAGGCGGTGCCGACCGGCGGGGTGGTGACTATCGGTGCGTGGCTGGACGGCGACGAGGTCATCTTCTCGGTACACAACACGAACGTGATCCCGCCGGAGGTGCAGCTGCAGGTCTTCCAGCGGTCATTCTCCACCAAGGGGTCGGGCCGCGGTCTGGGCACGTACAGCGTCAAGTTGCTGGCGGAGCGCTACCTGCACGGGACGGTCTCGTTCGTGTCGGACGAAGCGACCGGCACGACGTTCCGCGTCCGTTGCCAACGGGTCATCGCCGGCGAGCTGCCCACCGCCACCTGAGCGCCGTTGTGCGCCGCCGGGCCTCCTGACAGCTTTGAAGACGGGCACTCTTCCGCCCGCAGGAGGATTCGGTCATGAAGACGCTCGTTCGCCTCGGGATTGCGCCGATCGCACTGCTGGTCATGCTCGGCGCGTGCAAGACGCAGGACGCCACGCCGCAGGCGAGTCGTCAGGTGGAACTCGCTCCAAGCGCGTCCGGGCAGCCCCAGTTGGCGGACACGGCGCGCACCGCCGCAAGTGCGCCCTCACCGGTGGACGCGCTCAACGCGCCATCTGACGTGCCTGCTCAGCCGACGCCACGGGCTGCACCCACAAAGGCCTCGCCACCGGCACGCCGTACCAGCCAGCCGAGCCCAACTGCTGCTGTGCCGAGCGGAGACGGTCGCGAGGCAACGCCTGCGGCGGCGCCCGTGCCCGCGGCGCCGACCACGGGGGTCATCGCCGGCGGTTCGACGATGTCCGCGGTGTTGGGCGCACGTGTCTGCACCAACACGCACAAGGCCGGTGATCGGGTGACCGCCTCGCTGGCCAGTGCGCTGACCGGCACCAACGGCGCGGTCATACCGGCGGGCGCGGTGGTGACGCTTCGCGTCACCGCGTCACAGCGTGGCGAGAACGGCAAGGAAGGCATTCGTCTGGAGTTCGAGCCGGTCTCCGTATCGGTGGACGGGGCGAGCTATGTCATCGCCGGCAGCGCCAGCATGACGCAAATGGAAACGGTGCGGGCGCAGACCACCGGCGATCAGGCAAAGAAGGTGGCGGCGGGCGCATTGGTGGGCGCCATTGCCGGGCAGTTGCTTGGCAAGAAGACCAAGTCGACCGTCATCGGTGCCGCCGTCGGCGCGGCCGCAGGCGGCGCCATTGCCGCAGGGTCAGCCGACTGGAATGGCTGCCTCGGCGAAGGCGGCCGCGTCACCATCACGCTCGCCGGCCCCGTGACAGTGCGCCTGGCGCCGTAGGTCTTCCCGTCTCTGTCCCTCTAATATCCCACCGCCGCCCCCGTGCTGCGCGGCTCCCGCACCCCAATCCAGCCCCCATTCACCCGCATGATCCCGTTGGCGTTGGCGAGTCCGTTGGTGCGTACCAGCGCGTGTCCCATGGCGCGCAGTGAATCGGCCACCGCGTCGGAGAACGCGCCAGGCTCGTAGCGCAGCGTGTCGGGCAGCGACTGGTGATGCAACCGCGGCGCGCGCATTGCGTCGGCCAGCGACATGCGGTGCTCGATCACGTTCAGAATCACTTCGGTGGTCGTCGTGATGATGCGCGGGCCACCCGCGGCTCCAACCACCAGCAGCACCTTGCCGTCGGTGTCGAGCACGATGGTCGGCGCCATGGCGCTGAGCATCCGCTTGCCGGGCACGATGGCATTGGCCTCGCCCTGCACGAGCCCGAACATGTTGGGCGAACCCGGCTGTGCGGCAAAGTCGTCCATCTCGTTGTTCATGAAGAAGCCGCCCTTCGGCACCCAGACGCCCGACCCAAAGCCGCCATTCAGCGTCGTCGTCGTCGATACCACGTTCCCCTTGGCGTCGGCCACCGAGTAGTGGGTGGTGTGCTCCGGCTCGCCCTTCGCCTTGAACGCCGGCGTCCTGGTGGCGCGCGTGCGGTCGATGCCCGCCGCCAACGTGCGTGCGTACGCCTTGCTCGTGAGCTGCTCCAGTGGAACCTTCACGAACGCGGGATCGGCAATCTTCTCGTTGCGGTCGATGAACGCGCGCCGGAACGCCTCGGTGAGCAGGTGCGTGTAGCCCGCGCTGCCGTACGGCGGCAGCGGGGCAAACGTCTCGAGAATGTTCAGCGTCTCGGTCATCGTGATGCCACCCGACGACGCGGGCGGCATGGTGAACAGCGTGTAGCCGCGATACGTGCTGCGGATGGGCGTGCGCCACTCGGGCTTGTATCGCGTGAGATCCGCGAGCGTGATGATGCCGCCGCCGCGCTTCTCCTCCGCCACCAGCGCCTCGGCCACTTCGCCCGTGTAGAAACCCGGGGATCCCTTGGCCGCGATGATCTCGAGCGTGTGCGCCAGCTCGGCCTGCACCAGCCGTGTGCCCGGCGCAATGGCCTCGCCGCCGGGGAAGAAGAGCGCGCGCCCCGCGAACTGCGCAATGACGCGGTTGCCGCGCACCGAGCGCGAGAACGCGCTGTCGACGACAAATCCCTCCTTGGCCAGGCGAATGGCGGGCGCCATCACCGTGGCGAGCGGGAGCGATCCGTACTTGGCCAGCGCCTCGGTCATGCCGGCCACCGCGCCGGGGACGCCGCTCGCGAGGTGCCCAACGACGCTCTTGTCCGTCAGCTTGCCGGTCGCCGGATCCACATACATGTCGCGCGACGCGGCCAGCGGCGCCACTTCGCGATAGTCGATGGCCGCCGCGCGTCCGTCGGCCATGTGGATGTTCATGAAGCCGCCGCCGCCGATGTTGCCGGCAAACGGGTACGTCACCGCGAGCGCGAAGCCGGTCGCCACCGCGGCATCGACGGCATTGCCGCCCTGCTTGAGCACCTCGGCGCCCGCTGCGCTCGCCAGTTCGCTGTTGCTCGCCACCATGCCGTGCGCGCCAAACACCGGCTGCGCCGCAGCCAGCGTCGCTTCACCGCCCAGATAGGTGCCGATGTCCACCGTCTGCCGCACGGGCGCGTGCGTGCACGAGGCGAGCAGGACGAAGACCGGAATGAGAGCGAACGCGACGCGCGAGGATCGGTTGGACATCGAATGCTCCGCAGGGAAGAATGACTATTGGCCGAGCCGCAGGCGTGCGCTGAACCGCAGCGTGTTGAACGCCGTGTAGCCACGCGTTGCCGTGCCGACGGCGCCGGACGTCTGCATCTCGTGGCGCGTCTGCAGCATGTCGTAGTGCACCGCCGCTTCGAGGCGATCCCCAAGGGGCATGCCGATGCCTACGGACACGGAGTACGTGAAATCGTCGTTTGAGGCGATGATGGGCAGCGTGGCGCCGTCGCGTCCTGTGAGGGCGCTCCAGCGCGTGAGCCCCGCGCCGAGCTCCACAATCTGCCGCAGGGCGCTGGCGAACAGCGGCGTTGCGCGCCGATAGGTGCCCAGCATCACCTGCGACTGCACCTGGCCTGCGCAGCCCGTGCATGCCGTGCCTTGAAACGTCAGCGGCACCACGGCGCGCCGCACCGACACGCCAACGGAGCGGTCGCTGTTCCCCAGGTCGAGGGCGACTTCCAGAGGCTTGGCCTGCAGCATGCGCCAGATGCCGCCGCTCGCGTTGTCCGAGAGCGTAACCGCACGCGTGTCGCCGCTGCCGGCGCTGAGCCAGAGGGCGTTGCCCGCATAGCTGCGGGGCGCGCCAAAATACTGGGCGCCGGCCGGGGTCGCCACGGCAAGGGCAATGAGAATGGTAGACAGGGCTCGCACGCCCAGTAACTTAGCACGATCGGCTGTGGCACCCATAGGCTGTCTCCTCCGTCCCGTTCCTGTCGTGCTTGATCCCCGTATCACCGAACAGCGCAATCCGCGCTCGGCCGGCATCGACCTTGCCTCGCCGGCAGAAATCGTCGCCCTCATGAACGCCGAGGACGCCGGGGTTCCCGCTGCCGTTGCCGCGCAAGCGGAACATATCGCCCGTGCAGTGGCCGCCGCCGAGGAAACGTTCCGCGCGGGCGGCCGCCTCTTCTATGTGGGGGCAGGCACCTCGGGGCGGCTCGGTGTGCTCGACGCCTCCGAATGTCCGCCCACCTACGGCGTGGACCCCGACATGGTGCAGGGCATCATCGCCGGCGGCCTGCCGGCGCTCACGCGTGCGCAGGAGGGGGCAGAGGACCGTCCTGCCGGCGCCCGCGACGACCTCACGCAGGCCGGCGTCCGCGCCGGCGACTTCGTGGTCGGTATTGCCGCCAGCGGCACGACGCCCTACGTGCGCGCCGCACTGGAGCACGCCCGATCCCTTGGCGCGCGCACGGCGATTGTTGCCTGCTCGCCGCCGCCCGCCGAGACGCTCGCCGCGGCCGACATCGCCATCGTCGTCATCACGGGCCCCGAGGTGGTGACGGGCTCCACGCGCATGAAGGCGGGCACGGCCACCAAGCTGGTGCTCAACACCATCACCACCGGTGCGATGATTCGCATCGGCAAGACGTACGGCAACCTGATGGTGGACCTGCAGGCCACCAATGCGAAGCTCGAAGATCGCAGCGAACGCATCTTGTGCGAAGTCTGCGGCGTCACACGCGAAGAGGCGCGGGACCTGCTCGGGCAGTCGGGGCGCCGCGTCAAGACCGCCATCGTGATGCAGAAGCTCGGGGTAAGCCGGGACGAGGCCGATCGGCGTCTGGCCGCGCAGGGCGGCGTGGTGCGTCGAGTCATTCCCGACGCGCCGCCGCCGGTGCAGGTGTGACCGACATGCACGCGCGTCCGCTCGTGGTCGTCGGGCTGATGTCGGGCACCTCGCACGACGGCATCAGCGCGGCAGTGGTGCGCTTTGTGCCCGGCGCGCAGGCCACCAGGCCATTGCCCGAGCTGCTGGCGTTCGTGCAGCAGCCGTACGACGATGCGTTTCGTGCGCGCCTGCTCGCCGCCATCGCGCATCCTGCGCATCCCGGCGACTACACGCGCCTCGACTTCGAGCTGGGCGATCGCCTGGGCGCCGCCGCCGTGCTGGCGATGGCCGAGAGCGGTCTCGCGCGCAGCGAGGTGGACGCCATTGCATCGCACGGCCACACGGTGTGGCACGACGCGCCGCGCGCCACGTGGCAGTTCGGCCAGCCGGCGGTGATTGCGGAGCGCACCGGGCGTCCTGTCATTGCCGACTTCCGCACGCGCGACGTCGCCGCACAGGGGCAGGGGGCGCCGCTGGTGCCCATTGCCGATGCGCTGCTCTTTGCCGGGGCCGAGTGGCGCGCCCTGCAGAACATCGGCGGCATCGGCAACGTCACCGTGGTGCCGCCGGGCGGTGGCGTGGACGGCACGCGCGCCTTTGACACGGGACCTGGCGTTGGTGTCGTGGATGCCGTGGTGCGCGCCGTGCGCCCAGACCTGCCGTACGACATTGACGGCGCGCTCGCACTGCGCGGCACGGCCATCACACGGGTGGTCGACGACGCGCTGGCGCATCCGTATTTCAGCGCGCCGCCGCCCAAGAGCACCGGGCGCGAGCTCTTTACGCCGGCGTTCGTGGATGACCTGATGGCCCAGTGCCGCGCCGCGCATCCCTGGTGCCGCGACGTCGACATGGTCGCCACTGCCGTTGAACTCACGGCGCGCAGCATCGCGCTGGCGTACGCGCAGTTCATTCCCGAGCCGCTCGCCGACGTGGTGATCTCGGGCGGCGGCGCGCGCAATCCGGCGCTTGTGCAGCGGCTCGACGCGCTGCTCGCGCCGCGCCTCGTGCGGCAGTTCGACACGCTCTTCTTCGACGGCGACGCCAAGGAAGCGGTGGCCTTCGCGTTCCTCGGCTGGCTGCATGTGCAGGGACTGCCGGGCAACGTGCCCGCAGCCACCGGCGCGCGCGGTCCGCGCGTGCTCGGCACGTACACGCCCGCGTGAGCGGCACGTGAAGGCGCTGGGTCAGCACGTCATTGCGTCCATCGGCTGGGACCGCGACCGCGAGTGGACGGGCACGCGCGAGGCCATTGACCGTGCGCTCGAAGCCGGCGTCGGCGGCTTTCTCATTCGCGGCGGGCCACGCTACGAAGTGGCGCAGTTGGCGCGCGCATTGCATGCGCACTCGAGTGTGCCGCTGCTCGTGGCCGCCGACCTCGAACGCGGGGCGGGCGAGCGCTTTCACGGCGCCGTGGCGTTTCCGCCCGCCGGCGCCCTCGCATCGTTGGATGACGCCGACGCCGTGCACCGCGCGGCGCGCATCACAGCGCGCGACGCCCGTGCACTTGGCATCAACTGGGCGCTCGGGCCGGTCTGCGACCTCGACCTCGACAATGGCAACCCGATTGTTGGCACGCGCGGTTTCGGTGGCGACGCGCAGCGTGTTGCGACGCTGGCCGCCGAGTGGATTGACGCGTGCCAGTCGGAAAGTGTGTTGGCGTGCGCCAAGCATTTTCCCGGACACGGGCGCACGCACCTCGACTCGCACCTCGCGCTGCCCGTGCAGGAGGAGAGCCTCACGGAGCTGCTCGCCAGCGACCTGCTGCCGTTTCGCGCGGCGGTGGACAGTGGCGTGGCCAGCGTGATGACCGCGCACGTCGCGTTCCAGGCGCTCGATCGCGAGTCGCTGCCGGCGACCCTATCGGCGCCGACGCTCACGCTGCTGCGCGGCGACCTCGGCTTTCAGGGCCTCATCGTCACCGACGCGCTCGACATGGGCGGCGTGTTGAACGGGCGCGACGAGGGCGAGGCCGCGGTGCGGGCGCTCGCCGCGGGCTGCGATCTGCTGCTCGCGCCCAGCGATCCCGCAGGCGTGGTGCAGGCGCTTGCGGCCGCCCGTGACGCCGGGCGGCTCGACGCCGAACGACTCGTCGCGTCCCGGCAGCGGCGCGACTGGTGGGCCACGTGGGGGCGCTGGCTCCCCGACGGACGTGGCCCGACTCTCGATGACCGCACGTGGGCCAAGCAGGTGAGCGACAAGGTGCTGCGCGTGCTGCGCGGCCGCGTGCCGTGGGTGCCGCCCGCCTGCGAGGTGGTGGTGGTGGACGAAGATCCCGCAAGCACCGCACCGTCACGCTGGGCGTTCGTGCAGGCGCTGCAGGCGCTGGGCCGCACGGTGAACGTCGTGCCGGGCGCGACCGCCGCAGGTGAAGGCGTGCTGGTGATCGCGGTGTTTGCCGACGTGATGGCCGGCAAGGGACATGTGAGTCTCACGCCACAGTCGAGGCTCACGGTGCGGCTCGCGGTGCAGGCCGCGCGCACACTCAAGCGGGATTCGCTTGTCGTGCTCTTTGGCCACCCGCGCGTCGCCGACGAACTGCCAGATGCGCAGCACGTGCTGTGCGCGTGGTGCGGCGACAAGGGGATGCAGGAAGCTGCGGCTAGAGCGCTGTGCTCTTAGGTGATACTGCAAATGCCATTGTTGTTGCAGTTACGGTTTCACGGCGCCAGCAGCTTCCCCCGGAAGCTGCGCGATCAACCGATCTGAGGGCACGCTGTACACGATGCGCCCCGCCGCTTCGGTCGGCCCGCCGTACACCACGCCCACCACGCGACCGCGCTGGTCAAACACCGGGCTGCCGCTCGAACCGTGGGCCACGTACGCGTCCACCTGCAGGATGTCCGCCAGTGACTTGCTGACGACGCCCACGGTGAGTGTGGCGACCGCGGTGAGCGTGTCGATGGAGCCGCCCATGCCGGCCGTCTCGTTGCCCAGCGGGTAGCCGACAATGGCAATCGGCGTGCCCGGGCGTACGCCGCCGCTCGGACTGATGCCCACAACCACTGGGAACGTGCCGCCGGCGTCGACCTTGAGGAACGCCAGGTCCTCGGTGGTCGACACCTTCAGCACATGCGCCGGGAGCCACCGCCTGGTGCCGTGGAACTGGACGGCGATGCGCGAAGGCGGTGTGCCATCGCCACCCTGCACGACGTGCCGGTTGGTCACGATGATCCCGTCGCGCGTCACGCCAAACCCCGACCCGCCCTCGATGAGATCGCCGCGCTGCACGACGACGAACGCCACCGCGTTGGTGTTCTGCTCGGCGATGCGCGCGTAGTCCACCTTGGACACGGCGCCCGCAGCCGACTGTTGCCGGTTGAGCTCCGCTATGCGGCGCGTCACGTCCTCGGTGTTTCCGCCCGCGCGCAGCAGGGCGAGCAGCGAGTCGCGCTCGTGCCGGATGCGCCCCACCTCGTCGGTGAGGCCGCGCGCGTTGGCGCTGCCGCGCAGCTGCGCAATGGCCACGTTCTGCTGCTGCAGCTCTCCGAGCAGCTGCTCAATGGTGGCCCGGTCGGCCGCCGCGTTGCGGCGACTCATCCACGCCAGGCCAAGCACCACCACGATGATGGCCGTGCCAAAGATGTACAGCATGCGGCGCAGCTGGCCCGTCTGCAGCTCCACGGCCTCGGCGATGCGTGCGGTGGTGTCGCGGCGCGGCGTCGCCGCGTGCGGATGCGTGGACGGAATGGCGGCGCTGGCCGAGGCAGCAGGGGGTGCAGCCGGCGCGGACGCCGGCACAGCAATCGGTGCCGGCGACGCCACCGCCGTCGGCGCAGGTGTGGCGTCCTCAGCGAGCACATGGAACGCGACCGACGCACCCGCCACGCCGCCCATCGTGATGACATCGCCCTCAAACAGCGCGCGCTCGGCAATGAGCGGTTGGCCGTTCACCTTGGTGCCGTTGCTGCTGCCGACGTCGCGAATGGTCGCCGTGCCGTCGACGACGCGGATTTCCGCGTGGCGTCCCGACACGTCGAGGTCGTGCTGGGCGTCGAGGCGCAGGTCGCTCATCGGGTGGCGCCCGATGGCAATCACCGATTTGTCGAACGTCTCGCGTGCGCCCGCGCGCGCGCCGCTGGTGATGCGGAGCTCGATGCGCATCAGGTGATCAGCGCTTGAGCAGGTAGACCCACGCGAGCCAGGCGCCCACGGCCACCGTCAGGCCGCCAAAGATCATCCGCAACTCGGCCACCGTGAGACGCGAGCGGTCTGTCACCGCCGGCAATGGTGCGATGGGCGTCGTCGGCCGCAGGGTCGCCTCCGGCGCCGCCCCGGCGGAAAGAATCTCCGTTTCGGCCGTGGTCGCCATCGCGAGCGCCGCGTCGGCTTCGCTCATCGCGTCGCGCACCGAGGACGCTTCCACGGGCATCGTGGCGCGCTGTTCAGCGGGCGACACGTACGGCAGGTGGCCCACGACATCGCCGTCGGCGGGCGGCAGCAGACTGTCGCCCTCGAAGCGCACGGCGATCACCGTGATGTTGTCGAAGCCGCCGTTTTCGTTGGCGAGGTCAATGAGCGACTTGCACGTGCTCATCAGCTCGCCCGATTCGCCGACGATGCGCGCAATGTCCGGCGTGCGCATCTGCCCGCTCATGCCGTCGCTGCACAAGATCAGCGTGTCGCCGCGCCGCACCTGCTGCGTGGTGACGTCCACCTTCACCACCGGCTCCGGCCCCAGCGCCTGCAGGATGATATTGCGGCGCTCGCTGACCTCGGCTTCTTCGGGCGTCAGTTCGCCCGCGTCGATGAGGCGCTGCACCAGCGACTGGTCCTTGGTGACCTGCGTGGCGACGCCGGTGCGCACCAGATAGCCGCGGCTGTCGCCCACCTGGCAGAGAAAGAGCGTGTCGCCAAGGATGCCCGCGATGGTGGTGGTGGTGCCCATCCCGCGGTTCTCGGGATGCTCCAGCGCGTAGTGATGGATGCGGGCATTGGCCGCTTCCACGGCCTTGCGCAGGGCCGCGGCAAACGTGTCGGCGTCGGTGGCCTCGGAGCGGCGCCACCACATGTCGAGCTCTTCGAGCACCACCTGCGTCGCCATCTCGCTGGCAATCTCGCCGGCAGCCGCACCGCCCATGCCGTCGGCCACCATGAACAGCGAGCCGCGCTCACCCGGGCGATGCTCGCGCACCTCGGGCTGCAGCGTGGCGTTCATCGTCGTCAGGTCGGCGACAACGAAGCAATCCTCGTTGTGCTCGCGCGTGCGCCCGACGTCGGTGCGCCCGAAGACGTGGACGATGATGTCGCGGGGGGAAGTGTCAGTCACTGGGAGCAGTTGGCGCTGAGGATGCCCTTCAGCATGGTCTGTGCTTTCTTCTCGGACAATCCTTCAGCGCGTCGCAGGATCGCGCAATACTCCTTCGAGTTCTCCTCGTCCTGCGCATACACCGAGACGCCGATCACGAAATACGCCTGCTTCTGCGCATCGCCCACGAGGCCCGGCGCGACGCCCTGAAGCTCGCCGAGCGCGGCGCGGGCTTCCCCTGCGGTCATCTGTCCCGACGCCGCAATCTGAATCCACTTGGACGCAGGATTTGCATTGGTCACCGCCGGCGCTCCCGCCTTCGGGGCCGGTACTTCAGGCATACGAGTGCCCGCACCCGCGGGATTCACCGACGTCTTCAAGAGTTCCGTCTTGCCCGCGCCACCGGGCGCCGCGTTGGGTGCGGTCGTCGTTGGCGTAGCGGCCTGTTGCGCCGCCGCACCCTGCGGAACCGCGGCCGCGCCGTCCGCCGCCGGCGCGATCGGCGGACTGGAAGGTCTCAGCATGACGTAGCCGCCCCCCGCCAGCACCGTGATGCCGATCACGGCGGCCGCGATCATCCCCATGTTCGACTTCTTCGCCGCCACCGGCGCCGAGCCCGCAGTCACGGGCGCAGCCGGCGCGGCTACCGTCTTGCCGCCCTCGCTCGGCGTCGCCACGCGCGTCTTGGGCACGTTGGCCGCCGTCGACGCGGGCGCGCTCAGCACCTGCGTGCCGGCGGCGGCCGCCTGCGACGACGGCATGCTCTCGCACGCCGCCCACAGCTCGCGCCCAAACTGCGCTGCGCTCTGATACCGCTCGGCGGCGTCGCGTTCCAACGCCTTGCTCATCACGCGCTGCACTTCGTCGGTCCACGCCACGTCGGGCTTCATCTCGGCCAAGGTCTTGGGCAGCTCGATGAGGCGCGCAATCATCGCCTCCTGCGCCGTTTCCGCAGGGAAGGGCAGCTTGCCGGTGAGGCAGTTGAACGCCACGAGGCCCAGCGAGTAGATGTCGCTGCGTCCGTCGAGCTTGTCGCCCGACAATTGTTCGGGGCTCATGTACTCCGGCGTGCCCACCACCATGCCCGTCTTGGTCACCTTCTGCGCATCGCTGCTGTGCGCCTTGGCGATGCCGAAGTCCACCACCTTGGCCAGGTCCGACCCATCACGATTCTTGGCAATCATGATGTTGTCGGGCTTCAGGTCGCGATGCACGATGCCCGCGTCGTGGGCCACCTGCAGCGCGTCGGCGCTCTGATGGATGATGGCGGCGCCGCGCGCTGCGGGGAGCGCACCGCACGATTCCACCAGCGCCGTCAGCGACTGCCCCTCGATGAACTCCATCGCGAGGTAGATGAGCCCGTCGGGTGTTTCGCCAAAATCGTAGATGGCGCAGATGTTCGGGTGGTTGAGCCGGCTGGCATTGGATGCCTCGCGATTGAACCGCGCAATGGCGTCCGCATCCTGGTTCATGCCGGGGTTCATCACCTTCAACGCGCTCTTGCGTCCCATCTTCACGTGCTCGGCCAGGTACACTTGCCCCATGCCGCCTTCGCCGAGCTTCTTGAGGATGTGGTAGCGATCGGCCACCACGGTGCCCATCAGGTCGGCACTGGCGCTCGCGCTGCGCAGGGCCGTGCCGTCACGCGGGCAGAAGCGTTCGCTGAGCGGATACTCCGTGCCGCACGTGGGGCAGATCTTCTGGTCGCTCACAGGCTCTCCAGCCGCAGAATCTGGTCGCCCATCAGCACGCGCTGGCCCACCCGCACCGCGCGCTCGCCGCGCACCGACACGGCCACGCCGTTGCGGCTCCCGGCGTCGAGCACCACAAAGTCCATGTCCTCGCTGCGAATCTCGGCGTGGCTGCCGCTCATCGTCTGGTCGTACGGATACACCCAGTCGCCCTTGTCGCGGCCGAGGAACACATTGCGGCCGGGGCTCAGGTGCATCGCATCGCGCACCGAGCCGTCGGCGCGCAGCTGCTGCAGCACCGCAACATCGGCGTGCGGCAACAGCGAACCCAGGCGCCGCGTGGCGTCTGCCTCGGGCGGGTTGGGGCCGGGGTAGCCCAGGCGCTTGAAGCGCAGGATCTGCGACCCCACCAGGATGGCGTCGCCATCGGTGAGCTTTTGCGGCGCGTCGAGAAAGACCCACGTGCCGTTGCGCGAGCCGAGGTCGCGCACAAAGACCTGCCCTTCGCGCACCGCAAACTGCGCGTGCACCGGGCTCATGAAGACGTCGTCGGGAAAGCGGATCTCGCCGTCATTGCGGCCCACGATTCCTTCGCCACCGCCAATCGTAAATGTCTGCGTGGTCTGCCCCGTCTCGCCCAGCAGGGCCAGCTTGGGGCCATTCTGCGTTCCGCGCGCCGAAAACACCTGCGTGCCGCCGGCCGGCGCCGGAGGCTCGGCGCCATCGCGTTTGGCGCCGCACCGCGCGCAGAACTGGTCACCACCGCGCACCGGCTTGCCGCACGCGTCGCAGATGAGCATGGTCGGCGGTTCGGGCGGCACCTCGCTGTTCATCCGGCCGCCGCACTGCGGACAGAACGGCAGCCCCGTGTTCACCTGCGCGCCACAGAGGGGGCAGCCCTTGGCAGCCGGCATCACCTTGGCGGCCGATGAGACGCGCGTCTGCGGAATGCCCGATGCCGGCGACGACATGCGCGCTCCGCCGGGGCTCAGGATCGACGCCACCTCGATGACGCGCGCGCCACTGCTGACGATCGGCTTTCCGCAGTCGATGCAGAAACGCGACTCGCCTTCATTATCCCGACCGCAGAAGCCGCAACGGTTCACGCCACTCCCCATGGGTTACGAGCCCGGTACAATACGCCCGCATATAATAGGTATTTGGGGGGGCCTGCGGCTAGGCAAGGCCCAAGGGGGCCGCCCCCCGCCCAAACGCCGGATTCGGGGTAATATTGGGCCATGACGCTGCCCCCGATCTCCGCCCGCGCGGTCGCCGCAGGGTGCCTGGCACTCGCCGCCTGCGTTGGCGCCCCTCCCGCGCCGGCCACCGCGCCCGCGCCCGAGCGCGCCCCAGTCGCCGCGCCGGTGCCCGCGGCGCCGACACCTCCGACGGTCGCGGCGCTGCGCGCACTGCCTGCAATGCCAAAGGCGGTCGGTGCGCTCGCGGTTGATCTTGTCTATCCGCCCGACGGTCACGTCATCGCGGTGCGCGAATCGACGTTTGTCTTTGGCAGCGTGGGCCACGGCGAGGCCACGCTCACCATCAATGGCGTGCGCGTGCCGGTGAACGCCAACGGCAGCTTCATGGCGTTTCTGCCCGTGCCGGCCGACACGGCGTACACGCTGCACGCCACGCTGCCGACCGGCGAAACGAGCTCGGCGGTGCGCCGTGTGCGTTTCCCCGTGCGCGACACGGCACCGCGTCCTGCAGCGCGCGCGGTGCTCGACACCGTGGGCTATCCGATGGTCGTCACGCTCGGCAACACCAACACCGACGCCGTGGCCGACACGGACGCCGTGACCATCGTGCGCACCGGGCCGAGTGGCACGTACAAGTGGTTCCTGCTGCCCGGCACGCAGGTGCAGGCCACCGGGCGCCTGGGCGGCAGCACGCGCATTCGGCTCGACAGCCAGCTCGAGGCGTGGGTCGACGCGAGTGCCGTGACGCCCGAGCCGAAGGTCGACCGTGCGACGGCCGATGCCGCGGCGCGGCCCGCCGGCCCCGACGATGCGGCGCGTACGCATCGCATCACGGCGGCGCGCGTGGCGAACGGCGTCGGCTATACCGACCTCGTGCTGTCGATGGATGCGCGTGCGCCGTTCGCCGTGGACCAGTCGCCCGGCGGGATGTCGCTGACGGTCTACGGCACGCGCGCCAACCTCGACATCATCCGCTACGACACCCAGGACCCCACGGTGCGCCTGGTGCGCTGGGAGCAGGTGAGCAATGACCGGGTGCGCCTTGCGGTCGACCTGCGCCACGCGTCGGTGGGCTACCTCGTGTTCTGGCGATCGGGCGCACTGGTGCTGCGCGTGCGCCACGTGCCGTCGATCGATGCCAACGCGCCGCTGCGAGGGCGCGTCATCGCTGTCGACCCCGGGCATCCGCCGGCCGGCGCGATGGGTCCCACACGCCTGCGCGAGCCCGAGGCGACGCTCGCCATTGGCGAACGACTCAAGGAACTGCTCGAGGCGCGCGGCGCCACGGTGGTGATGCTGCGCACCTCGATGGACGCCGTGGCGTTGGGCGCGCGCCCCATCGCGGCGCGGCGCGCCAACGCCGAGGCGTTTGTGAGCATTCATCTGAATGCGTTTGCCGACGGCGCCAATCCGTACGCGGCCGCGCGCGGCTCGGGCACGTTCTTCTTTCATCCGCAGAGTGAGCCGCTGGCGCGCGCGGTGCAGCAGGGGCTGGTGCGGTACATGGGGCTGCGCGACGAGGGCATCTTCTTCAACAACCTCGCCGTCGCGCGCGCCACCTGGTTTCCCTCGGTGCTGTGCGAGGGCGCGTGGGTGGTGATGCCCGAGCAGGAAGCGGCGCTGCGCACGCGCGAGTTCCAGACGGCGTACGCGATGGGCATCGTGGACGGGCTGGAGGCGTACTTCAAGAGTCTGGTGGCGCCGTGATTCGGCGGCTCGCCAGACACCACGCACGCGCGCTCGTGTGCGCGGCGCTCGGGCTCGCGCTGCCGCTCGCGAGTCACGCCCAGGCCCCCAACGACCATTGGCGCACCATTGTCACACCGCATTTCGCGGTGCACTTCGATGCGTCCATTGAAACCGTCGCGCGTCGCGCGGCCGGCAGCGCTGAGCGTGCGTACGAGCGACTGAGTCCGCTGCTCACGCCCGCGCGTGGCCGCATCGACCTCGTGGTGGCAGACAACGTCGACTATTCCAATGGCTACGCGTACGTGTCGCCGACGCCGCGCATGGTCGTCTTTGCGCGGCCACCGGTGGACGACCGCACGCTGCGATTCCGCGACGACTGGCTCGACCTCGTGGTGCAGCACGAGCTGGTGCACGTCTTCCACCTGGACCGCACGCGCGGATGGTGGCGCGTGGCGCAGGCGGTGTTCGGGCGGCAGCCGATGCTCTTTCCCAATGCGTGGGCGCCGAGTTGGCTGCTCGAGGGGCTCGCCGTGCACTACGAGTCAAAGCTCGGCGACGGCGGCCGCGTGGAGGGACTCACGCATGTGCCGTACGCCAATGCGCTCGCGCTCGACGGCCGCCTGCCGCGGTTCGGCGCATGGTCGGCCGCGTCGCTCGACTTTCCCGGCGGCACCACGGCCTATGCGCTTGGCTCGCTCCTCGTGCAGTCCGTCGAGGGACGCGGCGGCGCGGGCAGCGTGGAACGCTTCGTGGAACGCACCTCGGGACGGCTGATGCCGTGGAGCTTCGAGCGGTCGGCGCAGCGCGAGTTCGGCACGACGTTCGCGGCGCAGTGGCGGGTGTTCGCCGATTCGCTGACTGGCGCCGTGCGCGGCGCCGCGGCGGGCACGGTCGTGTCGCCTCGCAGCACCGCCGCGTGGTATGCGCGCTTTCCGCGTGTCGCGCCCGACGGCCGCGTCCTGTTTGTCGCGTCCAACGGCCGCGAGGTGTCGGGGCTGTACGCGCTGTCTTCGACCACCATGCCGCCGCGCCGCCTCGCGCGCCGCCTCGCGCGCCGCAACACGCTCGAGCCCAACGTCGCCCTGCGCGACGGACGCGTGCTCTTTGCGCAAGCCGAGTGGGCCGACCCGTGGCGGCTGTGGTCTGATGTATGGGTGCGCGAGGTCGACGGCAGCGAGCACGCGCTTACCCGCGGCGCGCGGCTCTTTGCCCCCGACGCGCGATGGAGCGACGGCGCCATTGTCGCCGCGCAGAATGTCGCCGGCGCTACCCGACTCGTGCGCGTCGATGCGGCGGGCGCGGTGATGCCCATCACCCGCGCGAGCCTCGACACCACGTGGAGCGCGCCGCGCTGGTCGCATGACGGCACGCGCATTGCGGCCACGCGCTGGGTGCACGGTGGCACCATGGCCATCGTGCTCCTCGACTCGCTGGGCCACGGCGCCCGCGTGCTCGCCTCGGCGCGCGCCACGGTCGACGATCCCGCGTGGACGCTCGACGACAAGACGGTGCTCTTCAGCGTGAACGCCACCGGCACCGCGGCCGTGTGGGGCGTCGATGTGGCCACCGGGGCCTTGCATCCGGGCATGGCGGGCGCGACCTCGCTCGATGCGCCCGAGGCGGTTGCGGCCGGCAGGTATGTTGCTGTTGAGACGCGCGGCCAGGGCGAGCGCCTCGTCGAGGCGACGCTGCCTGAGGTGCGCGCAGGCGTCGCGCTGCCGGCCATCGACGACCAGCAGGCGACACCGCCCGCCACGCCCGCCGCCGGCGCCGTGGAGCCCTACCGCCCGCTGCGCCAACTGCTGCCGCGCTGGTGGATGCCAATTGTCGAGGTCACCGACGAGAACCGGTATCGCTACGGCGCGTTGGTGAGCGGCAATGACATCGTGGGTCGGCACGCGTATGCGGCAGCCGTGTCGCATGACGGCACGCGCAACGAGAACTCCGGCTTCGCGTCGTATCGCTACGCGGGCTTCGGACTGCCGCTGGTGGATGTATCGGCGCTGGAAGAGTGGGACCACACGCCGCTCGTCGACAGCACGCACGCGCCGGCGGGCACGCTGTCGCGCCGTCGGCGATTTGCCGGCGGCGCGCTCACGCTCGTGCGCCAACGCGTGCGCCAGGTGGCCGTGCTGAGCGCCGGCGCCGAAATGGAGTGGCGCGACTTCGCCACCGATCCTGCGCCACTCATCAGCCGCCTGGGCAGTCCGCTTTTTCTGCGCACTCTCACGTATCCCACGTTCACGCTCAACGCCGGCTGGACCAACACGCGCACGCCGATGCTCGCCGTGGGGCCCGAAGACGGCGTCAGCCTCCAAGCGGGCGCGCGCCTGCGCTGGCGCACCGACGACGCATCTGCCACGCGCTCGGTGACGTACCTCGCCTCGGCCGGCGCGTTCAAGTCCATCGGGTTCATTCCAGGTCCGGCGCACCATGTGATTGCCCTGCGCGGCGCCATCGGAGTGGCCGACGACAAGACCAACACCGAACTGCGCGCTGGTGGCGTGAGCGGCTCGACAATTGAGATTGCCCCCGGCCTCGTGGCGGGCGATGTGCGCCGCACGTTCTTCGTGCGCGGCTTCGCGCCGGGAGCGCAGCAGGGCATCCGCGCGCTGGGCGGCTCGGCGGAGTATCGCGCGCCGCTTGCGATTCCCAGCTGGGGCACGCGCTTTGTGCCGGTCTTCGCGCAGCGCGTGAGCGCCACGTTCTTTGCCGACGCCGGTACCGCGTGGTGCCCCGCAGGCGTGCGACCTGGCACCATCGGCTGCCCGTCGGGAGCGACGCCGCGCACGTGGATGTCGTCGGCCGGCGGCGAACTCGCGCTCGATGCCGCCGTGCTCAGCTACGACGTGCCCTACCGCCTGCGGGCCGGCTGGGCGCGGCCGGTGCAGGGCAGGGCGTACGCGGAGGCTCCGTCGGGAAGCGGGTACATGAGCTTGGGGGTGAGCTTCTGAGTCACTCCCCGTTCATTCACGACCGCATGCCCCATCGCTGAATGCGCCGACACCATACTTGTCGGTCCGGCACTGCGCGCAGCGTCGCGACGTGGCCATGCCATCAGGCGTCATGCGCGCCGTGACAGGGCCATGGTCCGTCAACACTGTGACCGTCCACGCGTACAGAATGTGTTGGCCCGGGCGCTCGCTGTCAGACGAGAATCCCGTAGCGGTCGACGCTGCGTGCAATTGCCCGAGGTTCGAAAATGTCGGGGTTTCGGAACCGTCTGCTCATCTTCATCCCGCTGCTCCTCATCGGGATCGTAGCCTATTTTGTCGTGGACGTGGCTGCGGGTGCGCGTGAACAAGTGGTCTCTCGCTTCAGTTCCTATCAGTCGGCCCGCGCGCAGCAACTGGCTCGCGAGGTGGAATCGTATCTCGGCGCCTCGGCTCACTCGGTGCTGCATGTCGCGCGACTCGCGTACGGGCCTGGCGGCGAGCCCAGTCGGATCGGCAGCGAACTTGAGAACTTCTCGACGCCAACGCCGGGTCTGCCGCCTTCGACCATCACCGGCATCGACGGATCCGGCAACGTCTTGTTCTCCACCAGTCAGACGGCGCAGGCCGTGGAGTTCGCCACGCCCAACGTTGTTGCGTGGGCGAAGAACCCAGTCAATCGCGGCAAGGTCCTGATTTCGTCGGGGTCGCGGACCGACCCCTTGTACCCAACGCGACGCAACGACGAAGGCCTCTACGTCGCGACGCCGCTCTGGCGGGGAGCGTCGCCGTCCGCGACGGGCCGTCAGCGGTGGATGGGGCTGCTCGTCATGACCCTGGATCTCAAGTCGCTCATGACCGCCCGCGTGCCCCTCCTGGCCACGGGGCACCAGGACGTTCACGCGTGGATAGTGGACCAGAACGGCACGGTCTTGTTCCAGTCCGAGCATCCGGAAATGTCGCATGTGAACATCGGCGAGAAGAACGCGACATGCGGACAGTGCCATGTGTCGTTCGACTATGTCGAACGTGCCCTGAAGGCCAAGAACGGCACCAGCGAGTACCAGTTGAAGGGCGGACCGATGAAGCTCGCCGCTTATGCGCCCATCGCGTTTGCCAATGCCTCCTGGATTGTCGTCCTGAACGCACCGCAACGGCAGGTGATCGGCTTTGTGCAGGACAATCTCAGGAAGGTGCTCCTGCTCCTGGCCATGCTGGTGGTCGCGTTCCTCATGCTGTCGTGGTTCCTCTACCTGAGCACGGGTCAGCGCGCCGTGGCCGAACAGGCCCTCGGACGATTGAAGGACCAGCACGCGCTCATTCTGTCCTCGGTCACCGAGGGAATCCTCGGGCTTGACGACCACGGGTGCCACACCTTCGTGAATCCGGCGGCAGCCCGGATGCTCGGCTACGAGGCCGACGAGTTAATCGGGCGGCCCAGTCACCAAACGTGGCATCACACACGAAAGGACGGAAGCGCGTATGACGCGGCGTTCTGTCCGATCTATGCGGCGTACAAGGACGGCCAGATCCACCGCGCGCCGGATGATGTGTTCTGGCGCAAGGACGGGTCGCAACTCGAGGTCGAGTACACGAGCACGCCGATCATGGATGATCGCCATCCGTCGGGGGCCGTGGTCACCTTTCGGGACATTAGCGAGCAGCGGCGGCTCGAGCTGCAGCGCCATCAGGGTCAGAAGATGGCGGCCATCGGGACACTCGCTGGGGGCATTGCCCACGACTTCAACAACATCCTCGGCGCAATTGTCGGCAACACCGAATTGATGTCCGCAGAGTTGGCGCCCGACGATCCGGCCCAGGAGTCAGTTCGGGAGATCCTCAAGGCCACACATCGGGCAACCGAGCTGGTGCGTCAGATTCTGACCTTCAGCCGCCAGCAGGAGCGCGCGCGCAGCAGCACCGACGTGGGAGCGATCGTGAAGGAGGCGCTCAAGCTGCTGCGTGCGACCTTGCCGGCGACCATCGCCTTTCGGACGGATCTGGCTGAGGGAGCCCCCCCGGTCTTGGCGGACCCCATTCAGATCTACCAACTGCTCGTCAATCTCGTCTCCAATGCGGCGCACTCGATGCGCGAACGAGGCGGGGAGCTGACGGTGCAATTGCGTCCGGTGGTGCTCGACACCACCCAGTCCCAGCGGCATGTCGACTTGCACGAGGGCCTCTATTTGTGCCTCTCGGTGAGTGATACCGGTCATGGCATGAGCGCCGACACGCTGGGCCGGGTCTTTGAGCCGTTCTTCACCACGAAGCAGTTGGGCGAGGGCACTGGACTCGGCTTGGCCGTCGTGCACGGAATCGTCGAGAGCCATCCTCACCGCCGGTCGCGTCTCGGTCGAAACCATCCCGCCCGGTACCACGCGATTTATCGCGTCCATGGCGATCGGAGCCATGATACGGTACCCCTTTCCATTGGGATGCAGCCCGTCATCCGACGCGTCCGCTAACAGCATTCCAGTGTTGTCTTTCAATGCATTGTAGTAATCCACGTAGGTGTAATTATGCTGGCGGCAGTAATTTTGCATCCAGTTATTGATCTCGATGATGGCCGCCGGCGGGCGGGTCCTAGTCATCTCAAAGCGCGGATTCGAGTCCTTGTGATAATCGCTCACCGGCAGAATCGACGCGAACAACGGCCGGATGTGCTGTAGATTCGCCAACTCGCCGATCATCTCCAGATTGTTTTCGATCGTTTTCACCGGAACCCCGCGCGCGATGTCGTTAGTCCCCGCTAGAATGAGCATGGCCCGGGGATGCAAGTCCAGCACGTCCGCCTTCAGGCGCCCCAGCATCTCGCCGGTTACCTGCCCGCTAATCCCGCGGTTTATATACTCGCGCCCCGTAAAATATTCGTTCAGCCGCCACCCATCCGTGATCGAATCGCCGAAGAAAACCACTCGGGGCATGGCTGGCGACGGTGGGCTCAGCTTCTCATTGGCGTCCGCATAGCGCCGCAGATTGTCGCGATCCGGATTCCGCAGCTGACGCTCCTTCTGATCCAGCAGCAATTCAAAGTAAATTCCTAAACGTTCCACGGAGTCGCGCAATTCGGCGAACTGCTGGCGCGCCGTCTCGGGAAGAGACACCGGCTTCGGCAGCGCGTCGGCAACCGCCAAGTACGCCCGCGCTTCGGCCAACAAGCTGTACGTCAGCCCGCTGTTCTGCGGCGTGGTTTGGAGCCCGGCCAGCGCCTGCCGCGAACTTTCGGCAATGGTTGCGGTGCTGCGCGTCAAGCCGGGCACCATCACCGCCGTGGATTCCATCAGCTGCGTGATGCGCCTCGCCAGTTGTTCCGAATCTTTGGCATTGAGCGTCGCGCCGCCCGTGCCGCCGCCTGAATTTGCAGTCGAAGTTGAGCTTTGTTGAGCCGTCGCCCAGCCAGCTCCGAGGATGACCAGAACTGCCGCTATCCATCTCATAACGTGCTCTCTTTGTTCAATCGTAGTGTAACTGTCCCGATCGTGAATTGCATGTGGATCTCGATCTGCACCGGCAGCTTGCGATTGTCGTCCGTGAGCCAAACGTGCAGGTGCGCGGGGCGACGGTAAAGCACGTTATTGAACGCAAAAACTTCACAGCGTACAGTTTTTTTCATCCCTGCTGGAGTTTTGATGTCTTCGCGTCCCTGCGCCTCTACCTTCAGGGACACCGTCTTCTTCCCGTCGCTCACCGGGATCTCCATCGAATGCCCCGGTTCCAGATTTACGCTTCGAAGAAAGAAAAGACCGCCGATAATGTCGTGCACGCAAGCCGGGATTTCAGTCTCGTGCGCCGCCACCGTCGTATTCTTGGGAATCTCCTTCTCCAGGTAACTGGCCTTCTTGGCGCTAGCGTCGAAGGTGACCTTGGTTTCCCGATTTCGGCTGCCTTCGTGAGCCGTGAGGAAGGTGGTCTCCACGCAAAAATTTGAACCGACGCTTGACGTGTAATCGTCGTTCACGTGGAATAGCCGCGATACCAGCCCAGTGCTCTCGAGGTGCAGTTTGGCCTCCCCGCCGCCGCGCCCGGCCGGGGTGTTGGGAGTCCAGGATAGCTTCGCGCGCCCCGCGGTTACCAAGCGCCACTCCACGTCATAATCCAGCACTTCCCCGCGGGAAGTC
>JANYJW010000058.1 GCA_025361705.1 Gemmatimonas sp.
CGCGACGCGAAGCGGCGCGCGCTCGATGGGCCCGAGAATTTCGAGGGGACGTCCCCGCTGCACTGCGCCGCGCACCGATCCCGCTCGATGGGCCCGAGAATTTCGAGGGGACGTCCCCGCTGCACTGCGCACGCGCACAGAAACTCAGTGCGGCAGGAAGATCGTCAGCAAGCTGTACGCCAGGCACCCCGCAAAGAAGAACGCGTTGTGGTGCCACCCCCGCTTCCCCTGAAACTCCGGGATCAGGTTCGACGCTCCCACGTACAGCGTCACCCCCGCCGACAGCGCCAGCCCGTGCGTGGCGATGAGCTGCGACACTCCCGTCGCCAGCGCGCCGAGCACCGTGGCCACGCCCAGTGCGCCGGCGGCGAGCAGTGCCGCGCGCCTGCTGCCACCCGCCGCGAGAAAGAGCGACGAAATGGCAAAGCCCTCGGGCAGCTTGTGCAGCACGATGGCCGCGAACACCAGCAGGCCCAGGTGCGACGTCACGGCAAACGACGTGGCAATGGCCACGCCGTCGATGAACGTGTGCAGCGTCAGCCCCACCAGCGCCGACACCCCCACGCTGGCCTCCACCTGGTGCGTCTCGGCGCCAAAATGGAAATGCCGCACGAAGACGTGCTGCGTGAGGTGCACCAGCATGAACCCGAGCAGGATGATCCAGCTGGCGTTGGCGCCGCCGGTGCTGATGGCCTCGGGCACGAGGTCGCCCAGCGAGACGGCAATGAGGAAGCCCGCCGAGAAGGCCAGCACGAACTCCAGCGACCGTGCGCTCCACGACCGCCGCGAGAGCACCGCGGCGGCGCCGGCCAGGTTGGCCAGCGCCGCCGCGACTGCGTACGCCAAGGTGCTCACGCGCCTAGAGCTTCTTGAGGGCAGCCACGGCGATGATCAGCGACGCAAGCGCCGACGTGGAGCCGACGATGCGCGCCCACACTTCGCCGGTGGTCGTCTTGCTCTCGGGCTTTTCGGGCACGGTGATGATCGATCCCGCCACGACGTCAGGCGACGTGGTGAAGAGCAGCGCCACCTTGTGCACGCGTCGCGACATGCCCGACGGATACGTGACCACGGCCTTGTGGTCGAGCCCCTTCTCGGTGGG
This sequence comes from Gemmatimonas sp., assembly GCA_025361705.1. Taxonomy (GTDB): domain Bacteria; phylum Gemmatimonadota; class Gemmatimonadetes; order Gemmatimonadales; family Gemmatimonadaceae; genus PNKL01. The sequence goes on from JANYJW010000058.1 coordinate 1,103, forward strand.
GCCGCCGGCCAGCTCGATGTAGTCCTGCACCGAGCGGCCGCGCTCGTACTTGAGCAGCGTGCGCTTGCTCACCGCGCCCGTGACTTCGACGGTGCGCGGGTCGCTGTCGATGATCAGCGAGTCGCCGGCCAGCAGCAGGATGTTGGCGCCCGCGGCGTCACGCAGCGCGGCCTTGAAGTCCACCGACACGTCGAGTCCGGTGCGCCGCAGCCGGAACGACTCGGCGTAGGCCGACGGCAGCGGGCCGCCGGCGCGCAGCACGATGTCGCGCAGGCGGTCGCGGTTCTCGTTGATGGCGTATTCGCCCGGGTACTTGAACTCCCCCTTGAGCGCCACGATGCGCTGCGAGCGGAAGCCCGGCGACGAGCGCACGTAGATGCGGTCGTCGCGCTGCAGCTTGAACTGGTCGGCGGTGGCCAACGAGGCAAATGGCGTGCCGGCGGGCACCGAGAAGACAATGCTCGTGGTGTCGGAGTAGTCGGCCCCGGTGTGGCGGCGTGACACGTCCACCCACTGGGCATCCTCGGCAAAGCCGCCCGAGCGCTCAATGGCATCGCGCAACGATTCATTCTCGACAAACTGCCGCTCGCCCGGCTTGTTCACCGCGCCGGCCACGAAGACGCGCCCCGACGGGAAGGCCAGGCGGGCGTCGAGCACCTCGACGTCGTCGAACTCGCTGAGCACAAAGGTGCGGCCGGCGTCGCTGGATGCATCCACCGAGTAGAGCTGCGTACGGCCGGTGAGCGGAATCTGGCGCACGATCTTGACGCGATCGGCCAGGCCCCACGGCATGATGCCCTGCGCGCGCTGCAGCAGTTGGCCAATGGTCAGCCGGTCGCGGTACTCGTACTCGCCCGGCTGGAAGACCTCGCCGCGCAGCGTCACCACGTTGCGGCGCACGTCGCCAATGGCAAAGACGGTCACGATGTCGCCGTCGGCCAGCGGCACGCGCGCCAGCGAGTCGAGGTCGCCCTTGACCTGCACGTCCACCTTGACGCGCTCCACGCCGGGCGTCCGGCGATCGGGCGCGAGGATGCGGTCAATCTGCACGCGGTCCACGCTGGCGCTGGCCAGCAGGCCACCGGCAAAGCTCAGCAGGTCCTTGAAGCCCTCGCCACTGCGCAACTCGAACTGCCGGGCGCGGCGCACCTCGCCAATGACCGTGACGTTGCGCGTGGCCAGCGGCACATAGATGACGTCGCCCTGTTCGGTGCGGATGTCGTTGGACGCGTCGCCCTTGAGCAGGTACGCGTAGAGGTCGAGTGTGCGCACCACCTGCCCGCCACGCCGCACTTCGATGCCGCGGAATGAGCCGCGCTCGGTGGGGCCGCCGGCGCGCGCAATGGCGTGAAAGATCGTCGACAGCGCGTTCACCTGAATTGCGCCCGGCTGCTCCACCTCGCCAATCACGAAGACCGCGTTGCTGCGAATGCGGCCAATGGACAGGTCCAGCCGCGCCTCGCCCGACGTGAGCCCGCTGTACGACTGCGCCATCCGCGTCTTGAGCACGGCGCGCGCGCCGTCGAGCGTGAGCCCGGCAATCGACACCTGCCCCACCTGCGGGATGATCACCGTGCCGTCGCGGCGCAGTTCCATCTGGTACGCCAGCTCCACCTGCCCGGTGACCACCAGCTGCACGGCATCGCCCACGCCCAGGCGATACGCGGCGTCCACGGGCCCCGCCGTGACGGGATCGAATGCCGTGGTGGCGCGGCTGAAGATGTCCTTGCCGAACACCACGCCCTGCGTGGTGTCCTTTCTGGCGGGCCGAGACAGCTTCCGCACAATTGAGTCGGCCTTCTGCGCCCCTTCGACGCCGCTGAACAAGCCGAGCTGCGAGAGCGCCTGCGTGAAGTCGGACGTCGCCGTGGCGCTGCGCGTCGTCGCATTGCCGCCAAAGAACGGCGTCGCCAGTGACGTGTCGTAGCCCGCTTCCTTCAGCTTGGCCTGCAACTGGTCCTTGTTGAGCCCCGACTTTCTGATGGCGGCGGCGATTTCGTCATTGCTGACATTGCGCCCCATCGCCTGCGCCGCGGCCTGCGCGGCGGTCTGGCCACTTGGCGCGATGACCGCGCTTGCCGGCGCCGGATTCTGCGCCGCCAGCGGCAACGCAACGCTGACCATCACCGCAGCAAGGAGAGACGCGCGATTCATTGATCCCGAGGTCTGAAGGGGGAATGGGGCGACCGTGCGGCTGCGCCACCCGTGTGTTGCGTCAAAGGTATCGGGGGCGGTGCTATACGTCCATTAGACCGGCGCGGTCAGGTCAGACGGCGCGCAGCGTCAGCCGTTCGGCCGTCTTCTCGATGGCCTGCACCAGTTCGGGCGCGCCGCTGAACTCGTCGCGGCCCACGGTCCACCCACGGGGCGGCACGTCGTCCACCTGTTCGAGCTCCTCGCCAACCAGCAGGTACACCCATCGGTCGGTGCGGCTGTAGATCCACAGATCGAGCAGCGGACTGAGCACCAACTGGTCCTCGGCGGTGTACACGGCCAGCTCCACGCCGCCGCTCGCCAGCAGCGGCACCTTGAGCCGCGCGATGGTCTCGCGCACCTCGGGCAGGCTCAGCCCCTCGCCCACGAAGCGGCGCCTGCTGCGCAGGCAGTCGATGGCGCAATCGACCACGGGCGGCAACTGCTCGGCGAGCGTGTGCAGCAGTTCGAGGCTGCGTTCCATCCCCGCGCCCACGCGCACCACGTGCAGGCCGCGCTCGACGGCCGACGAGAAGACCGCCTCGTTCGAGCCAAAGCGGTCGGCGACGCGGCTGGCCGGCGGGTCGTGGCGGAAGAGCATGCTATCTCCGTTCCTCGTCGAGGCGCGCGAGAATCCCGCCCTCGCCAGATTCCCATATCGTACGCGGATCGCCGATCATCAGGATCCACACTTCGTGGGCGTCGTGCTCGATGTGGTATGCAATGCGCACATGGCCCGACTTCAACTTGTACAGACCGTGCAGGGGGGCGTGCAAGTGTGCCCCGTACTGCTCAGGCGCTATGGCGAGCTTCTTGGTGATCACCTTGCGTGCCACGTGAAATGCCGCCTGCCCCAGCCGTGTGATGTCATCAATGAGCACACGCCGGGCCACGCGGATTCGCCACGGTCCAGTGGCCGATGCACGCGCCACTCCGGAGCGCCGCACAGCTTTGCCCTTGGATGACGAACCGCGTGGAGGCCGGGGCATCTCAATGCGTGACGCGGCGCGGCGCTACTTGCGCTTGGGAGGTGACAGCAGCGCATCAGCCGCTGCAAAGAAATCGTCGGCGTCGAGCAATGCATCGGCGCCGCTGCGCACCGCGTCGAAACGCTGCCCAGCCACCGCTGCCATGTCACGGTCGGCCAAGGCCTCTTCCAGCAATGCCATCATCTCCATGCTGACCATCCCGCCAATGGGCTGGCCATCCTTGGTGACATAGACCCTGTGGTTCTCCGCCACCCGAAAGGTGCCTGGGATATCGCGCTTGGCTTCGCTGGTGGTCACCACCGCAGCGCCTGGGGCCTTGATGACAAA
>JANYJW010000059.1 GCA_025361705.1 Gemmatimonas sp.
CGCCTCCATTCGTTTGCAGTCGACGATGAAACAGCGGCGTCCCGACGGGGCGCCGCTGTTTCGTTTTCGATCGTCTGGCAAGGCGTGCCGCCGCCGGGTGTTTGCCAAGTCCGGCATCGTCCCTGCGGACTGGTGCATGGAGTGCGCCATCGACGATCACGTCGATTGATGGACGGCGCACTTTGGAGCGGCCCCAGTCGGACTGGCTGGGAATCTTGTGCATACGAGGTATTCCAATGCTTGCCGAGGCCCGACTTCAATGAGCGCAGGCTCCGACTCGGGCTTGAGCGTGGACTTGCCGGTCTCAAAGAGAATGCCGTCGACGGCGATGTGGCCGGTCGCCTTGAGGCCATCGGCAAATGCCGCGGCGTTGGCGACCAACTCCTGCACCATGGCCGCCTTTTCCACGATGGTCAGGATGTACTGGCCGGTGAAGTCGGCCCAGGCCTCGATCCACAGCTCCTTGCCGTCCTTGGTGAGCTTCAGCGTTTCCTTGCTCGATTCCGTCGCCACCACCGTGCCGCCCACCTGCTTGACGGCGTTCTCGACATTGCGAAGCATCTGCAAGACGCTCGGCTTGGTCGTGAGACTGGCCGGCGGCTGGTATCTGATGAGCGTGAACTGGCCTTCCACCGGCGTTGTCTTTCCCTTGCCGACCGCAAAGGGGTACGCGTCGAACTGCTTGAGCGTGCACGCCTGGATCCAGTAGCCGGGAAGCCGGGAGATGAGTGCGTGGTCCTTGCAGTTCGCGGCGTCGGGCTACTGTGCGGCGAGCGGGAGGGCCGTGCCCGATGCGGCGAGAACACCCAGTAACGTGCGCCATCGGTTTGTCATGGCAGATCCTCGTCTGAAAGGGGGACAACTGGTGAGGTCAGCGCGGCTTGCCGAGCCCAGTATAGTACTTGTCGATCTTGCGCACGTAGTCCAGCGTCTCGCGATATCGCCATCGCGGCACCGTGGGCGCGACCTGTGCGACGTGCGCCCATTCCTCGGCGCTTCCCACCGCGCCCATGGCGGCGGTGCGGGCGCGCATGATGGTCCCCTCGCCGGCATTGTAGCTGGCGAACATGAAGGCCGGGCGCTCGGGCTCGGCAATGGACTTGGCCCAGAGCGTCCAGAGATAGCGATCGTGCATGATGCCGGCCGCGATGTTCCACTCTGGGTCATCGATGGCACCGAACTCGGGTCGATGCGAGGCGATGCCACGATAGGTCATCGGCATCAGCTGCATGACGCCGCGGGCGCCGACCCAACTCTTGGCGGTGGGGTCAAGACCGCTTTCCGCCATGCCCTGCGCCTTGAAGTAGTGCCAGTCAAACCCGGCGCCAAAGAACCGCTTGCTATAGCGCCGGAAGGTGTCGTCGTAGCGGCCGGTGTTTCGGTCGGCAAGTCGCTTGGCGGCGCCGCGCGGCGCGTCCTGCGCGGAGAGGGCCGCGGTCAACAGCACGGACGCGAGGACGACCAGTCGCAGGCGCACGGGCGTCAATTCAGCGCGTGACCAATTATCAGCGCGATGGAGATGAAGATGGACGCCACAAAGATCGCCACCGCCACGTTTCCCTTGCTGAGCTCCGCCGGGAAATTGACCTCGGGGGTGAGGCGGTCGATGACGCGGTAGCTCACGAACATGAGCACGACGCCGGCGACTGCATAGAGCAGGTTGATGGCGATGATGTCGAACTGCACGCGGGCTCCGGGTGACGAGTGGACGCTGTCGGGTGAATTGTACCGCCTGCGGGGTGCTGCGGAAGAGGCGCCGGGCGCCGCAGCGCCCCGTCGATGGCGGGCACGCACCCATTCCTCTGGCGATGGGTGCCGCTGGGTGGCAGACTTCCACTCCGTCGCTGCCGAGTCGCTGCCCGACGGTGGCGCCGCATGAACCCCCCGTCACTGAGGATCCTGCCTTCCCGACCAGCTCGCGTCCCGGCGAACAGCCCGTGGTTGCCTCGACTACGCCGCGAATTGCGCGTGTGGACGGTGCCGCCATTGCGCTGACCGTGCTGTTTGTCGCCTGGATTCTCGCAGGTGGGGCGCCGGCGTCGGCTGCGCCGTTCATTGACCTGACGCTGTTTGCGCTGCTGGGGATCGGGGCGGGGGCGTTGATGATCGCCGCCGGCCATCGTGCGGCCGTGGCGCGCGACCGTTGGGCCTGGTACCTGCTGGGCGTCGCATGTGGATTGCGCATGGCATCTGGTGCACTGTGGCGCTGGATGACGGGCCACGGACTACCGGCGCCCGCATTTGCCCAGGACATCACGCTGTTGCGGTGCACCATGGAGGTCGTCGGACTGGTCCTGTTCGTCAGCGCCAAGCGACGGCGGGCCGACGCGCTGCGGCATTGGCTCGATGCGGCTACCGTGGTGATTGGCGTCGGCGTGGTGGAGTGGTACTTCGCGCTCGCGCCCGCGCTCGACATCACGCCAGGCGCGGCCAAGGGATTGGCCGATGTGGCCGTACTGCTCACGGGAGCGCTGTGCGCCCTGCTGAGCGCGTTGCTCTATCTGCGCCGCGCCGATGCCGGGGTGCGTCGTGCGGCGGTGCTGCTGCTGTTTGCCTTCAGCATCCAGGCCGCCATCGACTCCTGGCAGTGGCACGGCGTGCGCTATGTGGCGGGCGCGTCGGCCACGCTGGCCTGGTGGGCCGTCTGGGCGCTGAAGCTCGCGGCGGCGCGCGTCGCGGTGACCGCGCCACCGCTTCGCTCGACCGGTCCGGCCGCCGAGGCGCCCTACGCGAGCGGGATCGTGCCGTACCTCTTCCTTGGCGCGGCGACGCTCTCCCTCTGGCTGGAGATGGCGTATCCGCGGGGCGGAACCAACATCTGGCTGGTGGTCGCCACCTCGACCCTGACCGCGCTGCTGGTGGCGCGGCAGATGGTGGAGCAGCAGGAGCACGCGCAGCTGGCGCGGGCGATCGCCAAGGACCAGGCCCATTTCGCCGCGCTGGTGCAGCACTCGTACGACGCGGTCATCCTCACCGGTGGCGATGGCGGTGCCTCGTACATCAGCCCGACGACACGGCGGCAACTCGGGGACAATCCGGCGTTTGCGGCTCCGTGGGGACTGATGACCGCGGTCCACCCCGATGACGCGCCGGCGCTTCAGGAAGTCCTGTCGCAAGCGGGCGATGCCAGCGGTGCGCTCGTTTGCCGGGTGCGCGCGGCAGACGGCGATTGGCATGTCTATGCGTTGCGCGTGGTCGACCTGCGCCAGGACGCGCGGGTGGGCGCGATTGTAATTCATGGTCACGACATCACGCGCGAAGCGATGCTGGCGCGCCGCCTGCATGAAGCCGAAGAAGTGGAGGCGCTGGGCGTCTTCGCCAGCGGGCTCGCGCACGACCTCAACAACGTGCTGAGTGCCATCAGCGGCCATGTGGAGATGCTGCTGGAGGGTGTGCCGACGGGCAGCGCTGCCGCTGAGGATCTGTCCGCGATGCAGCGTGCCATGTCGCGCGGTCTGCGCCTGACCCGCGCGCTGCTGGCGCTGAGCCGCCGCAAGGCGCCGAAGCTCGAGGTGGTCGCGGTGGGCGAGTTTCTGGCTTCGCGCGCCTTTGGTGGTATCGTGCCGGACTCGGCGTGCGCGTCCGTGCGGGTGCGCATTGACCGCGTGGCGGTTGGGCACGCGCTCGATGCGGTGCTCCTGAACGCCGCGCCCGGGGCGGGGGCGCCTGGCCCGTGGCGTGTGACGGTCACCTGCCGCGATTTCCACAGTGGCGATGACGCGGCCTCTGAGCTCGACACGGGGACCTATGCGGTGATCAGTTGCGCCAGCATCGGAAGTGCTGGCGGCGGCCCGGTGGATGAACCGAGGCACGCAGTCGCGCTCGGGCCTCGCGCCCCGGCTGATCCAGCGACTGAGGAGGGACTGGACGTGCTGCTGGCGCGGGCCGTGCTTCGCGAGATGGGCGGAGCGTTGGCGCTGCACGATGACGCGGATGGCACGCGGCACGTCACGCTGCATCTTCGGGCGGAGCGCTCCTGATGCAAGGGACGACCGGGCGACGGGGGCCAGGCGCGCTGCAGCGCGCGGCGCGTGTCATGCGCGACTATCGCCATGAGACATTGGTGCTTGCCGGCGCTGCGGCATGGTTGGCGCTGTTCGCCGCGGCCCGCGTGTGGCCCGTGCTGCTCGACACGGTGAATGCGCTGTATTTCGTCATCTGCGCCGTGTTTGTCGGCGACATGTGGCGCACCGCAGCCCATCCATTGACTCCGGCGCCTGCGGCGCGTGCGTGGCGGCTGCTGGCCGTGGCGGCGGGATGCATCATCGTGGCGGGCGCGGCGTGGACCATCTGGGCCACGCGATACCCCTTGGATGGGACGCCGGTATGGAGCCGTGTGGCCGATGTCTTGTACGCGCCGCTGGCCATCGTGGCATTCCTGAGCTTCCCGCGCCATCCGCGCATGGCATTGCGGCACACGGAAGCGGCGTTTGACGCGGCGCTGCTCGCGGTGGGCACGCTGTCGCTGACGTGGTACTTCACGCCGCCGCTTGCGGCGCTCGCTCCCTTTCAATGGATCACACTGATCGCCTGGGGTGAAGCGGCCCTCGGGTGGCTGGTCGTTCTGGCGGCCGGTGTGGCGTACCTGCGCGCCTCGACGGTCGTGACGCGCAGCACACTGGCGTTGTGGATGATGTCGCAGGTGCTGTTCATCATCAGCGGGCTGCTGCTCGACCAGTACCAGGCGGGTGATCTGGTGGATGTCGTCTTCTTCGCCGCCTGGATCTTCCGCTGGGCCTCAGCGCGTCATGCGCTGCGTCAATGGGAGCGACTCGGCGACAGGCCGCTGGGCACCGGCCGCGAGTACCAGAGCGGTATTGCGCCGGCAGCGTTCGTGTCTGGCGCGTATGTGCTCTTGCTGGCTGCGGTGTTTGCTGACCGGTCGCAGCGCACGGCCGCCACTTCAGCCATCGCGGTGATCGCCCTGTGCATGACGTGGCTGCTGGTGGCGCGGCACCTGGTGCACGAGGCGGCCACGCGCCGTCAGGTGCGGGCGGTGGCCGCGCAGAAGGAACAGTTCCGCGCGGTGATGGACAGCGTCTCGGACTACATCTTCGTGGCCGAGACGGAGGGGCGGCTCACCTGGCTGAGCGCGTCGTCGCACCGGGCCTTTGCCCCGGGCGGGCAGGCGACGTTCGCGTCGCTGGTGCATCCGGACGAAACGGCCACGGTACGCGCCTGGCTGTCGGATCTTGCCACCGATCCGGCCGCTCCACCTGTGCTGGCGCGATTGCGCCGCGCCGACGGCTCGTGGGTGCATGTGGAATTGCGCGGCCACAACCGGCTGGCCGACGGGAACGTACGCGGCATCGTCATCAACGGGCGGGACCGCACCATGGAGATCACGCTTGAAGGGCGCGTGCGGCACGCCGAGAAGCTCTCGGCGCTCCATGAGATGGCTGGGCGAATTGCTCACGCATTCAACAATGTGCTGACCGTCGTGCAGGGCCACGCCGAACTCCTCGCGGCCAACCCGGCCCTGGATGCCGCGTGGCACGTCGACGTCGGGGAGATGCGCACGGCGGCCGCCCGCGGGGCGGCGATCACGAGGCAGTTGCTGGGATTCAGCGGGCGGCAGGTGCTGCACGCGGTGCCCGTGGACGTCGCGGCCGTCGTGGACGAGGCGCTTCCGGGTTGGCGCCGGTTGCTGCCGTCAGGCACGAGCGTGCGGCGTGAGGGCGACGCCGGTGCGCTGCGCGCGGTGGTGGATCGTGCACAGCTCGAACAGGTGCTGCTGAACCTCGTCGTCAACGCGCGCGACGCGATGCCGGCGGGCGGTGACATCGTGCTGGGTGTGGCGCGCGGCGAGGCGGCGGACGGCAGCCGACGCGTGGTGCTCTCGGTGCGCGACACCGGCATCGGCATGGATGCGGATCATGTCACGCACATCTTCGAACCGTTCTTCACGACCAAACTCCCCGGGGTCGGCACGGGGCTGGGACTCGCGATGGTGGACACGATCGTGAGGCGCGCCGGCGGGGAGCTTTCCGTGCAGAGCGCGCCGGGGGCCGGGGCGACGTTCACCATAGCGCTGCCCGCTACCGGGGCAGGACGGGTGTCGATGTCCGTACCGGTGCTGGGTGATGCCGCGGATGTGTCGGCGCCGATGGTGCGTGGCGTCGTGCTGCTGGTCGACGACGAGGACGCCGTGCGCAACGTGACCACGCGCATGTTGACGCGCGTCGGATTCGACGTGCATGCGTGCAGCGGTGGCGCCGAGGCACTCGACGCTGCCGCCGAGCCCGGGGCCGCGTTTGACGTCGTCGTCACCGACATGATGATGCCTGGCATGTCGGGGCGTGAGCTGATCGAGCGGCTGGTGGTGCTGTATCCACAGTTGCCAATCGTTGTCATCACCGGCTTTACGGCGGATGCTTACACGCGGTCCCCGCTGCCGGTGCAGGTGCAGCGCATCATCGACAAGCCATTCGAGGCCGCCGAACTGATTGGCGCGGTGCGGCGCGCCGTCAGTGGGCGCGCCGGGCAGGGCGGCTCGACTACGGCACCTTGAGGTAGCTGCGCTCGACTTCGGCGATGGAGACGTCCAGGCGCAAGGCGGCGCTCGTCGTGCCGGGCGTGAATTGCACGCGCCCACCGGTGTACCGGAAGGTGAAGGTGCCGTCGGGCGTCGAGACAATCGGCATCGTGTCGGGGCGATCGAATAGTTGCAGCCCAAGGGTGCCATCGGGCATGCGAATCACGCGGCACGAGTCGCTACCTTCGGCGCGATAGGTGCCGACATAGCGAGCCATCTGCGCGGCGGAGACCGCGTGCGCGTCTGTTGCCTCGCCGGCACGCGGAGCCATTGCGGGCTCGTCGGGAAGTGCGCGCACCCAGATGTTGCGGTAGCGCACCGGATTGCTGTGATCCTGCAGCACGAGCGGCGCGCGCGCGGCATGTGGTTCGTACGGTGCGGGACGCAGCCACGCCGTGCCGCCCCACAGCGAGGCGTGATCCTGCACGAGCACGCCATTGTGGAAGACGGTCACGCGAGCGGGACGCGTCAGCGTGCCGGTGGCGTTCCAGCGCGGGCCGCGGAAGACGATGTCGTATACCTGCCATTCCCCGGGTCGTCGCGCGGCATTGACGAGGGGGGGATACTGCCCGTAGAGCGCGCCCGCCTGACCGTCGGCGTAGGTCGCGTTGTCGTACGAGTCGAGCACCTGCACTTCGTAGCGCCCCATCAGGATGACGCCGCTGTTGCCGCGCCCCTGGCCGCGTCCCTTGGGCGGAGTGGGAGTGGCCCATTCGATGTGCAACTGGATATCGCCGAGCGGCGCGGCAGTCTGGATGGCGCCAACGCCCGGTGCCGCCTCCATGTAGCCGTCGCGCACCACCCACTGTGCCGGCGCCGCGCCTTCACGTCCGCGCCACGCGGCAAGGGACGATCCGTCGAAGAGAATTACCGCATCGCTGGGCGCCGCGCCCGGCATGGTGCCTGGCGTCACAATGGCAGGGCGCGGGCGGTCTGGGTCATGCTGGCGCCACGCGGTACTCGTCTGCGCGGCCAGCGCGGCCGGCAGAGTCGCAATGAACGGAGCCGCGCAGAGCGCGGCACGGACCAAGGATGCTCTGGGGCGCGTGCGCATGGGTCACCCGGTGTGGAATCGCCCGGAAGATAGCGGACTGGAGGTCGCGTGGCGCGTCCAGCCCCCAGTTGCCAGCGGCCCGGCCGTCCGGCATCGTTGACGGGCCGTGCGACGCCGCGCGCGCGGCATTTGGCAGCCGGCACCCCATTCGAGGATTTCGCATGCGTCGCGTTCACTGGTCGCTCGCCCTGACGGGACTTACCGTTGCGTCCCTCACGCTCACGGGTGGAGGGCGTGGTCAGCGCGCACTCGACGCGCGTGAACCGTCCGTGCGCGACGGCACCGATTCGGCACTGCTGGCCACCTACAAGTGGCGCAACGTGGGGCCCGAGCGCGGTGGCCGGTCGATTGCCGTGAGCGGCGTGAAAGGACGCCCCAAGGAGGCGTACTTTGGCGCCGTCGGCGGCGGACTCTGGAAGACGACCGACGGTGGCGAGACGTGGGTCCCGGTGACGGACGGCCAGGTGCGGTCAGCCTCTGTCGGCGCGGTGGCCGTGTCGGAGAGCAACCCGGACATCGTGTTCATCGGCATGGGCGAGACGTGCATTCGCGGCAACATCATGGCCGGTGATGGCGTGTACAAGTCGAGTGACGCGGGCAAGACCTGGGCGCATGTCGGATTTGCGGCGTCCGAGAACATCGCCAAGATCCGCATTCATCCCACCAATCCAGACATCATCTTCGTCGCCGCCTTTGGCAAGCACTCGGCCCCCAACGTTGAACGGGGCGTGTACAAGAGCATGGACGGCGGCAAGACGTGGCGGCGCGTATTGTTCCGCAACGATTCCACGGCGGCCATCGACATCACCATCGACCACACCAACCCGGACGTGCTTTACGCGGCGCTCTGGGAGGCGTACCGCAGGGAATTCACGATGTCGTCCGGTGGAGCGGGGAGCGGCCTGTTCAAGAGCACGGATGGGGGCGAGACATGGAAGGAGATCACGCGAAGTCCGGGACTGCCTGAGGGACTGATCGGGCGCATCGGCGTGTCGGTGTCGCCGGTGAACGGCAGCCGGGTGTTTGCGCTGGTGGAGAACGCCAAGGGCGGGCTGTTCAAGTCGGATGATGCCGGGGCCACGTGGAGCCTGATGACCGACAACCGCAACGTGCGGCAGCGCGCGTTCTACTACACGCACGTGATGGCCGACAGCAAGAATGCCGACGTCGTGTACATGCTCAATACGAGCGCCTTCCGCTCGAACGACGCCGGCAAGACGATGGTGTCGGTGGGCAACGGGACGCACGGCGACTTTCACGATGTGTGGGTCGACCCTGACAACGCGCAGCACCTGGTGATCGGCAACGACGGCGGGGGCGCGGTGTCGACCACGGGCGGTCAGCGCTGGACGGAGCAGGACTTTCCCACGGAACAGTTTTATCACATCGCCACCACGGCGCACATTCCATATCACGTGTGCGGATCGCAGCAGGACAACACGACGATGTGCGTGCCGTTCAACTGGAACCTCGGCCCAGCGCGCGGCCGCGCCATTCCGGGGCTGCCCGAGGGGCGCGCGCCGCAGGCGTGGTACACGGCCGGCGGCGGAGAGCCGGGGTACATGGCGCCCGACCCGCGCGACCCCGACCTCTTCTACGCCGGCACCAACAACGGCGGCTTCCTCGACAAGTACAATCGCCGCACGGGACAGAGCCGCGAGGTGAATCCGTATCCGTGGATGTACTCCGGCGAACCGTCGAGCGAGATCCGCGAACGGTGGCAGTGGACCTATCCCATCATCTTCTCGCCGGTGGATCCCCGCATCCTGTACGTGTCGTCGCAGCGGCTCTGGAAGACGCCTGACGGCGGGCGCACGTGGACGGCGATCAGCGGTGACCTTACGCGCCACGACCCCGCGACCATGGGCCACTCCGGCGGTCCGATCACCGGGGACATGAATGGCCCTGAGGTGTACGGCGTGATCTTTGCCATTGCGCCGGGCAAGAAGGACGTCAATACCATCTGGACCGGATCGGACGACGGACTGGTGCACGTGACGCGCGACGGCGGCGCGACGTGGGCCAACGTCACACCCAAGGAGATGCCGGCGTTCGGGCGCGTCAGCCAGATCGATGCGTCGTCGTTCACGCCGGGCGCGGCGTACGTCTCGGTGCGCCGCCCGCTCATGGACGATACGGCGCCGTACATCTTCAAGACGTCTGACTTCGGCAAGACGTGGACGAAGATCGTCACCGGCATTCGCGCCGACGACTATGTGCACGCCGTGCGCGAAGACCCCGCGCGGAAGGGCCTGCTGTACGCCGCCGCGCAGCACGGCGTCTATCGGTCAACCAACGATGGCGCGACGTGGCAGTCGCTGTCGCTCAATCTCCCTGACGTGCCGGTGTCTGACCTGCTCGTGAAGGACAACGAGATCGTGATTGCCACGCACGGGCGCGGCTTCTGGTCGCTCGACAACGCGGCGCCGCTGCGCCAGGTGACGCCGGCAATCACGGCATCGACAGAGCCGTGGCTCTTTGCACCGCCCGTGGCATACCGATCGGGCATGGGAGCCATTATCAACTACTGGCTCAAGCAACCGGCGAAGCGCGTCACCATCGAAGTGCTCGACGCCAAGGACAACGTCATCCGCACGTTCGCCCCGGACACCGCGCCACGGCCGGCGGCGGGGGCGGGCGGTGGCGGGGGCGGACGCTTTGGCGGATTCCAGGCGCCGCCCTCGGCGGCGGCGGGCATGAACCGCTTCACGTGGGACCTCAACTACGCGTCGGCGACGACCTTCCCGGGAATGATCCTCTGGGGCGCCACCACGGCAGGCCCTGCGGCACCGCCGGGAACGTACCGCGTGCGGCTCACGGTCGACGGCAAGTCGCAGCTGCAGCCGGTGACCGTGCGCCGCAATCCCCTGCACACCGACGTCACGGACGCCGACCTGCAGGCGCAATTCGACCTTGCCATCCGCATTCGCGACAAGGTGAGCGAAGCCAATCAGCTGGTCATCGACATTCGCAGCGTCAAGGCGCAGGTGGCCGACCGGCTCACGAAGACTGCTGACCCGTCGCTCAAGACCGCCGGGGACCGCCTGACCACCAATGCGGCCGACGTCGAAGATGACGTGTATCAGGTGCAGAACCAGAGTGGGCAGGATCCGCTCAACTTCCCGATCAAGATCAACAACCGGCTGGCATCGCTGCTGCGAGTTGTCAGTCAGGGCGACGGTCGGCCGACATCGAATATTCCCGAGATCCTCTCCATCCAGACGGGCCAGCTGAAGGTGCAGGTCGACAAGCTGGCGCAGGTGTGGAAGACAGACCTGACGGCATTCAACAAGGAAGCGGCGCGCCTCAAGCTGCCGCCCGTCGATCCGAAGTGCGCCAAAGCGGAGGGATGTGCCGTGCAGCCGTAACGCGGTGCGTCCGACGCGTGCGACAAATGGATATGCAACAGCAGGGCCGCCAACATGTGCTGGCGGCCCTGCGTCGTCGACCTGTCGGCACCGTGCATGACAGCACGGTGAGGCGCGCCGTGCTTACCCAACGAGCTGTGCGTCGAGTGTCATTGGCACGGCCGCGAGCGCGCGCGAGATGATGCAGCCGGTCTTGGTCTCCTCGGCGACCTTCTGGAACTGCTCCGCCGAGAGGCCCGGCACGACGCCGCGCGTGATGAGGGCGATGCCAGTGACGGCGAAACCCGCGTCGGTCTTGTTGGCGCTGACGACGGCAGTGGTGGTCACGCTCGTCACCACGTGTCCGGCCATGGCCAGGGAATTGGACAGCGCCATCGAGAAGCAGCCCGCATGCGCGGCGCCGAGGAGCTCCTCAGGATTGGTGTCACCGCTTCCCTCAAACCGGCTGATGAACGAGAACGGGCCGCTGAACGCCTTGCTGCCCACCGCAAGCGTGCCCTTTCCCGACTTGAGATCACCCTGCCATGTGGCTTCTGCCTTGCGATCCATGGTGCAATGCTCCGCGTGTGTTGTGATTGGGGTGGATGAAATGCGTGCAGACGTCTGCGGGTGCGTTCAGGCGAGCGCGGCGTGCGCCGCCGCGAGCCGCGCGATGGGCACGCGGAAGGGCGAACAGCTCACATAGTCGAGCCCCTGCGCATGGCAAAACGCAATGGACCGCGGCTCGCCGCCGTGCTCCCCGCAGATGCCGACTTTCAGCGCCGGGCGCGCCGCGCGCCCATCAGTGACGGCCAGTGTGATCAACTTGCCGACGCCGTCGACGTCGAGCACCTGAAACGGGTCAGCCGGGAAGATGCCATGCTCGACGTAGAACGGAACGAAGCGCCCGGCGTCGTCGCGGCTGAGGCCAAGCGTCGTCTGCGTGAGGTCGTTGGTGCCGAACGAGAAGAACTGCGCCCCCGCGCCGACGATCTCGGCGGCCGTGAGCGCGGCGCGCGGCAGCTCGATCATTGTGCCGGTCAGGAACGGCACCGGGACGCCAGTGTCGCGCGCGACGTCGGCCGCCACGCGCTGGATGATGGCGCTCTGGTGGGTGAACTCGCGGTAGTTCGCGACGAGCGGCACCATGACCTCTGGATGCACCGCCACCCCGCGCGCCATGACGGCGGCGGCCGCCTCGAAGATGGCGCGCGCCTGCATTTCGGTGATTTCAGGATACGTGATGCCCAGCCGGCAGCCGCGGTGGCCCAGCATGGGGTTGGTCTCACGCAGCGACTCCACGATGTGCGTCAGTTCCTGCCGGTTCAATCCGAGCGTGCGGGCGAGCAGCTTGGCCTCCTCGCCGCCATGCGGGAGGAACTCATGCAAGGGCGGATCGAGCAGGCGGATGGTAACGGGCAGGCCGTCCATCGCCTCGAAAATCCCCTCGAAGTCGGCGCGTTGCATGGGCAGCAGCTTGTCGAGCGCGCGTCGGCGCCCGGACTCGTCGTGCGCCACGATCATCTCGCGCATCGGCGTGATCCGCTCGCCCTCGAAGAACATGTGCTCGGTGCGACACAGGCCAATGCCCTCGGCGCCGAACCGCCGCGCCTGCCGCGCGTCATGCGGTGTGTCGGCGTTGGCGCGTACCCTGAGGCGGCGCGCGCCGTCCGCCCAGGCGAGGATCTCATGGTATGCCTGATAGACGGGGGCGCTCTCCGGCGTCAATTCGCCCAGCAGGACGCGCATCACCTCGCTGGGCAGCGTCGGCAGGTCGCCCACATATACGTGGCCCGATGCGCCATCGACGGTCAGCCACTCGCCCTCACGCACCGACACGTCGCCCACCGACACGGTGCGATGATTGGCATCCACGGTGATGGCACTGCAGCCCACCACGGCGCACTTGCCCATGCCGCGCGCCACGACGGCGGCGTGGCTGGTCATGCCTCCACGCGCCGTGAGAATGGCGCGCGCGGCGACGATGCCGTGAAAATCGTCGGGGGTGGTCTCGTCCCGCACCAGGATCACTTTTTCGCCCTGGCGTGCGCGCGACTCCGCCACGTCGGCATCAAAGACGGCAATGCCGCTGGCGGCACCCGGGCTGGCCGGCAGTCCCGTAGCGAACGGCACGTGGCCGCGTCCGGTATCGATGACGGGATGCAGGAGCTGGTCGAGCTGCGTGGGCTGCACGCGCAGCACGGCCTCGGCCTTCGTGATGAGCCCCTCGGTCACCATGTCGCGCGCGACACGCACCGCCGCCCCGACCGTGCGCTTGCCCGTACGCGTCTGTAGCAGGTACAACGTGCCACGTTCCACCGTGAACTCGAGATCCTGCATGTCGCGAAAGTGCTTTTCCAGCGTGCCGGCAACACGCAGCAGCTCGGCGTGCGCCGCCGGGAAAGCGCCGGGCATCTGCGATATGGGAAGCGGTGTGCGGATGCCCGCCACGACGTCCTCGCCCTGCGCGTTCACCAGGAACTCGCCGTAGAACCGCTGCTCGCCAGTGGATGGATCGCGCGTGAATGCCACGCCCGTGCCGGAGTCAGGGCCGAGATTGCCGAACACCATGGCCACGATGTTGACGGCCGTGCCTGGCGCCTCGGCAATGTTGTACTGCCGGCGGTAGTCTACCGCGCGGCGAATCATCCACGACCGCCAGACGGCCTCGATGGCGCCCCACAGCTGTTCGCGGGGATCCATCGGAAACGGACGGCCCGTCGTGGACCGGATGAGTGCCTTGTATTCCACCACGAGCGCCTGCAGCAGCTCGACCGGCACCTCGGCGTCGGTCTTCACATCCGACACCATGCGTTTGGCGGCGAGGAGCGCCTCGAAATGGTGGTGCGACGCGCCCAGTACCACCTCGCCGTACATCTGCAGGAAGCGCCGGTATGAATCCCAGGCGAAGCGCGGGTTGCTGCTTTGTCGCGCGAGCCCTTCGACCGTCTGGTCGTTGAGGCCGAGGTTGAGAATGGTTTGCATCATCCCCGGCATCGACACGCGGGCGCCGCTGCGGACTGACACGAGCAGGGGATTGTCGAGGTCGCCGAACCGCCGGCCGCTGGTTGCCTCGAGTCGGGCGATGGCTCGCTCCACTTCGTCGCGCAGCCCATCCGGCGCCTTGCCATCGCGCAGGTAGGCGTCGCACATCGGACACGCAATGGTGAATCCCGGAGGCACCGGAATGCCGATGTTTGTCATCTCGGCAAGATTCGCACCCTTGCCGCCCAGCAGGTCCTTCCACTCGCGCGTGCCTTCCGCGCGACCGTCACCGAAAAAGAAGACCGATTGCGTCACGCTGCAGCCCCTCCGAGGGGTGGACCGGCGCTAGGCGCCGGCCCGGTATCGCTTGATGTCAACGGGGGGCTGGGTGGGGTACTGCCCGGAAAAACAGGCGTGGCAAAAGCCCTCTGGGCCGTCGGGCACGGCGCCAAGCATGCCATCGAGTGAAAGATAGCCCAGCGAGTCGACGCCGATGGCCGCGCCGACTTCGGCGATGGACAGGTTGGCCGCGATCAACTGCTCGCGCTCGGGCGTGTCGATGCCGTAGTAGCACGGACCTGTGATGGGCGGCGACGAGACGCGCATGTGCACCTCGCGCGCGCCGGCATTGCGCAGCAGCGCAACGAGCCCGCGCGTGGTGGTGCCGCGCACGATCGAGTCGTCCACCATCACCACGCTCTTGCCCTCGAGCACCTCGCGCACGGCATTGTACTTCACCTTCACCTTGGCATCACGCCCGGCCTGCGTCGGCTGGATGAAGGTGCGGCCCACGTAGTGATTGCGGATGAGCGCATGTTCCAGCTGCAGGCCCGACTCCTCGGCGTAGCCCAACGCGGCGGCATTGGATGAGTCGGGGACGGCAAAGACGATGTCGGCGCCCGGCGCCGGCTGTTCCTTGGCGAGCCGGCGCCCGAGCGCGCGGCGCGCCCGGTCCACGGAGCCGCCGAAGACGCGGCTGTCGGGGCGGGCAAAATAGATGTACTCAAACACACAGCGATGCAGGACCGGCGACGCCGGCGTTTGCAACGAGCGCATGCCCTCCGCATCAACGGCGATGATTTCGCCGGGCGCGACGTCGCGCGCCACGGTGGCGCCAACGATGTCGAGCGCGCACGTCTCGGAGGCGAACACCCACGCGTCGCCCAGCCTGCCCATGGCGAGCGGGCGCCAGCCGTGCGCGTCGCGCGCCGCGAGCAGCGTGTTGCCGATGACCACCACCAGCGAGTACGCGCCCTGCACACCCGACAGGGCATCGGCCAGTTGTTGCTCCGGCCTTGCCGCCCGGGACTTGGCGATGCGATGGACAATGACTTCGCTGTCCATGGTGGACGCGAAGATCGAACCGTCGGCCTCGAGCGCGCCGCGCAACTCCACGGCATTGGTGAGATTGCCGTTGTGCGCCAGTGCGATGTGCCCGCCGCGAAAGCGCACGAAGACAGGCTGCGCATTGTCGATGGTGCTTGACCCCGCCGTGGAGTACCGCGTGTGCCCAATGGCGGTGCTGCCGGGGAGGGCGGCGATGCGGTCCTCCTCGAAGCCATCCGAGACGAGTCCCATCTTGCGCACGGTCTGGGCGGTGCCGTCCACGTCCACCGCGACGATGCCGGCCGACTCCTGCCCGCGGTGCTGCAGCGAGTAGAGACCGAGGTGTGTGACTCGGGCCGCATGCTGCTGGCCGTAGATGCCGAAGACTCCGCACATCAGCGCGTCCCTCCGGCCACCGCAGGGTCGCGCGCGACCACTGCGACGGCGCGTTGCATGGCGCGTGGCAGCGCGGTGTGGAACGCGGTCGCCAGGCGCTTGCCGTCGGCGCGCACGACGCGGTCGCCCACGGTGATCACGAGGCCGGCGCTCGCACTGCGCACCGTGCCGATGACTCGCGCCGGCACGCCGTGCGCGGCGGCTGCGGCCAGCACGGCGCCGGCGTTGCCGGTCGAAACCACCACGCGCGCCTGCGCCTCGCCAAAGAGCAGCGCGCGCAGCGGCAGCGACGCCCACGCCGACAGGTCCACCTGCGCGCCCATCGGGCGCGCCTCACTGCCAATGCAGCATTCGGCGAGCGCCACGGCCAGCCCGCCCTCGGAGCAGTCGTGCGCCGACGCCACGTGCCCGCCGCCAATCGCCGCCAGCAGCGCGTCGATGAGCCGCTTCTCGGCGTCGAGATCGCACGCGGGCGGCGGGCCAGCCACGATGCCGTGCACCCACGCGAGGTACTCGCTGCCCCCGAGTTCGTTGGTGTTCTCTCCCAGCAGGACGATAGCGTGCCCTTCGGTGCCGAACGCCGAACGCGTGACGTGCGCCACGTCGTCGATGAGCCCCACCATGCCGATCACCGGCGTGGGGTACACCGCGCCCTGCGGATTCTCATTGTAGAGCGACACATTGCCGCCGGTCACCGGTGTGCCGAGTGCGCGGCACGCGTCGCCCATGCCGAACACCGCCTCGCGGAACTGGAAGAACACGTCGGGCTTTCTGGGATTGCCGAAGTTGAGGCAGTTGGTGATCGCCATGGGGCGTGCCCCCACGCAGGCCACGTTGCGTGCCGCTTCGGCCACCGCGATGCGTCCGCCCACGCGTGGGTCGAGGTACACGTAGCGCCCGTTGCAATCGGTCTTCACCGCGATCCCCTTGGTCGTGCCGCGCACGCGAAGGACGGCGGCATCGCCGTCGCCAGGACCAAGCACGGTGCTGGTGCGCACCGTGGAGTCGTACTGGCGCGTGATCCAGCGCTTGCTGGCAATGGTGGGGCACTCGAGCAGCTGTTCGAGCGTCCAGGCGGGATCCGACTCCTGCGGCTTCTCCGGCACGGCGTGCACGTCGCGCGCCCGGCGCGCCACGGCCTCGTCGCTCTCGCGCGCCTCGGGATGGTACTGCGGGCAGTCGGTGACGAGCCGCACGCCCGGGAACTCCGCCACCACGTGGTCGCCCTCGGTCACGCGGTACACCGGCTCGGCGATGACCTCGCCAATCACCTCGGCGGTGAGATCCCACTTGACGAGGATCTTCCTGACCTCGTCTTCGTGTCCCTTGATGGCCACCACGAGCATGCGTTCCTGCGATTCGCTCAGCAGGATCTCGTACGGGGTCATTCCGACCTCGCGCTGCGGCACCTTGCGCGTGTCGATGGTGACCCCCACGTCGCCACGTTCCGCCATTTCTGCCGAAGACGACGTGAGGCCCGCGGCGCCCATGTCCTGAATGGCGACGATGTGGCCGCTCTGGATGAGCTCCAGCGAGGCCTCAAGCAGCAGCTTCTCGGTGAACGGGTCGCCCACCTGCACGCGCGGGCGCTTGGCCTCGGTGGCTGCGCTGAGGTCCTCCGACGCAAACGATGCGCCGTGGATGCCGTCACGCCCGGTGCGCGCGCCCACGGCAATGATCGGATTGCCGATCCCCTCCGCCTTGGCGCGAATGAGCTCGTCGTCGCGCAGCAGGCCGACGCACATGGCGTTGACGAGCGGGTTTCCCTCGTACGCGGCGTCGAACATCACGTCGCCGGCCACCGTCGGGATGCCCACGCAGTTGCCGTAATCGCCGATGCCCTTGACCACGCCGCCCACGAGGTAGCGCACGCGCGGCGTGTCCATCGAGCCAAAGCGCAGCGAGTTGAGCATGGCAATCGGGCGCGCGCCCATGGTGAAGACATCGCGCAGGATGCCGCCCACGCCCGTGGCCGCACCCTGATACGGTTCGACGGCCGACGGATGGTTGTGCGACTCGATCTTGAACGCCACCGCGAGCCCGTCACCGATGCTGATCACGCCCGCGTTCTCTCCCGGCCCCTGCAACACGTACGGTGCGTCCGTCGGCAGTGACTTGAGGATGGGACGCGAGTGCTTGTACGAGCAGTGCTCGCTCCACAGC
Source organism: Gemmatimonas sp. (assembly GCA_025361705.1). Taxonomy (GTDB): domain Bacteria; phylum Gemmatimonadota; class Gemmatimonadetes; order Gemmatimonadales; family Gemmatimonadaceae; genus PNKL01. The sequence goes on from JANYJW010000059.1 coordinate 17,807, forward strand.
GCGGAGATGATGCCGAGTTCGGTGAAGGTCGGTTCGCGGCCGAGCATCCGGCGCAGACGCTCGAACTCGTCGGCCGTGAGGCCGTGCTCGGCCACGAGGGCCGGCGTGATGACAGGATCGCCAGGGCGGGGGGTCGCGGTCACTTGTGGCGCAGGCCCCGCAGAATGTCGTCGAGGAACGTGCCGACGCGCGACTCGTCCACATGGGTGAGCATCTCGAACTCGCCGGCATCGAGCCACATTCCCTTGCAGCTCTCGCAGACGTCGACCTTCACATGCTGAATGGTCGTCTCGTACAGCGAGCCGCGGCACTTGGGGCACTTCCAGGGATGTGAAAGCTCAATCTGCTTGCGTTCGGCGTCGAGGCGGGCGCGATGCGCCTTGATCAGTTCGGCGTCGAGCTTGAGGAAATACTCGTCTTCGTTGCGCGACGGCTTGAAGTCGTCCGATGGGGATTTCTTGAAGTCTTTCATGGCGGGCGATTCCGTGAGGTGAGGTCGTGACGGCGGGTTGGCGGCGCAGGGCGCCGCAGGCCTACTGGTCGCGCGGAGGCTTGGCGGGCCGCGTGGACTTGATCTGGATGGTGATGGGCCCGTCATGCACGGCCGATTCCGGCACGGCGGCCGGCTTGGTGGCTTTCGCCTTGCGCGCCTCTGCCGCCGGAATCATGCGGGGCGACGAACTGGCGCCGCTGAAGTGCCGCTTGGCTGACCGAAACACGGCGTCCACCACGGCGCCCTTGTCGAGCACCACGACGTCGCTCATGCCGCAGGTGCGCTCGCACCCGTTCGTGTAGAAGAGATACGTGGCATCGCCGGTCGTCCGTTCGATGGCGGGCGCGCCGAGATGCGCCACGACCTGGGCCTTGGGCATTCCCGGATCGATGACGGCCTGCGCCTGCATCGGCAGGGCGGCGGCGAAGAACGACAGGATGATCACGGTGCGCATGAGGGTCTCCGGTCAGGCGTGTACGGCGGCGAGCACGGACTCGAACAGCACGCGTCCGTCAGTGGAGCCGAGCAGGGTGTCGAGCGCCCGTTCGGGGTGCGGCATGAGCCCGACGACGTTGCCCGCGGCGTTGCGGACGCCGGCAATGTTGTCAAGCGATCCATTTACGTTGGCGGCCTCGGTGGCTTCGCCCGCCGCGTCGACGTAGCGGAAGACCACCAGTCCCTCGCCCTCCACCCGCTCGAGCGTGGCGGCGTCCACGGTGTAGCGTCCCTCGCCGTGCGCAATCGGCATGGTGAGGCACTGCCCTTCGCGGCACAACGCGGTCCAGCGGGTGATGGTGTTCTCCACGCGAATCGTCACGGGCATCGACAGAAACTGCAGGCCCGCGTTGCGCATCAGCGCGCCAGGCAGCAAGCCGGCTTCGCAGGCAATTTGAAATCCGTTGCAGATGCCGATCACCGGCCCACCGCGCTGGGCGTGCGCGGCCACTTCGGCCATGATCGGGGAAAAGCGCGCAATGGCGCCCGCGCGCAGGTAGTCGCCGTAGCTGAAGCCCCCGGGGAGGATGATCACGTCGCTCCCCTCGAGATCGTGCGCCTTGTGCCAGAGCTTCACCGCGGGCTGGCCGAGCGTCTCCGTCGCGGCGAAGACGGCATCATCGTCACAGTTGGAGCCGGGAAAGCTGACGATGCCGAACTTCATGCGCTCACGACTCCGGCGATCTCGAAGTCTTCGGTGACCGGGTTGGCGAGCAGCCGCGCGCACATGTCGCGCACCGCCGCTTCGGCAGCCGTGGCGTTGGCGGCTGAGGTTTCGATGACGACGTGCCGGCCGACATGCACGGCGCCAACCGCCGCGAAGCCGAGCGTGTGCAAGGCATCGGCAACGGCCTTGCCCTGTGGATCGAGGAGACCCTTGCGCGGAACGATGTGCACGCTGATGCGGAATGGCTTCACGGGGTCGGGCCCTCGGTTGTGCCCTGATCTGGGCCGCGCTCGCCACGATTGCGATGGCGGCGACGGCGGCGGGGTTGGTCGTCCTCGGGGCGGCGGCGCGCACCAGATGCCGCCTCCTGCGCCAGGACCGGTGTCTCGTCGTCCTCAGCGTCGTCCCCGTTCTCGAACGGCGACGGCATGTCGAAGAGACCGCGCACGATGGCGATGACAAGGCCGAGCGCCACATAGGCGACGCCGAGCGGGAAGAAGAACTGCTTGGGCAACCAGAAGAGCGCGACAATGACGGCCACGAAGAAGAGCGTGCCGAAGGCGCCGTACCAGTTGCGCAGCGAGAAGCGCGGCCAGGCCGGATACGGCACCGGGCTGATCATCAGGAAGGCCAGCGCGACCATCAGGAAGCGCAGGATCGACTGCCATGGCAGGTCGCCGATGACAGTCTGCTGGTAGAGGTTGGTCTGCGAGAACCAGTAGTAGGTCGCCAGCGTGCCGCCGGCCGCCGGACTCGGCAGGCCCTGGAAGAACGTCTTCGACTTGCCTGCCTGCTCCACGTTGAAGCGCGCCAGGCGCATCACGGCGCAGGCGACATACAGCCAGACGAAGATCCAGTCCCAGCCCGTATGGTTGAGCTCGGCGAAGTACATCATGAGCGCCGGCGCGACGCCAAACGAGATGGCGTCGACCAGCGAGTCCAGCTCCTCGCCAAAGCGGCTGCCGGTGTTGGTGGCGCGTGCGATGCGCCCGTCGAACATGTCGAGGAAGCCCGCGGTGACGATGTACCAGCCGGCGCGCACGTGTTCGCCACGGGCGGCAGCGACAATGGCGAAGATGCCGAAGAACAGGCTCCCAAGCGTAAAGCCGTTGGGGAGCATCACGAGGGAGGGGCGGGGCAGGCGCGGGCGTCGCATCAGGGCAGTTCCGCAATGACCGTGGTGCCGGCCACCGTGTGCTCGCCCACGCGAACACGCGGCGTGCTCGCCGGCGGCAGGTAGATGTCGACCCGCGACCCGAAGCGGATGAGGCCGAATCGCTGGCCCTGCTCCACGGGATCGCCCGGCCGGCTGTACGTCACGATGCGCCGCGCGACGAGCCCGGCGATCTGCCGCACGAGCACGCGGTGCGGTCCGCTCTCGATGCCCACGGAGGACATTTCATTCTCGAGAGACGCCTTGTCGACCGCGGCGTTGAGGAACTTGCCGGGGTTGTAGTGCGTGTACGCCACCTTCCCGCTCACCGGGTAGCGGTTCACGTGCACGTTGAAGACGTTCATGAAGATCGAGATCTTGAGTGCCCGCCCGTGCATGAACGCGGGCTCGTCGACCTCCATCACCTGCACGATCTTGCCGTCGGCCGGCGCGATGGCCAGTGCCGCGCCGCGCTCGCCATGCCGTTCGGGGTCGCGGAAGAAGTATGCCACCCACACGGCGAGCAGGATGCAGAGGCCGGCAACACACTCGAGCGGCGTCGAATGTCGCAGCATCGCCGCACCAGTGATGGCAAGGGCCAGCACGCCGGCAGTCCACATGAAGGGATGGCCTTCACGGGCAAATTTCATTGCAGGACCTTGAGGTCGAGAGGAGCGCCGGTGATCCGGCGGTACGCGTCGAGGTAGCGTTCACTCGTTGCGGCGATGACCTGCTCGGTGAGCGTGGGAGGCGGGGCGTTGCCGTCCCAGCGGCCCGCGCGCCGTTCGCCGTCGAGCCAGTCGCGCAACGGCTGCTTGTCGAAGCTCGGTTGCGCGCGACCCGGGGCGTATTGGTCGGCGGGCCAGAAGCGCGAACTGTCGGGCGTCATCACCTCGTCGATGAGCAGGATGCGCCCATCGGGGGCGCGGCCAAACTCGAACTTGGTGTCGGCGATGATGATGCCGCGCGTGGCCGCGATGTCGCGTCCGCGCGCGTACAGGCGCCGCGCCAGGGCCTCCAGCGCCGTGGCATCGGGTTCGCCGATGGCCGCGCGCATCTGCGGCACGGTGATGTTCTCGTCGTGTCCCGTTTCCGCCTTGGTGGCCGGTGAGAAGACGGGGTGCGGAAAGGGCGAGCTCTCGAGCATGCCCGCCGGCAGCGCCTCGCCCGCCAGCGTACCCGTGGCGCCGTACTCCTTCCACGCCGAGCCGCTGATATACCCCCGCACCACGCACTCGATGGGGAAGACCTCGGTGCGGCGGCACAGCATCACGCGTCCCTGCAGCTGGTGCAGGTACGGGGCGAGTGCGGGCGTGTCCGCGACGATGGCGCTGGCGTCGACGCTCAGCATGTGATGCGCGATCTCGTCCGCGAACTGGTTCAGCCACCACGCGGTCAACTGCGTGAGCACCGCGCCCTTGTACGGCACGAGTTCGCGCATCACGACGTCGAAGGCGCTCACGCGATCACTGGCCACGAGGAGCAGGCAGTCGTCGCCCAGGGCGTACACGTCGCGCACCTTGCCGCGGCGGATGCAGGGAAGCGGAAGTCCTGTGGTTCCCACCAGGGTCGGGCTCATACGCGGACGTCCTCGCGAGCGGGGGTGATGCCCTCGGCGGCGGCGAGCAGCGGGTGCACCACCTCCGCGAGGAACTCCTCCACCTGGCGCGACGCGCGCCCGGTGTAGTGGCGCGCGTCGAGCGCGGCGCGCAGGTCCTCGATGGCCACCGGGTACGCCGGGTCGGCGGCGAGGCGTGCCAGCATGTCGTTGGGCACGCCCTCGTCCTTCATGGCGCGCGCCACCGCGATGCTGTGCCCGCGGATCACCTCATGCACCACTTGCCGGTCGGCGCCGGCCTTCACCGCGCGCACGATCAGCTCCTCGGTGGCCATGAACGGCAGTTCGTCGGCCAGTCGGTGGCGGATGCGCGCCGGGTGCACCTCGAGGCCGCGCGCAATGTTCTCCATCAGGATGAGCAGCGCGTCGGTGGCGAGGAACGCCTCCGGAATGGCGAGCCGGCGGTTGGCCGAGTCGTCGAGCGTCCGCTCGAAGTACTGCACGGCGTGCGTCTGGTTGGCGTTGGGCGTGAGCGACAGCACGAAGCGGCTGAGCGAGTTGATGCGCTCGCTGCGCATCGGGTTGCGCTTGTACGCCATGGCCGACGAGCCGATCTGCTCCCTCTCAAACGGCTCCTCGATTTCCCCGAATGCCTGGAGCATGCGAAGGTCGCCGGCAAATTTGGCGGCGCTGGCGGCGATGCCCGCCAGCACGTCGAGGACGTGCGCGTCGAGCTTGCGTGTGTACGTCTGCCCGGTCACGGCGAGCGTGGTGGCGAATCCCATGGCGCGCGTCACGCGCTGGTCAAGCTCGCGCACCTTGGCGTGATCACCGCCAAAAAGGGACAGAAAGCTCGCCTGCGTGCCGGTGGTGCCCTTGACGCCGCGCAGCGGCAGCGTGGCCACCCGATGGTCGAGGTCAGCGAGGTCGAGCACGAGGTCCTGCATCCACAGCGTCGCGCGCTTGCCCACGGTGGTGGGCTGCGCCGGCTGCAGGTGCGTGTAGCCAAGGGCCGGCTCGTCCTTCCACTCAGCCGCGAACGCCGCGAGCGCGCGCAGCAGCGACACCAGCCGCGCGCGCAACAGCGTCAGCCCGTCGCGCATGAGCATGAGGTCGGCGTTGTCGGTGACAAATGCCGACGTCGCGCCCAGGTGAATGACGCCGCGTGCCGCGGGGGCCGCGTCGCCGAACGCATGCACATGCGCCATCACGTCGTGGCGGAACCGCTTTTCGTACACCGCCACGGCCGCGAAGTCGATGTCGTCAAGGTGCTCGCGCATGTCGGCGAGCGCGCCGGGCGCGATGTCGGCCCCGAGGTCGCGCTCGGCTTCGGCGAGCGCCAGCCAGAGGCGGCGCCACAGCCCGTACCGCGACGACGGCGACCACAGCCGCAGCATCGCCGCGGACGCGTACCGTTCGGCAAGCGGCGAGGACCAGGTGGAGGGATCGGTCATCGGATCTGGAAGTCCACGGGATAAAGAGCGCCGCCGCGCTCGATGATCATGCGGATGGGGCCGCGCCCGGTGAGCGACTCGAGCAGCCGCCCGGCGTGCGGCGCGTCGGTGACGGCGGTGCGGTTCACCTGCACGATGACGTCGCCCACCTGCACGCCCAGCTCTTCGCCGACGCGTTGCGACACCTTGTAGACCACGGCGCCCTGGCTCGACCGGATGCCGCGCTCCGCGCGGATGGCCGGCGTGAGCGTGACGAGTTCAATCTCCTTGAGCACCGCCACCTTCTGCGCGGCCACCTCGGGCAGGTCTGCCACGCGCACCTGCACGGTGCGCTCGCGTCCGCTGTGGCGGACGCGCACGGTGGCGTCCTCGCCCACGTGCATCTCGAGCAGTTCGGCTTCCCAGTCGTACGCGTTGCGCACCGTGCGCTCGCGCGACTGCACGATGACATCGCCCACCTCGAGGCCGGCCGCCGCCGCTGGCGATCCGGGTGACACCGTGCGAATCACCGCGCCGCCGCGCAAGGCATCGCGGTTGTTCTGCTCAGGCAGCGCAATCTTGATGCCGATCCACGGGCGGCGCACGGTGCCGTGCGCCAACAGGTCGTCGGTGACCCGCTTGGCGCGGTCGATGGGAATCGCAAAACCAAGGCCGATGGAGCCGCCGGTGGGCGTGTAGATGGAACTGTTGACGCCAATCACATCGCCCGCACCGTTCACCAGCGGGCCGCCCGAGTTGCCGGGATTGATGGACGCGTCGGTCTGGATCATGTCGACGTACACGCCCTGACCCTCGCTCTGCCCGACGAGGTTGCGGCCCGTGGCGCTAATGACGCCGGCGGTCACCGACGGCTCCGAGTTGCCCAGCAGGAAGCCGTACGGATTGCCGATCGCGATGACCCATTCGCCGATAAGGAGGTCGCGCGACCCGCCGAGCGGTGCGGTGGGGAGGTTTCTTGCGTCGATCTTCAGCACGGCGAGGTCGTTCATTTCGTCAATGCCGAGCACCTTGGCCGGGTACGTGGTGCCGTCGCGCAGCGCGACGCTCACGTTGGACGCGCCGGCGACGACGTGCGCGTTGGTGACGATGACGCCGTTGGCCTGGACGATGAAGCCCGACCCGATGCCGCTGCGCGTCTGCGTGCCGCCCTGGTTGTTGTTGCCAAAGAAGAACGCGAACGGATCCACCGGCGTGCGGAACACCGTCTCCGTCTGCACGGTCACCACGGCCGGGGCCACGCGCGCCACGGCGTCGGTAATTGCGGTGCGGCGCGACTGGTCGATGCGTGCGCCGACATCCCGCCGCGCGGGCGCCCCGGCGACCGGGGCGCCCTGGGCATCGGTGCGGGCCGGCGACGCCCCCTCGCAGGCGAGGAGGAATATCAGGCAGAGCGGGCTCAGGCGGGCAATCCTCATCGGGGACGGCGGGCCTTGGGCCGCCGGCTGATTTCGCCCAGGAACCGGTCGAAGCCGCGGTCGGTCAGCGGGTGCTGCAGCAGCGCCTTGAGCACGTCCGTGACAACCACGGCGCCGTCTGCGCCAGCGGTGAGGGCATCGGTGAACGCGCGCGAACTCGATGGGCCGGCTGCAATGATGTCGCACTCGAGACCAAAGCGATCAAAGATCACCCGCGACTCGTGGATGGCGAGCGATGGGTCCTCCCCCACGTGCGCCGTCGCGTCGACGGCAATGGTCACCATGGTCGCGCCCGCCTTGGCCGCGAGCACGGCTTGCGCCGCGTTGTGCACCAGCGTGGCCGCCACCGGCACGCCCTCGGCGCTGAGTCGCTTGATCGCCGGCAAGGCATCCTCCACCAGCGGCACCGCGACGATGACTTGCTCGGCGAGGCGACTCAGTTCCCGCGCGCCCTTGTACAGCTCGTCGCGATTGACCGCGCGCACCGAGGCGATGATGGGGAGTGGCACGGCCGACGAGAGCTCCTGGACGAGCTCGCGCGGGTCGGCATTGGGTAGCTGGGAGGCGATGACGGCCGGGGTCGCCACAATGCCGTCGATCAGGCCGGCGGCGAACGCCCAGCGGACATCGTCGAGGGCGACGGAAGCAAGGTAGATGCGCATCAGGCGGTGAGGTACAGGGCGGCGGGATAGGTGACCTGCTCGAGGCACAAACCGCAGGCGGGTGCCGGCGGCGAAACGTCATCGTTGACAGCGGCGACGAGCAACGCAGCAAACTCCTCGTGCGGGCGCTGGTGCGTTGCCACCTCGAGCATCGAGCCCACGAGGAAACGCACCATATGATGCAGGAATCGGTTGGCTTCGACGTCGAAGACCAGGCCGCCCGGCACCTCGCGCCAGCGCGCGAGACGAATCTCGCAACGATGGTCGTCCTCCGCCGGCGCCGTGCCACGAACCGCAAACCCGAAGAACCGATGCTCCCCGAGCAGCGCGGTCGCGCACCACGCCAGCGCCTCGCCATCGACGGGCCGCGCGACCGGCCATTCCCATCGCCGCCGAAAGGGCGAACGGGCTGCCTCGTCGAGCCCCACCGCATAGCTGTACCGCCGGCTGGTCGCGCTGAACCGAGCGTGAAACTCCGGTTGCATCTCATACGCCGCCGCCACAAAGACGTCCTCGGGCAGCTGCGCATTGAGCACGTGCCGCAGCCGATCGGGCGTCCAGTGCGCCGGTACTTCCACGCTGGCCGCCTGACCACGGGCGTGAACCCCCGCGTCCGTGCGACCAGCGCCCGTCACCCGGACCGGGCCGCCGCACAAGCGCGCCAGCACCGACTCCAGGGTTCCCTGCACGGTCCGCGTCGCCGGCTGCACCTGCCAGCCGGAAAACCCAGTACCGTCATAGTGCAACACGAGCTGCAGCACGCGTCCCGCCATTGGCAGAAAAATACTCCGCGGCGCGCGCGCTATCAAGCAAAAGGGATCGGGCCAAACGATTGACATTGCACGACGTAGGTCTAAGGTTCCCGATCGCGGGCCTCTGCGGCGCCTCTGCGCACGAAGGCAGCCACCATCCCCACTTCCCACGCGCCCGACACGGATGTCCGAGCACACCCTCGTTTCGCTGGCCCACGCGCTCTCGGCCGCTGCCGATCGAGACGCGGCGATCGTGGCTCTCAGCGAGGGGCTCGCCGAGCTCGACCGGGCCGCCGTGGTTGCGTGCCTCGAGGTCGATGCGCGCGACGGGCGGCTGGTCGCGTGCCACGCCGCCGACCGCAGCGATGTCCATCGCGTGCCGGTGGATGTCGCGCTGCGGCAATTTGCCAGCGAGGTGGTGCAGCGCGTGATGGCAGGCGGCACCTTCAGCGACGTGGGCGAAGAGGCCGATACCTTTGCGCGCATGCTGCGCCTCCCGGATCTCGGGGAGCCCGGCGAACTCGCCCTGCGCGGCATCCGGATTGACGGCGAGCTGTCCGCCGTGCTGGCCCTCTACGAACCGAGGCGCGTGTTTGGTCCGCGCGTCACCGAGCGCTTTTCGGCTCTCGCCGCGCTTTTCGACTTGGCATACGGGCGCTTCGTGGAGCGCGAGGCCCGGGCGGAGTCGGCGCGTACGCTCGAGGACGTCACGCAGCGCGTGCACGGCGAGTACCTCGCGCGGCTCACCAGGCTCGAGGTCCAGCTCACCGAGGCGCGCGACGCGGCCCATGTGGTCGGCGCCGAAGAAACGGTGCAGCGCGAGCGCGACCTGGCGCGGGTCGCCGAGGAAGGGCGGCGCTCGCAGTCGCGCCTGCGCGCGCTGGAGCATCAGGTCACGGCCGCGGTCGGCCAGCTGGAGCTGGCGCACATCGAGCTGCATCGCCGCAGTGAGGGCCTGCGCCAGCGCACGCGTACCATCTACCTGCTCGACCGCGTGCTCGCGATGGCCGTCGAGCAGGTGGACCCGCGGCGGCTCGCCGACGGGCTGCTTGCGCTCGTCGGCGACGATATGCAGGCCTTGCGGTGCTCCCTGTTCTTGCGCGCGCCCGAACCCGACACGCTCTATCTCGCGGCCTCGCGCGGCCTCGCCCCGCACGTGCGCAACGGATCGCGCATCACGGTGGGGCAGGGCGTTGCGGGACGTGTGGCCGCCACGCGCACGCCGCTGCTCGTGGTCGACGCGTCCGATGCACAGGCCGAACCGCTGCTGCGCGACGAGTACCTCACGACGGGGTCGTTCATTTCTTTCCCCCTCGTCCTGCGCGGCGAGCTGCTCGGCGTCATCAACCTCACCAACCGTGCCCAGCGCGGGTTGTTCGTCGAGGAGGACGTGGAGCGGGTGCGGTTGCTCGGGCTCGTCATCTCGCTCATCGCCGTCGAGGCGCGCCTCCCCGAGCAGTTGCTGGTGACGATCGCGTGAACGACGGCGCATTGCTCGCGGCCATCCGGCGCCTCGCAGGCGGCGAGTCGCTGTCCCGGGACGAGGCGGCGCGCGCGTTCGGCGGCGTCATGCGCGGCGACGGGACGGCGGCGCAGGTGTCGGCCCTGCTGATGGGCCTGCGCGTGAAGGGCGAGACGCCCGACGAACTCGCGGGCGTCGCGTCTGCCCTGCGCGACGCGATGACCGAACTGCGCACCGACGCGCCCGAGCAGCTGGTGGACACGTGCGGCACCGGCGGCGGGACGATGACCACGTTCAACATCTCCACGGCGGCGGCGCTGCTCGCCGCTGGCGCCGGAGTGCGCATTGCGAAGCACGGCAACCGGTCGTTCACGTCCCGGTCTGGCAGCGCGGACGTGCTCGAGGCGCTTGGCGTGCGCATCGACCTCTCGGTGGAGCGCATGGGCGACGTGCTCGAGCAGGCGGGCATCGTGTTCATGTTTGCCCCCACCATGCACCCGGCCATGCGGCACGTGGGACCGGTGCGTCGCGAACTCGCCATTCAGACCGTGATGAATCTCGTGGGACCGCTCGCCAATCCGGCGCGGGCCGGACGTCAGGTGATTGGCGTGGCCGATCCGCGTCGACTCGGGCTCATTGGCGGTGCGTTGCAGACGTTGGGCACGACACACAGCCTCGTGGTGCACGGCGCGCCCGGCATGGATGAGATTTCGCCCATCGGCAGCACCATGGTGCTCGAGCTGGTGGATGGCGAGGCGCGTTCGTGGACGATCGAGCCCGAGCGGGTGGGCGTGCCGGCGACGACGCCACGCGACCTCGCCGGGGCCGAACCGTCGGACAATGCCCGTATCGTGGAGGACGTGCTCGCCGGGCGCGGATTGCCGGGGGCCGCTGCGGCGGTGTCGCTCAACGCGGCGGGTGCGATCTATGTGGCCGGACTCGCACCGGATTTCGCGCGCGCTCTCGACATGGCACGCGACGCGCTGCGTGCCGGCGCGGGACGCGAGGCGCTGGGGCGGCTGCGCACGGCGTCAGCCAAGGCGTAGCCGCGGGCTCGCCGCGGCTACGCCAGCAGTCAGAACTTCCGCATCACGCCCACGACCACGCCCTCAATCCGGATGTCGTCGGAGCGGTCGAAGTACATGGGCGCCAGCGACGCATTGGCCGGCTGCAGCCGCACGCGGCCATCGCGCTCGCGATAGTACCGCTTGACCGTCGCGGCCGATCCGTTGAGCATCGCGATGACCATTTCGCCGTTGTCCGCCGTCTGCCGCTGCTTGACCACCACCAGGTCGCCGTCGGTGATGTGGTCGTCGATCATCGAGTTGCCGCGCACGCGCAACACGTAGTGTGATCCGCCGCCGCGCACAAAGTCGTTGGGAACAGCCACCGTCTCGCCGCTGGTGGAATGCTCAATGGCGGTGCCGGCCGCCACCGCGCCAAGCAGGGGGAGTTCCACCGACTGCGGATACGCCTCGGACGGCAGGATCTCGATGGCGCGGCTCTCGTTGTAGCTGCGCTTGATGTAGCCCTTGCGCTCAAGATTGGTGAGGTGTTCGTGCACCGTCGCCAGCGAGTTATAGTTGAAGTGCGCGGCGATCTCCTCGAAGCTCGGCGCGTATCCGTTGCCGCCCTGGTAACCCTGCAGATAGTCGAGGATCTGGCGCTGGCGCTTGGTGAGCGGCATGGCGGCGATTCCGTTTATATGGTTGCGAGCGGGATGCTGCACCGGGTGGACGAGCGAATAAACCCCGAAGTAACGGTATCCGAACATTGACCGAAGCGCAACAGGGCGACTGGACGGCACCCGCTGGGCCGTTGGGACGGCTGTCCGAGCGGTCCGCCGTGCGCGCGACGGCGGCCCGGGCTACCCGCGCCGACCTCGAGCGCCGCATCGCGGATCTGTCGCAGGCAACGCCCTTCGCCGCGGCGCTCGCGCGCCCCGACGTGGCAATCATCGCCGAGGTCAAGCGGAGGTCCCCGAGCAAGGGAGCGCTGGACGAGTCGCTCGATGCCGCCGCGCGCACCGCAGCGTACGCACTCGGCGGCGCCGCGGCGGTCTCCATCCTCACCGAGCCCACGGAGTTTGGCGGCTCGCTCGAGGACCTCGTGGCGGCGCACGCGGCCGTGTCGGTTCCGTTGTTGCGAAAGGACTTCATCATGCACGAGGTACAGCTGCTCGAGGCGCGCGCCCACGGCGCCAGCGCGGCGCTGCTGATCGTGCGGGCGCACCCGGCCGCGCGGCTCTTCGCCCTTGCTGCGGCTGCCCGCTCGGTGGGGCTCGAGGTGCTGCTCGAAGTGCGCGACGAACGGGAACTGGAACGCGCGCTCGGCGTCCCCGGGGCAGTCATCGGCGTGAACAACCGCAACCTCGAGACGCTTGCCATCGACGATGCCGTGTCGGAACGGCTGCTGCGCCTCATTCCTGCTGACCGGATTGCCGTGTACGAGAGCGGCGTGCGCGACGTCGAAGCGGTGCGCCGCGCGGCGGCATTGGGTGCCGACGCGGTACTGGTCGGGTCGGTGCTCTCGGTGGCACCGGACGCGACGGCGGCGGTGCGCGCGCTGACGGGCATCGCGCGGAGTCCCCGTGGCTGAGGTGAAGTTCTGCGGCCTCATGCGTGGCGATGACGCGGCCTCGGCGGCTGCGCTGGGCGCGGCGTATGTGGGTGTCATCTTTGCCGGAGGCCCGCGTCGGCTCACGGCCAGCGCCGCGCGCGCGGTGCTCGACGCGGCCACGCCCTTTGGACGGGCGCGGCGCGTCGGGGTGTTCGGCGACCAGTCGCCGGCCGAGATTGCGGCGATCGCGCGGGAGGCAGGCCTTGACGTGGTGCAGCTGCATGGTGCGTCGTCGCCGACCGTGGCTGATGCGGTGCGGGCGGAGTTTACGGGCGAGGTGTGGCGCGTGGTGCGCGTGCGCGGCGGCGAGGATGCGTCGGTGTTGCGCGGCGCGGCCATCGGCGTCGATGCAGTGGTGATCGACGCCCTGGTCGACGGCGTGCTCGGGGGAACCGGCGTCACCCTGGATTGGGAGCGGCTCGCCACATGGCTCAACGGTGTGGGGCGCCCGTCGCGGCTGGTGCTTGCGGGCGGTCTGCGGCCGGACAACGTGGCGCGGGCCATTGGACTGGTCGCGCCCGACGTCGTCGATGTATCCTCAGGGGTAGAATCGTCGGTGGGATTCAAGAATCATGAGCTGATGCGCGCCTTTGCCGATGCGGCGGCGCGTGGGGGGCGGTGAGATGGCGACGGGTGTGCAGATGAACGACCGGTTTGGCGAGTTTGGCGGGCGGTATGTGCCCGAGACGCTGGTGCCCGCGCTCGACGAGCTCGAGGCGGCATTGGCCACGGCCTTGGCCGACCCGGCGTTCCACGCCGAATTGAATGGCCTGCTCACGCACTACGTGGGCCGTCCGTCGACGCTCTGCGACGCGCCGCGCTTTTCCGATCTGGTGGGCGCGCCGGTCTGGCTGAAGCGCGAGGACCTCAACCACACGGGTGCGCACAAGATCAACAACGCGCTGGCGCAGGCGCTGCTCGCGCGCCGGATGGGCAAGCGGCGCATCATCGCCGAGACCGGGGCGGGACAGCACGGCGTGGCCACGGCCACGGTGTGCGCGAGGCTGGGTCTCGAGTGCGTGGTGTACATGGGCGAGGAGGACATGCGGCGCCAGGCGCTCAATGTCTACCGCATGCGCCTCATGGGTGCGACCGTCGTGCCGGTGACCGCTGGCACGCGCACGCTCAAGGACGCCACCACCGAAGCCATCCGCGACTGGGTGACGACGTGCCCCACGAGCCACTACATCATTGGATCAGTGGTGGGCCCGGCGCCGTATCCGCGCATGGTGCGCGACTTCCAGGCGATCATCGGTCGCGAAGCGCGGGCGCAGATGCTCGAGCGCGTCGGCCGTTTGCCGCGCAGCGTGGTGGCATGCGTCGGCGGCGGATCCAACGCCATGGGCATCTTTCACGCGTTCGTCGAAGACGCGGGCGTGGAACTGGTCGGCGTGGAGGCGGCGGGGCATGGTCTCGACAGCGGGGCGCACTCGGCAAGCCTCACGCGCGGCACGCCCGGCGTGCTGCACGGGGCGCTCAGCTACCTGCTGCAGGACGAGCACGGGCAGGTGCATCCCGCGCATTCCATTTCGGCCGGGCTCGACTACCCTGGCGTGGGGCCGGAGCATTCGTTCCTCCGCGACTCCGGCCGTGCGACCTACGTGACGATCACCGACGACGAGGCGCTCGCGGGCTTCGCGCTGCTCGGGCGGCTCGAGGGGATCATTCCCGCGCTCGAGACGGCGCACGCGGTCGCGTGGATCGCAGCGCAGCGGGGGCGCTGGGCCGCCGACGAGCCGGTGTTGTTGTGCGTCAGCGGGCGCGGCGACAAGGATGTGGCGCAGGTGAGTGAAACCGGTATCTTGAAGGGATGAGCGTGACACCGGCTGCCGTGTCGGAACAGGGCTCCGAAGGCCTCGAGCCGCCGTTCTCCCCGACCATCGTCGTGGAGATGCTGCGTCAACTCGACAAGACCATTCGGGCGCATCTGCTCTATCTCAACAACCACAACAACCCCACCTACGTCCGCGCGGTGGAGCAGACGAAGGCGGCGTTCGTGGCGTTGTGGGAGGAGACCGACGCGGTCCAGTTGATGGTCACCGACACGGCGCTGGAGTGGCACGGCGTCAAGGTGCTCGACGAACCCACCAAGGCGAGCGACTCGCTGCCGTGGATGTTCTTCAAGGACGGCCTGCGCGAACTCTCGCTGCAGCCGGGTTTTGAAGAGCGGGAACTGCTGGACTTCCTCGCGATCATCCCCAAGGTGCGGCGCGCGCTGCCCAACGAGGACGACCTCCTCACGCTGCTCTGGGAGAGCGAGTTCGCGCACCTGAAGTACCGGTATGTGGATGTGTCCGACGAGGGGGGGGGGCTCGAGTCGTCGACCGAACCCGGCCGGTGGCCGAAGGCGGACGGCGTCGCGGCGGACGATCCGAAGCAGGCCGTGCTCGAGGCCAAGGCCGAGGCCGAGGCCGCGGGCGCTGCGGGCGGCACGGCGGAGGACCAGAAGCCGTCGGGCATCGTGCGCATGGACGACTTCGACACCACGCTCTATTTCCTCGACGAAAAGGAAGTGGAGTACCTCCGGCGCGAGACGCTGCGCGAGTACGCCACCGACCTGCGCCGCGCCGTGCTCGACTCGCTGCTCGACATTTTCGAGTTTCAGCTCGACCCGCTGGTGCGCGCCGAGGTGCTTGCAGACCTCGAGGCGCTGATGCTCCACCTGCTCTCGGCGGGAGAGTTTTCGACGGTGGCGTACCTGCTGCGTGAAGCCTCGCTGACGCTCGAACGTGCGCGCGACGTGCAGCCGGAGACGAAGGCGCGGCTGGGGTCGCTGGCGGCGCGGCTCAGCGAGCCGGCGGCGCTCTCGCAGCTGCTTGAGGCGATGGACGTTGCCCCGACGCTGCCGTCGTCGACGGACCTCAACGAGCTGTTTGCCCAGCTGCATCCGTCGGCGCTGGCGACCATCTTCGCCTGGCTGCCGCGCGCCCAAAGCCACGGCCTGCGTCCGCTGCTCGAAGGGGCAGCCTCGCGCATCGCCGAATCGGCCACCGGCGAGCTGGTGAAGCTGATCGGCGATCCGGCGCGCGATGTGGCGCTCGAGGCGGTGCGGCGGTGCGGGGCGATGCGGACGGCGGCGGGTGTTCCCGCCATGGCGCGCCTGCTCGAGGGCGACGACCGCGAACTGCGGCTTGCGGTGCTCACGTCGCTCACCGACATCGGCTCACCGGGAGCGCTGCAGGCCATGGAGCGCGCGCTGGGAGACTCGGATCGCGACGTGCGCGTGCTGGCGGCGCGGTCGCTGATGACGCGCCAGTACCGGCCGGCGCTTGCGCGGGTGGAGGCGACCGTGAAGGGCCGTGAGATCCGCGACGCCGACCGCACGGAGCGGCTGGCGTTCTTCGAGCTGTTCGGTACGCTGTGCGGCGACGGCGGCGTCCCGTATCTGGATGGATTGCTGAACGCGAAGGGAGGCTTGTTCGCCCGCAAGGAAGATCCGGAGCTGCGGGCCAGTGCAGCCGTGGCGCTGGGACGCATCGGCACGGCCTCGGCGCGCGAGGCCCTGCAGCGCGCCGAGGGCGACAAGGACGTGATCGTGCGCAACGCGGTGGGTCGCGCCCTGCGTGGAGGTGGCGCGTGACCACGCCGTCGCGTCCGTCCATCAGCATGCGCGCGTCGACGTCGATGCAGGCGCTCAACGACGCGTCGGGCGAGGCCTATGTCCGCGTGGCGAGCCGCGCGTTCATCCTCGCGTTCTACGGCACGATGCGGAACCTGCGCCTCTATCCGTTCGAAAACGCCGTGGTCCAGCAGTCGCTGCAGGAATTGTCGCAGATCACCAACGACCTGCTGTCGCGCGAGCGCGAATGCGAGTTCCGCGTCGCCGGCGAGTTCGTCTTCGTCAACAGCACGCGCCTGCGCCTGGATCTCGACAACTACTCCAGCTTCAGCGCGCTGCTGTCGCAGTTCCGGCAGAACGGCATCGGCACGTTGCGCGCCTTGCGCGCGCCGGCCACGCGCGACTGGACGGTGCTGCTCGGATTCCTCATGAATCCGCAGGGCACGGACGCCGGCGAACGGTACGAGGCCATGCTGCGCCGCCTCGCCGACACCGGCATCACGGCCTTCGAGCTGGCGCCGCTGTCGGAGTCGGACGAGGACCAGGGCGGACAGCAGGTGGAGTCGAAGGAGAAGGCCAAGCGGACGTACGCGCGCTCGGTGTCGGCCACCAAGGACGTCATCAACTCCGTGCGCATGGGGCAGAGCGCGAACATCAAGAAGATCAAGCGCGTGGTGCAGGGCATCGTCGACCAGATCCTGTCGGACGAGACGTCGCTGATGGGGCTCACCACCATCCGCGACTACGACGATTACACGTTCACGCACTCAGTGAACGTCTGCATCTTCTCCATCGCCCTCGGCCGCCGCCTCGCGCTCACGCGCCTGCAGCTGTACGACCTGGGCATGGCCGCGCTCTTTCACGACATCGGCAAGGCGCGCGTGCCGGTGGACGTCATCAACAAGGCCGACGTGCTCACCGACGAGGAGTGGCGGATGATCGCCTCGCATCCGTGGATGGGCGTGCTGGCGCTGTTCTCCGTGCGCGACCAGCAGGAGTTTCCGTACCGGTCGATGCTCGTCGCGTTCCAGCATCACATGAAGCGCGACCTCACCGGGTATCCGCGCAGCCTGCGCACCAAGGACCTGATGTTCTACGCCAAGATCGTGGCGGTGGCCGACGGCTTCGACGCCGCGACCTCGCGGCGGTCGTATCAGACGCTGCCCATGGCGCCGTCGGCGGTGCTGCAGGAAATGCGCGACAACGCGCGCCGTGGCATGGATCCCACCATCGTCAAGGCGTTCATCAACCTCCTCGGCATCTATCCGGTGGGCACGTTCGTGGTGCTCGACACGTTCGAGCTGGCCATCGTGCACGCCGCGAACCCCGATCCCGAGATGCTCTCGCGTCCGCTCGTGCGGATCGTGAGCGACGACATGGGCAACGTGCAGTATCCCGGCACGGTGGTGGACCTCACCGAGCGCACCGAGTCCGGCGACTACCGCCGGACCATCATCAAGACCGCCGACCCCGACCGCTACGGCATTCGCGTCGGCGACTACTTCGTCTGAGTCCGCCGTGCTGACTGCCCGATTCGACGCGCTCCGCGCCCAGGGACGCCGCGCCCTGGTCTGTTATGCCACGGCGGGTCACCCCGATCCCGAGCGCAGTGTGGCGCTGTGGCAGGGCCTCGAAGGCGTCGGGGCCGATGTGCTCGAAGTCGGGGTCCCGTTCTCCGACCCGATGGCCGATGGTCCCGTCATACAGGCCAGTTCGCAGGTGGCGCTGTCGCACGGCGTCCACCTGGATCAAGTGCTCGAGCTGGTGGCCAAGGCACGGCTGGGCATCCCGGTTGTCCTGTTCAGCTACCTGAATCCGTTGATCGCGGCCGGCACGGGCGTCCTGCAACGCGCCGCCGATGCGGGCGTGCACGGCGTGCTCGTCACCGACCTGCCCGTCGGCAGCGATCCGGCGCGCGAGGCGTGGCTTGGCGAGGGGCCGCTGGCGTTCGTGCGCCTGGTGGCGCCGACGACGCCCGTCAGCCGCATGGCCGAGATCGCGCGGCATGGGCGCGGCTTCGTGTATCTGATTTCACGGCTTGGCGTCACCGGCGTGAGCGACGACCTGCCTCCCGAACTGCCGCAGACCATCGCTGCGTTGCGGGGCGTCTGCACGCTGCCCATCTGTGTTGGGTTCGGCGTGTCGCGGCCCGACCATGCACGCGCGCTGGGCGCCGTGGCTGATGGCATCGTGGTGGGAAGCGCCATCGTGCGTGCGGCCGGCACCTCGGTGGACGCCGCGGTCGCGCTGGCCGGCGGATTGCGCGCGGCACTCGACGAGGCCTCGGCATGAACACGATTCTCCGCCTGCAGCAGCGCCTGGTGCCGCTGCTCGGCACCATACTGCTTCTTGCCGTCGCGGTCTACGATCCCGCATGGAGCTTGCACCTGCAGGTGCTGGTCGTGCTGACGGTGGCCACCGGCTTCCTGCGCGCATACCAGCTGTCGATCACCAAGTATTCGACGCTCAACCTGCTCGGCATGATCGCGGTGGGTGGGTCGCTGATGGCAGGGCCTGCCACGACGTCCATCGCGCTGGCGTTCGGCACTTTCATCGCCGATTGGCTACCGTTGCGCAAGACGATCGGCATTGCGTGGATCAATGCGGGACGCGAGGTCGTCGCGCTCATTGCGTCGTTTGGCGTCTACGCCGCCGCCGCCGTGCTCTCCGGCTCGCACGTGAGCTCGGGCCTGCTGGGCGACCACCTCCCCGCTGTTGCCGCCTTCTTTCTGGCGCACTTCATCTTCAGCCGCGGCCTGCTTTACTTCTCGCTGCTGGTGCGCGACAAGCTGCTGGCCGAAGAACGCGCGATCATCCTGCGCTATGAGGTGATCACGTTCGGCTCGGGGGCCATGGGCGCCGCGGTAGGGCTGGTGTCGTTCCAGGCCCTGGGAAGCCTCGGGAGCCTGCTGGTCATGGTGGTGCTCGGATTTTCCGGACTGCTCGTCCGCCGCATCATCGAGGAGTCCATCGCCGCCGAAGAGCTCAACATCGTCCTTGCCATGGAGCAGGTGGTGTCGTCGGCGGTGTCGCTGGGGGAGAGCTTCCGGCGCATCGAAGCCCTGGCCCACCGGCTGGTCGACTGGACCGACTTGCGCATCTACCGATTTGAGGGGGACAGACTCACGGTCGCGTACCGCAGCGGGCCTGGCCTGCTGGAGCCGTCGCCGCCGGAGAGCGAGGACGGCAAGCAGCTGCGCGCGCTGGCGCTGAGCACCGGCGATCCGCAGATCGTGCGCGACACGCGGCGCGACCCGCGCGTCGAGCGCTTCGTGCCCGGTGTGCGCACGGTGGCCGTCGTGCCGCTGCGCTTTGGCGAGCGCAACCTGGGCGTCGTGGAACTCGAGCACCACAAGAGCAACATGTACGGGCCGAAGTCGGCCATGCTCATCAAGCGGTTCGCGTCGCAGGTGGCCACCACGCTGCAGCTGCATGACATGCGGATCCCCATGCTGCAGCTGCTCGACCGCCTGTCGCGCGAGATCGAGACGCTCACCGAGACGGCGCGCACGCTGCGCGCCCGCGGTGATCAGGTGGCGCGCACGGGCAGCGACATCACGCGTGCGCTCACCGAGGAGGGCGAGCAGGTGGCGCGCAGTCTCGAGGCCACCGACGCACTGTTCGAGGCCACGGTGCATGTGGTGCGCGATGGCGGCGAGGCAGAGGTGGCGAGCCGCCGCGCCACGGACATCGCGCGTGAGCATCGCGACACCATTGGCACGACGATCGGCAGGCTGGAGCACGTGCAGGCCTTCGTGGCCGAGAGCGCGGGGCAGATCGATGGCCTGCGCGAGGCCACGGGCGAGATCACGAAGTTCATCCACACCATCGGCGAACTGGCGGAGCAGACCAACCTCCTCGCGCTCAACGCCGCCATCGAGGCGGCGCGCGCGGGCGACCACGGGCGCGGCTTTGCCGTCGTCGCCGACGAGGTGCGCAAGCTGGCCGAGGAGAGCCGCACGGCGTCGGATGACGCAGGGGAGTTGCTGCGCGGATTCGAGATGCGCATGCGGGCCGTGGGCACGCAGATGGACGCGGGGCATGAGATGGTGCGCGACGTCGAGGCGCTCTCGACCTCGGCGCGCGGCGCGCTCGATGCCATTGTCGAAGCCACGGCCACTGGGGCGGAGCGGGCGCACCGCATTGCGCGCATGTCGCGCGAGCAGGAGTCGGAGTTCGGGCGCCTGCGCGAACGCGTGGCCCGGGTGTCGGATATTTCCGAGCGCAACCGAACCAGTGCCGAGCACGTGGCGTCGGCATCGGGCGATCAGGCCGCCGCCCTGCGCGAGCTCGAGGGCTCGACCCACGCGCTGCGCGGCGTCGCCGCCAACCTGGCGGACCTCGCACGCAAGTTGGCGAGCGCGCAGTGAGCAGCCTGGTTCTTCCCGAATGGGCGATCGTCACGGACATCCGGCGCGCGCACATTGCGCGCGTCACCGGGCTGCTCGACGAGTGGGCGGTCACGATGCACCTCAACCCCGCCGAGGCGCAGGCGTGGCACGATGCCGGCCGTTGGCACGATGCGCTGCGCGACGCCACGCCGGCAGTGTTGCGCGCCCTCCTTGACGCGCCCGACCTCCCCGACGCCATTCTGCATGGACCAGCGGCCGCGGCACAGCTGGAGCGGGAGGGGGAGCGGCGGCAGAGCGTGCTCGAAGCCGTGCGCTGGCACACCGTGGGTCACCCCGAATGGGACCGCACCGGCCGCGCCCTCTTCATGGCCGATTTTCTCGAACCCGGCCGTGGCTTCATGAACGCCGATCGTGCGTTCCTCGCGGCCCAGCTGCCGCACAACTTTGACGGCGTCTTCCGTCAGGCGGTGCGCCAGCGGCTAGAGTGGACCCTGCGTGAGGGAAATCGCGTCTTTCCTGGAACGGTCGAGCTGTGGAATTCGGTGCGCTGACGCCGCCGCCGGTGCCAGCCGCTGCCACGCGCCGTCGGCGTCGGCGCGTGGCAGCGCTCGTGCTGGTGATTGCCGTCGCCGTGGGCGTGTATGGCGCGCGTGCGCACTGGACGAGGGCCTGGTCGACCGGGGGTGATACGGCGTCGGACATCACCGTGCGCCCCGCGCGCGTCGTTCCCGATTCGGTGCGCATCAAGGTGGAAGTCGTCAACGCGACGGCAACACGCGGGCTTGGTCGCCTGGCCACTGCGTGGCTCCGTGACAAGGGATTCGATGTGGTGAGTACCACGACGGCGCCGGAGATGGATCGCCGCGATTCCTCGATCGTGCTCGACCGCTCGGGGCATCCTGCGTGGGCCGCGATTGCCGCCACTGCAATCGGCGGGGCGCGCGTGGAACGGCGCCCCGATTCGCTACGGTTTCTCGACCTGACCGTGCTCGTCGGCCGGTCGTGGCGGCCGCCGTCGCAGGCGCTCTACCCGTAGCTGACCGCACGCGGCGGCGATGTCGGTGCCGCGGCTCTTGCGCACCGCCACTTCCACCCCGTGCCGCGTCAGCACGGACGCAAAGCGCTGGATCCCCTCGGCGGACGTTGGCAGGTACGACCCCGCGCCGCCCGGATGCAGCGGAATCAGGTTGACGAATGCTCCGCACTGCGTGGCGAGCAGCGCCAGTTCTGCCGCGTGCGCGGGCTGATCGTTGACGCCGCTCAGCATCACGTATTCGAACGTGACGCGCCGCGAGAATGCGGCCGCCGCCTCGATCACCCTGGCGAGCGGGAACTTGATGTTCACCGGCATGAGCTGGCGACGCAACTCGTCGCTGGGCGCGTGCACTGAAATGGCGAGGCGAAACTGCTCGGGGCGCTGGGCCATGGCCTCGATGCCCGGCAGCACGCCGACGGTGGATACCGTGATGTGCCGAGCGCCGATGCCGCAGCCCGCGGGGTCGTTGAGGATGGTGAGCACCACCTGCACGGCCTTCCAATTCATCATGGGCTCGCCCATGCCCATGAAGACGACGTTCGTCGGCGACACGGGCTCAGGGAGCAGCGCGAGCTCGCGCACCTGGCCGGCGATCTCGCTCGCCGTGAGGTTGCGCGCAAAGCCCATCAGGCCGGTGGCGCAGAACGAGCACTGCAGGGCGCACCCCGCCTGCGACGAAATGCAGAGCGTCACGCGATTGCCGTCGGGAATCGAGACGGTCTCGATGGTCTGCCCATCATGCAGCCGGAACAGGAACTTGCGCGTCCCGTCGGTCGACCGCTGCTCGGTGGCAAGTGCGAGCCGCGGCAATGCGAATGCCGCGTCGAGCTCGTCGCGAAACGTCAGCGGCAGGTCGGTCATCAGGGCGAAGCTCGCGACGGGCTTGGTCCAGAGGTGCCGTGCCACCTGGCCGCCGCGATACGCACCCACCCCGCGCGACTCGGCGAACGCGCGCAGCACGCGCTCGGCTTCGGCGGGCGCGAGGTCGAGCAAGTTCACGCGCAGCGGTTCTGTGGTCACCGCAACACGGAACTCAGGGTGAACTGGTACGTCGCCGAGAGGTTGCCCGGGTCGCCCTCTTCGCGGGCAACGCCAATGACGTAGCCGCGGTGGTGAAAGGCGATGCCAAGACGCGCGCGCCAGTTCGCGCGCCCGTACGCCTCGGTCCGCGCCGCGCCCAGCCGCCCCTCGAGGCGGCCGTAGCGCCCGCCGGCAAAGAGGTACTCCTCGCGCGACAGGCCGTCCGCGGCGGTGACACTCAGGCCGACCCGGCTCGTACGCAGCGAGTCGAGGCCGACCAGCCGAGCGTCGATGGCGGTCAGCAATTCGGCGCGTTCATGGGCATGTGAAAACGGGCTGGCGAGAAACGTCGAGGCAGCAAGGCGCACGTCATGGCGGCCGAACCCGCGCGTGATCGCGCCGACATCGAACGAGACGGCGCGCCGGCTCTCGTTGTCCAACCGCCCGGTGCGCACGCGCACTGCGGCGCCGAGGGTCAGCGGGCCGACCGCGCGCGCGGCGACGGCAGAGAGCAGGGTGGTGATGTACGGAATCTCGTCGCCGATGGACTGCGGGTCGGAGTCGGTGCGCAGCAGGTCGGCCACCGACGCGCTGGCCACGCTCAGGCCGACGGTCGTGCCGTCCCGAAGCCGCGCGGCCACGGTGCCGAGCTGGGCCGACACCGCCACGTCCACCGGCGCGCTCATCGTTCCAACGGCGAGTCGCAGCCTGCTTCCCAACGGAATCGCGATGCTCGCCGGATTCCAGAATCCGAAGCCCGAACCCAGTCCGAACGCAGGCGCTTCCGCCGTCAGGCCGATCGGAAACGACAACAGGTCGCGCCCAGGAACGAGTTGCGCCGCCACAGGAACCGCGGAAAAGGCGAGACAGGCCAGAAGTGGCGGAAGGCGGCGCATGTGGGCAGGATACCCGTAGCGCGGGGGATGGTCAAGCGCCGCCGCGCTACCACCAAGTGTCGTTCTCCGTTAGATTTACGCCGTTTACCCCCCTGCGGAGACCCGGTTGCTCACCGTGCTGCTTCCCCCGGAACGAATTCGTGTTCCGCTGGGCAGCCATTCACGTCACGCGCTCTTCCGCGAACTTGTGGAACTGGCGCTTCCCGATGCCGATCCGGCCACGCTGGAGACGGTCTTCCAGAGCGTGCTGTCGCGCGAGTCGCTCGCGAGCACCGCGCTCGGCGATGGGCTTGCCGTGCCGCACGGACGCACCAATGCCATCGCCGAGCTCCGTATGGCGGCGGGTCTCGTGGAGTCGGTGGATGATTATTCCGCGCCCGATGGCGCGCCCGTGCACGCCTGCTTCCTGCTGGTGACGCCAGAGGCGGACGCTGGCATGCATCTCAAGGTCCTGGGCAGGCTTGCCCGCTTGATGCGCAAGGTGGACCTGCGGACTGCGCTGTTCGAGGCACGAAGCGCGGCCGAGTTTGCCGCGGTCCTGGCGCGCGCGGAGGCCCCGTGATTGGTCGCCCATGGACGGCGGTGGTGCTCTGGGCGGTCGTCATCGAAGCGCTCATCATCTGGCCGTCGCCGCCGGCCGTGCCGCCTTCGCTGGACATCGTCGGGCTGGACAAGATCGTGCATGCGGCGCTGTTTGGCGTACAAGCCGCGCTGGCCGCCCGTGCATTGCGCACGGACGCGCGCCCCTGGTGGCCGGCATTCGTCGGCGTGGTGGTGTTTGGAGCATTCACGGAGTTCGAGCAATCGTTCATTCCCACTCGTTCCATGGAGATGGGAGATTTCCTGGCGGACGCCGTCGGGGCCGCGGTTGGCCTCGCGCTGTTCGCCGTGTGGGCGCCGAGGCGCCGGGAGCTTCACCGTTGACCGAAGGGAACGTCTTTGCCACGTCGCAGCGCACGCATCGGTGCGGCGACCTTCGCGCCTCGCATGCGGGCGCCATCGTCACGCTGGGCGGATGGGTGCATCGTTCGCGCGACCTGGGCGGCCTCGTGTTCATGGACCTGCGTGATCGCGCCGGCCTGGTGCAGGTGAGCTTCAATCCCGACTGGTCGAGTGCGGCAGCGATTGCTGACGCCGCGGCCGTCGGCGTGGAGTCGGTGGTGCTCGTTGAGGGCACGGTGATGCACCGGCCGGGCGACATGCGCAATCCCGACCTCGCCACGGGCGATATTGAGGTGCGCGCGACGTCCATTCGCGTCGTGGGCCCGGCCGTGACGCCGGCGATTCCCGTGGCGCGCGGCAAGAACGACAAGCTGCCGGCGGAGGACCTGCGCCTGCGGCACCGCTACCTCGACCTGCGTCGTCCCGAGTTGCAGGCCAACCTCGTGCTGCGCCACCACCTGCTGCAGGTGACGCGGCAGTACCTGAGCGCGCGGGGCTTTCTGGAACTCGAGACGCCCATCCTCACCAAGCCGACGCCCGAAGGCGCGCGCGACTATCTGGTGCCGAGCCGCGTGCATCCGGGCGAGTTCTACGCGCTCCCGCAGTCGCCGCAGATCTACAAGCAGCTCTTCATGTGCTGCGGTTTCGATCGGTATTTCCAGATTGCCCGCTGCTTCCGCGACGAAGACCTGCGGCAGGACCGTCAGCCGGAATTCACGCAGATCGACATCGAGGCCTCATTCATCGGCATCGACGACATCATGGCGCTTTCCGAAGGCATGGTGGCCGACATCTGGCACGAGGCGGGGCACGAGGTGCCGACGCCCTTTGAGCGGATGTCGTACGCCGATGCGATGGAACGGTATGGCTGCGATCGACCCGACTTGCGGTATGACTTGGCCATCGACGACCTCACGGCCGTCTTTGCGCCGCTGGACTTTGACGTCACGCGCAATGCCATCGCGGCGGGTGGCCGAGTGCGCGGCCTCCGGGTCCCTGGGGCCTCGGCGTGGAGCCGCAAGCAGGTGGATGAACTCGAGTCGCTGGCCAAGGGCGCGGGCGCGCGCGGCCTGATGCGCGTCAAGAAGGTCGAGGGCACACTCGACACACCGCTCGCGAAGTTCTTCACGCCCGAGGTGGAGGCGGCGCTCGCCGCGCGGATGGCGGATGGCGAGCTGCTGCTTGTCGTGGCGGCGGACGATCGCGTGTCGAACCCGGCGCTCGACCGCGTGCGGCAGGAGTGCGCGCGGCGACTCGGGCTCGTGGACGAGCTGGCGCGGCGTTTCGTGTGGATCACCGACTTCCCGATGTTCGACAAGGATCCTGCCACGGGGGCGCTGTCTGCGGTGCACCACCCGTTCACCGCGGCCAACGCCGCCGACATGGCGGCGTATCCCGACGCGCCCGAACGCTGGCGCGCGCTGGCGTACGACTGCGTGCTCAACGGCCTCGAACTCGGCGGTGGCTCCATCCGCACGTCCGATCCACGCGTGCAGTCGCGCATGTTTACCCTGCTGGGCATTGGGGACACGGCGGAGCAGGAGCGGCGCTTCGGTTTCCTGCTCGAGGGGCTGCGCGCCGGTGCACCGCCGCACGGCGGCATCGCGTTCGGGTTCGACCGGATCTCGATGCTGCTGTCGCACGGCACGTCGCTGCGTGACGTCATTGCCTTCCCCAAGACGACGGCGGCGCGCGCACTCTTTGAGGACGCGCCGACGACCGTGCCTGCTGACGATCTGCGGGAGCTGCACCTCCGTTCGACGGTGGAGGGGGCGTGACCGACGCTGCGGTGCGAAACGCTGCGTCCGAGACGGGCGAGTCGGTCACGCGCAAACTCTCCACCGAAGGCGCGGATCTGCTGCTGTTGGCCGGCGTCGGCGACGCCAACCTGGCCGAGTTGCAGCGCATCTATCCCGTACGCGTGACGCTGCGCGGCGAGGCGATGGCCATCACGGGAATCGCGGAAGCTGTCGAGCGCGCGGGTATCGTTGCCCAGCGGATGCTCGACGCGGCCAAGCAGCGGACGCCGTTCGAGGCCGACGACGTCCTGCGCTACTCGATGGAGGGGCCGTCCACGGGGGAAGCCGCGCCCGACCGGCTCGTCTTGCCAGGCGTGCGCAAGATCATCCAGCCCAAGACGGCCGGGCAGGCACAGTACCTGCGCGCGCTCTTTGAGCACGACATTGTCGTCGGCATCGGGCCGGCCGGCACAGGAAAGACCTACCTGGCCGTTGCTGCGGCCGTCGATATGCTCTCGCGCAAGCGCGTGCGCCGCATTGTGCTCGCGCGCCCCGCGGTCGAAGCGGGCGAGTCGCTGGGCTTCCTGCCGGGCGACATGCAGGCCAAGGTCGATCCGTACCTGCGCCCGCTCTACGACGCGCTCGAAGACATGATGCCGCCCGAGCGCATGCAGCGCGCGCTCGAAACGCGCACCATCGAGATCGCGCCACTGGCCTACATGCGCGGCCGCACGCTGGGCGATGCCTTCGTCATCCTCGACGAGGCACAGAACGCCACCGCCGCACAGATGAAGATGTTTCTCACCCGCCTGGGCGTGAACTCGCGCGCCGTCATCACGGGCGACAAGACGCAGATCGACCTGCCCAACCGCGCCGACAGCGGGCTCACCCAGGTGGAGCGCATTCTGCCGGGCATCGAGGGCATCGGGTTTCACTACTTCACCGACGCCGACGTCATCCGCCACCGTCTGGTGCGCGAGATCGTGAAGGCGTACGCAGCCGACGCGGAACAGGTGCCGTGAGCGCGCGCGGCCGCACGGGCTCGGACGCGCTCGGCGTGGGCGTGACGCATGATGGCCTGCGACTGCCGGTGTCCGCGACGCGGCTGGCTGATGCCGTGCGCGTCGTGCTACGCGCCGAGGGCGTGCGCGGCGCGATGATCTCGGTCACGCTGCTCTCGCGCTCGGCGATGGCGCGCCTCAATCGGCGTCACCTCGCGCACGCGGGCGCCACCGACGTCATCTCCTTCGGCTTTGCGCCGATGCCCGGTGTTGGCGTGGTGGGCGACGTCTATGTCTGCCCTGATGTGGCGCGCGCCAACGCGGCGGCCGTCGGATGCGGGGTGCGGCAGGAGCTGCTGCGGCTCGTCGTCCATGGCACGCTGCACGTGCTGGGCTGGGACCATCCGGTGGACAGCACGCGCGAGGGGTCGCTCATGTGGCGGCGTCAGGAGCGCCTGCTCGCGACCATCATGCGCCGTCACGCGGCGCGGGCCTGACCACGGTGGCCCTCGTGGCACTGTGCGTCCTCGTCGCGGCGCTCTGCGCCGCTGCCGACGGTGCGCTGCTCACCATCGACGTGGACGCGCCGGCCGACGAGCCCGGGCTGCACCGCTTCCTCCGCGCGCGCGAAGCCACGCATCGCGCGCTGGCATTCGGGCGCATCCTGGCGCAGTTGGCGGCCGGGGCACTGCTGGCGATCGCGCTCGAGGCCGCCGTGCATCCGTTGCTCGCCTCGGTCGTGGCCATCGGCACCATCGTCGTCTCTGAAAGTGGCGCACGTGCGCTCGGCGATGTGCTCGGCGTCCGGGCGCTGCGGCGCTTGGCGCCCGTGGTCGGGGCGGCCACGGTGCTCCTGCGTCCGGTCGTGTCCCTCGGCGCGTGGTGCGACGCGGGACTCGCCAAGTTGCTGCCGCAGCGCACGAACGACGAGACGCGCGATGCCGACGTGGAGCGCTTTCGGGAGGTGGTGGCAGCCGAGGTGGCCGACGCCGACGCGGGCGCAGCCGCCCAGCAACTGCTCACCGGCGTGTTCGCGTTGGGCGACACGCAGGTGCGCGACATCATGGTACCCCGCGTCGACATCGTCGGCGTCGAGCGCGATGCGCCGTGGTCCGAGGTTGTGGCGCGCGTGCGCAGTGCCAGGCACTCGCGTCTCGTGGTGTACGGCGAGGACCTCGATGAGGTGGAGGGGATCCTGTACGCCAAGGATCTGCTGCACGCCGTACTCGACGACGCGGAGCCGGCCGCTGGCTGGCGCTCGCTGGTGCGTCCCGCCTGGTGCATTCCGCCCACCAACACGGTCGACGCACAGCTGCGGGATTTCCGCTTTAACCGGCGGCACATTGCGCTCGTCGTCGACGAGTTCGGGGGCATCGCCGGACTCGTCACGCTCGAGGATGTGCTGGAGCTGATCGTCGGCGACATCCGCGACGAGAATGACGGCGAAAACGAGGATCAGGTTGCGCGGGAAGGGAACGACCGCTTCTGGCTGCCCGCACGCGTGACGCTCGAGGCGCTCTCCACGCTCACGCGCCACGACTTCCGCCGCGACGATGTGACGACCGTTGGCGGGCTCGTCTACGAGTTGTTTGATGGCGTGCCGGAGCCTGGCGAGGACCTCGAGGTCGACGGCTTCCGCGTGGTGGTCGAACAGATGCGCGGTCGACGTATCGAACGGGTCTATTTTGAGCGTCTTGCCCCTTTAACGGATCTGGACGCCGAATGAACGCCATCGTCCTCGTCCTCGTCTTCCTCGTTGCGTGGCTCACGGCCGCCGCGACGGCCGTGCGCACCGTCAGCCGCATCTGGCTGCGGCACTGGGCCGAACGGCGTCTCGCCGGCATGGACGATGCGGGTGCGTTCGCCGTCCGCCCGCCGAGACTGCTCCTCGCGGCCGGCACGGCCATTGCCGCGCTCACGCTGACCATTGGCGTGGTGGCGGTCACGCAGGCAGCCTCGGCCGGGGAGGCCGCGCGCACGCTGCTCGTCGCGGCCCTCCTGTTGCTCGTGCTCGGGCAGTCGCTGCCGCGCGCTGTCGCGCGACGCTGGGGCATGGAACTCGTGCCCGTCTTGTTGCCGCCGCTGCACCTGCTCGCCGTGGTCGTGTCCCCAGTGCTGGCTGTGGTCGAGCGCGCCGGGCGTGCGGTGGCGCGCCCGGCCGCAACGGCGCCCGACGATCTCCGCGAAGCGCTCGAGGACTTGCTGCGCGAAGGGGAACTCGAGGGCGTCGGCGAGGCGGACGAGAGCGCGATCATCAGCGGGGTAGTGGAGTTCGGGGTTACGCCGGTCCGCGAGGTGATGACGCCGCGCGACCGCATGGTAGTGGTGGACCGCGCGCTCGCGCCGGCGGCCATGGCGCGCCTCGTGGCCCAGGCGGCGTACTCGCGCATCCCCGTCATCGACGGCGACCTCGATCACGTCGTGGGAATCATCCATTCGTTCGACGTGCTCGAGCGCCCCGACGCGCCGGCCGCAAAACTGCGCCGCGTGGCCTTTGCGTCGCCCGACCTTGCGTGCATCGAACTCATGCGGACGATGCTGCGCGAACGGCGCCATCTCGCCATCGTTCAGGACGCGGCGGGCGTCACGCTTGGCCTGGCGACGCTCGAGGACCTCGTGGAGGAACTGGTGGGCGACATTCACGACGAACATGACGCCGTCGCCCGGCGGGAGGGCGCGTGAGCGATATCACCCTGCCACCGGGAGCGCCGCGCGTACTGCAGGCGCTGCTCGCCGACTTCCTCGCGGGGCGCAAGGCGGCGCTCGCGCGCATCGTGTCCATGGTCGAGGATGGACGAAGCGGCACCGACCTCCTGCTGGCTGCACTGCATCCGCGGGTGGGCCGTGCGCGGCGCATCGGGCTCACGGGCCCGCCGGGTGCGGGCAAGAGCACCCTCACCACCGGCCTTGCGGCGCTGCTTCGCGCACAGGGCCTGACGGTTGGCATCGTGGCCGTCGACCCCACCTCGCCATTCTCCGGCGGTGCGTTGCTGGGTGACCGCGTGCGCATGGAGGCGGTCGCCCTCGACCCCGGTGTCTTCATTCGCTCCATGGCCACGCGCGGCTCGCTGGGCGGGCTCGCCGGCACCACGCGCGAAGTCTGCGACGTGCTCGATGCCTTTGGGTGCGACCGCATCCTCATCGAGACGGTGGGCGTCGGGCAGAGCGAGCTCGACATCGCCCGCACCGCCGATACGTCACTCGTGGTGCTGGTGCCCGAAGCCGGCGACTCCATTCAGACGCTCAAGGCGGGCCTGATGGAAATTGCCGACGTCTTCGTGGTGAACAAGGCCGACCGCCCGGGCGCCAACCGGCTGCGCAACGATATCGATCTCATGCTCGGCCTGCGGGGCGGACATCACATGAAGAACGTCCCGGCGCACCACGGCATCGACCTGCGCCGCGTCGGCGTGGCATCGGCCGTTGCGATGCCGCCCGCAGACGCCGGCCCGCACTGGGCGCAGCCGGTGCTGCGAGCGGTCGGCGTGACAGGCGAAGGACTGCCCGAGCTGATGGCCGCCCTCGACGGGCACTCCGCGTATCTTGCAGAGAGCGGCGAGCTGGACGTGCGGCGTCGGGCGCGCCTGCGCGAACGAGTCAAGGATGTGGTCTTCCAGCGCCTGACGCGCCGCCTGTGGCACGATGCAGCAACCAACGCATGGATCGACGCCCAGGTGGGCGACCTCGCCGCAGGGCGCACCACCCCGTATGCCGTGGCTGACGCGCTGCTCCTGAAAAGCGGTGCCCTGATGACCGGAGAACCCGCATGACCACCCAACCCGACCTGGAAGCATCCCTCGACGCCATGCGCGCGGAGCTCGACGAGTTGCGCGCCCAGGTGGCCCGCTGGCAGGCGCGCTACGCCAAGGGCGAGACGCGCAGCGTGGCGTGGACCAACTCGGCGCGCGAGATCGCCCCGCTGTACACGGCGCTCGACCTCGAAGGATCCGGCGGCACGGCGTTTGAGGTGCCCGGCGCGTTTCCGTTCACGCGTGGCATTCACCCCACGGGATACCGCGGCAAGCTGTGGACCATGCGCCAGTTTGCCGGGTTCGGCTCGGCCCGTGAAACCAACGAGCGCTACAAGTTCCTGCTCGGGCGCGGCACCACCGGCCTGTCGGTGGCCTTCGATTTTCCGACGCTGATGGGCTACGACTCCGACCATCCGCGGTCGGAAGGCGAGGTCGGCAAGTGCGGCGTGGCCATCAGTTCGCTGGCTGACATGGAAACGCTGTTCGACGGCATCCCGCTCGACCAGGTGTCGACGTCGATGACCATCAACGGGCCGGCCATCATCCTGTGGTGCTTCTACATCGCCGCCGCCGAGAAGCAGGGCGTGTCGCCAGCGCAGCTGCGGGGCACCATCCAGAATGACATCCTCAAGGAGTACATGGCGCAGCACGCGTGGTGTTTCCCCATTGAGCCCGCGCTGCGTCTCATCGTCGATTGCTTCGACTGGGGGGCGGCCCACGCGCCCCAGTGGAATACCGTCTCCATCTCGGGCTACCATATTCGCGAGGCCGGCGCCACGGCCGCACAGGAACTGGCGTTCACGCTGGCCGATGGCTTCACATACGTGGAACGCGGCATCGCGCGCGGCCTCGATGTCGACGAGTTCGCGCCGCGCCTGTCGTTCTTCTGGGACATCCACAACGACTTCTTCGAGGAGATCGCGAAGTTGCGCGCCGCGCGCCGCATCTGGGCGCGCCACATGCGAGACCGCTTCGGGGCAAAGAACCCGCGTAGCTGGGTCATGCGATTCCACTCCCAGACGGCCGGCGTGACACTCACCGCGCAGCAGCCGATGAACAACGTCGTGCGCGTCGCCTACCAGGCACTCGCCGCCGTCCTCGGCGGCACGCAGTCGCTGCATACCAACTCCATGGACGAGACCCTCGCCCTTCCCACCGAGCACGCGGTGGAGGTGGCCCTGCGCACGCAGCAGGTGATGGCGTACGAGACGGGCGTGGCGTCGGTCATCGATCCGCTGGGCGGCTCGTACTATGTGGAGAAGCTCACCGACGACCTCGAGCGCGAGGCCGAGGAATTGTTCGCCCAGATCCACGAGCAGGGCGGGGTGGTGCGCGGCCTCGAAGACGGCTGGTTCCAGAAGCGCATTGCCGAAAGCGCCTCGCGTCAGCAGTGGGAAATCGAGCAGCGTCGCAAGCTGGTGGTGGGCGTCAACGAGTTCGTCACCGACGAGACGCTGACCATCCCGCTCCTCAAGATGGACGAATCGGCCGCTGCGCAGCAGACAGCGCGGCTCGGCGCGCTCCGCGCCTCGCGCGACAACGCCCTCGTGCAGCGGCACCTCGATGCCCTGCGCTCGGCGGCGCGCGGCACGGAGAACGTGGTGCCGCACATCCTGAATTGCGCCCGGGCCTACGCCACGCTGTACGAAATCCGCGCCGCGCTCGAAGACGTGTTCGGGGCGTACCGCGAGCCGGTCTTCTTTTGATGCGCAAGCGAGTGACGGCTGCCACCGCCGACTGGTGGCGATCGTATTTCGACGCCGGCTACCTGCGCGAGTACGAGCCGATGTTCAACCTCACCGAGGATCGCCGGCAGGTGGCGCGGCTGCTCGACCTGCTCGCCTTGCCGTCGGGCGCGCGGGTGCTCGACTGTCCGTGCGGTCAGGGGCGACACGCGCACCTGCTGGCCGAGGCGGGCTTTGACGTCGATGGCATCGACTTCTCGGCGCCACTGATCGACGCGGCGCGCGGGCGTGGAACCGGACGCACCCTGCGCTACCGGCGCGGCGACATGCGGCGCCTTCCGGCGGGCTGGTCGGGGCGCTTCGATGCCGTGGTCAACCTCTTCACGTCGTTCGGGTTCTTCGCCGATCCGCGCGACGATGCCACGGTGCTGCGCGAGTTCGCCCGGGTGCTCAAGCCGGGCGGCGTGCTCCTCTGGCACGGCGGTGACCGCGACGGCGTGATGGCCAAGTTCGTGTCCCGCGACTGGTGGACGACGGCCGACGGCACGCTGGTGGCGCAGGAACGCAGCTTCGACCCGCTCTCGGGGTTCCTCACCGTGGAGTCGTGCTGGCGCGGACCCCGGCTCAGCGAGGACCGTACGCATCGCATCCGACTCTACACGCCCACGCAACTCGCCGACCTCATGCGCGATGCGGGATTGATCGTGGAGCAGGCGTTCGACAGTTTCAGCACGCACCCGCTCGGCCGACGGTCGAGCGAGATGATGCTGCTCGCGCGCAAGGAGTCGCTGCACGTCCCCTGAGCACCGGAGCCCCCCGATGCCCGGCCGATCCTCAAACACGTGCGCGCCGTCATGCACGATGCGGCGCCGGACATCGACGAAGACATCAAGTGGTCGATGCCCTGGTTCTGTTACCAGGGCAAGCTGTTGGCGTACATGTCCGGGTTCAAGGCGCATGCGGCGTTCGGCTTCTATCGAGGCGCCGACGTGATGGGCACTGGGGCAGAGGTACGCACGGCGATGGGAGGCTTCGGTCGCCTGGCCAGCGTGCGCGACCTGCGGTCCAAGACGGTCATCCGGCTACGTGAAGAAAGCCATACCGCATCGCCGTCACCATTGCCCAGGTGCGCGAGGGCAAGTCGCAGAACTGGAAGTACGAGACCAGGCGGCGCTAGGGCGCCCGCACCACCGCCATCACGGGGAGGGTGCGCCCGCCGGCAAAGGTCAGCACGATGGGCAGCGAGTCGCCCGCCGCGAGCGCGCGGCGCAGCCCGTTCACCATCAGGTGCTTGGCGCCCTCGGCGAGCACCAGCGAGTCCCCACCGGCGTTCACCAACGCCGAGTCGAGCGGCATCATGTGCACCATGCCGTTCATCGCCATCGTCTCGTGCAGCGTCACGGTCTCGGCCACAGGCGACGACGCAGCGAAAAGGAACACCGGTGCGCGCTCGCCATTGACCAGCGTCAGGTAGACCGCCGTGACCGTGCCCGAATCGGCCGTGCGAGCCCAGGCGCCACGCACGTGCAGGGTCGAGGTGGTCTCCGGGGCTGGGGCAGTTCCGCCGCACGCAGCGGCAAGGACGATGGCACTGACGGCACCAAAGCGCATCACGACCTCACGAGTGGGCCGAACCGCCGGCACAGTGCCGCGCGGTTCGGCCGAAAGGTACTGCCGGCCGAGGGGACGCGGTAACGCGTTCCCCCTGGCCGGCAGGTGCCACGTGTCAACGGTGGCGCCTTACGGCGCGTCGTTGCCGCCGAAGGCGCTCTTGAGCCCACCCAGCAGATCCATCGTCACCGGCAGGATCGTGCTGTTCCCATTCGCGGACATCTCGGTCAGCGTCTGCAGGTAGCGGAGTTGCAGTGCCGGCGGGTTGGCGCGGATGATCGTCGCCGCCTTGCCCAGCGTCTCGGCGGCCAGGAACTCGCCGTCGGCGCGGATGATCTTGGCGCGCTTCTCACGCTCGGCCTCGGCCTGCGCAGCCATCGAGCGCTGCATCGATTCCGGCAACAACACGTCCTTGACCTCGACCACCGACACCTTGACGCCCCACGGTTCCGTGTGCTCGTCGATGATCTGCGCGAGCTTCTGGTTGATGCGGTCGCGCTCGCCGAGCAGCTCGTCCAGCGTGGACTGGCCGAGCACGCTCCGCAGCGTCGTCAGGGCAATCTGCGACGTCGCGCGGCCGTAGTTCTCGACGGAGATCAGCGCCTTGGCGCAGTCGACGACCTGGAAGTACACGACGGCATCCACCTTGATGGTGACGTTGTCGCGCGTGATCAGTTCCTGCGGCTCGACGGTGAGCGTCACCACGCGCGTGTCGATCTTGAACATCTTGTCGACCAGCGGGATGATGACGTTCAGCCCCGGGGAGCGCACCCCGACCAGCTTGCCGAGCCGCAGCATCACGCCGCCCTCGTACTGCTTCACGATCCGCACGCCAAACTTCAGCACGAAGATGACGAATGCGGCGGCAATGATGTAGTTCACCATGTTCCTGTCCATGCCAGCGTCTCCGGGTAATTAGTCACGGCCTGCATTCACGACGAAAACTTCGACCAGCCCTTCAATGGCCGGCGCACCTGCTCCTTCTCCTTCATCCAGGCCGCCGGGAAGGTGCTGACGTCGCCCCACAGCGGCAGCAGCCGCGAGAAGACGAAGATCACCACGAACGGCAGGCAGAGGATGAAGATGCCGGCGAGGAGTCCCTCGCGGCCGCCAATGTCGATCTGGAAGTTCAGGAAGCCGCGCAGGCTCTTCGAGAACATCTGCCCGCCCATCACGACGTTCCAGCGCATCGCCGCCACCTGCGCGAGCAGCAGGACGCCGCACACCACGCCGATCACGTTGCGCACGCCGGGCGCGATGCGCTGCTTGAACACCACCACCGCGCCCATCGCCAGGAACGGGATGACCGAGCCGAGCAGGATCTGGACGATGAACATGCTGAAGAAGAGCTTGGTCGTCACCAGCTCCTTCAGGATCACCCAGTCCTCGTTGGCCATGTACGCGTGGTTAATGAGCTCGAGCAGCTCCAGCGTCACGTCGATGATGAGGAAGTACCATGCCGTCTCGATGAGCGCGTTGGTGCACGGTCCGTCGATCTCGCGGCCGTTGATCCACTGGATGATGATGTAGCACACCAGCACCATCGCCACGCCCGACACGATGGCGCTGAGCAGGAAGATCACCGGCATCAGCGGGCTCGCCCACCAGGGGTTGGCCTTGATGGCGCCGAAGATGAATCCCACGTAGCCGTGCAGGCCGCACGCGGCCGGGATGCCGATGGACGCCAGGAAGACCATCACCTTGTGATCGACGGCCTTGGCTTCCTCGGAAATGTCCAGCACGCCCAGCGCGAGCAGCCAGTACACCGGCTTGAGCGCGGGGTACTTCGTCTCGTTGTACAGATGGACAATATCCGTCCGGTACACGAGCCAGATCTCCACCGCGAGGATGAACAGGTACGTCGAGTAGATGAACCCGAAGCCCGCCATCGCCGACGTCACGTTGGGCGTGAACATGATGTTCAGCGCCCGCTCGGGATGCCCCAGGTGGTTGAGCAGCGGCAGCGTGGCGAACAGGAGAAACGCGAACGCCATCACCATCGCGAACCGGCTGACCGGCTTCAATTCGTCCTTGTCGAAGACATGGTGCAGCGACGAGATGATGAATGCGCCGGCGACGATGCCCGTGATGTACGGGTACAGCACAATCATCGTCGTCCAGTAGATGTGCGCCTGATTGGGCAGGACGTACCCTTCGGTGATGTAGTGATGCATGCTAGATCACCTCGGAGTCGAGGCCGATGTAACGGGTGCGCGGGCGGGTGCCGAGGTACGACTTGAGCACCTGCACGCGGTTGGTCGACAGGATCTGGCTGATCGTTGACGTCGGGTCGCTCACGTTGCCGAAGATGCGCGCCTCGGCGGGACAGGAGACCACGCATGCCGGCAGCATCCCCTTGGTGATGCGGTGATGGCACCACGTGCACTTGTCGGCCGTCATCGTGTCGGGGTTCAGGTAGCGCGACCCGAACGGGCAGGCCTGCACGCAGTACGCACAGCCCACGCAGCTCTCGTGATCCACCAGCACCACGCCTTCGTCGGTCTTGAACGACGCTCCCACGGGGCAGACCTGGATGCACGGCGTGTCAATGCAGTGATTGCAGAGCTTGGGCACAAAGAAGCCGCGCACCGGCTGCACCGCCTCGAGGCCCGCCGGCATGTTCCGCGTGGGTCCGGGTTCGGCGAAGCCGTTCTCACCACCGACCGGAGAGTTCACCACCACTTCGCCGTCCGGGTAGAACGTGTATTGCTCCACCCACGTCCGGTTGTAGCCGTCGGGCACGGCGTTTTCCACGCGGCAGGCGCGCACGCACGAGCCGCAGCCGATGCACTTGGTCGTGTCAACCACGAACCCGTAGATGATGCCCTTGCCGGCTTCGGTCTCGGCCTTCGCCTTCGCATTTGCCTGCGCCGCGTCCTGGGGCAGCCGCAGCAGCGACGTGTTGACGAACAGGCTGCCGAACAGGAAGCTCTGGCCACCTGTCTTGGCGACCGTCTCCAGGAAGTCGCGTCTGGTGACGTCGTCGGAGTTGAGGGGACTGGTCACTTGGCCGCCGTCGTGAGGGAGGCGAGCCCCGACTTGCCTGGGGTCACCACGGTCGTGTGGGGATTGTGGCAGTCGACGCACTTCGAGTTGGGCGTATACGTGCCCTTGTGATCGGTGATGTGCCGCTCGACGCTCGCGATCGACTTCAGCGTGCTCGGCCGCTCAAACGTCTTCAGGTGGCACCATTTGCACTCCTGAATGCCAGTCGGACGCTTGATGGCGTTCTTGTTCTTCAGGATCTTGTCGGCGTAGCCCTTGGTCGAGTCTTCGGCGACGACCTTGGTGTGCATCAGCCCGGGGCCGTGGCAGTTCTCGCACTGCGGCGTGTGGTGCTTGCCCGCCTTCCACATGGCGGCAATCTCGTCGTGGCACTCGGCGCAGGCCGCGCTGCCGATATGCCGCGGCTCGCGCTTGGCCTCGTCATCGATCGCCGACAGGCGGTAGTGGCCCTTGATGCCATAGTCCTTTGGCACCACCAGCGAGCGCACAAAGAGAAAGCCGACCACCGTAATGGCGACGAGGGCCAGCAGACGCACAAAGTGCCCCGCATGCCGCATGTGCTGACCCCTTCAGGAGGGTAACCAGTGTGTGGCGAATTGGGGGGCGCCACACGGAAAGTACAGCGCCGCACGCACGACGGCGATAGGGAACCATTCCCTATCGCCGCCGCGCCCTGCGGTCAGGCTAGAACGTCGAGCGACCCAGTTCGTGCGGCAGCGCCGACGGATGCCAGGAGACCGTGAAGGTCAGCCAGCCGGCCTTGTACGGATTGTAGTTGTTGCCGAGGAAGTGGTACTGCCCCGTGGCGCACGTGGCGTTGCCAACGGTGGTGCACGCCGCGCCGATGTTGCCCGGCAGGTTGCCGGTCCACGTCGTCGCCGCCGGACCACCGAGCAATCCGGTGCTCGTGAACTGCGGGGCTTCCTGCTGCCAGTTGTGGTTGGTGTACGTCTCGGAGTTGTACCGGAACGTGAACCCCCAGTTGGCGTTGGCTGCGTACTGCACGGCCAGCGTCACCGGCGTCAGCTTCGACGACACTTCCGGCCAGTCCTCGGCCTTGGCCGTCAGGATCTGGGCCGCCGTGGCGCCCTGCGCGGCCGCGCCATCCGGCGAGCCGTTGTAGTTGGAGTTCAACAGGTGGAACGTCCCGTCGATCACCGACACGGTGGCCTTCACCGTCAGCTTGTCGGGGATGAGCACGGCGTTGACGCTGGCGAACGTGGTGGTGTTCGCGTCCTTGTTGGTGCTCGAGAAGTAGAACAGCGGGT
Organism: Gemmatimonas sp.; assembly: GCA_025361705.1. Taxonomy (GTDB): domain Bacteria; phylum Gemmatimonadota; class Gemmatimonadetes; order Gemmatimonadales; family Gemmatimonadaceae; genus PNKL01. Next base: position 56,404 of record JANYJW010000059.1, read on the forward strand.
TGTCGAACAGCGGCGACGACACCGTGCTCACCGCGCGATAGCGGTAGAGGGTGACGTTGTCGACGTTCTCCCGGGCATACCCGGCGCTCAGGCTCAGGCGGCTCACCGGCGTCCAGTCGATGTCGACGCCCGTGGTCGTGCTCTTGTCGCTCTGCATGCCAAAGCGCGACTCCGGATACTTGTCGTCGCCCGTCTGGAACGACAGGCCGACGCTCACCTGATCGACCGGCGTGATGGTCGCCATCACGTTGGTGCGCGTCCGGTCCCGGTTGGCCATGAAGAACTTGCGGTTGCCCGAGACCTCGATGGCCGATTCCGTGTAGTGGCCCCAGAAGCGGCGCTGCGACGTGGTGTAGCTGCTGTGCAGCGACAGCCAGCTCAGGCCGCTGTAATCCAGGCTCACGCGCGGGATCTTCTCGCGCGTGCCGTCCACTGCGAACACGCCGGGCTCGCGCGTGAAGTCCTCGACCGCATACCCGACGGCCACCGAGGCGTTGCGAGCCAGCTCATACGCCGCGCTGACGTCCGTGTTGACCTTGGTGAACGGATCCCACTCGGTGTTCTGCTGCGTCGCGTCAATCTGACGGTCGCTGCGCGCCCAGTTCAGCGTGCTGTCGGGCGGCGTCTGGTTGCTGTAGCTGTGATTGCGGTACTTCGCGCCCAGCGTCAGGCGGGCAATCGGATGGCTCGTCGCGCTCACGTTGACCGTCGTCAGCTTGACCTTGCCCTGAAGGCTCGGGCGCTGCAGCGCGGTCAGCGCCACGTTGGGCGCCGCGAGCATCGCCGAGTTGTTGAACTGCGGCAGATACGCGTCATTCTGCTCCTGCACCGACGTGTTCAGCGAGCCCGTGACCCGCGTGCGGAACGGCAGCAGCACCGCACCGACGAAGGACATGGTGGACGCCGAGTTGCTCGGTGCCACGCTGACGCGCGCCGTGTTCGTGCCCCAAATGGTGCTCGAGGCCATGGTCGTCGCCCACGCCGCCGTGCTCAGCGCGGGGTTGTCCACCATCACTTCGGTGATTGCGTTGTTGTACTTGGAGTACTCCAGCGCCACGGTGCCCTGGTAGCTCTTCAGGATATCGCCGAGGAAGTTCGCCTTGGTCCGCGGGCCCGACGCATAGGACTGCGCGACCCGGAAATTGTTCACCGTCTCGTCGATCGGCGACACGTATTCGCGCTGCGGACCGCCCGAGCCGTTGAAGCTGATCGACTTGGGCAGGCCGCCCTTCTTGCCGATCGTCGTGAAGTTGGCCTGGAAATCGGCCGCCTCGCTGAAGGCGTAGTCGAGTGTCGCCTTGATCGGCGTCCAGATCGTCCGGATGTTGCCGATGTACGGCGCGTTCTTCCAGGCGGTCGAGTCGGGGCGCGGCGACGGCAGGGTGTTGAAGCCGAGGGCGGCTGCGCCCTCGTTGCCCGGCGAACGGCCCGTGGACGAGTACAGGTGCGGAATGCGGTCGTAGCGGACATTGAAGTTGTACAGCCCGGGACGCGACGCCTGCAGCCACATGCTCTGGTCGAGCGCGCCGAGGCGGCGGAGCGTCAGCTGGTATGTGCCGTAGCCGTCCGCGGGGGTGTACTGCAGCCGGGCGCGCTCCAGGAGCGGGCCGGCAGGAAGGGACCGGTATTCCTCGAGCTTGCCCTTGTCGATGTCGGCAGGCTCGGTGGTGAAGGCGCGCGCACCGATCTCGGCGGCGGCAGTAAATGTGCCGGTGGTCTTCTTCGCCTGGGCCTGGCTCGTGGCGGGAACTGCCACAGCCAGCACACCGGCGAGGACGCACGCGGTCGCAAAGCTCATTTGACGCATGGTTGGGTTTCCTCTGTCGGTGGCGTTAGCGGGTGAAGAAGATGCCGGTCGGGTGGTTCGACCCGTGGATGACCGAGTGGCAGTTGACGCAGCCCTTGTTGTACGCGAAGCGCACCGAGGGCGCATCGGACGGACGCGCGGCCGGCTGGCCGTGCGGCGTGTTGTGGCACTGCTGGCAGAGGCGCGGCAGGGCCTGCTTCAGCATCCGCTGCTTGTTGCTGCCGTGCGAATCGTGGCAGTTGGCGCAGCTCTCGGTCACCGGCATGTGCTCCCACATGAACGGCCCGCGCTTCTCGGCGTGGCAGGAGAAGCAGGTCTCGTTCACCGACGAGCCAATGAGCAGCTTCTCGTTGGCCGACCCGTGCGGGGCGTGGCAGCTGATGCATTCCATCTTGCCTTCGCCCAACGGCATGTGCGCGTACTTGCCCATCGACGCGGCCTTTTCCTTGTGGCAGTTGCCGCAGGTCGCCAGCACCGACTTCTGCCGCAGGCTCCCCTTCTCGGTCTTGTCGTGCATCACGACGTGGCAGTCGGTGCACGCGACGTTGCGCGACTCGTGCGCGCTGCCGACCCATAGCGTCCGCGCCGTCTTCTCATGGCACGCGAGGCAGGTGGCGTTGCGCGCAGCGACCGGCGTCTTGCTGGTGCGGCGATACGAAATCAGCGTGCTCTTGTCCTCGCCTCCCGACTCGGCGTGGCTCTTGGCAGGACCATGGCACGACTCGCATCCCTTCTTCGCGTGCTCGCTCGTCGGCTTGGCCATGATCGCCTGACCCATGCCCGTCTTCGCGAACGGCTCGAAAAACTCCTTGTGGCAATCCTGGCAGGCGGCGCTGCCGGCATAGCCGGCCTCGGCCTTCTGCTGGGCGCTGGCCTTTGCCGGCAGCAGCGCGAGCGTCACTGCCGTGACGCCGGCGCTCAGCCATCGCAGGTATCGCATTCCGTGCATTGCTATTCCTCCGGTGCCCGAAATCGGGCGGTCCAACTGGGGTGGGAAGTGTGACCGGGTGGGGGCGCTGAACTGCGGTGCAACTGGACTCATGGAGCAAACGACCACTATGTGATTATCGGATGACCTGCCCTCGTCTGGACTACGTAATGGTACGCATTTCGGCTGGGCGTTTCCCCTACGTCTGGCAGGTAGATGGAGTATACGAGCAGTACAGCCGTTGTAAGTGGGGCGTTGCACGGAGCCGTAATGGGTGAAATCCCTGACGCGCGAGCGGGGGTTTCGCCGATGCCCGTGACCGCATTGCGCTGTCGCCTATCCACCGACAGCCCAGTCAGCGTGCGCCGCACCCACGCGAAAAGGCGTGGCGCTCACTCAGCGCCACGCCCTACGCCTGCCAGAGGTCTCGTGCGAGCGCGCTCGCGTGGTCGGGCGCTACGGCCTCAGCGATCGGATGTACCGAGCCAGGGCCGTCATCTCATCAGCGGACAACCGGTCCTTCCATGGCTTCATGTTCTTTCCCTTGCCATTGGTCAGCACCGCGAGGATGTCGGCGTCCGATCGCGTAGCGAAGAACGACTCGCCGTACAGCGGGATCTCGGGAAACATCTTCTTGATGGCGGGCGACGGACGCCCCGTGCTGCCATGGCACTTGGCACAGTTGGCCTCGAACAGCGCCTTGCCATCTGGTGCCTGGGCGGCGGCGCGCGCTGCGGCGAGCGTCGCGAAGAGACCGAACAGAACGAGCGAACGCATGGCGACGCTTCTCATGAATGGGGGGACACAGGCGCGGCAGGGCCATTTCGCGCGCGCCGTGCGCTGAATGTTAACCAAGTCATGCGTCCGTTCCGTCGGCCTTCTATTGCCGCCGCGCGCCGCTGCGGTTTATTTCCACCCATGGAGAGACCCATCCGAGTGCTCGTTGCCAAGCCAGGGCTCGACGGACACGACCGCGGCGCGAAGGTCGTGGCGGCCGCCCTGCGTGACGCCGGCATGGAAGTCATCTACACCGGCCTGCACCAGACGCCCGAAATGATCGCGAGCGCCGCCGTGCAGGAAGACGTCGACGTGGTGGGCCTCTCGATCTTGTCCGGGGCGCACATGACGCTCTTCCCGCGGGTGCGCGAGCTGCTCGCCGAGCAGGGACGCGATGACATCCTGATCACGGGTGGCGGCATCATCCCCAGGGAAGACATGGACAAGCTCAGCGCGCTGGGCGTCGGCCGGCTCTTTGGGCCCGGCACGCCGACCACCGAGCTGATCTCGTTCATTCGGACGTGGTACGCCGAGCGTCAGGCGCAGGACGCGTGACCACGCGCCTTGCGGAGCTGAGCGACGAGGCCCGCGAACTCGAGCACCGGCTTCGCCTCGGCGGCGGCCCCGACAAGATCGAGCGTCAACACAAACAGGGGAAGTTGACGGCGCGGGAGCGCATCTCGCGCCTCAAGGACGCCGACACGCCCTTTGTCGAGCTCGGCTTGTTGGTGGCGTACGACAAGTACAACGGCGAGGCGCCCGCTGCGGGAGTCGTCACGGGGCTCGTGCACATCGGCGGCCGCCCGTGCGTGGTGGTGGCAAACGATGCGACGGTAAAGGCCGGCTCGTGGTGGCCCGAGACCATCGGCAAGATTCTGCGTGCGCAGGAATGCGCGATGCGCTGTCACCTGCCAATCGTCTACCTCGTCGATTCGGCGGGCGTGAACCTCCCGTACCAGGGCGGCGTCTTTCCGGGTCAGTACGGTGCGGCGCGCATCTTCTATTACAACTCGCTCATGCGGCGCTACCTGCGCATCCCGCAGATCGCCGCCGTCATGGGGCCGTGCATCGCGGGTGGCGCGTACCTGCCCGCGTTGAGCGATGTCATCCTGATGGTGAAGGGCACCTCGTTCATGGGGCTCGGCGGCCCCAACCTCGTGCGCGGTGCCACTGGCGCGGTGATCGACGGCGAATCGCTGGGCGGCGCCAGCACGCACACCGGCGTCTCGGGCGTGGCGCACTACGCCGTGGACGACGACGACGCCTGCCTGCTGAAGATCCGCGACCTCGTGGGACGGCTCGCGCCGCCGGAGCGCGTGGCGCCATACGACGCCGACGCGGTGCCGGGTGCTGATCCGTCGACCCTCTACGACCTCTTCCCCAACGATCACCGCATGCCGTACGACATGCGCGCGGTGCTGCGGACGATGCTGGATGACGGCGCCCTCGACGAATTCCAGCCCGACATGGCCCGCGAGATGATCTGCGGCGATGCGCGCATCGAGGGCACGCCGGTGGGCGTCGTCGCCAATCTGCGCGGTCTGCTCAAGGGGCCGCACGGCGAGGGCGCGCGCTTCGGCGGCATCATCTATACGGAGAGCGCCGAGAAGGTGGCGTTCTTCATTGAACGCTGCGACCGGCAGGGCATTCCGCTGCTCTTCGTGCAGGACGTCTCTGGCTTCATGGTGGGCAAGGACGCCGAACATTCGGGCATCATCCGGGCGGGGGCGCATTTTGTGGAGGCCATGGCCACCACGAGCGTGCCCAAGATCGTGCTCACGCTCAACCACGCGTCGGGCGCGGGCTACTACGCCATGGCGGGCCAGGGCTTCGATCCGGACTTCATCTTCTCGTGGCCCACGGGGCGCATGGCGGTGATGGAGGGCGAGTCGGCCGTGCAGGCGGTGCACGGCCCGTCGCTCGAGGAAGCCCGCAAGGCAGGCCTCCCGGTGTCCGACGAGTTGCAGGCCGCGGTGGAGGCGATGCGCGCCGACTACGAGCACCAGCTCGACGCGCGCTACGCGGCCGCGCGGGGATTTCTCGACACGCTGGTCTATCCTGATGACACGCGCACCGTGCTGGGCATCGCTCTGCGCGCCACGTGGCAGAACCCCGGGCCGCATCTCGGCCCCTTTGTGTTGCCGAGCAGGCGTGGGAGTGGCGTATGAGCCGGACGGTACGCGTGGCGGGCGGGCAGGGCTTCTGGGGCGACTGGCCTGAGGCGCCGCGGCGGCAGGTGGATGGCGGCCCCATCGACTACCTGATGCTCGACTACCTGGCCGAAGTCACGATGTCCATTCTGCAGAAGCAGAAGGAGCGCGATCCGGCCATGGGCTACGCCCGCGACTTCGTGGGCGCCATGGAGAGCGTGCTCACGGCCGTCGCGGATCGTGGGGTGAAGGTGATCGCGAACGCGGGCGGCGTGAATCCCGAGGCGTGCGCTGACGCCGTGCAGGCGATGGCCGCCAAGGCCGGGCGCGCGGGCGCGCTGCGCATTGGCGTGGTGACGGGCGACAACCTGCTGCCGCGCATCGACGAGCTGCTCGCGAGCGGCCACGAACTGCGCAACATGGACACGGGCGAGCCGCTGTCGGTGGTGCGCGACCGAGTGATCGCAGCCAATGCGTACATCGGCTCCACGCCGATTGTCGAGGCGCTCGCCAAGGGCGCCAACGTCGTCATCACGGGGCGATCCACCGACACCGCACTGACCATGGCGCCGCTGCGTCACGAGTTCGGCTGGGGCGCCACGGAGTGGGACAAGCTTGCGGCGGGGATCATCGCCGGGCACATCATCGAATGCGGGGCCCAGTGCTCGGGCGGCAACTGCCTGCACGACTGGCGCGACATTCCCAATCTCGCTGACATCGGCTACCCGATTGTCGAAGGCTCGGCCGATGGCACGTTTGTGGTCACGAAGCATCCGGGCACGGGCGGCCGAGTGAGCGTTCCCACGGTGACGGAGCAGCTGGTGTACGAGATGGGCGATCCACACGCGTACATCACGCCCGACGTGGTCGCCAACTTCGCGTCCATCCAGCTCGAGGATGCGGGCCTTGATCGCGTGCGCGTCTACGGCATCACGGGCGCACCGGCCACCGACAAGCTCAAAGTGTCGATCGCGTACAAGTCGGGCTACAAGGCGGTGGGCTCGCTGGTGTACGCCTGGCCCGACGCACTCGAAAAGGCGCAGGTGGCCGACCGCGTGCTTCGCGAACGGCTCGATCGCCTGGGTCTGACGTTTGAGAAGGTACTCGGCGAGTTCGTGGGCGCATCGGCCACGCACGGCCGCCTCGCCGGCGATGCCGGTCGCGAGGCGCCCGAGGTGCAGTACCGCATCGGGGTGCGCGACGCCGACCGCAAGAAGGTCGAACGGTTCACGCGAGAGATCGTGCCGCTCGTGCTCAATGGCCCACCCAGCGTGACGGGTTTCGCCGGTGGCCGTCCCAAGGTGGAAGAGATTGTGGCGTACTGGCCCGCGCTGGTCGACAAGACCGTCGTGCGCACTGCGGTGGAGGTGCGCTGATGCGCATTCGGCTCATGGACATCGCCCACGCGCGGTCGGGCGACAAGGGCGACACCGCCAACGTTGGGGTCATTGCGCTGCGTCCCGAGTGGTATCCGCTGCTGGCCGCGCAGCTCACGCGCGACCGCGTGGCGCAGCACTTTGCGGGCATCATCGAGGGCGGCGTCGACCGCTACGAACTGCCCAACCTCAAGGCGCTCAACTTCCTGTTGCACGGGGCGCTGGACGGCGGTGGGACGCTCTCGCTCAAGACCGACGCACAGGGCAAGGTCTTCTCGACGGCCCTGCTGCGCATGGAACTCGATATCCCCGATGCGGAGGCGGCCGCGCTTGGCCTGCCCGGAGCGACGACATGACGACGGAACCACGGCTCAAGATCGCCATGTTCGGGGGCATCGGGCGCGCCTCGCTGGCGCGCCCCGCGCTGCAGAACGCCCTCGACCAGCAGACCATCATTGAGCTGCGTCATGCGCTCGAGGAGTTCGAGGCCGATCCTGAGGTGCGCGCCGTGCTCATAACGGGCGAGGGCGACCATTTCTGCGCCGGCGTCGACGTCACGGCGCTCGCCGCCATGCTCGAGGCCAGCGAGGGGGGCGAGGATGACTGGGCCCTGGGGCGTGTGTTTCTTGCCATTCGGCAGATGTCCAAGCCGGTGGTGGCCGCGGTGCAGGGACGTGCGCTCGCCGGCGGCGCCGGCCTGGCCACGGCGTGCGATCTCGTGCTCGCCCGCGAGGACGCGGTGATTGGCTATCCGGAAGTGCGTCTCGGCTCGGTGCCGGCCATGGTCATGACAATGCTGCGCCGCACCGTGGGCGAGAAGCATGCGTTCGACCTCGTGGCGAGCGGGCGCATGGTCACGGCAGCCGAGGCGGAGCGCATGGGGCTCGTGAGCCGCGTGCTCAGCATGGCCGCGTTCTCCGGCGAAGTGGAGCGCATCATCCTTGGCCTGGCGTCGCACTCGACGCACGGCATGGCATACACCAAGCGCCTGTTCTACGCACTCGACGGACTGGGTTTTCGCGATTCGCTCGACGAGGGCGTGAAGACCAACGCCGAGGCGCGCGCCACGCAGGAGCTTCCTGCGGCGCCGCACCCCTGATCACGCGGGGCACGCCGTGATCGTCATCTACGGCGCCACCGGATATACCGGGCAACTCGTGTTGGAGGAGTGCCTGGCCTCCGGGCTTCGCCCCGTGATCGCGGGGCGTTCCGTCGAGGCGGTGCGGGCGCTGGGTGTCTCGCATGGCCTCGAGTGGCGCGCGGCGGCGCTCGATGATGCCTTGGCGCTCGATGCCGTCCTCGCCGGCGCGACGGTGGTGATCCACTGTGCGGGGCCCTTTGCGCGGACGTCCCGACGGATGGCCGATGCGTGCATCCGCAATGGCGTGCACTATCTGGACATCACGGGGGAGATCGCCGTCTTTGAAGCACTGGCCGCGCGCGACGCCGAGGCGCGGTCGGCCGGCGTGATGCTGTTGCCGGGGGCGGGGTTCGACGTCGTGCCTACCGATTGCCTGGCCGCGCACCTCAAGCGGCGATGCCCGGAGGCGACGGCACTCGCGCTGGCGTTCATGGGTGGCACCGGACTCTCGCGCGGCACGGCGACGACGATGGCCGAGAATGCAGGTGGCCCCGGCGCGGTGCGACGCGGCGGACGCATTGTCACCGTGCCGCCGGCGTGGCGCACGCGGCGCATCGACTTCGGCGACAAGGTGCGCCTGGCGGCGACCATTCCGTGGGGTGACGTGTCGACGGCGTTTCACAGCACGGGCATTCCCGACATCGAGGTCTACACGGCGATGTCGCCGTCCACGGTGCGTTCGCTGCGGTTGTCTCGGGTGCTGGCGCCGCTGCTGCGCATGGCGTGGGTGAGGCGTCGGCTGGTGGCGGCCATCAATCGCCGTCCCGCGGGGCCCGACGCGCAAACGCGCGCCCGCGCCGTGGCACGGATCTGGGGTGAGGCGCGTGATGCCGCGGGGCGCGTCGTTGTGTCGCGCCTTGAAACACCGGATGGCTACACCCTGACGGCCAAGACGGCGGTGCTTGCGGCGCGCGCCGTGCTGACTGGCCGCGCCGCGCCTGGATTTCAGACGCCATCACGCGCGTTCGGCGCCGAGTTCATCCTGCAGGTGCCGGGCTGTTCGAGGGTCGACCTGTGACCGCGCGCGACCGGTCGCTCCGGGAGAGAAGATGAATCTGCGCACGATGCTCAAGGTCTCGTTCGCTCTTGGCGGCATCATCCTCTTTGGTGCTGGCATACGATTTGACGCCAACGCGCTGCGCTGGGGCGGGCTCGCATGCGTGGCCGTCGCCTGGTTCCTGCGATTCTGGAAAGCACCGCCCGAAGCGCACTAGCCGCTGACGTGAGAGCGCGGAAGTCGAATGCCCGGCAAGCCAAGTGGCCCGCCGGGCATTGGACCGTCGACCGCCTCTCGACTGCCCTCACGAGTGCAGTTCGTACCTTCCAAGCCGCACGTCCCGCGATCCGGCGCTCACGCCCATGCCCACGCTGGCACCCATCGTGATGGCAGCTCCAAGGCCGAGGTGCACCAGCGGCAGCCACGACACGAGATTGACCACGGGAATCGCCACGAGCGCGGCGGCGATGCCGGCGATCACGGGAATCGACGGCTTGTGAGCGCCGTCCACGAAGCGCAGGCGGTCGCGGACAAAGCGGCGTGAGGTGCCGTACGAAATGATGGCGCCTACCGCGACCACAGCCATGGAAATGATGAACGTCAGCATGGTTCCCCTCCGGTTGCCCTCTCTACGCACATCGTGCCCGCGCGGTTTCAGGCGGCTAGATTGCAGGGTGCCCTCCGCCATCCCAGAACTCCTCGCTCCCGCCGGGAGCCTCGACGCCGTGCGCGCCGCGGTGGCCAACGGCGCTGACGCAGTGTACCTGGGTGCGTCCAAGTTCAACGCCCGGGACGAGGGCGCCCAGCTGTCGCTCGATGACCTCGCGGTGGCTTGTCAGATTGCGCACGGACGCGGGGTGCGCATCTACATGACGCTCAACACCCTCGTCAAGCCGGCGGAGCTGCAGGACTGCCTCGCCTACCTGGGCGAGTGCATCGAGCGCGGCATCGACGCGGCCATCGTACAGGATATCGGCCTCGTGCGGCTCATTCAGGCCGTCTATCCGGGATTCGAGATCCACGGCTCCACGCAGATGACGGTGCACGACGCCAGCGGCGCGCGCGTGATGCAGCGCCTTGGCGTGGAGCGCGTGGTGCTGGCGCGCGAGAATACCCTCGATGATATCCGCGCCATACGCGCCGAGGTGCCCGACCTTGGCCTCGAGAGCTTCGTGCACGGCGCCCTGTGCATCGCGTACAGCGGGCAATGTTTCATGTCGGGCATGATCTCCGAGCGCAGCGCAAATCGCGGCTCGTGCGCGCAGAGCTGTCGCAAGGACTATGTGCTCACCGACATCGACTCGGGCGCCGAACTCGACCGCGGCTACCTCATCTCGGCCAAGGACCTCGGGGCGTTCGACCACCTGGCAGACCTCGCGACGGCGGGTATCGTCTGCCTCAAGGTGGAAGGGCGCAAGAAGAAGCCGGAGTATGTCGCGACGGTCACCAAGGGCTATCGCACCTGGCTCGACCGCGTGGCGCATGGTGACACGGCGCCGCCGCCGTTCGACGAAACGCAGCCGCTCGTGCAGATCTTCAGCCGCGGTTTCACGGGCGGCATGTACGGGGGGCGCGCCGGACGCCATTACGTCACCCGCACGCAGCCAGACAACCGTGGCCTCGAGCTTGGCGTCGTGGTGAGCCAGAGTGCGGGGGAGCTGGTGGTCGACGTGCGCGTGCCCATTGCCGTGGGCGACGGACTGGGTTTCGAGCCGCCCGACGGCGGACACGCCGACAGCGTGGGGTGTGCGGTCGATGCAGTGCGCACGTTGCACGAGCGCAACGGCCAGTGGCGACAGTCCATTGCCACTCGCCTGTTCGTTTCACCTGGCTGGCGCGTCTTTCGCACGAGCGATGGCGCCTTGCTTGCCGAGGCGCGTGCCTCGTACCGTGCGCTGGCGGGCGACCCGGCGCCTCGACGCGTGCGGCTCGATGTCCGGGTCTTCGGCGCGGCGGGTGCGCCGCTCAAGGCAGTCTTCGCGGCCGACGGTGAGGACGTCACGGAGGTCTCCGATGCCACGCTGGCGCCGGCGTCAAAGCGGGCGATCGATTCCGTGCTGCTGCGCGACCAGATGGGGCGGCTCGGCGAGACCCCGTTCGTGCTCGGTGACCTCGATGCGTCGGGGCTGGGTGGGGGGCTGTTTCTCCCGGTCTCGGAACTCAATCGGCTCCGGCAGCGCGCCACTGAAGCGTTGACGCAGCGGCGTGACTGGGCGCGCGATGCGGTGCTGGCCGAGCGCGATGAGCGTATCGCGCGAGCGGTGACGATGCCGGCGCACGCCTCAGGGTACAGCGGTGCACACGGCGCGGCGAAGCGTCCGGCCCACACGCTCGCCGCCGAGGTGTTCGATCTTGATGACGCGCGCGCTGCCGCCGGTGCGGGCGCCACGGACGTGGTGGTCGATCCCTTCCTGCGCCATCCGGCGCCACCGCGCTCACGCGTGGTGGCGCTGGCCAGGGAGTTGGCCGCACAGGGCGTTCACCTGCGGCTGCGCCTTCCGAGCGTCGTCCGCCCCGAGGAACGCCGCAGCGTGCAGCCATGGCTCGACCTCGACCTGCCGCTGCTCAGCGGACACCTGGGCCTCGTGGCCGAGTGCGGCGGCGCCGGACGCGACATCGTGGCCGACTACGCGGTGAATTGCTTCAACGCACATACGGCGCGCGAGATGTTCGCCATGGGTGCGCGCCGCATCACGGCATCGGTGGAGCTCACGGCCGATGAGATCACGCAGATGGTCGCACCGTGGGACGGGGCGGGGTTCGAGGTCTTCCTGTTCGGGCGCCCCGAGGGCATGCTGCTCGAGCACTGCGTGCTGTCGGCGGCGTTCGATCGCGAGCCGACCACATGCCGCGACTTGTGCGTGCAGCAGCACGCCAATGTCGAACTCACCGACCCAACCGGCTACCGCTTTCCGCTGGCGACCGATTCCGCGTGCCGCAATCGCCTGCTGCACTCGCGACCGGTGGACGGCTCAGCCTACCTGCCGCGACTCTGGCGCGCGGGTGTGCGCAGTTATCGGGCGGTGTTCAACGTGCGCGGCGATCAGGTCGCGGCCATCGTGGGCGCCTACCACGGTGCGCTCCAGGCGCTCGCTACGGGGGAGTCGCCGTCCATCGACGCCGTGCGCGCCCTGTTGGGCGACCGCTACACGCGCGGCCACTTCGCCCGCGCCGTCTGACCGCAGCGGTCAGGTGCCGCGGGCGCCGGGGCCTGCGGACGGGACGGCCTCCGGCAGATGGATCGTCACCGTGGTGCCGCGGCCGAGCGCACTATCGATGCGCAACGCGCCGGTGGCCTCGGTGATGAGTGCGCGACAGGTGGCGAGGCCGAGGCCCGATCCGGACGATGCGTGCTTCGTCGTGAAGAAGGGATCCCCGGCGCGCGCACGGGTGGCCTCGTCCATGCCCACGCCCTCATCAGCGACGGCGATGACGACATAGCGTCCCGGCGGCACTCTGCTGGCACTGGCGCCCGCGCCATCCAGCGTGTCGCGCCGCACGCTGATGCGCAGCGTCCCTCCGTGCGGCATCGCGTCACGGCCATTGAGCGACAGGTTGAGCAGCACCTGCTCGAGGCGCCCGACGTCCATGACCACCGGCGTTTCGTCCGTGATGGTGTCGATGGACAGCACGACCTCCTCTCCGACGGCGTGCTGCAGGAAGCCGGCGAAACCGCACAGCAGCCCCGACACGTCGAAGCGCGTCGCCGACGCCGGGCGCTCGCGCGCAATGCCCAGCAGCCGGCGCGTCAATTGGTTGGCGCGGTCGAGCGCCCCCGCCGTTTCCATGAAGATCTCGGCGGACTCGTCGTTGTGCGTGCAGGACTCCGCCAGTAGTTGCAGGTTGGTCTGCACGACCGTGAGGATGTTATTGAAGTCATGGGCGAGCCCGCCCGCCATGCGGGCCATCGCCTCGATACGCATTGCACGCTCGGCCTCCTGCCGCAGCGCGTCGTCCTGCGTGACGTCGCGGGCCACTACGAAGGCGCCCGTCACGGCACCGTGCTCGCGGATCGGTACGATGTACCGGTCGAGCACCAGGCGTTCGCCGCTGCGCACCGAGAACATCTCACTGCGCTCGTGCACGTGCTCGCCGCGCAGCGCACGCTGAATGGTCGAGAAGAACTGTGCGCGCTCGTCGTCCGTGCGTCCGGGGCGCGGGTACGGCATCAGGGGCGTCGGTGCGTGGCCCGTGAGGTCCTCGATGGTGCGCGCCATGCGGGTGTTGCACAGCACCAGCCGTTCCTGCTGGTCGACAAGACCGATGAGATCAACGGATGCATCGAGCGCGTCGTGCAGCATCTTGTCGGCGCGGTTGGCGCGCTCCGCAGCCTCCAGGCGTTCGTGCTGGTCTGCCTCCAGCAGCACCCCAATCCAGCCGAGCCCCAGCATCGCCTGGCCGATCACCGACAATGGATACCAGGGCGGCATTCCGGGCCAGCGAACGTGTGGCAGGACGGTCTCGAGCCACACCCAGCCCTGCAGGCCGTAGATGGCCGCGGTGAATCCAAAGGCCGCGGCCAGCAGCGGGGCGCCGTACTCATTATCGTGGCGTGCGCGCCAGATTCCCGGGGCCAGAGACAGATAGGTGCCGGCAAGCAGCATCGGTGGCAGCGTGCCGCGCAGCAGCATGCGAAGGTACGCTCCGTCCGGACCCGGCTCGGGCCCGAGTGCAGAGAGCGCTCCATACCCGACGGCGGCCGCCACAATCAACCACTGGGTGCGCTCGGACGGCACGGATTGGCGCAGCATGAGCCGCACACCGGCAACGACAAAGAGCACATGCAGGATGACAGTGGTTTCCGCGACGAAGACGGCCGCCGTCCACATGGCGGAGGCCACGTGGCGTGCGGAGAAGTCGAAGCCGATGCCTGCGGCGCTGAGGTACGCCACCAGGCACCACCAGCTGATCACCACCGGACGCAGGTACGCGAGCGACCGCTCCCGCCAAAGCCACGAGAGCACCACCGCCACCACCAGTGCGATGCCGGCCTGCAGCAGGAAACTGTAGATGACAACTGTGGCGTCCGGACGCATACGGAGGATTATCGGCCTGCGTCGGGCATCGTGCCAGCCCTCACCCGTCACGTGCGCTGACCGCCCCTGCCGCCCCCGGCCCTGCCCGGTAGCGACCGGCGCTGCGGCGAGGCGCGCCGCCGCGCTATCTTGTCTCGGCGCGTGGCGACACCGCGACGTCTCGCCGCTACATCTTCTCTCGGCCCCGCCCGGGCCCGGTGCCAATGGACGACAGCCTCTACTTCAGCGAGCAGCACCTCGCCGTCCGCGAAATGGTGCAGGCATTCGCGCGCGACGAGGTGGCTCCCATTGCCGCCCGGTTCGATGAGTCTCAGGCCTTCCCGTGGGAGACGGTCAAGCGCATGGCGGACCTGGGCCTGCTCGGCATTCCGTGGCCCGAGGAGCTCGGCGGCGCGGGGTTCGACCTCATTGCCTACGTCACGGCCATTCACGAGATGGCCAAGGTCTGTGCGTCGCACGCCATTACCATCTCGGCACACACCACGCTTGGCACCTCGCCCATCGTTCACTTCGGCACGCCGGCACAGCGGGAACGGTATGTGCCACTGCTGGCCACAGGCGCCGTGTTAGGCGGGTTCGGGCTCACCGAGCCCGGCGCCGGCAGCGATGCGGGCGGCACCCGCACCACCGCCGTACGCAAGAACGGCCATTTCGTCTTGAATGGCAGCAAGCGCTTCATCACGCACGCCGGCGTCGGTGAGATCTTCGTGGTGACCGCGGTTACCGATCCAACGCAGGGGACGCGGGGCATCAGCGCGTTCATCCTCACCAAGGAGACATGCGACCTCGATGCCGCGCGCCGCGTTGGCATGGGGCACGACGGGACGCTGCCCGCGATGCAGGGATTCCGTTCGGGCAAGAAAGAGGACAAGCTGGGCTGGCGCGCCTCGGACACGCGCGAGCTGATATTCGAGGACGTCGAGGTTCCCGCCGAGAACCTGCTTGGCGCGGAGGGGCACGGCTTTACCAACTTCATGCGCACCCTCGACGCAGGCCGCGTGGGCGTGGCGGCGTTGTCGCTCGGCCTTGCCGAAGGGGCATTGGGCGAAGCGCTCAAGTACGGCGCGGAGCGCAAACAGTTCGGGCAGCCGATTGCGAGTTTCCAGGGCGTGTCATTTGCCCTGGCCGACATGGCGACCGAGATCGAGGCCGGCAAGCACCTCATGTTCCACGCAGCCTGGCTGGCGCAGCACGGCAGGCCGTTTACCAAGGAAGCGGCGATGGCCAAGCTGTTCTGCTCGGAACTCGCCATGCGGGCGACCATCAAGGCCGTGCAGATTCACGGCGGCTACGGCTACACCAAGGACTACCCCGTCGAGCGGATGATGCGAGACGCCAAGGTCTGCGAGATTGGCGAGGGGACAAGCGAGATCCAGCGCATCGTCATCGCGCGCCAGCTGCTGAAGGGCCTCATCGGGTAGTGCGGGGCATTGCCTCACCGCCGCCCGGCGGTTACCCATCCATCTGGCGGTGCACTGACCGCCGTTCGACCCCATCGGGGCTGGCGACCGCACGCCCCGCATGGTTCCACTCCCTCTCGCGCCTGGCAGAGAATGTTCGAGCCCGATCGCAGGCGAGGCCGTACTGTCCCGGACCGTGTCCTCCTGCCGCTGCACCTTGCAGCGGTTGTGGGAAGCCACGCGTTCCTGGCGGCCCTCGCAT
>JANYJW010000027.1 GCA_025361705.1 Gemmatimonas sp.
GCCCGTGCCTGTTGCGGTCAGTTCAGCGGTCCTGATGCTCTTCGTCGTGAACGGCGGATGCTCCGCGAGACGGCCGGTGCCGGTGGCCGTCAGTTCCGCCGTTCGCGCGGTCTTGGCTACAAACGGAACCCGCTCGGTCAGATGGCCGACGCCCGAGGCGGTGAGATCGAGGGTGCGGATGCTCAGGGGATAGATGCGTGCGGCAGGAGCAGGTGGCGTTGCGCCTGCAGCAACCCCGACCACCGCCCTCGTCAGCGGCACCGCGCTTGCCGTGGCGGAAGCGGGCGCGATGCCGTTGCACTGCGTCAGTTCACCCGCCGTAAACGCACGGTTCGCTACCGTCAGCACGGTGATCACGCCGACTTCGCGCGCGAGCCCCTTGCACGCGACGATCGCACTGGCGATGGCCGACGGCATGTTAGCCGTGCTACACCCCGATCCGAGGCAGTTCCACGAGACGTTGTTGGCGGTGATCGCCCCCTGCCGTCGCGCGGGGCTTTGTGTGGTGGCCGCAGCAGGGGCTGCCTGCGCAACGACGGGCCTTGGCGCGCCGACCGCGAGCGCGGCCGCGAATGCCGCCAGTGCCACGGCAAGTTCGAACGACCCGCTTTCGCGGGCTCCGGCCATTCGACCAATCACGGAGTCCCCGGATACTGGTTGGCGTGCCGATGGACCATCACTACCGGCCGAAGCTGAGACTCGGCGCGGGCCTCGGCAAGCATTGGAATACCTCGTATGCACAAGATTCCCAGCCAGTCCGACTGGGGCCGCTCCAAAGTGCGCCGCCCATCAATCGACGTGATCGTCGATGGCGCACTCCATGCACCAGTCCGCAGGGACGATGCCGGACTTGGCAAACACCCGGCGGCGGGACGCCTTGCCAGACGATCGAAAACGAAACAGCGGCGCCCCGTCGGGACGCCGCTGTTTCATCGTCGACTGCAAACGAATGGAGGCGGAGGGAGTCGAACCCTCGTCTTGCACAGGATCATCCACAGCGTCTACGTGCGTAGCTCACCGATTGATGTTTCCGGCGGCTGGGTGGTGAGCGCCCGACCGACAGATGAGCCCTCTAGAGTTTCGCGCTGCCGCCGAAGGCGTACGGCCGCGCTATCCCGGATTTGCGATACCAGGCAGGCCGCCCCAGGAGGGCTGCCCACCAGGCACTTCTGGTGTAAAGCCTAAGCCTTACGCAGCAAGAGCGAAGTTGTTGTTCGCAGATAACGTTTCCCAAGCGGTTTTACGAGGAGCCCGAGAACCTCGGCACGCAGCCACGAAGCCACCTACACAATCGAAACCAGGTCGCCCCCTGATCTACAGTGTGTAATATAGCGAGTCGTACGACGATTGAGGACATGGAATCCGGATCACGCTACAGGACAACGACTTAGGATCGCGATTCGCGACCGGGAATCGGAGTCCTCAAGCGAGATCCGGATTCCCTGTCCTCAATCGCTACGATACCACCCTGTTTCGCCCACCATGCTTGGCCTCATACAGCCGCTCGTCCGCACGTTTGAACACCTGACCCTTGGCGTCGCTCCCGGCGCTGTATGTCGCCACGCCGATGCTCACCGTCACGCGGATGCTCGCACCGGCGTGCGACACGACCATCGCCTCGGTACGCTGGCGCAGGCGCTCTGCCAGTTCCACCGCGCCCTCCAGCGACGTCTGCGGCAGAATCAGCGCCAGTTCCTCCCCACCCAACCTCGCGCAGACGTCCACCGTGCGCACGCCGTCCCGCAGCACCGCCGACACCCGCTGCAGCACCGCGTCGCCGGCGTCGTGCCCAAAGGTGTCGTTCACCTTCTTGAAGAAGTCGATATCGCAGATCACCAGCGCGCACGATCCGCCAAACCGGTCGGTCTCGGCCAGCACGCGCTCGAGTTGCTCGTCAAAGTGACGCCGGTTCCAGAGCCCGGTCAGCGCGTCGGTGCGCGACCGGCGGCTCGTCTCCGCCAGTTCCCACACCACCTCGAGCGCATTGACGGCAAGGGTGCCGAGCAGCGTCCCGTTGCGCACTTCCAGCGTGCGCAGCGCGCCCGTGCGATGCGCCCCGATCACCAGCGCCCCGATGGCCACGCCGCTCCGCAGCAGCGGGAGCAGCGCGAGCGATCCCGCCGTCAGCCCTTCGTCGTCGCGCAGGACGCCTCCGCGCTCTTTCAGAAAACGCGCGTCCTCCCAGAACGAGGTGCTCGCCTCCAGGCAGGCCACGCCCGCCATGGAGGTCGTCGCCACCGCGCCGCCGGCAAGCGACGCGGGCGTCCCTTCGGTGGCCGCCGTCACCGTGCCGCTGCGCGCGGTCGCGTCCCAGCGCACGAGTGACGCAAAATCGGCGCCCGTCACCAGGAGCGCGTACCGGCAGATCTCACCCTCGAGCTTATCGGGCTCGTGCGTCTTCTGCAGGTCGCGGGTAATGCGCAGCAGCGCCCGCATGTACTTGCTCTGACGGGCCACCACGTTGCGCGTGGAGACGACGCTCACCAGCCGCGCCACCTGCGACGCATGCCGAGGCAGCCAGTCGCGCAGCGCGTCGCGCCCTGTGGTGAATCGCTCGTCGGCCGCGAGGACGATCGCCCCCGCCGCTTCGCCGGACGCGAACTTCACAGGACAGATGGCGATGCGCGGCTCTCCATCGCGACGCTCGAAGCCCACCATCTGCTCCGCGGCCGACCACGCCACCAGCGAGCGCTCCACCGCGTTGCCCCACGTTGCGCCGACCGGGGGCGTTCCATCGGCGGAACACGCCACGATGTCCAGCACCGGATCGTCCGCACTGCTCGACCGCCAGACTGTCACCTCGCGCGCCCCGTGCTGCCGAGCCACATCGACGAGAAATGGCCGCAGCTCGTCCTTCAGTACCAGCGCGTCCAACTCGACCATGGCCGCGTCGTCGTCACCGCGCAGCACCTCCTCGGCCGTGCGGCCCGGACGCTCAAGCGCCGGCAACGCAGCAACCGCAGCCGCGTCGGACCGTCGCCGACGCCTCGCAATCCACAGTCCGCCGACCAGGCCGGCGGCGCATCCCGATACGAAGAGCGCAATCGCGGCGCCCACCTGCTATGCGCTCAGCTCGAGAATGCGGGCGGCGGCCACCGCCGCACCAAACCCGTTGTCGATGTTGCACACCACCACGCCCGCCGCGCACGAGTTGAGCATCGTCAGCAGCGCCGACAGGCCGCGGAAGCTCGCTCCGTACCCGACACTCGTGGGCACCGCGATGACGGGCACGCGCACCATGCCGCCAACCACCGACGGCAGCGCGCCATCCATGCCGGCCACCACCACCACCACCCGTGCCGCGCGCAGCGTCTCCTGTTGCGCCAGCACGCGGTGGATGCCCGCCACCCCAACGTCCGCCACGCGGCGCGCACCATGCCCGAACGCGCGCAGCGTCTCAATGCACTCCTGCGCCACCGGCAGGTCGCCGGTGCCGGCCGTGACCACCAGCGCGCCCGATGCTGCTGGCGCTGGTGCCCCGGCACGACGCAGCAACACCGTCCGGCCAAGGGCGTCCACCTCAGCCTCCGCGTACACTGCCGCAAGGGCGGCGCGCAGCGTCTCGTCGGCGCGCGTTACGAGAAAACCATCGCCATGTGCCGAAAGCCGCGCGCAAATCTGCAGCGCCTGCTCGGGCGTCTTCCCCTCCCCGAACACCACCTCGGGGTAGCCTTGCCGCAGCGCGCGATGATGATCGATCTGGGCAAACGACAGGTCTTCCACCGGCGCCGTGTCGAGCTGCGCCAGCGCGTCGTCCACGCTGCGCCGGCCGGCGGCGACGTCGGCGAGCAGCGCGCGCACGCGGTCGCGCATCACGCGGCCGGCTCCACCGCCGTATCCGCAGCGCCGTGCGTGGCGTCTACCGTGCCTTCGTGCCGCCAACCGCCCTCGAGGTACTCGCGAAAGATCCCCTCGACTTCGCCAAACGAGTTCACGGCGTGCAGTCGTCGGCGCAGCGCCGCCGAGTTGGCGAGCCCGCGGACGTACCAACCGAGGTGCTTGCGGAACTCGAGCGCCGCGCCCGTGGGATCGTGCTCGTACTCCTGGACCATGCGTGCGTGTTCCAGCGCAGCCTCAAATCGCTCGGCGACCGTAGGCGTGGCCGGCATCGGCGTGCCGTCGAGCAGCGCGCGCGCCTCGCGAAATATCCACGGCTGTCCAAACGCCCCGCGCCCGATCATCACGCCCGCGCAGTGCGTCTGCTGCCACATGCGATACGCATCGGCCGCCATCTTGATGTCGCCGTTGCCGAGCACCGGGATCTCCAGCGCCTCCACCACGCGGGCGATCTCGTCCCAGTTGGCCGACCCCGAATACATCTGCGTGCGCGACCGCGCGTGCAGGGCGAGCATCCGGGCCCCGGCGTCCTGGCATCGCAGGGCGATGCCGACGGGGTCGCGCGTGTCCTCGCTCCAGCCGCTGCGAATCTTCACCGTCACCGGCAGGTGCGTCGCCGCCGCCACCGCACGAATGATCGCCTGCACGAGGTCGAGGTCCTTGAGGCACCCCGACCCGCCATTGCGCCGCACCACCTTCTTCACCGGACAGCCGAAGTTGATGTCGATGTAGTCGGGCGCGAAGACCTCGGTCACCAGCCGGGCCGCGTCACCCATCGCTGCGGGCTCGGCCCCAAAGATCTGCACGCCAATGGGACGTTCGTCCGGTCCAAACCGCAGCTTGCCCAGCGTCGCCTCGTTCTCCCGGCGGATCCCTTCCGCCGACAGGAATTCGGTAACGACCACGTCTGCGCCAAAGCGGCGGCAGAGCCGCCGGAATGGCGATTCCGACACGCCAGCCATCGGCGCCAGGAAGACAGGGACGTCCGAGAATACCTGAAAGGGAAAACGGGGCATCTGGTCAACCTAATTGGAAGGCCAAGTCCGTGCAATGACACGATTTGACTTCACTTGTGCTGAGGGCTAACTTTGGCGTTCGACTAATAAAATCAATGTCTCAGGGGCCTGTATGGAACTGCGTGAATTCTTTGCCGAAGATGCCGTTCAGCTCGAACTTGGCGGCACCACCAAGGACGACATCCTCAAGGAACTGATCGGCCTGCTCGGGCTTGATGAAAAGAACGAGCAGATGCTGTTCAAGATGCTCAAGCGCCGCGAGAACCTCGGCTCCACGGGCATCGGGCGTGGCATCGCCATTCCCCACTGCCGATCGCTGGTGGTCAGCAAGCTTCGCGTGGCGTTTGGCCGCAAGAAGGCGGGCATCGACTTCAAGGCCATGGACGGCCAGCCGGTGCACTTCTTCTTCCTCATCGTCGCGCCGCCGCTCGAGGTCTCCAACCAGTATCTCCCCGTGCTGGGCAAGATCGCCCAGTTCTCCAAGGAGCCCGACCTGCCGGATCGCCTGCTTGCACTCACCGAGCCCGCGCAGTTCATGCAGCTGCTCGAAGAAAAGAAGATCTAGGGTCGGCCGACATGGCCCGACGGGCGGGGCGCCATCGCGCTCCGCCCGTTCTTGTCAGCTGCCGTCTGCCGGATGCTCCACCATGACGCGTTCGATGTCGAGCCGCAGGCGGCGCTGCACCCGCCACGTCTGCAGGATGGCGGCGACGATAAGCCCAGTTGTCAGCCCCCACCAGATGCCCACGCCGCCCAGCGGTGTGCGGAAGCCAAGCACCGCCGACAGCGGCACGCCGATGGCCCAAAACCCGACCAGATAGATGAGCATCGGCACCTTGGTGTCGCCCGTGCCGCGCGCCAGGCCGCTCGCCACCGCCTGCGTGCCGTCGAACACCTGAAACACGCCGGCCACGACGATCAGCGATGCCGCCACGGCGACCACCGCCGGGTCCTGCGTAAACCAGCGCGCGATGGCCGCGGGCACTGCCACCATCACCAGTCCACTGCACGCCATGAAGCCGACGCCGAGCACCCACGCCCCCGCCGCGTGGCGCCGCGCCGCCGCCATGTCGCGGCGTCCCACCGCCTGACCCACGAGCGCCGCGGCCGCCGCCGAGAACCCCACGGGAACCATGAACGTGAGCGACGCCAGGCTCAGCGTCACCTCGTGCCCGGCCAGCGGCACGGTGCCAAGCCAGCCGAACATCAGCGTCGCCATGGCAAACGCGCCCGCCTCGAAGAACCACTGCAGGCCGATGGGCATCCCCAGCGCGACCGTGCGCCACAACGGGCCGATGGCGAACGCGGCCCGCCACGACCCGGTGAGGTGGGGCCGCAGCGCGGGCCAGCCCGCGACGAGCAGCGTGGCGCACATCACCCACCGGGCCAGCGCCGTGGACCACGCCGAGCCGGCCACGCCCATCGCCGGCGCGCCGAAGTGGCCGAAGATCAGCATCCAATTGGCGAGCAGGTTCACCGCATTGCCCACCGCCATCGCCAGCAGCACGGGCCGCACGCTCAGCATCGC
Organism: Gemmatimonas sp.; assembly: GCA_025361705.1. Classification (GTDB taxonomy): domain Bacteria; phylum Gemmatimonadota; class Gemmatimonadetes; order Gemmatimonadales; family Gemmatimonadaceae; genus PNKL01. The sequence goes on from JANYJW010000027.1 coordinate 6,382, forward strand.
CTGCAGCGACTGCCGCAGCACAATGAACGTGAAGAACGGCGGGAGCCCCACGATACTGATCTGCACGAAGTCGCGCGCCAGCGGCACGATGGCCGGTGGTTGACGCAGCAGACTGAACGCGATGCCGCTGACCCCATACGCCGCGCCGACGCCAACACTCACCACGAGCGCCAGCACGACGCCGCGCTGCATGCCGCGGCGCACGCCGCCCGTGTCGCCCGCGCCCACGGCCTGCGCCACAATGGGGTCGAGCGCCATCAACATCCCCATGCCGAAAATGGCGATGTTGAAGAAATAGAAATTACCGAGCGCCACGCCGCCCAGCGCTTCAGCCGACACGCGCCCCACCATCAGCACGTCGACGAATCCCATCAGCTGCAGCCCCACCTGCACCACCACGACCGGTGCGGCCAGCGCGAGCATCTCGCGCAACTCGATGCGCGTCGGCCAGGCGAGGCCGCGCGCGGACGAGGGACTCACTCCCACTCGATGGTCGCGGGCGGCTTGGAGCTGACGTCGTAGACGACGCGGTTCACGCCCTTGACCTCGTTGATGATGCGGCTCGACATTCGTCCAAGTACGTCGGGCGGAAACGCGAACCAGTCGGCCGTCATGCCGTCGGTGCTCGTCACCGCGCGCAGCGCCACCACGTGCTCGTAGGTGCGCCCGTCGCCCATCACGCCCACCGAGCGAATGGGGAGGAACACCGCGAACGCCTGCCAGATGGTGGCGTACAAGCCCGCCGCCCGAATTTCCTCGAGATAAATCGCGTCGGCCTGGCGCAACGTGTCGAGCGTTGGGCGGTCCACCGCGCCGATCACGCGAATCGCAAGCCCCGGCCCGGGGAACGGATGCCGTCCCACCATTTCCTCGGGAAGCCCGAGTTCGCGCCCGACATTGCGCACTTCGTCCTTGAACAGTTCCCGCAACGGCTCGATGAGCGTGAACGTCATGTCGGGCTTGAGCCCGCCCACGTTGTGGTGCGTCTTGATGGTCGCGCTGGGCCCGCCCTTGGCGCTCACCGACTCGATGACGTCGGGATACAGCGTGCCCTGCACGAGAAATGCCGCCCCCTGCCCCGCCGCCGCGGCCGCGTCCTCGAACACGTCGATGAACGTGTGCCCGATGATCTTCCGCTTCTGCTCCGGCTCGTCGACACCCGCCAGCGCGTCGAGAAAGCGATCCTCGGCGCGCACGGTCACCAGCTTCATGCCGAGGTGCTGGCCCATCAGGCGTTCCACCTGCTCGCGCTCGTGCAGGCGCAGCATCCCCGTGTCGACAAAGATGCAGGTCAGCTGGTCGCCGATCGCGCGGTGCACCAGCGCCGCCGCCACGGAGGAATCCACGCCGCCCGACAGCCCGCAAATGACGTGCTTGTCCCCGACGAGGGCCCGGATCTTGGCAACCTCGATGTCGATGAAGTGTCCGGGGGTCCAGTCGGGGGCGCAATGGCAGATGCCGAACACGAAGTTCTGGATGATCTCCGCGCCACGCACGGTATGCGCCACCTCCGAGTGGAACTGCACGGCGTGCACCGGCTTGGTGGCGTGCCGGAACCCGGCAATCACCCGATCGCTCCGCGCCGTCACCACGTAACCCGGCGGCGCGGTCTCCACGTGGTCGCCGTGACTCATCCACACCGACGTCTTCTCGCCGTCGGCAAAGCCCGCGAACATCCCGGCCGACTCCACCACCTGCACCTCGGCGCGCCCGTATTCGCGGCCGCCGCCACCCACCACCTCGCCGCCCTCGGCGTGCGCAATCCACTGCATCCCGTAGCAGACGCCGAGCAGCGGCGCGAGGTCGAGAATGCCCATGTCGAACGCGGGCGCCCCGTCATCGGTGACCGAACTCGGCCCGCCTGACAGGATGATACCCGCCGGATTCCACGCGCGGATCCACGCGAGCGACCGCGTGGGCGGATGGATTTCGCAGAACACGTGCGCCTCGCGCACGCGCCGCGCGATGAGCTGCGTGAACTGCGACCCGCAATCAAGAATCAGAATTCGCGACACGAGCACCCGGGATTGTTGTCCGTTGTCCGCCCTCTGCCCTCCGCCTGCTGCCATCAGCCACCAGTAGCCGTCACGCCAATCTCAGAATTTCCATTCCGGTCCATCCAGCTTCACAAATTCCACGTGCTTCTGATCGAGTTCGATGATGGCCGCCGTCGGCGCACCGTTGATCCAGCCGCACCCTTCGCCCGGGTTCACGATGAGCGTCTCGCCACGGGTCTTCATTTCCTGCTTGTGCTCGCCGCCGTGCACCACGAGGCTGTGCGACAGCACCGAGCGCTCCGATACGTCGGCCAAGTCGTGCACCAGCAGGATCTTGTGATCGCCAATCTGCATCGAGTGCGGTCCCTCGAAGAGTTCGCACGCCAAGGCCTGCGCCGCGATCCCGCGCAGCCCTTCGCGGTCGCCGTCGGTGCGCCCAAACACGCCAACCATTGGCGCGGCATATTCGAGAAACGGCTGCAGCGCAAACGGCGCGCAATAGTCGCCCGCGTGCAGCACCATATCGACCCCGCGCTTCTGGAATTCCTGCAGCAGGCGCGTGATGGCCGGCACGCGGTCGTGCGTATCGCTGATGAGCCCAACGCGCATCAGGCCTCCTTCCATTCGAGGGTCTCGGCTTCGAGCCGGACCAGGTCAGCCAGCGACTCGCGACGGGTGATCTCCGCCCATCGCGAACCATCGACAAGCACTTCGGGGGCGCGCGGACGCGTGTTGTATGTCAGCGCCATCGCGTACCCGTACGCTCCTGTCGTATGCACCGCCAGCAGGTCGCCGGGGACGGCATCGTCCACCAAGCGGTCGCGGGCGATGAAGTCGCCCGTTTCGCAAATTGGTCCCACTACATCCACCAGCGACGAACCACCGCGCGGCCGCACCGCCTCGACGGCGTGGAATGCATCGTAATGCGATGGGCGCAGCAGCTCCGACATGCCCGCGTCACAGATCATGAAATCCGTGCCGCCCGTGAGCTTCCGGTAGAGCACCCGCGTCAGCAGCGCCCCCGATTCGGCCACGACGAACCGGCCCGGCTCGACGATGAGTTCGAGCCCCAGCGCCTGCACTACGGGCACGATGGTCTCGGCAAAGAGCCCGAGGTCCGGCGCCTCCTCCGTGTCATAGCGCGCGGGCAGCCCGCCCCCCGCGTCGAAGAAGCGCAGCGGAGCGCCCTGCGCCTGCAGGCCGCGCGCCAGCTCGGCCAGCCGCTCCACGCCGTCGCGGTACGGCGCCAGCGACAGGAGCTGCGAGCCGACGTGCATATCGAGACCGGCCAGTTCGATGTGCGGGGACGCCAGCGCGCGCGCCGCAATGGCCGGCACGTCGCCCCACGGAATGCCGAACTTGTGCCCGCGCGATCCCGTGGCAATGAACTCGTGCGCGTTCGCCACGTGCACTTCGGGGTTCACGCGCAGCGCAATGCGCGCGCGCACGCCCATCGCCTGCGCTTCCGTCTCGACGATTTCCAGTTCGGCCGCCGACTCCACGTTGAGCAGCAGCACCTGCGCCACGAGCCCGGCGCGGATCTCGTCGCGTCGCTTGCCCACCCCGCCAAAGATGATGTGCTCCGGGGCGAAGCCGGCCCGCTGCGCGCGCATCAGTTCGCCGCCCGACACCACGTCGGCCCGGCATCCCTCGGCACGCAGCACGTCGAGCAGCCCGCGGCTGCTGTTCGCCTTGAGCGAGTAGTGAATGCGGTGCGGTACGCCAGCCAGCGCCGCGTCGAGCGCACGAAAGCGCTCGCGCAGTGCGTGGGCGCTGTAGACGTACGCCGGCGTCCCCGCCGACTCGGCGATGGCCTCCAGCGAGACCCCCTCGCACCAGAGGGCCCCGTCGCGCCGCGTGTACGGGTTCGCTAGTACGCGCGCGCCCACACGGCCTCGGCCTTCGACGGCGCGCCGCAGCACAGGCAGGTCGCCGGCGCTACCGGGCTGCGGAACTCGGCGTCCGGCATCACGCGAATGGTGGCTTTGGTGTCCTCCTTCACCTTCGCCTCGCAGGCCGCATCGCCACACCAGCCGGCAAAGACAAACCCGCCGTTGCCTTCCATCAGCGCCTTGAATGCATCGTAGGTGATGGGGCCGCGCACGCTGTTGGCCTCGCGACGCGCCAGCGCGGCCGCGAACATGTCGTTCTGGATGCGTTCCAGCAGCGCGGCGGCGGCGGCCGGCAAGCCGTCCATCGCCATCGACTGCTTCTCGCGCGTGTCACGCCGCGCCGCAAAGACCGCCTGCTTCTCGAGGTCCTTGGGGCCCAGCTCAAAGCGCAGCGGGATGCCGCGCAGCTCCCACTCGTAGTACTTGGCGCCCGGCTTCATGCCGTCGCGCAGGTCCACGTGCACACGCAGGCGGTCCGTCGCGCCACGTCCCGTCCACGTCGTCAGCTCCTCCTTGAGCTTCAACGCCGCGGCCGTGAGCTGCGCCTGCTGCTCGTCGCTCTTCCAGATGGGGACAATCACGATCTCGATGGGCGCCAGCTTGGGTGGCGTGCGCAGGCCGTTGTCGTCGCCGTGCGTCATCACCAGCCCGCCCACCATGCGCGTGCTCACGCCCCACGACGTGTTCCACGCAAACGCCATCTCCCCCTTCTCGTCCTGGAACTGCAGCTCGAACGCCTTGGCGAAGTTCTGGCCGAGGTTGTGCGAGGTGCCGGCCTGCAGCGCCTTGTTGTCCTGCATCATCGCCTCGCACGAGTACGTGCGCAGGGCGCCGGCAAACTTCTCGCCGTCGCTCTTGAGGCCGGTGATCACCGGCATCGCCATCCAGCCTTCCATGAACGTCCGGTAGACATGCAGCATGCGGACGGTCTCCTGCTCCGCCTCGTCGTGCGTGGCGTGCGCCGTGTGCCCCTCCTGCCACAGGAACTCCAGCGTGCGCAGGAACAGCCGCGTGCGCATTTCCCAGCGCACCACGTTGGCCCACTGGTTCATGAGAATGGGCAGGTCGCGATACGACTGCGTCCATTTGGCGAACATGTGGTAGATGATCGTCTCCGACGTCGGCCGGATGACCAGCGGTTCCTCCAGCTCCTTGCCACCGCCGTGCGTCACCACCGCGCATTCGGGGGCGAACCCCTCGACGTGCTGCGCCTCCTTCTTGAGGAAGCTCTCGGGAATCAGCAGCGGAAAGTAGGCGTTCTGGTGCCCCGTCTCCTTGAACATGTCGTCGAGGGCGCGCTGCATCCGCTCCCAGATGCCGTAGCCATTGGGACGAATGACCATCGACCCCTTCACGGGCGAGTAATCGGCCAGCTCGGAGCGCAGCACCAGCTCGTTGTACCAGGCGCTGAAGTCGTCGGCGCGGGTGGTCAGCTTCTTGTCGTCAGCCATCGGTCGGGAGGTCAGTCGTCGTGCGGCGCGGGAACCCCCGCCTCGGCGAGCGCGGCGAATCCGCGCTCGGGGTCCATCAGGTCGTGCAAGGCAATCACTGCGCCAGCGTGCGGCGCGCCGCCAGGCGTGCGCGACAATGGCCGCACGTCAGCCTCGTCGTCGCTGCGGACCATCACCAGCCACGCTGCGCCAGCGCGCTCCGCCGCCTTGATCTGCGCTGTGGACTTCTGCGTCCGCAGCTTCTCCTCGTTCAACACGTACTCCGCGCCATACCCCATGCGGCGCAACGAGGCCGCCGTGCGCAGGACCGTCGCCGGCGCACACCCCTCGGTGCTCACCACCCAGAAGTCGGGTCCTGCGGCCGCGAGGCCATCAAAGAGCCCGTGCGCCTTCAGCAACTCGCCCAGCACCACGTCACCCATGCCAAAGCCCAGGGCTGGAAGGTCCACCCCGCCCAGCTGGTCCAACAAGTTGTCGTAGCGCCCGCCGCCGCAGATGGCGCGCAGTTCACCCTTGGCGTCGAAGAGCTCAAACACGGTCCCGGTGTAGTACGCCAGCCCGCGCACGATCGAGAGATCGATATCCACCCACGCCTCGACTCCCAGCGCATGCAGGTGCCCCAGATACCGGGTAAACAGGGCGATGGCCGGCTTCGCCGCCTCCACGGTGCCGAAGTCGCGTTCGAGATCGTCCAAACTGGCCACATCCGCCAGCGCCATCACGCGCTGCACCTGATTGGGCACCAGCCCGGCGGCCTCGAGCTTCTCCTGCGATACCTCGTGCGGCTGTCGCGCAATCTTGTCGAGCACGCCATAGACCGCCGGCAGCTGACCCTCGGTCACGCCGAGGGCGGCCAGCAACGCATTCAGCAGGCGCCGGTCGCTCACCCGCGCCCGCACATCATCGGGACCCAGCCCCAGTTCGCGCATGATGTCGACGGCCACGCACAGCAGCTCGGCGTCCGCCAGTTCACTGGGCTCACCCACGATGTCGACATTCAGCTGGAAGTGCTCGCGCAGGCGACCGCGCTGCGCCCGCTCGTACCGAAAAAGCTGCGGCAGCGAGAACCAGCGCACCGGCTTGGGCAGCGCGTTGGCGCGCGCCGCGACCATCCGGGCAAACGTCGGCGTCATTTCGGGGCGCAGCGAGACCGCGCGCCCCCCCTTGTCCGTGAAACTGTAGAGCTGCGTGACGATCTCGTCGCCGCTCTTGGCGGTGTACAGGTCCAGCGGTTCGAGCGGCGGTCCGTCGTACTCCACAAACGAATACCGCCGCGCCACCGAGCGCCAGGCGCGGAAGATCGCCGTCCGGCGCGCCAGGTCCTCAGGATAGAAGTCGCGGAAGCCGGGAAGTGAGCCTTTGGATTGCATCCATAGAAATTACCCGTCGGTGGGCGATACCTGCAACCTTGACATGGCATCGCCGACGGTATGGAAACTCCCTGTCACCAGCACCGTCGCCCCCTCGGCGTCGGCCCGCGCCAGCGCCCGGTCGAAATCGCGCACCACCTCCGCCGCCCATCCATTGGCACGCGCGTGCGCCATCACGTCAGTGACATTCCACGTCCGGCTGGCCGGCGCCGTCGGCGAATTGGTCAGGATGAAGAGGTCCACGTGCGGGGCGAGCGCCGCCATCATCGCCACCCAGTCCTTGTCGCCCAGCACGCTGAACACCGCCGCCACCGGACGCGGCATCTTGGCGTCGGCGAGCGTCCGCGCCAGCACCCGCGACCCATCGGGGTTGTGCGCCACGTCCAGCACGTACTTGCCGACCTTCTGGAACCGCCCAGGAAGTCGCACGTTCGGCAGTCCGCGTTCCACCGTTTCACGGTCGGGACGCAGGTCCTCAGGCAGCGCGTCAAGCATGGCCAAGGCGACCACGGCATTGGACGCCTGGTGACGTCCCACGAGGGGTGTCTGCACCGACAGCCGATGCTCGTCGCGGCGCAATATGAAGTGCGTCCCCTCGGCCGTCACGTCGATCCCCTCGATGTTCGAATCGGCAAAGACCGCCCGCACCGGATCGGCGCCGTGCGACAGCGCGTGCGTCACCAGCAGGTCGCGAATGCCCAGTTCGGGCTCGCCCACAATGGCCGGCACGCCCCGCTTGAAGATCCCCGCCTTCTCAAAGGCAATCTCCTCGCGCGTCGCGCCCAGATATTCCACGTGGTCGATCTGGATGTTGGTCACCCCGGCCACGAGCGGCATCAGCACGTTGGTGGCATCCAGTCGCCCGCCCAGGCCCGTCTCGATGACTGCGACGTCGACGTCGGCTTCCGCGAAGAACTGGAACGCCATCGCCGTCGTCGCTTCGAAGAACGTCGCGCCCAGCCGTTCCACGTCAGGGGTCCACCGGCTCACCCACTCCACAATCCGGTCGCTCGCCACGGGCACTCCGCCCACGAGAAAGCGCTCCGGAAAATCGATGAGGTGTGGCGACGTGTAGCGGGCGACGCGAAGTCCACGCGCCGACAGCACGGCGTCGAGCGTGGCGCACACGCTTCCCTTGCCGTTGGTGCCGGCGACATGCAACGCGCGCAGTGCGTGCTGCGGGTCGCCGAGGGCGTGCAACAACGCCTGCACGCGCTCGAGCCCAAGCTTCCATTTTCCGGTCGTGCGGCCGTACAGGAAGTCGAGCGCGTCGTGGTACGTCTTCAGGCGGTATCCCACCCGGAGGCCACAGGCTTGAGGCTCATGTGCCGCAGCAGCTGCCCGACCGTCTGCTTGAGCTGGTGACGGTGGGACACGTGGTCCACCATGCCGCGCTCGAGCAGGAACTCTGCGGTCTGGAATCCCTCGGGCAGGTCCTGCCCCAGCGTCTGCCGGATCACGCGCGGTCCGGCAAAGCCGATCACCGCCCCCGGCTCGGCCAGTATCGCGTCACCCAGCATCGCAAACGAGGCGCTGACGCCGCCCGTCGTCGGGTTGGTGAGGATCGACACGTACGGGATGGCGCGATCATGCAGCTGCGACAGCACCGCCGACGTCTTGGCCATTTGCATCAGCGACAGCACGCCTTCCTGCATGCGCGCGCCGCCCGAGGCCGAAATGATGATCAGCGGAAACTTCTTCTCCAGGGACCGCTGCGCGAGCCGCGCGATCTTCTCCCCCACCACCGAGCCCATCGAGCCACCCATGAAGGCAAAGTCCATGACGCCCAGATTCACCGGCATCTTTTCCATCGTGCCGGTAGCCGTCAGGATGGCGTCAGAATCGCCGGCCGCGCCCAGCGCCTTCTTCAGGCGCGCGGGGTAGTCAGGAAAGCCGAGCGGGTCCATGGACTTGAGATCGACCTCGGTCTCCTCAATGGACCCGTCATCCAGCAGGAGGGCGGCATACTCGTGCGCGCGCATCCGGCGGTGGAAATCACACGATGGACATACGTGCCAGTTCCGGATGTACTTCTCCCGGATGTCCGTATGCCCACAGGCCTCGCATTTTTCCCAGACATCCGCCGGGATCTCCAGGCGCTCATGTCGGGGTTCGCGGGGCTTCTTTTCCTTGCGGAACCAGACCATCCGGGGAATGTGACATGGATCACGTGGGACGGCAAGCGGTTACCCGCCCCTCAAATCACCAGCATGTCGGCCGGTCCACGTCCCTCGCCCGAGATCCGCCCCAGGATGCCCACCGAGAGCCAGCACGACAGCATGAACGAGCCGCCATAGCTGAAGAACGGCAGCGGGATGCCCGTGACCGGCATCAGGTTCAGCGTCATGCCCACGTTCACGACGATGTGGACGAACCAGGCCGACGCCAAACCGAACGCGACGAGGCTGGGGAACGGATCGGGCGAGCGTGCCGCGATGCGCACGGACCGCAGCAGCAACGCCATGAACAGCCCCAACGCGACGGCGACCCCCAGAAAGCCGAGTTCCTCGCCGACCACCGGGAAGATGAAATCAGTGTGCTGCGCCGGAAGAAAGGCGAGCCGCTTCTGGCTGCCCAGAGTGTATCCCTTGCCCAGCCACCCGCCCGACCCGATGGCCACCTGCGACTGGATGACGTGGTAGCCCGACGCGCGCGGGTCGGTGGACGGATCGAGGAAGACGAGCAGCCGCTTTTGCTGGTACGGGCTCATCTTGTCCCACAAGACCGGGGCCACCACGCCCGTGACGACGTTGGCCAGTACCACCGCCACGCCTTCGGCGAGGTACGGCCGGTACCAGAGCACGAGGGCGATGAGCACGAGGAACCACGCCCCCCACAACCCGGTGCTGAATGCGAGAATCAGGCTCACCACCGGGCTCGCCACGAGCACGAGCAGCTGCCACGACGCCCCTGACCAGAACAGCATCGCGAAGAAGATGCCGACGAATACGATGCCCGTGCCCAGGTCGGGTTGCCGCATGATGAGCACCCAGGGCACAAAGACCGCAAGCCCGGGTTGCCAGAGATCCATGAGCGATCGCGGTGCCTCTTTGCGAGACGCGAGAATGCGCCCCAGCATGAGCACCACGGCAATTTTGGCCAGCTCCGACGGCTGCCCCAGGCGCACACCGCCGATGGCGAGCCAGCTCTTGCTGCTGGCGGCCGTGCCTGCTCCCGCACCGATGAAGAGCAGCGCAAACAGCACCACGCACGACGCCGTGTACGCCGGCATCGTCACCCAGTCGAGGAACCGCACCGAGGCGCGGCTCACGGCGTAGGCGGCGCCCACGCCGAGCACGAACCAGATGATTTGCTGGCGGTAGAGCCGCGCCACCAGCGTCGGCACGTCGGTCTGCCCCGCACTGTACACCATCGCGATGCCGTACAGCGACAGCAGGATCGCGATGGCGACCAGTGTCGGATCGGCAATGCGGCGCCGCGCGGTGCTCACTCGCCCTCCGTGTTGAGCACCTGCATGGTCTGCACCTTCAGGTAATGCTCAATGATCTTGCTCGCGATGTGCGCGGCGCGGGTGCCGTGCCCACCGAACTCGAGCATCACCGCCACCACGATCTTGGCATCATTGGCCGGCGCGAAGCCGACGAACCAGGCGTGGTTCAGTTCGGCCGCCCCCTTGTACTTGCCGCTCTGCGCGGTCCCGGTCTTGCCGGCCAGCATCACGCCGGTGATCTGCGACGCCGCTGCCGTGCCGCGCTGCACCACCCCCGCCAGCGCCTTGCGCACACTCGCCATCTGCTCGTCGTCCAGCCGGAACAATGGCGCGCGCGCCGACGTGCCGCGCACGATGCGCGGCGGCGCGGCCTGGCCATCGGTGGCCAGCGCCGTGTACAGACGCGCCATGTTGACGACCGTCTGCGAGTTCTCGCCTTGCCCGATCGCCAGGTTCAGCGACACCGCGTTGCTCCATCCGCGCGGTCCAAATTTCCGGTTGTAATAGTCCGATGCGGGCGCACTGGGAAATGACGGCCGCGTCTCGGCCGGGAGGTCGATGCCAGTCCGCTCCCGGGCGCCCAGATCCACTCCGCCTGCCACCAGCCGCGCGAGCCCGATTTTGAGCCCCAACTGGTAGAAGTAGACGTCGCACGACACTTCGATGGCCTGCGCCAGCGTCACGCTGCCGTGCCCCTTCTTGTCCCAGCACTTGAACCGGCGGTTGCCGTACTGGTACCCGCCGTTGCACGCCGTCGCCATCCGGTCGTCCGGCGACACGAGCCCCGACTGCAACGCCAACACTGCCGTGGCGAGCTTCCATGTCGAACCCGGTGCGTACGTACCCTTGATCGCCTTGTTGTAGAGCGGCCGACGCACGTCGTCGTTCAGGGAGCGGTAGTAATCAGCGGAGACGCCACCGATGAACCGGTTGGGGTCGTAGGTCGGCGCGGAGTGCAGGGCGAGCACCGCGCCGGTCTTCGGTTCGAGCGCCACCACGCCGCCAATCAGCGAGTCGCCAAACAACTCCACCACGTACTTCTGCAGGTCGAGGTCGATGTTGGTGTAGAGCGGCGGCGCCGAAACCGGCAGGAGATCCTGCCGCGCCCCGGCCTCGCGCACCACACGTCCACGCGCGTCCACTTCCACGAAGCGCGTCCCCTCGCGTCCGCGCAGCAGGTGCTCGTACTGCTTCTCGAGCCCGTCCTTCCCCACCTGCTGCCCGGCCTTGTACCCCTTGAACGACGCGCTCGCGAGTTCGGCCTCGTTCACTTCGCCGGTATAGCCGATGAACGCCGCCATCGCCGGACCGTCGGGGTAGTAGCGCTTGGGGGCGCTCTGGATGATGAGGCCGGGAAACTCCACGCGATGCTCTTCGAGCACCGACACCACATCGAACGACGCATCGGGAAAGATCACGGCCGGCCGGTTCGGGGCGCGGCGGAAGCGGCGCACCGCCTGGTTCTGCTGCTCCGCCGAGAGCGTGATGGTGCCCGCCAGCCGCTTGAGCGCGGCGCGCAACGAGTCCACGCCGGGCGCCAGCAGCGACACCGAGTAGCCCGGCAGGTTCTCGGCGATGATCTGTCCCGTGCGGTCGTAGATCACGCCGCGCGGCGCCGGCAGCGGCACCTCGCGCAGGCGGTTCTCCTCCGACTGCAGCACGTACTGCGCGTGCTGCAGCACCTGCGTACGGAAGAACGAGCCCACCAGGAAGACGAACGTGAGAAAGAGCACCGCCGACGCGAGCCGTGCGCGACGCTGCATTTCATTGGGATGAAAACTCATCCCCGCGGCGTCCCGACCACCGGGCGCACCAGCACCAGCACCGCGAGGCCCACCACCGCCGTGACCGCAGCCGCGAGCGGCGACCAGAGCAGCGCCTGCGCGAGAAACTCACTGCCGCCCAACCGGTGCTCTGCCGCGAGGAACAGCAGGTCGCCCACCCACTTGCCGAGGAAGACGAACACCGCGTTGAGCGCAATGTTGTCGGCGAAGAACGCCGCCTTCAGCGACGACGCCGTGTAGGCGACCACGCTGAACGCCAGCGCGCCGGCCCCAAACGACCCCGGGGTCATGGAGTCCGAGACGATCCCCACGGCAAAGCCGACGAGCGTTGCCACGCCCGGCCGCGCGCGCACCGCCACCAGCAGCACCGCAATGGCGAGAAAGTCGATGGACGCGCGCCAGTCGAGCACCGGCCGCAGCGTGTAGTGCAGCACGACCAGCGCCAGAAACACCAGCGCGAACCACGCGCCACGCGCCGTGTTCATCGCGGTGCCCTCGGCGTGAGGGGTGGCTTCACGCGCGCGGCACCCGCCGGCGCGGTGGTGCCTGGCACGACAGTGGCCGGTGGCGACGTCGAATCACTGCGCGGACGCGCGGCCTGCAGCGAGTCGAGTCGCTGCCGCTCCAGGGCGGCCGTCGAATCGGCGCGTCGCCTGGCGAGCGAGTCGCCCGCCGCCACCACGAGACGCAGCGCGCTGTCCACCGCGCCCTGCCACGCCGCCGCCACGCCTTCCTTGGCACGGCGGGGCTGCACGACCATCACCGTCGTCGCATCGGCGGGACGCACGGCCGGGCGCAGCAAGTAGTTGCGCGCCCACTGCTCCGCCGTCTTGAGCTCCTGCACCACCGTGCCCACGGGGATGCCCCGCGGATAGACACCGCCCAGCCCCGCGCTCACGATCAGCGTGCCGGGAACCAGCTCGCTGCGAAACGCCACGCCGCGCAGTTCGAGCATGAAGCGCGTCGCCCCGCTGCCGAGGTGCGGATACACGATACCAAACGCCGTGCCGTCGGCAGACATCGCACTCACACGGAAGTCCGGATGCGGCCAGACGATGGCCACCGACGAGCGCGCGTCCACGGTCTCGATCATCCCGACCAATCCCTCGGGAGCCACCACGGCGCTGAACGGTTCCACCCCCTCATTGCGTCCGACCGTGAGGGTCATCGAGTAGTCGTCGCCCAGCCCGCGCCCGTGCAGCGCCTCGGCGGGCACGAAGCCCCATTTGAGCGCCGCGCCCAGTCCGAGCAGGCGCCGCAACCGGTCATTCTCCGACACCAGCACATCGGTCTGCGACGCCTGCAGGCGCACGCTGTCGGTCACACGCAGCGAGGCGTCATACTGCAGGATGGCGCGGCGCGACACCTCGGCCCGCTCCTGCAATGCGGCCAGCGGCACCACAATGGAGCCGCGCAGGCCGCCGGCCATCGTGGAGCGCACGCGCGATGGCAGGACGAGCGCCACCAGCGACAGCGCGACGCAGGCGACGAGCATCGCCTGGTCCGCGCGGGAGGATGTGCGTGCCGGGCGCGGCACCGTCGCCTACGTGGAGAGGACCGACCAGTACTTCTCTTCGTCGTCGAGGATGCGCCCCGTGCCGCGCACCACGCACGTCAGCGGGTCCTCGTCAACGTGGATCGGGAGCCCGGTCTCCTGCGTCAGCAGCACGTCGAGCCCGCGAATGAGCGCGCCGCCGCCGGTCATCACGATGCCGCGGTCGACGATGTCGCTCGCCAGCTCGGGCGGTGTGATTTCCAGCGCGCGGCGCACCGCATCGACGATCTGCTGGATGGGCTGCTGCATCGCATCGCGAATCTCGGCGCTGTGCACGCGCACCGTCTTCGGGATGCCCGACACGAGATCGCGGCCCTTCACTTCCATCTCGCGCTCTTCGCTCATCGGCGACGCGGACCCGATCTGGATCTTGATCATCTCCGCCGTCGGCTCGCCGATCAGCAGGTTGTAGCCCGAGCGCATGAACTGCACGATGCTCGTGTCGAGTTCATCACCGCCCGTGCGGATCGACGTGTCGCTCACGATGCCGCTCAGCGCGATCACCGCGATCTCCGTCGTGCCGCCGCCGATGTCGATCACCATGTTGCCCGTCGGCGTTTCCACCGGCAGTCCCACGCCAATCGCCGCCGCCATCGGCTCCGCCACCATGAACACTTCCTTCGCGCCCGCGCCGAGCGCCGAGTCGCGCACCGCACGCTTCTCCACCTCGGTGATGCCCGAGGGCACGCACACGATCACGCGCGGCTTCACGCGGAACACGTGCTTCTCGATGATGAGCTCGAGAAAGTAGCGCAGCATCTTCTCGGTGACGTCGAAGTCGGCGATGACACCGTCCTTCATCGGACGCACGGCAATGATGCCCTCGGGCGTGCGGCCGAGCATGCGCTTCGCCTCGAGACCGACGCCCTTGATCTTCTTTGTCTCGCGATCCATCGCGACCACCGACGGCTCGTTGAGCACGATCCCTTCGCCCTTCACATACACCAGCGTGTTCGCGGTGCCGAGATCGACGGCGATCGCGTTCGCGGGGAACAATGATCCGTGTTTCCAGAACGGGAAATTCCAGCGCATCGATGCTCACGCGCGACCACGGCAGGCGCGGTCGGCTCAGGGCTGACAACTATTGAGGGCGGACGGGGGTCAGGCGGAAAGTTAGGCCCCGCCTCACCGTGCGACAAGGCACGGGTCGGCGGGCCGCTGCGGGCCGTCGGAACGGAGGATGGGAGGCGCGAGACGGACGAACGGTGCGCCGACCACACAGTCAGCGCACCGTCCCCCACCGTCTACCGCCTACCGTCCGCCATCCGGCGGGCGCCAAGCCGGTCCACTATCCCAGAAACGTCTCCGCCGCCACATACGTCATCCCGAACGCCTCGGCGACGCCCTGATACGTCACCTTGCCGTCGATGACGTTCAGGCCCTTCAGCAGCGCCTTGTCTTCCTTGCACGCCTTCTTCCAGCCCTTGTTGGCCAGCGTCAGCGCGTACGGGAAGGTCGCGTTGGTGAGCGCCAGCGTCGACGTGCGCGGCACGCCACCCGGCATGTTGGCCACGCCGTAGTGGATGACGTCGTCCACCACGTACACCGGGTTCTCGTGCGTCGTCGCATGAATCGTCTCCACGCAGCCGCCCTGGTCGATGGCGACGTCGACAATCACCGAGCCCTTCTTCATGAGCTTCAGGTCTTCCTTGCGAATCAGCTTCGGCGCCTTGGCGCCCGGAATCAGCACGCCGCCGATCACGAGGTCGGCCGTCGCGATCTGCTCGAGCACGTTGTGGCGGTTGCTGTGGATCAACGTCACGTTGGCCGGCATCACGTCGCTCAGGTAGCGCAGACGCGGCAGCGACAGGTCGAGAATCGTGACCTTGGCGCCCATGCCCGCGGCCATCTTCGCCGCGTTGATGCCCACGATGCCGCCGCCCAGCACCACGACGTTGGCCGGCTGCACGCCCGGCACGCCGCCCAACAGCAGGCCCAGCCCGCCGTACAGCTTCTCGAGGTACTTGGCGCCTTCCTGCACCGCCATGCGGCCGGCCACTTCGGACATCGGGATCAGCAGCGGCAGGTCGCCGTTGGTCAGTTCCACCGTCTCGTACGCAATGCAGATGGCGCCCGAATCGAGGTGGGCCTTGGTCAGCTTCTCGTCGGCCGCATAGTGGAAGTACGTGAAGATCACCTGGCCCTTGCGCATGCGCGGCCACTCCACCGCGATGGGCTCCTTCACCTTGATGATCATCTCCGCTTCCTTCCACACTTCGTCCGCGGTGTTGAGGATCTTGGCGCCCACAGCGACGTACTGCTCGTCGCTGAAAGAGCTCCCCTCGCCCGCCGACTTCTCGACGTACACGGTGTGCCCGGCCGACACGAGCGCCTCGGCCCCGGCAGGGACCAGCGAGACGCGGTTTTCGTTCGTCTTGATTTCCTTCGGAATGCCAATGCGCATGGGATGATCGCGAGTTAGATGGTCAAGGAAAGGACAGCACGGGAATTTTAGCACAAATCCCGCATGAAGGGACACTCGACTTTCCCCTAAACGGCGTCAGGCAAACCACCGTTGACGCGCGTCAGCCGATGGCAGGCCCCAAGCTCACCACGGTCTGCTGATCCGGCTGGAAGTACTCCCCGCACACCGCGCGCGCCGCCTCCACGTCGATGGCGTCAATGCAGCGCAGCACCTCGTCGAGCGGCCGGAACGGCTCCCGGTACAGCTCCACCGACGCAGCCCGGAACATCCGCGCCGACGAGCTTTCGAGACCCAGCACGATCTGCCCCTTCAGCTGCTGCTTGCCCTGCGCCAGTTCGTCCCCGGGAATCCCCTCGTCAGCCACGCGCCGCAGCTCGTCGCGCACCGCAGCCAGTGCCTCGGCGTGCGTTTCGGGCGCCGTCCCCACGTACACGCCGTGCGAGCCGGCCAAGGCGTGGAAGCTCTGGAACGTATAGACGCTGTAGGCCAGCCCACGCTCCTCGCGCACCTTCTGGAACAGCCGCGAACTCATGCCGCCGCCCAGCAGCGTGTCCACGAGCATCAGCGCATAGCGACGCGGGTCGCGATGGGCCACGGTGGCGGAGCCAAGCACAATGTGGCTCTGCGCCCCCTCGCGCTCCGTGTGGCGCGCGCTCGGCGGGGTCGTCGCCGCGTCACGTTCGATCATTGGCCGATCGTCCCCACGCGCCAGGTCTGCCCATCCGGCGTCGGCCAGCACGGCCAGCAGCCGCTCGTGCGTCACATTGCCCGACGCGGAGACCACGACGTGCGACGGATGGTACGCCCGCGCGTGCAGTGTGCGCAGCGTGTCGAGCGTCATCCCGGCCACCGTGTCGCGCGTGCCTAGAATCGAGTAGCCCATGGGGTGCTGGCCCCACAGCGCCTCGTTGTGCAGCTCGAAGACGAGGTCGTCCGGCGTGTCCTCCATCATCGAGATCTCCTCGAGCACCACCTTCCGCTCGAGCTTCAGGTCCTCGGCGCGCAGCAACGGGCGGAACATCAGGTCGCACATCACGTCGGCGGCCTGCGGCAGATGCTCATCGAGCACGCGCGCCTGGTATGACGTGTGCTCGCGCGATGTGTAGGCGTCCAGCGAGCCGCCCAGCGCCTCCAGCGACAGGGCAAGCTGGTGCGCGCTGCGCCGCTCGGTCCCCTTGAACACCAGGTGCTCGAGCATGTGCGACACGCCCATGACCTCACGCGCCTCGTGCACCGACGCCGCGCGCACCCAGGCCCCCAATGCAACCGACCGCACTCCCGGATAGAACTCCGAGAGTACGGTCAGTCCATTGGGCAGCACGGTGCGCTGCACCCCCGTCTCAGGGGCGGGGGTGGGCGCCACGACTACTTGCGCGGTCCGCGGCCGCTGCGGCCACCACGGCCACCACGGTCGCCGCCTTCACGACGCGGACGATCCTCACCCGCTTCAGCCGACGGGGCCTGCGGAGCAGGCGCGCCCTCGGTTGTGGCGTACGCATCGCCTTCCGGCGCCACCGTCGGGGCCGGCGCAGCACCCGCCTCGCCAGCGCCCGGCTTGGGCAGCAGCGCCTTCATCGACAGCCGCAGGCGGCCGCGCTCGTCGCGCTCCACCAGCTTCACCGTCACGCGCTCCCCCTTCTTGACCACGTCTTCCGGCTTCTCGACGCGCGTGTGGCGCATCTCGGAAACGTGCAGCAGGGCCTCGGTGCCGGGCATGATCTCGATGAACGCGCCGAACGCCGTCACGCTCTTCACCGTGCCTTCGTACGTCTCACCCACGATCGGCTCGGCCGTGATCGCCGCCACCATCTGGCGCGCGCGCTCCATCGACTCGCCGCCGACGGCCGCGATGGTCACCAGGCCGGTGTCGTCCACCGTCACCTCGGCGCCCGTCTCGTCCTGGATGCCGCGGATCGTCTTGCCCTTCGGTCCGATGAGGTCGCCGATCTTCTCGGGGTTGATGTTCATCGTCACGATGCGCGGCGCCCACGGCGACAGTTCCGGCCGCACGGTCGGCAGCGCCTTGTCCATCTCGCCCAGGATGTGCAGGCGCCCCAGCTTGGCCTGCGCGAGCGCCTCGGCCATGATCTTGAGGTCGAGCCCCTGGATCTTGATGTCCATCTGGATCGACGTGATGCCGTCCTTGGTGCCCGCGACCTTGAAGTCCATGTCGCCGAGGTGATCCTCGGTGCCCAGGATGTCGGTGAGGATCGCGTACTTCTTGCCTTCCTTGATCAGGCCCATCGCGACGCCGGCCACAGCGCCCTTGAGCGGAATGCCCGCGTCAAAGCACGACAGCGACCCGCCACACACCGTGGCCATCGACGACGAGCCGTTGGACTCGAGCACGTCGGAGACGATGCGGATGGTGTACGGGAAGTCGGCAAAATCGGGGAGCACACCCTGAATGGCGCGCTCAGCCAGGTTGCCGTGACCGATCTCGCGGCGGCTCGTGCCGCGCATCGGGCGCACTTCGCCCGTCGAGAACGGCGGGAAGTTGTAGTGCAGCATGAAGGCCTTGGTGGTCTCCTTGGCCGTGTCGATCGAATCCATGCGCTGCACGTCGTTGCCGGTGCCGAGCGTCGCGGCCACGAGGGCCTGCGTCTGTCCGCGCGTGAAGAGCGCCGAGCCGTGGGCGCGCGGCAGCACCTGCGTGTCGATGCTGATCGGGCGCACTTCGTTGGGCTTGCGGCCGTCGACGCGCAGGCCCGTCTCAAGCACCTGTTCGCGCAGCGCATTGTACTCGAGGTCGCCCAGCACGGCGCCGATGAACGGCACCTGCTCGGGGGCCAGCGAGGCCGAGAGGTCTTCCTTCACCGCGCCCTTCACGGCCTCGACCGCCTCGATGCGCGAGTGCTTCTCCTTCTGGTTGATGGCGGCCTCGATCTTGGCCTTGGCCGCCTTCGTCACCGTCTTCACCACGTCGGCCGGCGTCTCGTTCTTCGTCCAGGCCATCTTCTCGACCTTGACCTTCGCCAGCAGCTCTTCCTGCATCGCGATCAGTTCCTTGATGCCGCGCTGGGCAATGGTGAGCCCCTCGACGACGTCGTCCTCGCTGATCTCCAGCGCGCCACCCTCGACCATCATGATCGAGTCCTGCGAGCCGGCCACCACGAGGTCCAGGTCGGAGAACTCGAGCGCCTGGAACGTGGGGTTCAGCACCCACTTGCTCTCGACGCGGCCCACGCGGACGCCGGCAATCGGCCCGGCCCACGGAATACGCGACGCGCTGAGCGCAAAGGACGTGGCGAGCAGGCCCAGCACATCCGCGTCATTCTCCTGGTCCGCCGAGATGACGTAGATGAAGACCTGCACCTCGTTCTGGAATCCCTCGGGGAAGAGGGGACGGATGGAGCGGTCGATGATGCGGCACGAGAGGATTTCCTCGTCGCGCGGACGCCCCTCCCGCTTGATGAACCCGCCCGGGATCTTGCCCGCGGCGTAGGTCTTTTCCTTGTACTCGACGGTCAGCGGGAAGAACGGCAGCGTGCTCCGCTTGTCGCTGACGGTGACCGCAGCGAGCACCATCGTGTCGCCAAACTGGACAAGCGCCGAGCCCGCGGCCTGCTTGGCCATCCGCCCCGTCTCGATGACCAGGCGACGACCGGCGAAGGTCCGCTCAATGCGATGCATCATATGTGGTAGTTCTCGGTAGAACACAAAACGCGCGAGCCGCCGTAATGCGCCCGCGCGAGATGCGTTGTGTGGTGCTTAGTAACGCAGACCCAGGTCTGCAATAAGCTTCCGGTATCCGTCGACGTCCGTGCGCTTGAGATAATCAAGCAACCGACGGCGCCTTCCAACGAGCTTCAGGAGCCCGCGGCGACCGTGGTGATCCTTGGCGTGCTGCCGGAAGTGATCGGTGAGATAGTTGATCCGTTCCGTGATCACGCCGACCTGAACGTGGGACGATCCCGTGTCGGTTTCGTGGCGGCGATTCTTGACGATCGCCGGCGTCTTGTCAAATGGCATTCCTGGATTCCCTGCGAACCGCGGTGACTTAGGCCAATTCCATTGTAGCAGACAAAGTTAGCCGACCCACAGGCTGATGTAAACCCCTACAGGGAGATCGAGGATCCGGAGCTCGGATTGGGACTCAGGACCGCGATTCACGACTGCGACTGGCGATGCCAGCCCTCGCGGAGTGCGAATCGCAAATCGCGATCCTCGATCATGATCACCAATCGCAATCCGAATTCCAGATCCTCTACCGGAGCAGCGCCGTGATGTCATTGAACATCACGATGGCAAACAGCGCCACGATTGCCGCCAACCCCACCCGCATCACGTTTTCGCGGGTTCGTATGCTGAACGGCGAGCCCTTGGCCGACTCGGCCATTGTCATCAGGATCTGGCCGCCATCCAGGATCGGGATGGGCAGCAGGTTCAGGATGGCCAGGTTGATGCTCAGAAAGGCAATCAGCGCCCACAATGACTCGAAGCCGGTGCGCGCCGCGGCGACCGATGTCCGGGCGATCGCCACGGGACCGCCGAGGTTCTTCACCGAGATGGTCCCCTGCACCAGGCCGCCCACCACCCCGACCACGGACGACGCCATGGTCCACGTGGCCGTCCACCCGGCCGCGGCCGCCGGCAGAATCCCCAGCCGGCTGCGCTGGACGTTGTCCTTGGGGAAAGCCCCCACGCGACCCACGGTGACGGCCTTGCCCGTGGCCGGGTCGGCCCCCTGCTGGGCCACCGGAGTCAGCGTGAGGGTCAGCGGCGCTCCCGCGCGCACGACCTCCAGCGCCACCTCCTTGCCGGCCAGCTTCATGACGGTGGCTTGCATGTCGGCCCACGCCCGGACCTTCACGCCATTCAGGGCGACAATCGAGTCGCCCGCCTGCAGCCCGGCCTTGGCGCCCGGCATCCCGGCCACCACCGAGTCGACCACGGCCGGGATGAACGGCCGCCCGTAGTACGCAAAGACGCCCGTGGAGACCACGAGGGTCAGCACCACGTTCATCGTGACACCCGCCAGCAGAATCACCACCCGCGCCCACAAGGCCTTGCTCTCGAACCAGCGGTTCGCGGGAACCGGCCTGGGCCCGAACGGCACCATCGCGTTCTCGTCCCAGTCCGCGGGCTTCGTCTCCGCCGCCGAGGCTTCCCCTGCCCCTTGAACCCCACCGCGCTCGTGCCCTTCTGGCGGGGTCCCGCCCTCGATCATGGCCATGGTCTCATCATCCCGCGAGGCCATGCGCACGTACCCGCCCAACGGCAGGGCACCCAGTACATACTCTGTCTCGCCGCGGCGGAACTTCAACAACGCAGGCCCGAAACCGAGCGCAAACCGCGGCGCGTAGACGCCCGTCCACTTGGCGGCGAGAAAGTGCCCGAGCTCATGCACAAAGATCACGAGCCCCAAGACCAATACCGGTGCGAGCCACGCTAGCATCCAAACGTCTCCTTCACGGTTCGCCGGGCCGCGGCGTCGGCATGCCACAATGCATCACGCGCGCCACCGGGGAGTCCGGCGTGGCGGTCCAACGCAGTCTCAATCGCTTCGGCAATGGCGCCGAACGGCATTCGTCCATCGAGGAACAACGCCACGGCCTGCTCATTGGCGCCGTTGAACACGGCGGGTGCCGCGCCTCCCGCACGCCCTGCCGCGATGCCAAGCCGCAGGCACGGGAACGCGTCGTGTCGCACGGTCTCAAAGGTCAGCCCCGACGCGGCCACGGGATCGAACGCCGGAATGCCCGCGTCCTCGAGGCGGTCGGGGTGCGACAGCGCGTAGAGAATGGGCAGTTCCATGGAGGGCACGCCCAGCTGCGCCAGCACACTGCCATCACGGAACTCCACCATCGAGTGCACAATGCTCTGCGGATGCACCACCACGTCGATCTGGTCATACCCCAGGCCGAAGAGGAAGTGCGCTTCGATGACCTCGAGCGCCTTGTTGGCGAGCGACGCGCTGTCGACCGTGATCTTGCGTCCCATCAGCCACGTGGGGTGCTTGAGGGCATCCTGCACCGTTGCCCCGCGCACGCGGTCGGTCGGCCACTCGCGGAACGGCCCGCCGGACGCGGTGATGACGACGCGGCGCACCGCACTGGCGTCGCGCCCCGACAGGCACTGCAGGATGGCCGAATGCTCGCTGTCGACCGGCACCACGGTGCCGCCGCCGCGCATCGCCGCGTCCGCCACCAGTGCCCCGCCCACCACCAGCGATTCCTTGTTGGCGAGCGCCACACGCTTGCCCGCGCCAAGCGCGGCCAGCGTGGCGTCGAGTCCCGCCGCGCCGACGATGGCGTTGAGCACGATATCCACGTCGGGCTGCGTGGCGGCTTCCACCAGCGCGGCGGCCCCGCGGTGCCACGACGCCGGCATGTCCGCATCGCCCTCGACGAGCGCCACGAACGGCGGCGCCCACTGCGCCACCTGCGTGCGCAACAACGTGGCGTTGGCGTGCGCCGTCACGGCGCGCACGGCAAAGCGGTCGCGGTGCCGCGCGAGCACGCGAAGCGCGGTGGTGCCAATGGATCCCGTGGATCCAAGGATAGCCACGCCCGGCAGCGGCATCAGGGCGTGTAGCCGAGGAAGCTGCCGAGGAGCACGTACCCGACGGGCAGCGTGAAGAGCAGCGAGTCCACGCGATCGAGCACGCCGCCGTGCCCGGGAATCAACTGCGAACTGTCCTTCACGCCGGCCTCGCGCTTGAACATCGACTCGGCAAGATCACCAACCTGCGCGGCAAGGCTCAGCACCACTCCCACGACGACGATGCCCACCGGCCGCAGCGTGACGTGCGCCATTGGCGGCAGCGCAAAGGCCGCCAGCGCCCACGTGGCCAGCACGCTCGCCGCCACGGCACCGTACGCGCCCGCCCACGTCTTGCCAGGGCTCACGGACGGCATGAGCTTGGCCCGCCCCCAGGTGCGGCCGGCGACGTACGCGCCCGAATCGTTGCACCACGTCACCAGGACCGGCAGGAGCACCAGCGCCAGCCCGCCGCGCGCGTCGACCACGAAGTCGTGGTAGCGCAGCGCGTAGACAAAACTCAGCATGCCGCCGGTGTAAAGCACGCCGGTCAGCGTCGTCCCCGTGGCGGCCAACGGTCCGCCCGCGACACCGCGGGCAAAGAGGACCACCGTGAGCAGCACGGGCACCACCAGCGCCACCACGCTCACCGGCGGCACCCAGAAACCGAGAAAGCGCGCGTGCACCACCACGGGGATCAGCGCGCTCAGCGCGATGCCGAGCCCTGCCATTGGGCGTGCACCGCGCGCCTCAGCCAGCCGGTAGAACTCCCACGCGGCAAGGCCAGAGGCCAGCGCCAGCATCGTGACAAGCGCAGGGCCGCCCGCCCACACGCAACCCAGCACGACCGGGATGAGTCCGAGCGCGACGAGCACTCGCTTGGGGAACTCTCGCAATGGAATCCCCTGCTAGGCCGACACGCGGCCGAAGCGGCGATCGCGGCTATGGAAATCGAGAATGGCATCGAACAGCTCGCGGCGCCCGAAGTCGGGCCAGAGCACCGGGGAGATGTGCAACTCGGTGTACGCCAGCTGCCAGAGCAGAAAGTTGGAGATACGCATCTCGCCCGAGGTGCGAATCAGCAGATCGGGGTCGGGGCATCCGGCGGTGAACAGGCGGCCGGCGATGGCCGCCTCGTCCACCTGGGCCGGTGTCATCCGGCCGGCGGCCACATCCTCGGCGATGAGCCGCACCGCGCGCGTGATCTCCGCACGCGCGCCGTACGAGATGAACAGGTTGAGCACCAGCGTGCCGTTGTGCGCCGTCTGCGCCATCACGCCGTCCACCGCCGCCCGCTGCCGCTCGGCCAGCCGGTCGAGGTCGCCGAGGAAGACCACCCGCACGCCCTTCTCGTCCAGCTCGTTGGCTTCCGTCTGGATGTACTCCTCGAGCAGCGACATCAGCGCCGACACTTCACCCGCCGGGCGCTGCCAGTTCTCCTGCGAGAACGCGAAGAGCGACAGCACCTCGACGCCCGCCTCGATGGACGCCTCCACCACGGCGCGCACCGACTTCATGCCGTTGCGGTGGCCGATGGGCCGCGGGAGCATGCGTTCGCGCGCCCAGCGGCCGTTCCCGTCCATGATGATCGCGACGTGGCGCGGCACGGCGCCCGGCGCTTTCACCCGGGCCAGCAGGTCGTCGGCGGCGGCGCTCATGACGCGCTCACACTTCCATGACCTCGGCTTCCTTCGCCTTGCTGAGCGCATCCACCTTGTGGATGTGATCGTCGTGCATCTTCTGCAGTTCCTTCTCGGCGTGCTTCACGTCGTCTTCGGAAACGCCGTCGAGCTTCTTCAGCAGGTCGCGGGCGTGCGTGCGCGCATGGCGGATGGCAATGTGGCCGTCCTCCGCGTACTTGTGCACGACCTTCACCAGTTCCTTGCGGCGCTGCTCGTTCATGCCGGGCAGCGGCACGCGAATGAAGGTGCCCTGAATGGCCGGGTCGAAGCCGAGTCCCGACTCACGGATCGCCTTTTCAACGGCACGCAGCTGCCCCTTGTCGAACGGCGTCACGATGAGCGCGCGTGGCTCCGGTGCGTTGACCGACGCCACCTGATTGAGCCCCACCAGCGCGCCGTACGCCTCGACCTTCACCGCGTCGAGCATGCTCGGCACCGCCTTGCCCGAGCGCACCGAGGTGAACTCGCGCTTCACCGCCTCGATGCCCTTTTCCATGTGGGCGCGGCATTCCTTCACAATCTCGGCAATCGTCGTCATGAGACCAATGTCCCCACCGCCTTGCCGTGGATCGCATCCGCCACGGCGTCCGGCGTGTTGATGTTGAGCACAATGAGCGGCAGCGAATTTTCCTTGCAGAGCGTGATCGCCGTCTGGTCCATCACGCCCAGTTCCTCGAGCATCACGTCGCGGTAGCTGATGCGATCGTACCGCGTGGCCGTCGGCACTTTCTTGGGATCGGCCGAATAGATCCCGTCGACGCTGGTCGCCTTGATGATGACATCCGCCTTCATCTGGATGGCCCGCAGCACCGCCGCCGTGTCCGTTGAAAAATACGGATTCCCCGTGCCGGCGGCAAAGACCACGCACCGCCCCTTCTCGAGATGGCGCAGCGCGCGACGACGGATGTACGGCTCCGCCAGCTCTTCCATGCGGATGGCCGTCATGACGCGCGTGTCCAGCCCGTCGCGCTCCAGCACGTCCTGCAGGGCCAGCGCATTGATGACGGTGCCCAGCATCCCCATGTAGTCGGCGCTCACCCGGTCCATCCCCATGCGCGCAATCTGCGAGCCGCGCACGATGTTGCCGCCACCGATCACCACCGCCACCTGCGCACCCATCGCGTGGATTTCGCGGATCTGGTGCGAAAAGCGCTTGATGGCGTCGAAGTCGAATCCAAACCCCTTCTCTCCGGCGAGCGCTTCGCCGGAGAGCTTGAGGAGAATGCGGGGATACTTGAGCGCCGCCACGGGGCCTACGCCTCGCCCATCTTGAAGCGGGCAAACCGCACCACCGAGGCGCCGGCACCAGCCTCCTTGATGAGCTGGCCGATCGTCTTGCTGTCCTCGCGCACCCACGGCTGCTCGGTGAGCACGATTTCACCGAAGAACTTGTTGATGCGTCCCTCGACCATCTTCTCGGCAATGGCCGGCGGCTTGCCGCTGTCGATGGCCTGCTGCACGAAGATGTCGCGCTCGCGCTTGACGATTGCCGCATCCACGCCCGAGCGGTCGACGGCAATGGCCGTCGTCGGAACGCCCGCCGCGATGTGCTCGGCGATGGTGTTGGCCAGCGTCTGCCCCGCCTCGCCGGCGATGCCGGCCATCTCGACGAGCACGCCCACCTTGCCGTTGAAGTGCAGATAGAAGCCCACCACGCCGCCGGGCGCCGCCGTGAAGCGCGCGATGCCCTTGAGCACGATGTTCTCGCCCGTCTTGGCCGACGCGGCCTTCACCACCTCGCCCACGGTGCGCGCGGCATCGGCATGCCACGGCGTGGCCAGGTACGCGCCGTCGGCGCCCACCTTCACCACGCCGTTGACGCTGGCGTCCTTGGCCACCTGGTCGACCATCAGCTTGGAGAGCGCGACGAACTCGTCATTGCGGCCGACGAAGTCGGTCTCCGAGTTGATCTCGATCATCGCGGCGGCCGCGCCATCGGCGGCCAGCCACGTCTGGATCTGCCCTTCCGAGGCCGAGCGGTCGGCGCGCTTCTCGGCCTTGGCAATGCCCTTTGTGCGCAGGATGTCCACGGCGGTGTCCATCGCGCCATTGGCTTCCTCGAGCGCCTTCTTGCAGTCCATCATGCCGGCGCCCGTGCGGGCACGGAGCTCGGCAACATCCTTCGCAGTAATCGCAGCCATTATGAAGATGCCTTTCGAAAGTCAGTCGTTGTGAAGACGCCGCCGGCTGTGCGGCCGACGGCGTCAGGAAAATACGCGCTGGTCGGCGTGTCCACCACGCCGGGGCGACTACGCCGTCGGCGTTTCCGAAACTACCGCAGGTGCTGCGGCGGGCTTGTCCGCCGCCTCGGTCGCCTCGGGCCTGATGCGGGCCGCGATGGCATCGGGCTTGGCCCGGCGACGACGGGGACGGTCGCCGCCACCGCCCTGGCCGCCACCCTGACCACCACCGTGGCCGCCACCCTGCCCACTGCCACCGCCGCGACGGCGACGATCATCGCCCTGCGGCTCGGCGCCACGGTCGGAGCTGTACGTGTACGATGCGCCGTCCTTGACCTCTTCACGGACCGGCGCCTCGCGGCGCGCCTCGACAATCGCATCCGTCACGGCGCCCGACAGCAGCTCCACCGAGCGGATGGCATCGTCGTTGCCGGCAATCGGCACCGCGATGAGATCCGGATCGGAATTGGTGTCGCAGATGGCGATGATCGGGATGCCCAACTTCTTGGCCTCGTCCACCGCGATGCGTTCCTTCTTGGCGTCGACGACGAACATGAGCCCCGGCAGGCGCGACATGTTCTTGATGCCCGACAGATTCTTGAGGAGCTTGTCCTTCTGACGCGTGAGCATCAGCTGCTCCTTCTTGGTGTAGTTCTCGAACCCGCCGCCGGTCTCGGACCCCGCCTCGAGATCCTTGAGCTTGCGAATCTGCTTCTTGACGGTGGCGAAGTTGGTGAGCAGGCCGCCGAGCCAGCGCTCGGTGACCGAGAGCGCGCCGGCGCGCTCAGCTTCCTGCAGCACGATGGCCGCGAGCTGGCGCTTGGTGCAGACGTAGAGCACCTGGTCGCCGCGCAGCACGACTTCGCGCGCGAGCTTCTGGGCGAGTTCGATCTGCCGCAGCGTCTTCTGCAGGTCGATGATGTGGATGCCGTTGCGCTCCGCAAAGATGAAGCGGCGCATCTTGGGATTCCAACGGCGCGTCTGGTGCCCGAAGTGGACACCGGCCTTGAGCAGATCGTCGAGCGTGGGCTGAGCCATGGTGAATCGAACTCCTGAAACTGGTTTGATCGTCCCGCGGGTTCAGCGTCACGCAGACCGGCGCACCGGACCCCTGCAATGACTCCCCCGCGGTGAGGGATGAAATACAAGACGGAATGACGAGCGACGAGAGACGAGCGAGGGTCCTGCGAACGGCAAGACTCTCGTCTTCCGTCTCTCGTCTCCCGTCCTGCAGCGCTCTAGCGCTTCGAGAACTGGAACCGCTTGCGTGCCTTCGGGCGACCCGGCTTCTTGCGCTCGACGGCGCGGGCATCGCGCGTGAGCAAGCCGAGGTCGCGCAGCTTGCGACGGTGCAGTTCGTCCACGATCACGAGGGCACGCGCCACGGCGAGGCGCAGCGCGCCGGCCTGGCCGGAGACGCCGCCGCCATCGATGTTGGCCTGCACATCAAAGCTGCCGAGCGTGTCGGTGGCCGTGAATGGCTGCTGGATGGAGCTCACGAGCACGGGACGCGGAAAGTAGTCACCGAGCGTGCGCCCGTTGACGATCCACTTGCCCGAGCCGGGCTTCAGGTACAGGCGGCACACCGCTTCCTTGCGACGGCCGATGGTATGAATGGTCTGGTCGGCCATTGCTTACTTCGCCTCGAGCGACGGGAAGGTGAGCGGAGTGGGCTGCTGGGCAGCATGCGGGTGATCGGCGCCGGCGTAGACACGCAGCTTCAAGCGCAGCTTGCCGCGCCCAAGGGCGTTCTTCGGCAACATGCCGTGCACGGCCTTCTCGATGACACGCTCGGGGTGCTTGGCGAGCATCGTCGCAAAGGGCGTGTAGAGCTCGTGGCCCATGTACCCGGTGTGGCGGAAGTATTCCTTCTGCTCCGCCTTGCGGCCCGTGACCTTCACCTTCGAGGCATTGATCACGATCACGAAATCGCCGGTGTCCATGTGGGGCGTGAACATCGGCTTGTGCTTGCCACGGATGATCTTGGCGACCTCGGTGGCCAAACGGCCCAGGACCATGCCACTGGCGTCAACAACGAACCAGTGATGTTCGATGTCCTGGGGCTTTGCAGAATAGGTCTTCATGTAGAACGACTGGTGCAGTACTTCGACTGCGGTTGGACCTTCGCCTCACCGGTGCGGAACGCAACCCGGGTCTCGGCCGCCACGAAGGGCAGTTTTCGGACAGACTTGCAAGCTAGACAACGAGTTACGGTGGGTCAAGGGTGCGACGAGTACTTCGGCCCCGCCGCCCGCACCTGGGCGAGCGTCAGCAGGACGTCGGCCCCCGTGCCGGGGTCGGGGCGGCCGCTGCGGCGGGCAAACTGGTCGAGTTCGTCCAACAGCCGATCGAGGGACCGCACGGTGGCGTCCTCGTCGCGCTGTGACAGGGCCAGCCGCGTGAGGCACGACAGCACCACCAGGTCCCCGTCGATCCCCCGCATCCCGAGGGCGCTCTCCTCGATGACCGGCACGCCGCCCCGGAAGTCCTTGGCACTCGCCAGCATGGCGCGGGCGAGCGCGGGCTCACTGGTCGTCGCCAGTTCCGCCGCCACGCAGCGCACGGCCAGACGGTCAGTGGCCGAATAGAGGCGATCAGGTCCGTCCGCTACCGGAGCCAGTTGCGCCACCATGACGGCTGATGCGGAGTCCCCAAGGTATTGCCAGCCGGTGGCCAGCGCCTCGCTGAGTCGGCGCACGCCATACGGAATCGCCGCCTCGAATCCGGCGCCCGCGCGCAGCCGGCGCGCCGGCACCAGCCCGGTGCTGTCACGACGCATGAGGCTGTTGGCGACGAAGCTGCGGAGCGAGCGGTAGCGCGCCGTGTCCGCGGTGACCGCGAGATAACGCAACTGCGGACTGATGTCCGCCAGGTAGATGAAGCCGTCGCCGCGCATCAGACGCGACGGAGTGCCCGTGATGCCGGAGACGCTGCGGAGGTAGGCTTCGGTGCGGGCAACGCGCTCCATCGAGGCATCGAGGGCCCGGTGCATGCGGCTTGGGCCGGACGCGCACGCCGTGAGGGTGGCCAGCGCGAGGACGGCCCCAGTGGCTTGGCGGCGCATCATGCGAGCTCCAGAAGGATGGCGCCCTTCTCGACGGCTTGCCCAGGCTGCACCAGCACGGCCTTGACTGTGCCAGCGGTGACCGCCCGCAGCTCGTTCTCCATCTTCATCGCCTCCATTGCAATGACACCCTGTCCGGGGCTCACGACGTCGCCCACCTGCACATGCACGCGCACGATCATCCCCGGCATTGGCGCCGTCACGGGCAATGGCCCGTGGCTGGCGGCCTGCGTGGCGGCGAGGTCGCGAATGGCCCGCGCGCGTTCATCGAGCGCCTGCGCCTCCAGCCGCCAACCGTCGAGCCGCAACGTGTAGCGGCCGCGCTCCGCGTGGCGACGCGCGACCACCCGGTGCACCTGATGGCCGACCCCCACGAGATGCACGGGCGTCCCCTCGACATCCGACAGGTGGACGGCGTGCACGGCGTCGCCGATGCACGCCGTTGCCCCGTCGAGCACCACCTCGATGCGTTCGTCCCCGACATCCACGATGTACTTCACGCCACCTCCGGCACCAGCTCGCACACCGACTCGACGTGTGCGGTCTGGGGAAACATGTCGAATGACACAAGCGACGACACCCGCCAGCCGGGCAGCCGCGCCACATCACGGGCCAACGTTGCTGGGTCGCAACTTACATGGATGATCGCGCGGGGTCGCGGGCGGCATGCGCCCAACGCGCTCGTCACGGCCTCGGCCACGCCGGCCCGCGGCGGGTTGAGCAGCACGACGTCGGCTGGCAGCACCGCCGCCAATGCGTCTTCCACCCGGCCCGTGACGGCCCGCGACGGCGCCGGCAGGCGCGCCGCGCAGAGGGCGCTCGCATCGCCGTCGAGTTCGATGGCGCGCACCTCGACGCCGCGCGCCGCGAGCGCCACCGCCATGTCGCCGGTGCCGGCGTATCCGTCGACGACCGTGGCGGGCGCGTGCGCCATCACCAGCGATTCCACGTGCGCCGCCAGCAGCGCCGCGACCGAGGCGTTGACCTGCACGAACGACGCGCCCGCATCGTGCACGGCGCGGCGATCGAGCACGAGTCGACGGCGCCCCTCGTCATCCTGCCACCAGACCGCAGCCACTGCGGTGGCGGCGGTCACCGCATCGGCAAAGGCGCGCGCCTCGGGCCATTGGCCGCCGCCCTCGATGACGAGCAGCAGGTCGTCGCCCGACCGGCGCAAGGCCGCGCGCAGCGACGGCGCCTGCGGCAACAGGGCGGCACCCCGCGCCATGACGTCGCGGAAACCGGCCACCACCACGGGATCCGTGATGAGGCAGTCGCGGAGCGCGAAGACGTCATCGGGACTTCCGGCGCGGTGCATCCCGGCAATCCACCCGGTTCCGCTGCGTCGCAACGCGAGCGTCAGCTTGCGGCGATATCGCCACCCGTCGCCGTCGCCCCGCACGTCCGGCAGCGGCACCTCGCGCCTGGCGATGCGCACAAACGCGTCGCGCACGATCGCGCGCTTGGCTCGGCGCTGGCTCTCGAGATCCAGGTGCTGCAGCTGGCATCCGCCGCATCGCTCGCCGTCGTAGTGCGGACACGCCGGCGCCACGCGCCCCGGCCCCGCCTGCTCCACCTGCACCAGCGTGCCGCGGGCAAACCGGCCCTTGCCCTGCACACGCGCCCGCACCCGGTCCCCCGGTGCCGACCGCGGCACGAAGACCACGAGGCCGTCGTGGCGCGCCACGCCGTCGCCACCGGCGGCAATGGCCGTGATATCGAGCGTGACCACCGCGTTCACCCGCCGCGCAGGCCCCGCTGCCGGGCAAGACGCGCCCATGCCGACTGCTCCGGCGCCATGGCGCTGACGGCCGGCGCCGCTGCGCCACGAGGCGAACGCGCGATGCGGTCACGCTCGGCCAGCAATGCAGCCGCGATGGCTGCCGCCTCCACCTGTGCGCGCGGCGGCGGCACGCTGACCAGGGAGTCGAGACGGCGCTCGAGCCACTGGATGTCGAACGCGCCCGCACGGAACTCCTCGTCCTCCATCACGCGCAAGTGAAACTCGCGCGACGTCTCGATGCCATGCACGCTGAGTTCGTCGAGCGCGCGGTGCATGCGGGCAATGGCCTGCGCACGCGATGGCGCCCAGACAATGAGCTTCGCGAGCATGGGATCGTAGAACAAACTCACTTCGCTCCCCTGCCCGACCCCGCTGTCCCAGCGCACGCCGGGCCCCGACGGCACCCGCATGTACTCGATGCGCCCCGTGCTCGGGAGGAAGCCGTTGGCCGCGTCCTCGCTGGTGATGCGGCACTCCATGGCCCAGCCGCGCGGGTCGATGTTGGACGTGAAAGGGAGCCGCTCGCCGGACGCGATCTTCAGCTGCCACTGCACGAGGTCGACGCCCGTCACCAGCTCGGTGACGGGGTGCTCCACCTGGATGCGCGTGTTCATCTCGAGGAAATAGAATTGGCCGTCGCGCGCCAGCAGGAATTCGCAGGTGCCGGCGTTTACGTAGCCCGCCGCCTTGGCCACGCGCACCGCCGCCGCACCCATCGCCTTGCGCAACTCGGCATTCACCGCCGGACTCGGCGCCTCCTCGATCATCTTCTGGTGCCGCCGCTGCACCGAGCATTCGCGCTCGCCCAGCGAGATGCAGCGGCCGTGCGCATCGGCCAGCACCTGGATTTCGACGTGGCGCGGCCCCTCGATGTACTTCTCGACGTACACCGCGTCGTCTCCAAACGCATTGCGCGCCTCGCGCTGCGCGGCGTCGAGCGCCGACGCCATGCCCGATGCGTCCCGCACCACGCGCATCCCCTTGCCGCCGCCGCCGGCCGAGGCCTTGAGCAGCACCGGATAGCCAAAGCGCTCGGCAATAGCGAGCGCCTCTTGGGCATCGCGCAGCGCCTCGGTGGTGCCCGGCACCACCGGTACGTCGTGGGCCATGGCCAGGGTGCGCGCCGCGGTCTTGCTCCCCATGGCAGCAATCGCTTCGGCGGGCGGTCCCACCCAAATGAGCCCCGCGTCGCGCACCGCGCGCGCGAACCACTCGCGCTCCGACAAGAATCCGTAGCCCGGGTGGATGGCATCGGCGCCCACCCGCAGGGCAGCCGCAATGACGACGTCGCCCTTGAGGTAGCTCTCGGCGGACGGCGACGGCCCGATGGGCACCGCCTCGTCGGCCTCACGCACGTGCGGCGCCCGCGCGTCGGCGTCGGAGTAGACCGCCACGGACGCCAGCCCCAGTTCGCGGCACGCGCGCACCACGCGCAGCGCAATCTCGCCGCGGTTTGCAATGAGGACCTTCTTCACAGCGGGATGTTCCCGTGTTTCCTGGGCGGGTTGGTGTCGCGCTTGCCCTGCAGCGACTCGAGTGCCTCGATGAGCCGCGCGCGCGTGTCGCGGGGATCGATGATGTCGTCCACGTAGCCGCGGCTCGCCGCCACGTATGGGTTGGCAAACTTCTCCGTGTACTCGGCGACGCGCTGTTCCATGGCCTTCACCGGGTCGGCGCTCTCGGCGATTTCCCTCTTGAACAGGATCTCCACCGCGCCCTTGGGCCCCATCACGGCAATCTCCGCCGTGGGCCACGCCACGTTGAAGTCGCCGCGGATGTGCTTGGAGCTCATCACGTCGTATGCACCGCCGTACGCCTTGCGCGTGATCACCGTGAGCTTGGGGACCGTCGCCTCGCAGTACGCGTACAGCAGCTTGGCACCATGCTTGATGATGCCACCATGCTCCTGTGCCACGCCGGGGAGGAAGCCCGGCACGTCCTCGAACGTCACCACGGGAATGTTGAATGCGTCGCAGAACCGGATGAAGCGCGCCGCCTTGCTGCTGGCGTTGATGTCGAGCACACCGGCGAGCACCGACGGCTGGTTGGCGACGATGCCCACCGAGAAGCCGCCGAGGTGCGCAAAGCCGCACAGGATGTTGCCGGCGTAGTCCTTGTGCACCTCGAGGAACTCGCCGTCGTCGACCACGCGCGTGATGACCTCGTGCATGTCGTACGGCTTGCTCGGGTGATCGGGCACGACGTCGAGCAGCGCCTCGTCGCGCCGGTCCCGCGGATCGGTGGACGCGCGGCGCGGCGGCGGCTCCACATTGTTGGACGGCAGGAACCGCAGGAGTTCCCTGATGCTCTGCAGGCAGGCGAGTTCGCTGTCGCACGTGAAGTGCGACACGCCCGACGTGGCGCCATGCGTGTCGGCGCCGCCGAGCTCCTCCATGGTCACGTCCTCGTGCGTCACCGTCTTCACCACATTGGGCCCGGTGACGAACATGTAGCTCGTGTGGCGGGTCATGAAGACGAAGTCGGTGATGGCGGGCGAATAGACCGCCCCGCCAGCGCACGGACCGAGTACGGCGGAGATCTGCGGCACGACACCCGACGCGAGCGTGTTGCGCAGGAAGATCTCGGCGTAGCCGCCCAGCGAGGCCACGCCCTCCTGAATGCGCGCGCCGCCCGAGTCATTGAGCCCGATCACCGGCGCGCCATTGCGCACCGCAAGGTCCATCACCTTGCAGATCTTCTCGGCCACCGCCTCGCTGAGCGAGCCGCCGAAGACCGTGAAATCCTGCGAGAAGACGTACACCAGGCGCCCGTCGATGCGCCCGTGGCCGGCGACGACGCCATCGCCATAGTAGCGCTGCTCCTCGAGGCCGAAGTCGTGCGACCTATGGACGACAAACCGGTCAAGTTCCGCAAACGAGCCGTCATCGAGCAGCACGTCCAGGCGCTCTCGGGCCGACAGCTTGCCCTTGTCGTGCTGGGCCTTGAGGCGCTGGGCGCCGCCGCCGAGTTCGGCCTCGGCGCGACGGCGCTCGAGGAGGTCGAGTTTTTCACGCATGCTCATGCCACTAAACAAACGCCGCGCCGGGGGCGCCGAAAGGCCGGATGGCCCGATCGCCGGCAGCCCGAAGCGTCGGCCAACACGCCTCCGGGACGGTTGGGGCATCAATTGTGACCATGATCTGCGAATTCCACCGGCAAGCGCCTCAAGTGCGGGGAAGCCCGGCAGATCCTTGAGGGATGGGACGACACGGACCACCCGCCACGGAGGGCGCCAGCATGCAGTCGACTGCCATCACACCACACACGGCCCGTACCTTGGTGCGCGCGTTCTCGGTTGTGGCCGCGCTGCTCGTGCTGCCCGCGACCGTGCGCGCACAAGACGCGAACAAGGTGTATGACCTCAGCGAAGTGGACGTGATGCCCAAGCTGATGTCACAGCAGTACTTCGCGCGCATCATGCAAGACGCCTATCCGGCGAGCCTCAGGAAGGCGGGGATTGGCGGCGCCGTGCAGATGGAGTTCGTGGTGAACGCCTCGGGCAAGGTGGACGCGTCGACGATCGACGCGATGTCGAATGTGCCGGCGCTTCTGGAAGCGGCCAAGGGACTCGCGCCGAAACTCGAGTTCCAGCCCGCCAAGGTGAAGGGAACCGCGGTGAAGTCCCGCGTGATCCTGCCGCTCGTCTTCAAGCCGTAGCGGCCTTCCATCGCGCCCGCGCCCTGAGGGCCGGTCGCGCCTGCGCGACGGCCCCTCAGGGCGCGCGCAGGGCCGGCTCGTTCACCCGCTCGATGCCGATGCCATCCAGCAACACGGCGCCGACGGGTGAGCGGTCGAAGATGAACCGCACGGCGCGCACCTTGGCGGCATCGAATCCAGGGGTCGATTTCGCGAGCGACGCGAGGGGAATCGCGTAGCGCGTGAGCACCTGATCGTAGTCGCGCGAGCCGCCGCCGAACGACCGTTCCGCGCGCGCCCATTTGTACAGCCTGATCGTGAGCGGTGGCGGGAGTGGCGACAACTGCGACAGCACCACCGACGCCTTGACGCCATCCGACGTCTCGAGCTCGATGTGGAAGTCGAGCGCGACCACGGAGTCCTTGGCCGCCTTCGATTTGGCCTTTGCCTTGGCGCTATCGGCGCCTGCGCCCTTCGTGCTGTCGGCGC
This sequence comes from Gemmatimonas sp., assembly GCA_025361705.1. GTDB lineage: Bacteria > Gemmatimonadota > Gemmatimonadetes > Gemmatimonadales > Gemmatimonadaceae > PNKL01. The sequence goes on from JANYJW010000027.1 coordinate 41,624, forward strand.
GCGATGCCTTGGCGGTGGTGTCGCGGGCGGACCGTCGCAGCCACGACGGCAGCCACGCAAGACGCGACGGCGTGGGCATGGCGCCCTTGCCGGGGGCCGTGTCGGAGGCGGCGAGCGCCTTGGGCGTTTCCGCCTCGCCCTCGGCCTCGAACACGAGGGCGCTGTTCGCGCCGAGCGACAGCTGCGCCGCCACCGAATCGGTCCAGCGCACTTCGTAGCGGGCCGGCGGCTCGTCTTTCGTACGTGCCGCCCAACCCACGCGCACCGCGTGGTTCTCGTACGGCCCATTGCCGCGCGAGCGCATGGTCAGTCCCAGCTCACGCCACGCCGCCAGCCCTTTCCCCTCGATGCGCACTCCGGGCAGCGTCCCCGTGGTGACGTCGACGTCTTCTTCGTAGGTGGCAAGACGCTGCGTGCTGGCGTCCTCGTATCGCGTGAGGTAGATGGTGCGCGGCAGCCAGGCCCCGCCCTGCCGTGCGTCGTGGAAGAGCGGCGCGTACGCCTCGCGGTCGCGCAGCGTCAGGTCGAGAAAGGCGCTGATGAACACCTTGCCCGCCTGCCGCTGCTCGTCGCCGCGCAGGAGGTTCTTCTTCTGCAGCAGGAGGCCCAGTTCCTTGCCCACGTCGCTCGAGCCCCACACCGTGTTGAACTGCCCGTGGTTGGCCCGATAGATGTAGATGGCCGACTTGCGCCACGGCCCCGGCTGCGTGAAGCGGATGCGCTGGAACTGCCGCTGCCCCATGAACGTGGACACGTCGGAATCATGCGCCCCGTGCAGCACGAGATAGTTGATGTCGGTGAGCGGAGTGCCCTGATCGGCGGGGCGGTACTGGCCGTCCACCGGGGCAATGGCCACCAGCGTGCGAATGGCGAAGTGGAAGTCGAACGTGACGCGCGCGTCGTCGGGATAGCGCGACAACGCGTTGAATGCCGCGGCCACGGCCACCGCCTCGCCGCCGCGTGAGTGCCCCATGAGGGCAATGCCCGACAGATCGACCTTATGGTAGAGCGGCGAGGCGCTGTCGGCATTGAATCCGCGCCACGCCACCAAGTGCTGCAGCAGCATCCAGCCGCGCGCGTCGTTCTCGGCGCGCAGGTTGCCGTTGAGGAAGTTCTCGTCGACCGACGCCAGGATGTAGCCGCGGCTCGCCAGCAGCTCGCCGAGGTAGGCGTAGCCCGGGTCGGAGTACTGCGTCATATCGTGGTTGCCGTGAACGATGAGCACGAGCGGAAACGGCCCCGGCCCCTCGGGATACCACACGCGGCCATTGAGGGGAAGCCGCTTGGCGTCGAAGCCCCAGTACTTCCACCGCGCCTTGAGCAGCTTCGGGTCAGCACCGCGAATGAACGGTGTGGCGTTGACCACACTGGTGCGCATGGTCACCGAGTCGCGATACACCACGCGGCGCTTGTCGGTGCCGCTGCCATAGTAGAGGCGCCGCACGGCGAACGCGCCGGGTTGCGACGGATCGGGCGCGTCGACTCCCACGGCCGCAGGCGGCGCAAAGAGCGAGGGATCGACGAGGCGACTCGGCTGGAAGCAGGCGGTGGCGGCGAGGACGGCAAAGACGGAGCGGCGCATCCGCAGGAGACTATTGGGGTCTGGGGGTTGCTACAAGAGGGTGCCCTCCCGTCCGCCGCGGCCCACCTCCACTCATCCCTCTTCACCAGACCGCCGTACCCTGCACGCGCGCCCGGAAAGACAAAGCCCCGCCCGGTAAGACCGGGCGGGGCTTCGCTTGAATCGCGCTGCTTACGCTTCGTCCACGTCCTCGATCACGGCCGACAGGTCGGCCGGAATCTCGGGCAGCGCATCGCCTTCCTCGGTGTGCACCTTGGACGGCTCGGCCGGACGCTCCTGGCCTTCTGGAATGTTCGTCACGGCGAGCACGATGCGGCGGTGGATGGGATCGACCTCGAGCACGCGGAGGTCGAGCGCCATCTTCTCCCACGCGACTTCCGCGGGGCTCTGGATGGTCTTGCCCGACACGTTGAGCTGCGAAATCGGCACGAAGCCCTCGATGTCATTGCCGACGTCGACGACGACGCCCTTCTCCATCAGGCGCACCACATGGCCCTTGAGCTCGGTGCCGACCGGATAGGTCTCGCCGATCTTGAGCCACGGATCTTCCTCGGCCTGCTTGAGGCCGAGCGAGATGCGCTTGTTGTCGCTGTCGATGTTGAGGATCACTACATCCACCGAGTCGCCCTTCTTGACCACTTCCGACGGGTGCTGGACGCGCTTGGTCCAGGACATGTCGGAGATGTGGATGAGGCCGTCGATGCCCGGTTCGATTTCGACGAACGCGCCGAACGAGGTGAGGTTGCGCACCTTGCCGCTGATGCGCGTGCCCACCGGGTACTTGAGCGGCAGCACCATCCACGGATCCTGCTCGGTCTGCTTCATGCCGAGCGAGATCTTCTCCTCGTTCGGATCGACCTTGAGCACCACGGCCTCGATGGCCTCGCCGATCGACACGAGCTTCGACGGATGGCGGACGTTGCGCGTCCAGCTCATCTCGCTGATGTGCACGAGGCCCTCGATGCCCGGCTCGAGCTCGATGAAGGCGCCGTAGTTGGTGATGCTGACGACCTTGCCCGAGACGCGCGTGCCGACCGGGTACTTGGCGGCGACGTCCTTCCACGGATAGGCCTGGAGCTGCTTGAGGCCGAGCGAGATGCGCTCGCGCTCCCAGTCGATGTCGAGCACCTTGATTTCCAGCTCGGCCCCGATCTGCACCATTTCGCTCGGGTGCTGGATGCGGCCCCACGACATGTCGGTGATGTGGAGCAGGCCGTCCACGCCGCCGAGGTCGATGAAGGCGCCGAAGTCCGTGATGTTCTTGACCACGCCCTTCCGCACCTGGTCCTTCTGGAGCTCCTTCATCAGCTTCTCGCGCTTGCCGGCCCGTTCGGTCTCGAGGATGACGCGGCGCGAGACGACGATGTTGCGGCGGCGCTTGTTGAGCTTGATGATCTTGAACTCGTACTTCTGGCCGAGCAGCTCGTCGATGTTCGGGACGCGGCGGAGCGCAATCTGCGACCCCGGCAGGAACGCGTCGACGCCCATGAGGTCGACGACCACGCCGCCCTTGATCTTCTTGACGAGCACGCCTTCCACCGGCTGGTCGGACTCGTACGCGACGCGGATCTTCTCCCAGACGCGCATGAAGTCGGCCTTCTTCTTGGACAGGACGACGGAGCCTTCCTGATCCTCGAGGTGCTCGAGCAGGACCTCGACTTCGTCGCCGACCTTGAGGTCGGGCATGTCCTTGAACTCTTCGAGCGGGATCGAGCCTTCGCTCTTGAATCCGATGTCGAGCACGACGAGGTTGTCGCGGATCTCGAGCACCACGGACTTCACGATCTCGCCTTCCTCGATGGAGGCGAGCGTGCCGTTGTAGAGGTCCATCATCGCTTCATAGTCGGAGGACGTGTACTCGTCCTCCTCGTAGAGCTCTGGGCGGCGGTTCGCGAGCGGGCGCAGGACGGCCTTCTGGGCCATGCGCTTTTCACGCTCGATCATCTGCGGAGTGGCCGTGGCGGCTGCGGCAGCTTCGGGGGCTACCTCAACGGCAACGTCGGGGGCTGCTTCGGGGGCTGCTTCGGGGGCTGCTTCGGTGGACATGTGTCGCCTGGACGCGGAGGTATGCGGCTCGCCGCGCGCGAGGATACGGGTTGGTGTGCTCCGGGAGACGAGGCGCATGGGCCGTCGAGGTCCCGGGTCTGGCCATTCGACCAGAGCCTAGAATAATGGAGTCACTCGGAGCAAAGTGGAAGGGCCGGGGGATAGGTTGGGGGGGCGACGGACGGGGCCCTGCGCTCACGCCCGACCCACTGCCCTATCTCCGTTCCTCCGCCAGCGCCACAATCCGCCCCACCTGCTCGTCCTGGCTGATCCCCGTGGTGTCAATCCACACGGCGTCCGCCGCAGGCTGCGTCTGCTCGCGGTCCTTCAGGTCGCGCGCCTCGAGTTCAGCAGTCTCGGCCGACAACTCGGCGGGCGTTGGCGCGCGTCCCGTGCGCTGCAGCAGGCGGCGGCGGGCGCGCTCCACCGGCAGGGCGACGAGCCACACCTTGAGCCGCGCGTCGGGAAAGACGGCGGTGCCCATGTCGCGGCCGTCCACCACCACCTCGTGCGACGCGGCGGTCGATCGGACGGCGATGTTCACCCAGGCGCGCACATGCGACATCTTGGCGACCAGGCTGACCGTCGAGGTGACGGCATCCCCGTGGAGCGCGTCGCCACAGTCGGTCCCGTCGATGCACGGCACAAAGTCGGTCTCCCCGGGCTTCAACGTGACGCGCCGCGCCGCCTCGAGTACCGACTGCTCGGTCCACAGGTCGGGCGCATCGCCCGCTTGCAGGCGCGCCGCCGTGACGCTGCGGTAGAGCATGCCGCTGTCGACGTGCCGCACGCCGAGGCGCGCCGCCACGGCCGTAGCGGTGCTCGACTTGCCCGACGCAGCGGGCCCGTCGATGGTGACCACCAGAGGGAACCGATCAAACGACGACACGCGCCAGCTCCTGCCAAAAAGTAGGGAACGACACGGCGGCACACGCCGGATCGTCGACGATGATTGCGCTCCCGGGGATGGCCCCGAGCACGCCGAACGCCATTGCAATGCGGTGATCGCCATGCGTCACCACGTGCCCGCGGAACGGCCGGCGCCCGGTGCCGCGCACGATGAATCCGTCGGGCAGCTCCTCGGCCTCGGCGCCGACGGCCTGCAGGTTGCTGACGATGGCCGTGATGCGGTCGCTCTCCTTTACGCGCAACTCGCCGGCGCCCGTCACCCGCAGTTCGCCATTGGCACAGGCCGCGAGGCACGCGAGCACCGGCAACTCGTCGACGAGCGACGGCACCTCGTCGCTCGCGATGACCGCGCCGTGCAGCGCGCCCGGTGCCGCGACGACCCGGGCCACCGGTTCGCCGCCCTCGGTGCGTTCGTGCTCGAAGGTGAGGCGCGCGCCCATGCGACGGAGCACGGCAAAGGCGCCGGCTCGCGTGGGGTTCACGCAGACGTCGTCGAGCGCCAGCTCGCCCGTGTCGGCCATCGCCGCCAGCGCGGCAAAGAACGTCGCCGACGACGGGTCGGCCGGCACCAGCTGGTCGGCCGCATCGAGCCGCGCCGCCGGCACCAGCGTGACCACGCCGTGATCGACGCGGATGTCGACGCCGCGCGCGAGCAGCATGCGTTCGGTGTGGTCGCGCGTCGACACCGGCTCGTGTACCTCCGCCGGCACATCGCCCACGAGCCCCGCCAGCAGGATGGCGCTCTTTACCTGCGCGCTCGCCGTTTCGGAGTGCCACGTGAGCCCGCGCAATGGCCCGCCGTGCACGGTCATCGGCAGCCCGTCGCCCGCGGCCTCGTGCTCGAACCGCGCGCCCATCTGCGTGAGCGGCCGCGCCACGCGTCCCATGGGCCGGCGGCTGAGGCTGGCGTCGCCCGTGAACCGCGCGGCCAGCGGTGATGCAGCGACGATGCCCGCCATGAGGCGCGTCGTCGTGCCGCTGTTGCCGCAGTCGAGATCGACGGTGGGCGCCAGCAAACCACGCAGGCCAACGCCGTGCATCACCAGGTCGTCGCTGAGCGCTGGCACGGGAACCCCGAGGGCCCGCAGCACACTCGCGGTGCTCATGACGTCGAGCGACTGCAGGATGCCGCGCACACGCGACGGGCCCGCGCCGAGCGCGCCGAGCATGAGCGCACGATGCGAAATCGACTTGTCGCCAGGCACGCGGAGGATCCCGTCTACGCGCATTGTGGCATCTCCAGGCGGCAGGGCCTCATCGCAGCCATCCCTCGAGCGCGGTGGCAACATCGGTCCTTTCGTCGCGGTACTTCACGATCACCGGCGTCTGCAGCGACAGGCCCTGTGCCGTGCCCCACGCCGACGACACCTGGCGCGCCCCGGGCACCACCACGGCGCCGGCCGGGATCTGCAGCACCTCGGTGGCCGACGCGCGAATGACGCGTTCGTTCACCAAGTCGTACACCGGCGTGCCCCGCGTGAGCACCACGCCCGCGGCGAGCACGGCGCGGGCGCGCACCACCGTGCCCTCGTACACGCCGCAGTTGCCGCCCACCACCACATCGTCCTCGATGACCACCGGCGACGCGTTGACGGGCTCGAGCACGCCGCCGATTTGCGCGGCGGCGCTCACGTGCACGCGCTCACCCACCTGCGCGCACGAGCCGATGAGCGCGTGGGAGTCGATCATCGTTCCCGCGCCGACGTACGCGCCGACGTTGATGAACATCGGCGGCATGCAGACGACGCCGCGCGCCACAAACGCCCCGCGGCGAATGGACGACCCGCCGGGCACCACGCGAATGCCATCGTTGAGCGTGAGCGCCCGTGTGGGGTACGTATGCTTATCGAAGAACGTGAACGGCCGGCTGACGCCCGCATCGCCAAGCACCGACTGATCGACCAAGCGGCCCACGCGAAATCCAGCGAGGATGCCGCGCTTCACCCACGGCACGGCCGCCCACTCGTCGCGTTCGTCGCGAATGGCGGCGCGCACGAGTCCCTGCTCGAGCGCCGTCAGCAGGAGGTCAATGGTCTCCTCGGCGTCGACGGGGGCCGGCAGGTGATTGGGCAATGCGTGAAGTGCCTCCACGCGTTGCGCGAGGGCGAGCAGGTCGACGGTGGTCATGCGGGCGCGAGTCCGGCGTGAGTGAGTGCGTGGCGCAGCACCGGCTCGTGGCGCGCATCAAGGGGAACGAGCGGCAAGCGCAGCACATTGCCGATGCGGCCCAGCATCGCGACGGCCGCCTTGATGGGCATGGGGTTGGACTCGACGAACGCCGCGCCGAAGAGCGGCGTGAGCCGGTCGTGCCAGACGCGGGCCTCGGCCAGGTCTCCACACGCCGCCGCTGCCGCGAGCGCATGCATCGCGGCCGGCGCCGCGTTGCTGACCACCGAGATGACGCCTTCGCCACCCTGTGCCATGACGTCGAGCGTCAGCGCGTCGTCGCCCGAGAGCACCGCGAAGCCGGCAGGACGCCGACGAATGATCTCGGCGATCTGCGCGAGATTCCCCGACGCTTCCTTGGTGGCGACGATGTTGGGATGCTCGGCGAGCGCCAGCTGGGTCTCGGCCTCCACGTTGCTCGCGGTGCGGCCGGGGACGTTGTACAAGATGACAGGCACGGTCGCCGCGTCGGCCACCGCGCGGTAGTGCGCGAGCAGGCCGCGCTGCGGCGGCTTGCTGTAGGCCGGAGACACATGCAACAGGTGCGTGGCGCCTGCCGCCGCGAGCGCGCGCGAGTTCTCGATGGCCACCGCGGTGTCGTTGGTTCCGGCACCCGCAATCACGGGCAGGCGCCCAGCCGCCACCTCGGCGGTGATGGACACCACGCGCACGCGCTCCTCGAGTGACAGCGTGGCCGCCTCCCCGGTGGAGCCCACGGGGACGAGCCCGTCGATGCCCTGCGCAATCTGCCACGCGACGAAGGCACGCAGCGCCGGTTCATCGACGCGGCCGTCGGGCGTGAACGGGGTCACGAGCGCCGTGATGGCGCCGCGCAGCAGGAGCGGTGTCATGCGTGACCTCCGGGGCCATGGACCACATCATCGAGTGAATAGACGCCTGCGCGCCCGTCGAGCCAGCGCGCGGCAATGAGCGCACCCTGCGCAAACACGCGGCGGTCCCGGGCCTCGTGCACCAGCCGCACCTGCTCGAACCCGCCGTCGAAGATGAGTTCGTGCGTGCCGGGTACGCTGCCCACCCGCAGCGACGTGATGGGAATGGGCGCCCCGAACTCACGTTCGGCCACCTGCCCCAGCGCCCGCGCCGTGCCCGATGGCGCATCCTTCTTGGCCGCGTGATGTGTTTCGACAAGGAGCGCGTCGAAGCCGCCCACGGCCCGCGCACGCCGCGCGGCCTCGGTGACAATCTGCATGAAGAGGTGCACGCCGAACGAAAAGTTTGGTGCCCACAGCAGCGCGCCTCCTGTGATGCGCACCTCCTCACTGACCTCCGCGCGCTCGGCGTCCCATCCCGTGGTGCCGCACACCACCGCGCAGCCGGCCGCCATGCAGGCCCGCACATTGGCTGCGGCCGCGGCCGGCTCGGTGAACTCGACCGCCACCGTGGCGCCGCCGAGCGTGGACGGCGAGATGCCGTCGCGCTCCACGGCCTCCTTGCCGAGCACCGCCGTGACCGTGATCCCCTGCTCCGCCGCGAGCGCGGCAACCAGGCGTCCCATCTTGCCGTCGCCGATGACGGCCAGGCGCAATGCGCTCACGTGGCCTCCTCAAAGAACGCGCGATGCAGCCGGCGCATGGCCTCGTGCACCTGATCGCCATCAATGATCAACGTGAGGTTGATCGCGCTGGCGCTCAGCGAGCACATGTGCACGCGCAGGTCGCCGAGTGCGGCGAGCGCGCGCGCCATCGTCGGCGTGTGACCACCGAGTCCGGCGCCGACAATGGCCACGATGCCGCGCCCGCGCGACACGGTGACATCGCCAAAGGCGCGCAGCTCGGTGAGCACGGCATCGAGGTGCAGCTCGTCGTTGAGCGTCACCGACACGCTCACCTCCGACGTGGCAATCACGTCCACCGACAGCTTGAAGCGCTCGAACACCGAGAAGATGCCGCGCACGATGCCGGGTGTGCCAAGCATGGCGCTGGACTTGACGTTGACGAGCACCACGTTGGCCCGCCCCGCCACGGCGCGCACCGAGAGCTTGGGCGCATCGAACGTGATGCGCGTCCCGGCCGCGTGTGGGCGGTGCGAATTGTAGATGAACACCGGGATGCTGCGCTTGACCGCCGGCGCAATGGTGCTGGGATGCAGCACCTTGGCACCGAAGCTCGCGAGTTCGGCCGCCTCGTCGAACCGGATGTGCTCAATGAGCTTCGCCCCGGGAATCACGCGCGGGTCGGCGGTGAGCATGCCGTCGACGTCGGTCCAGATCTCAATGGCCTCGGAGTCGAGCGCCGCGCCGAGCAGTGCCGCACTGTAGTCCGAGCCGCCGCGCCCAAGCGTGGTGGTGATGCCGGCAATGGTCGCGCCGATGTAGCCACCGAGCACAGGCACGCGCCCTTCGCGCAGCAGAGGCGCCAGCAGCTCGCGCGCCGCCTCGGCGATGGCCTCGCCCTGCGGCAGCGCCCTGCCGAACGCATCGTCGGTGATCATCACGCGGCGCGCATCGACGAAGGTCGCGGGTATGCCGCGCTGCAGAAACGCCGCCGCGACGATGGGCGCCGAGAGGCGCTCACCGTACGCCGCCACGGCGTCGAGCGAGCGCGGGCTCACGTCGCCAAGCACCGACAGGGCCTCGCCAAGGTGCGCCAGTTCATCGAACAGCACGCTGGTGTCGGCTGCCACCTCGATGGCGTCGGGTCCGCTGCCGAGCAGCTCGTCGATGACGGCAAGGTGCCGATCGCGCAGCGCCTCGATGCCGCGAATGGCGACGATGAACTGCCCCTTGGCCGCTTGCGCCGCGAGGTCGAGCAGTGCGTTGGTGGTGCCGGCGAGGGCCGACACCACGACCACCGGACGCTGCGCCAGGCGGCCGCGCACAATGGCGGTCGTGCGCTCAATCGCCGCCGAGTCGCCGACGGACGTCCCGCCGAACTTGGCGACGATCATGCCGTGCCGGCGCGGCCGGCGGCCGCCAGCAGTTCGGCGTTCAGGATGGAACCGCCGGCGGCGCCGCGAATGGTGTTGTGCCCCATCGCGATGAACTTGAGGTGGAACAACGGGTCGCGACGCAGGCGCCCCACCGAGACGGTCATGCCCCCGCCGCGCATGACGTCGCGCCGCGGCTGCGGGCGATCGTCATTCTCGAAGACGTGCAGCGGCACTGCGGGCGCCGACGGCAGGCCGCGCACCGCGCTGGCGCCGCGCCACTCGCGCAGCACACGCCCCGCGTCGTCGAGCGACGGCTCGCGGTCGAACTCCACCGACAGGCAGACCGTGTGTCCGTTCTCGACGGCCACGCGATTGGCGTGCGCGCTCACGACGAACGCCGCGGGCACCACGGCGCCGCCACTCACCACGCCAAGCATCTTCTGCATCTCGCGCTCGAGCTTGGGCTCTTCGTCGCCGATGTAGGGAATGACGTTGCCGAGGATGTCGAGCGATGGCACGCCGGGATATCCGGCGCCGCTCACCGCCTGCATCGTGGCCACGAAGACCCGCCGCGCCCCGAATGCCGCGTGCAGCGGCGCCAGCGCCATGGCGGCCATGGTGGCCGCGCAATTGGCATTGGTGACGATGCCGCCCGTCCAGCCGCGTCGCGCGCGCTGCACATCGAGCAGCGCGAGATGGTCGGCGTTGACCTCGGGAATCACCAGCGGCACGTCGGGTTCCATCCGGAAATTCCTGGCATTGCTCAGCACCAGCCGTCCGGCCGCGGCGAACGCCGCCTCGACGTCACCGGCCACGTTGCTGTCCAGCGCGGAAAAGACGATGGGTGACCGCACCTCACCGGGATCGCACGTCGTGACCGTGAGGCGCGCAACCTCGGGCGGCATGTCGCCCTCAATCCATCGTGTCGCCTCGGCGTACGAACGGCCGGCCGACCGCTCCGATGCGGCCACTTCGGCCACCTGAAACCACGGGTGCCCTGCCAGGAGTCGAATGAACGTCTGCCCCACGGCGCCGGTGGCGCCGAGGATGGCAACGCGGATGGGAGCGATTCCCGTCATGAGGCAAGCAGGGTGCGGACGAGGCGCTCGTACGTGTCGACCGACGCGCGCAACTCGCTGAGGTCAATGAATTCGTCAGGCGTATGCGCCACGTGAATGGAGCCCGGACCGAAGAGCAGCGGTGTGCCCCAGCGCGGCAGCAGCGGGATGTCGGAGGTGTACGCCATCGGCGCCGTGTCATACCCGGGGAGCACGAGAAAGCGCTGCGCCGGAACGAACGACCCAAACCGCAACTCGGCGCGGTCGCTTGCCCAGCGTTCGAGCGCCGTCTGCACCGGCTCGCGATCGCCCACGAGTCGCACCAGCATCTCCACTTCACACTGGCCGGGGATGATGTTGGCCTCGGTGCCGCCCTTGATGACGCCCACATTAATAGTGGTCGGCCCGAGGACGTCGTCCACGGGCATCTCGAGTGCGGCGAGGCTGGGCAGGAGCTCGGCCATCGGCAAAATCGCCGACGCGCCGAGGTGCGGATACGCCGAGTGTGCCTCGCGGCCGCGCGTGCGGGCGGTGACGCGCCAGGCGCCCTTGCAACCCGTGGCGAGGCGGCTCTCGGTGGGCTCGCCGTTGATCAGGTAGCGCGAGGTGGCCTCGAGCTGGTTGGCGGCGCGCGCCCCATCGGAGCCACGCTCCTCGCCAACGACGAAAAGCAGGTCGACGCGCTCTTCCCCGGTGTCGGCCAAGCGGTCGGCGGCGACGAGCATCGCAGCGGCAATGCCCTTGGCATCGCACGCGCCGCGTCCATGCAGCTTCCCGGCGTCGAGGCGCGGCGGCACGTACGGCGGCACCGTGTCGAGGTGCGTCGACAGCGTCACGCCGCCCCCGCGCCGCGAGGCCCACACATTGCTGCGCCCCGCCGAGACCTCCTGCAGGGTGACATTCCATCCGCGGGCAATGAGCCAGCGGGAGATGAACTCCACGGCCCGCCCTTCGTCGCGCGTCGGCGACGGGATGGCGAGCAACTCGGCGGCAAGCGAGACGACGTCGGACATACTGGGCAATGTACCGACTCTCACGCGCTGTTTACAGGCGGCGGGCGCCTCGGCGGCGGGCGCGACCGCCGCGCAGGCCAGCGGGAACCTCGCGCAGCCGGACTATCGGCAGCAGTCAAAGCAACGGGCGCGGTATGCCGGGGCTGGGCATCGAACCCAGATGGGATTGCTCCCAAGGGATTTTAAGTCCCTCGCGTCTAGCCAATTTCGCCACCCCGGCCTGGGACGACGATCAAGGATCTTGAATGCGGATGCCGATCCCTAATCCCGATCGC
>JANYJW010000052.1 GCA_025361705.1 Gemmatimonas sp.
ATCGTTGCAGCAGATGACATGGGCTGGTCTCCGCGAAAGGGCGACAGCAACACCGTCGCCGGTGGCTCTGGCAACTCCGACTCGCCTCGTGAGGAGCTAACCCACGCAAGAGTCGGAGGCCAGCCCAGTCATATTTTCTAGCCCGCAACGCCTATGGCCCTTGTTGCCCTTCTGAAGGGAATTAACGTCGGCGGTCACCGCGCCTTCCGCCCGAGCATGTTGGCGGAGGCACTGGACCGGTTCGGCGCCATCAACGTTGGCGCGGCGGGGACGTTCGTCATCCGCAAGCGGGTCAGCCGGAGGCAGCTGCGGGCGGAGGTAGGCCAGCACCTGCCGTTCAAGGTGGAGATCGTGATTTGCGCGGGCCGCGACATCCTGAGTCTCGCGTCCCAGCAGCCGTTCGCTGGCCAGCCAACTGGGCAGGCGGTCGTACCCTTCGTGAGCGTGCTCGCTCAGCGCAGCCGCTCGACAACTCGACCGCCCCTCGCCTTGCCACCGACCGGCCGATGGTGCGTGAAGGTTCTGGCCTACCAGCACCCTTTCGTTTTGGGCATATACCGCCGGGAGATGCGAGCGATCAGCTACTTGGGACAACTGGAGAAGGTCGTTGGTGTTCCGATGACCGTCCGTAGCTGGAACACCATCCAAGCCATCGCCGACATTCTCCAGGAGGGGAAGCGTCGCCCCGTTGCGGGCTAACCGAGGAGTTTTCAGGGACCCAGGCCGGTCCGACTTCAGTGAAATCCGCGCCGGGCGGCGGTGTGACCGCGACTCGGCCGCGCGCGACAGCGCCGGACGCCCGCGTCGGCGCACCTTTCATCCGGCCGCATAACAACGTTACGATTGGCCGCTGCGCATTTCGGCAAAGTTGAGCGCCGGGTGGCGCCGGCCGCGCGGACATCGCAATTTCTCCGCGTTCCTCTTCACGGCGGTGACGCCCTCCCGCCGCTGCCCTGACTCCGTTCGCCACTCGAGACACCAATGCTCCGTCGCTGCGCGCTCCTGCTCGCACTCGTCGGCCAAAGCGCCGTCGCTCAGGTTCCCCAGACTCCCCAGGCTCCCCAAGCCTCCACCCCGGGCGCCCTCGGCTTCTACCGCTTCCCTGCCATCCACGGCAACACCATCGTCTTCGCAGCCGAAGGCGACCTGTGGTCGGTTCCCACCGGCGGCGGACTCGCGCACCGCCTGACGACGCACGCCGCCGAGGAGAGCGATCCCGTCATCTCCCCGGACGGCAAGACGCTGGCCTTCACCGCACGGTACGAGGGACAAGCCGCCCTCTACACGATGCCCATCGCCGGCGGATCGCCCACGCGCTGGACCTACGATGGCGATGCGGCCGTCGCCACCACGTGGACGCCCGACGGCCGCCTGGTCTACCGCACCACGCAGTACGCGAGCATCCCGAAGAGCGAGATGGTGGAGCTGAACCTCGGCACCAACACGCGCACGCGGGTGCCGCTCGCCGGCGCCTCCGAGGGCTCGTACGACGCGTCGGGCAGGACCATCTACTTCGTGCGCCCGGGCTTCCACAACAACGTCACCAAGCGCTACACGGGCGGCACGGCTCGGCAAGTCTGGAAGTACACGCTGGGCGCCGCCGAGGCGGTGCAGCTCACTGGGCAGGACTACAATGGCGAGTCCCACTCGCCCATGTGGTATCAGGGGCGCGTCTACTTCGTCACGGATCGCGACGGCCAGATGAACCTCTGGTCGATGAAGGACGACGGCAGCGACCGCAAACAAATCACCAGGCACACGGGCTGGGACGTGCGCACGCCCAAGCTCTCGCCCGACGGCAAGATCGTCTACCAGCTCCAGGCCGACATCTGGCTGCTCGACATCGCCAGCGGCCAGACGCAGCTGGTCCCCATCTCGCTCGCCACCGACCTCGATCAGCTCCGCGAGCGCTGGGTGAAAGACCCCATCAGTTCGCTCACCTCGGCGCACCTGTCACCCGACGGCGATCGCGTGGTGCTCACGTCGCGCGGCCGGGTGTTCGTGGCACCGGTGAAGGGCGGCCGACTCGTGCGCGCCTCCACCAAGGACAGCGTGCGCTTGCGCGACGCGGCCTTCTCGTCCGACGGCAAGTCGCTGCTCGCGCTCAGCGACGAGAGCGGCGAGCTCGAGTGGGTGCGCCTCCCCGCCAATGGCGTGGGTCCCGACGCGGCGCTCACGACCAATGGCCACATTCTGCGCTTCCGCGGCGTCCCCTCGGGCGACGGCAAGTGGCTTGCGTGGAGCGACAACAACCGCGACCTCTGGGTGATGAATCTCGCCACGAGGGAGATGAGCAAGGTCTCCGAGAATCGCGAAGGCACGGGCGACCTCGCATGGTCGCCCGACAACCGCTGGCTGGCGTATGAAATGACGGCGCCGAACTCGTTCCAGCAGATCAAGCTCTACAGCGTGGACTCACGCACGAGCATCGCGCTCACGTCGGACCGCACCAACAGCAGTGCTCCGGCGTGGGACACCAAGGGCGAGTTCATCTACTTCCTCTCCGATCGCAACCTCCGCACGCTCGTCGGCGCGCCGTGGGGCAATCGCCGTCCCGAGCCATACTTCGACAAGGAAATCGAGATCTACCAGGTGGCGCTGCGCGCCGGCCTGCGCTCGCCGTTCCTCGCGAACGACGAACTCCACAAGCCGGCGCCCGCCGTCGCACGCTTTGACACCAGTTACGCCGGCCAGATGGGCGACAATGCAAGAGTGGCCCCGAAGAGTGACAGCGCCAAGGCCCGACCGAAGAACGACAACATCACGCCCATTACGATCGAAATCGACGGGCTGCAGGAACGCCTTCGCCGCCTTCCGGTGCCGAGCGGCAATTACGGCTGGCTCGCGGCCACCGGCGACGCGCTCTTCTACACGTCGCGCGGGTCAGGCGCCGACGGCAAGACTGACCTGATGGCGCTGAAGATCAACAACGAGAAACCCGACCCGGTGGTGGTGCTCGACGCCATTCGATCGGCGGAGCTGTCGGGCAACAACAGGAAGCTGCTGGTGCGCAAGGACAACGCGCTGTACGTGCTCGACGCGCGTGCGGCCAAGGCGGGAAACATCGTCGACAGCCGACTCGACCTTTCCAGTTGGACGTTCAGCATCGACCCGCGTGACGACTTCCGCCAGCTCTTCGTGGATGCGTGGCGGTTGGAGCGCGACTGGTTCTACGACCCCAACATGCATGGCGTGGACTACAAGGCCGCGCTCCGCAAGTACGGCGCGTTGGTGCCGCGCATCACCACGCGCGGCGAGTTGAACGATCTCATTGGATGGGCCGTGGGTGAGCTGTCGGCGCTGCACACCTCCGTGGGCGGCGGCGACCTGCGGCGCGGCGACGACAATGTGGCCGTGGCCTCACTGGGCGCTCGCCTCTTCCGCGATCCGGCCAAGGGCGGCTACCGCATCGACTACATCTACCGGGCCGATCCGGACTTCCCCGCCGAGCGTGCGCCGCTCGCGGATCCCGACCTGCACGTGAGGGTCGGCGACGTGATCACCGCGGTGAATGGCACGAAGGTGCTCGCCGTGCAGGACATCGGCGAGCTGCTGCGCAATCAGGTGGGCAAGCAGGTGCTGCTGTCGATCGGCGACGGCGCCACGGCGCACGACATCATCGTGGAACCGATCAGCAGCGAGTCCAGCCTGCGCTACACCGACTGGGAGTACACGCGCCGCCTCGCCACGGAGTCGATGAGCGGCGGCGCGGTGGGCTACGTGCACCTGCGCGCCATGGGGAACGGCGACATCGACCAGTTCTACCGCCAGTTCACGCCGGCATTCAACAGGCAGGGGCTCATTCTCGACATGCGGCAGAACCGCGGCGGCAACATCGACTCGTGGGTGCTCGAGATGCTGTCGCGCAAGGCGTGGATGTACTGGAAGAACCGCGTGGGCGAGCCGTACTGGAACATGCAGGGCGCGTTCCGCGGGCACATGGTGATGCTCGTCGATCAGGAGACCGCGAGCGACGGCGAGGCGGTGGCCGACGGGTTCCGCCGGCTCGGGCTTGGCGCGGTGATCGGCGCGCGCACGTGGGGCGGCGAGATCTGGCTGAGCGGCACGAACACGCTCACCGACGGCGGCGTCGCGCGCGCGCCAATGATGGGTGTGTACGGCCCCGAGGGGCAATGGCTCATCGAGCAGGAGGGCGTGAAGCCCGACATCGTGGTCGAAAACCTGCCGCACGCGACGTTCAACGGGCAGGACGCGCAGCTGGACGCGGCCGTCGCGTACCTGAAGAAGAAGATCGCCGAGGATCCGCGCCCGGTGCCGGCGCCGCCGCCGTATCCGAAGAAGGCGCGGACCGCGCCGTAGCCGATTGACTTTATGCTACAAAGTACTCTACATTGCACCGCCCCCCGGTTCACGCAGACTCCATGGCCATGCCGACCTCGTCCCAGCAACTCCGCGACTCGCTCGCAGCCCCCGCCGCGCTCGAGACCCTGTATCGCGAGGACGAGGCGGCGTTCCGCTCCGCGTTCGCCGATGTCGCCCACGACGCTCCCCACTCGGAGACGGTGCGGGTCTGGCTCGCCCGCCTCGACTATCAGGCGCCGTCGCGCGCGTGGACTGGCCGTCCGTTCTGGACCGCCCTCGCCCTCGCGGTCGGCATTGCCCTGATCGTTCGCCTCCCGGCCCTCGTGCTGGGCACCGAGTGGTACTATGCGCGCCTGGCCCCGTCGTTCGTCATCTTCTCGGTCGCCGGCTACTTCTGGAGCATGCGCCGCGACCCACGCACGCTCGGCATCGGCGCGACGCTGGCCGTCATCATCGCCGCGTATGCCACGCTGCTCCCCGCCGGGCAGGCGCCGTCGGTGGTGATGGCGCTGATTCACCTCCCCATCCTCGTCTGGGCATTTCTGGGATATACCTTCGCCGGCGGTGACTGGCGCGAGGCCGACGCACGCATGCGATTCGTCCGCTATAACGGCGACCTGCTCATCCTCGTCGTGCTGGTGGGGCTCAGTGGCTTTGTCTTCAGCGGACTCACCGTCGGCCTCTTCTCGCTTATCACGAAGAACGCCGAGCAATGGTATTTTCCGAACGTCGGACTCATGGGCGCCGTCGCCGTGCCGGTTGCCGCCACCTACCTGTACGACGCCGTGTTCAACGGACGCACCGGCATCGCCCCCGTGCTCGCGCGCGCCTTCGCGCCGCTCTTTCTCGTCATGACCACCGCGTACCTCGTGGTCGCGCTGGTCGGCGGGCAGAACCCGTTCGTCGACCGGCGTGCGCTCATCGTGGTCAACGGGCTGCTGCTCCTCGTGCTCGGCATGTCGGTCTTCTCTTTTGCGGAGCGCGGCGACCACGACAAGGCGGCGTGGTCCGACTACGTGAACGTCGCACTGCTCGCCGTGACGCTCGTTGTCGACGCGGTGGCCCTTGCCGCCATCGTCTTCCGCCTCTCGGAGCACGGCTTTACTCCAAACCGCGTCGTCGTCCTCGGCGCCAACGTGGTGATCCTGGGGCACCTCGTGCGGATGTGCTGGGCATCGCTCGGCTTCCTGCGCGGCCGGCACGACACGCAGGCCGTGCGCCAGGCGGTGGCGGGATATCTCCCCGTGTACGCCGGATGGGCGGCGCTCGTCGCCTTCGTGCTGCCGCTGGTGTTTCGCTTCACCTGAGTCCGACGGCGGCGCACCAGCACCGTCGGTCAGGAATGGCCGACGGCCGCTACAGCGCCTGCCCCCGCCCGCCCGTGAGCACCCCGTAAACGCGGGGTGCCATCTGGCGCAGCGATGCACCGACCAGCACGCAGAATGCCGTGATGGCTGTCGGCAGCAGCACGAACACCCACAGCCGGTGGTGCGGCATGCCCCCGACGAGCGGGAAGACCCAGATCATCGCGTAGTACACCAGCGGCACGTGCAGCGCATAGATGATGAACGAGAAGCCACTCAGCCAGACGAACCCGCGTCGTGCCATGGCCCAGCGCACCGCGTCGTCGACGCCGTACCACATCACGACCATGCCGAGGGCAACGACGGCCTTGTGCAGCACGAGCATCGCGATGGCGCGTTCCATCGTGGCCGCCGAGGGCCCCGACGCGAGATGCGGATCGTGGGCGAAGGCGAGCCACGACTTGAGGGCCGCCAACGACACCCACGCCGCGGCCGCAGGGCCCAGGCGCAGCCACGCCGGACGTGCCTCGATATCGCGGCCTGTCTTGCAGAGCCAGACGCCGAGCGTGAAGAAGAGGAGCCCTTCGCCCTCAAAGAACCAGGCACCGATGGTTGCCAGCCAGAGAACGCCCATTACGCCGAACGTCAGGCGCGGCCGGCGCAACACCGCGGTGCGGATCCACGAATGCCCTGAGATGGTGTTTCGACGCTCGCCCGTACCCATGCCCACACCGTGCCCGTGCCCGCACCTAGGGCACCGCAGTCACGCGCAGGGACTCAATCAGCGCCGTAGACACGTGCCGATTCATGTTCTCATCCAGCGCCGTCCACGCCAGCGTCACCACATGCCGACCCGCTGACAGCGTGACGACGAGCGGATTGGTGTATCCCCAGTCGTCCCACCGCCCCGCCCCACGTTGCGGCATCACCAGCACACCGGCGTCGCGCCCGTCGACGCGCACCGTGCGCACCGCCGCCTTGTCCTCGGTGTTGATGGGGCCGCTGCCGTTGGCATAGCGCGCATCGAGTGCGAAGCGGCCCGCGTGCGGCACCGTGACCTCAAACCGCACCGCGTCTCGTGCGGCACGCTCGATGCGCACCGGCCCCGGCGGGGCGCCAACTGGACGTACCACCAGATCGGCCCCGTCCGCGATGACGCGCACCGGTTCGCTCAGGAACGACGACGTGCCGCTGCTGTCCAGCGCCGCCACCTGCATTTCGGTGAGCGTTGGCCCTGCACGCACGGGCAGCGATGTGGCGCGCACCGTGTCGACGGCGCGCCCGTCACGTACCACGACATAGCGGACCGCGCCGGGAACCGCGGACCACACCAACGATGGTCCCGCGCTGTCCGCGCGCATCGTCACCCCGGGTGTCGCTGGCGCCACGCGCGCCGCCACGAGGCGCACCGTCGACGCCGGCCACCGGCCGTCGAGCTCGATATCGACGACATGCGCGCCGACGAGCGTCGCCAGCACCTCGGCCCGTGCCACAGTCCGCCCGTCAACCGCACAGCGCTTCACGCCACTTCCCGCGCCATGCACCCGCACCGTCAACACCGCGCCGCGGTACCGCACGCCGCGGAGCACACGCTCGCCAGCGTACGACGGAGGCACCATGGGCCGGAACACCAGCCGCTGCTCCTCGGCACGCATGCCAAAGAGCACGCGGTACGTCATGGCGAGCGTGCCCGCCACGCTCCACAGCTGGCGGTCGGAGTTGAGTGCCGTCCCCTCGAAGTGGCCCGTGGACGCGACCATGTTCTCCTTGTTGGTGAGGAACAGCGCGGCGCCGCGCGCGAGCGACGCAAGCCCGTGTTCCACCGCCGCCGTCGCCCCGGCATCGGCCGCCGCCCACGTCCAGTACGCCGTCACGAAGGGCCAGATGGTGGCGTTGTGGTAGAACGGCACATCGGCAATGAACGGCCAGAATGTCGGCGTACCGAACGGCACCAGCGGCGCAGCCTGCATCACCCGCGCGCGCTGCGCCGGCAGCGTGGCGCCATACACCAGCGACAGCGCCTCGCCCAGCGCCTCGGCGCTCGGTGAGCGCGACAGCGCCACGCGACCGTAGCGGAACTGCGCGTGCCAGCCGAGTTGCTCCTGCCACAGGTAGCGCGACATGCCGGCACGCACCGAGTCGGCGCGCGCGTCCCACGGCCCCGCAGGCTCGCCAAGTGCGCGCGCCATCGCTGCCAGCACCCGATACGCGCCGTGGTGCACCGCGTTGGTGCCAAGCGCCTGCGACTGGTAGATGTCGGCCGGCTGCATCCAGCGCGGATAGCTCTGCTCGCGCCAGTCGAGAAACGATGACTCGCCGCGCACGAGGCCCGTGGACGCATCAAACGCGGCGTGCCGGTCGGCCACGGCAGAGCGACTGATGATGTCGTACGCCTGACGCAGCCAGCCGCGGTCGCCCGTCATCGCGTACACTTCCCACGCCGCCAGTGCCCACGTCATCCGGTCGGTGGAGATGGGCCACGAGCCGCCCGTGCCGGTGTCCTGGATGATGCGCCCCGCCGAGTCGACCTTCATCATCAGGCTGGTGCGCGCCGCGTCGGGGGCGACGAAGGCGAGGGCAAGCACCGTGCTCAGCGCCACGTCACGCGTCCACACACCGGGCCACTTGGCGCCGGCGGCGAGGGCGCCGTCGGGGCGCTGCAGTTCGCGCAGTTCCTCGATCGACAGGCGATAGAGCGCGTCGAGCAGGGGCTGTGACGACGTCAGCTCGGGATGCCCGGACACGCCGAGCCGCCGCGCCCACATCGCTCGGCCGTCCGCGCCAAGCGGCCGCAGGTAGTCGGTGCGGAACGGCAACGTCACCTCGTAGATGCCATCACCGTCCGGGTCCTTGAGTTCCTGGGGCATGCCCGGCGTGTACCGGCGCACGTCCCACTGCAGCGGGTCGGTGTCGCCAATCACCCACACGCTCTCGAGCGCCGTCACGCGCGCACCGAGCGGTGGCGTGTACCCACCCTGTGCGGTGATACTGCGCCGCACGGCGCGCATATCGAGACGGATGGTGACCTGCGCGACGCCGTCCTCGCCCTCGCGCGCATCCTCTGGTCGCGGCAACACCGGCTGCGGCGGCACGCCAAACGCATACAGCGGCGTCACCTGCCGCCCGCCCTCCGGCCGCAGGTTGATGGTGTGCTCGATGCCAGGCGGGAACTCGTTGTCCACACCGTTGAGCGCGAACTTGAAGTGCACCTCGCGGGCTGCGCGCGGATAGTTGGACGTGATGGTGTCGCGGCCGTGCGCCGTCGCCTCGAACCGCCCCTGGCGCACGCCGGTCGCCGTCATCTGGTAAGTCGGCGACGAATAGAGCACCGCCTGCGCGTGGAGTGGTGCGGCGGCAAGCGCGATGAGCGCGCCGCTCAACGCGCCCCAGCGTGGTGTCTTCATGGCCACCGGTCTCCCGCCGTCAGGGTGTCAGCGCGCCGGCACAATGCGAATCGCCTGCCCGCCCCCTGCCGCCATCGCAATGCGCAGGCGCGTCGCTGACGTCACCGGCTGCCTCGAGATGGTGATCGGCAGCGGGTTGTCGCGCCAATTCGCCCTGGGGCCATCGGCGTAGACTTCGGCCACGTAGCGGCGCCCCGGCGGCAGGAAGTCGAGCGGCACCTCCACCGTGCGCGCCTGCTCGTCCGTGATCGCCCCCACGAACCACGCGTCCTTCCCCTTGGCCTTGCGCGCCACCACCACGTCGTCGCCGATGCGCCCGTGCAACACGCGCGTGGTGTCCCAGTCGACGGCGACGTCGCGGATGAACTGGAATGCGGGCTGGTTGGCGTAGTTCTCGATGAGGTCGGCCGCCATCTGCACCGGCGAATAGAGCACCACGTACAGCGCCAGCTGCCGCGCCAGGGTCGAGCGCGGCCGCGCCTCCTCGGGCGTGCGCGCGCGGTTCGTTTCGCTGCGCGTGAGCAGCACGTTGAAGATGCCCGGCGTGTAGTCCATGGGGCCGGCCAGCAGGCGCGTGAAGAACAGGATGGTCTCGTGTTCCGGTGGATTGCCGCCTTCCCCGCCCCAGGCGTTGTACTCCTGCCCACGCGCCCCTTCGCGCGAGAGCATGTTGGGCCACGTGCGCCGCTCGCCGGTATCCTTGATGGGCTCATGCATCACCACCGCAATTCCGTGTGTCGCCGCCGTCTCAATCACTCGGCGATGGTGGCGCACCATGTACTGCCCCTGATGATCGTGCCCGCCGGGATTGGCGGTGTCGCCCACGTAGCCTGTCTTGATGGCATGCACGCCCAGCCGTTCGTACAGGGCATAGGCAGAGTCGAGCTGCCGCTCGTAGTTGTCGACGAATGTCGCCGTCTCGTTGTGCACGATCAGCCCGACGCCCTTCTCCTTCGCGTAGCGCGCCACGTCCGCGAGGTCATAGTCGGGATACGCCTGCGTGAACGAGAACGACCCGCCCGTCACCAGCCAGTTGCCGTCCCACCCGGTGTTCCATCCCTCCACCAGCGTGCCGCCCAGCCCGTTGGCAGCGGCAAAGTCGATGTACCGGCGGGCGTTCCCGGTGGTGGCGCCGTGTCGCGCGCCACTCGACCACGTCACCACGTTGAGGTGCATGCCCCACCAGATGCCGTCGTACTTCATCGGGCGAATCCACGGCGCGTCGGCCAGGCGGCTGGGCGGGTTGAGCTTGAGCGTCAACAGCGACGGCGCCAGCTGCTCCGGCGCGTCTGCCAGCTGCAGCGTACGCCACGGCGTCACAAACGGCGTGCGCCCCTTCACCGCGCTGCCGTCCTTCCAGCGCGTCAGGCTGGTGCGCAGCGTCCGGCTCTCGCTGCTCCCCGCGAGATACATGCCGGCGTAGTCCACGAGGTTGGCCTCGTGAATCACCACCTGCAGCCCGCCCGTGCCCTGGAGCGTCAGCGGCGTGTGCACCAGTGTCAGCTTGCTGATCGGCCCCGACGCGTACAGCATCTCCTGCCGATCATTCGTCGGCACGTTCGCCGGTATCCACCACGCCTTCATGTCCTCGGCCATCGCGAACTCGGTGAGCTCGTCCATGATCTCGAAGTCCGCAAGATTCGGCTGCGCGGGCAGCTCGTAGCGCAAGCCAAGCCCGTCGTCGAAGACGCGCACCGCCACCCAGAACTCGCGCGCCGCGGGCGCCGTCTCCACCATCTTCACGCGCAGTTCGTTGTGCTGGTCGCGCACCCGCGCCACCTCGCCCCACGGCAGCGCAAATGTCTCGTCGCCCGACGCGCGTGCGCTGTCGGCCACGCGCATGCCGGCACCAAGGGGCGGCGCGTTGCGGAAGGTGAATCCCAGGCGCGACGGTGTCACCACCGGGTGGCCGTCGCGCGCCACGGCCCACGTGAGGCGTCCGTCGCGGAGCGCAAGCGTGACGACGGTGCGTCCATCAGGGGAGGACACGGCGTGGCCCTGCGCGCCAAGCGCAGGGGCGAGACTGATGGCGAGCGCGGCAAGGGCCGCAAGGCGGAGCGAGGTCACAAGCGTTGTCCCGAGTGCAATGCCACGGCGCCATGTGCGCCGAGGATGATGGTGATGCTGCCGTCTGCGGCGGCAGTGACCGTGCGGCCGGTGCACGCGGCGCCGGCCTTCGATCCCGAGAGAATATCGCAATACGACCCGGCGGCCAGCCCGGTCGCGATGGTGGCGCTCACGCTCGTCGTGCCGTTGTTGATGGCTACCCAGCCCTTGTCGCCGCGCGAGAAGGCCACGGCGTCCTTGCCGTCCTCCCACATGCGGCTGAAATCGGCGCCCGCCACGGCCCGGCGAAAAGCGACCATCGCCACAATCCACGGGTCGCGGTGCTCGCACACCCATTGGCCGATGACGGCACTCTCCATGCGGGCGGCACACGTCACGCTGGCGGCCACGGCCGGCGGCCCCGCGTCTCGCCCGGACTGCGAGCCACGGTCAAACGCATAACTCGACATGACCACGGGATACCCATACGGCTGGCCGAGCATCCACACGTTGGCGAGACGGTACGTGTCCCCATCGCGATAGCCGATGCCGTCGCTGCGCTGCGTGTCATGGTTTTCGAGGAAGACCACCGCCTTGTCCGCCGGCATCAACTGCCAGGTGGACGCGGCAAACGTCGTCAGCTGCGACACCCGCTCGCTGGTGGCGCCGCTGAACTTGGTGCCGACACCGCGGAACTTGAACTCGGTGATATCGGCCGCGCCGCCACTGGCATAGCCGAGGCCAAAGTAGTCGGCGGCGCGCACGGCCTCGGTGCCCGGGTCGATGACTTCGAGGAAGAAGAACGGGGCAACCCCGCCGTCGGCGATGCGCGTCCGGTTGACGCGCGCCACGATGCCATCAAGCTCCACGGGCTGGATGTGCTTGGCGGCGTCGATCCTGAATCCTGCGACACCAAGTCGCGCGAGCATCACCAGATAGTCGGCGATCTTCTGCTGCACGGCGTCCGAGCCGGTATTCAGGTCGGGCAAGCCCAGCAACTCGCAGTCCTGCACGTTGGCCGCGCTCTGGTAATTGTTGAGCGGGCACGCGGGATGGAAATCGGACGGCGCGTACAGCGGCGGATAGTTGTAGCGCGTGTACGCCGTGCCATTGCTGCCCACGCCATTGCCCGGCGCCATGTGGTTGATGACCGCGTCGGCGTAGATGTCGACGCCCACGGCCTTGCATCGCGCCACCATGTCGACAAACTGGGCGCGTGTGCCGCCCTGCGTGCGGTCAATCGAATAGCTCACCGGCCCGTACCGCTGGGCCCACGAGCCGTCACCCGGCACGTTGTGCTCCTCGGGCGGCGAGATGAGTGCCGCCCGGTACCCCGCCGGCGCGAGCACCCGCTCGCACTCCGACGCCACGTCGGGCCAATACCACTCAAACAGCTGCACAAAGGTGTCGCCGCCCGCCGCGTGCCCGCTGGCTCGATAGGTCGAGGCAAGCACGGGCCTGCCCGGCGGCGGGTTCCCGCCCTGCGGCGCAGGCCCCGCAGACGATGCGGCCCCGCCGCACGCCGCGACGAACACGGCGCCCAGCAGGGCCAACACAAACGCCCGGCCCGAGACAGGGCCTCGGACCGGGCGTCTGGTACTGCGCAACGCTTAGTACCCCGTGTTCTGCTTCAGCTTCGGGTTCGCGATGAGCTCGCTCGCCGGAAGCGGATAGAGATCGCGGAACGCCTCGGTCACCTTGCCGGCGACCGTGTTGCCCTTCCACTGCCACACGCCAGCCGTGCTGAACTGGGCGAAGCGAATGAGGTCGGTGCGGCGCGTCCCTTCCCAGAACAGCTCACGCGCACGCTCATCGAGGATGAACGGGAGCGTCAGCGCCGCGTCGGCAATCTGGCCTGTCGTGTTGCCATAGGCCCGATCACGCAGCGCGTTGACATACGCCAGCGCCTGCGTGCGCGTGCCGCCCGCCCCGCGCACCACGCACTCGGCATAGATCAGATAGGCATCGGCGAGGCGGAACACCGGGAAATCGGTGTCCACGAACGTCGAGTTCTTCCCCTTGCCACCCGTGGACGTGGCGTTCGTGTACTTCATGACGCCCACGCCCTTCTGGTAGTCCGTCAGGTTCGTCATGCTGCCCGAGAATCCGTCGACCGTGAGCAACGTGCCACGCTTGTCCGGGCTCGTCGGGCCGAAATTCGGGTACAGCGCGGCCACCGACGGCTTGGTGCGAAGGCCCCACCAGCCGCCGTCGATCCCGAAGTCGCCCGAGTTCATGTTGGCGCCCACTTCGGCATGAATCAGGAACGTCATGCCGCCCCACGTCTGGATCTTGTCACCGTCCTGCTGGATGGCAAAGATGATCTCAGGCGAGGTGTTGTTGTCCGCCGAGAACATGCGACGGAAGTTGGCATCCAGGCGGTACGAGCCGGCGATCACCTTCTGCGCCTCGGCCAGCGCCTCGGCGTACTTCGCCGTGCCGCTGTAGACCTGGGCGTTCAGGTAAACCTTGGCGAGCAGCATCGCCACCGCGCCCTGGTCCACACGGCCATACTCGGCGCCACCTGGCGCCGGCATGTCGTTGCGAATCGCGGTGAGCTCGGACACGACGTAGTTGAAGACGTCGGCGCGCGTAGCCTGCGCCGGCGCCGTCTTGCCCACTTCGTCCGTCTCCTTGACCAGCGGCACGCCACCGAAGAGGTCCATGGCGTGCCAATAGCTGTACGCGCGCAGGAAACGCGCCTCGGCGCGGAACTTGGTGACTTCGGCCTTCGTCGCCGCCGACACGTTGCGCGATGCCAGCTTCGCGTCGGTCGTCTCGCGCAGGAACTCGTTCACCAGCCCGACCTGGAAGTAGATGCGATAGTACATCGAGCCCAGGAACGAGTTGGACGACGCCCAGATCTGGGTGTTCAGTTCCTGAATCGGGCCGTCATTCCATGCCACGGCCGCCTCGTCGGTGGGCAATTCTTCCATCTGCCACCAGAGGCGCATGTACTGCGAGAAGCCTTCATCAAGGCCCGAGATGTCGCTGTTGCCGGCTGGGCCCTGCTGGCCGCTGACGGCGAGGCCGGCGTAGATCTTCGCGAGGAACGCCTTGTACGACGCCTCCTCGGAGAAGATGTTGGCGCTGCTGACGCTGCTCTTGGGCGCCACCGTCGGATCGGTGCACGCGGCCACGACCAGCAGCGCGCTGGCCGTGACGAGCATGGAGCGAATGGTCTTTTTCATGATGCGTTCTCCGCTCAGAAGCCGAGGTTGAGGCCAGTCGTGATGGTGCGCGAGAGCGGGTACAGGTTGTTGTCGATGCCGTTGACGCCGGCCATCGGGTCCACGCCGCTGTACTTGGTGCTCGTGAAGACGTTCTGGATCGCGCCGTACACGCGCAGCGACTTGAGCTGCGGCACATTCCGGAAGGTATACCCGACGCTGATGTTGTCGAGACGCAGGAACGACGCCTTCTCGACGTACAGGTCGGAGAAATACTGCGTGCTGGTGAAACCGTACTTGAGCACCGACGCGTGCAGGTTGGACGGCGCCTGCGTGCCCGTGAGCGAGCGGTACGTGCCCTGGCTCGACGCCACGTTGTTGTAGACGTAGTTGCCCAGGTACATGCGGGCGGTCGCGGCGGCGTCCCAGTTCTTGTACGACACGGTCGACGTGTGGCCAAGGATCCAGGTCGGCGCGGGGCTCTTGTACGGCACCTTGTCGTCCTGCGTGATCGCGCCGTCCTTGTTCTGGTCGACGTACAGCTCGAGGTCCGTCTTGTTGCCCGTCACCGGCTTGCCGTCGGCGCCGTTCTTGTGCATGAACACGAGGAACGAGTTGATCGGCTTGCCCGGCATCAGCACCTGAATGGTGTTGCCGACGCCGCCCGAGATGCCGCCGACGAGAATCTTGTCGGTGCCCGAGCCGCTCACGGACTCGATCTTGTTGGCGTTGTGCGAGGCCGCAAAGCTGGCATCCCAGCGCCACGGCGACTTCTTGCCGTCGAAGATCACGGCATTCACGCCGAGTTCCACGCCGCTGTTCTTCATGCTGCCGATATTCGTCGTGACGTAGTTCGACAGGTTCGTGCCCGCCGCCACCGGGACCGTGAAGATCAGGTCCTTGGTGTTCTTGGTGTACACGTCCAACGTGCCGGTCACGCGATTGTTATAGAAGCCGAAGTCGATGCCGAAGTTGGTCGACGCCGTCTGCTCCCACTTGATGTTCGGGTCCACCGCACTCGGGCGGATGGTGCTGACGAAGCTGTTCCCGAACTGGTACATCGCCTTGCTGTCGCCGACCGTGTAGGTCGAGAGGAACAGGTAGTTGCCGAACGACTGGTTGCCGTTGACGCCCCACGAGGCGCGCAGCTTGAGGTCCGACAGCTGCCGGAAACTGGCCATGAACGGCTCGTCGATGACGCGCCACGCGGCGGCCAGCGACGGGAAGATGCCCCACTGGTTCCCCGCGCCGAAGCGCGACGAGCCGTCCCGGCGCACCGAGCCGGTCAGCAGGTACTTGTCGGCGAGCGTCACGTTGGCGCGGCCGAAGAACGAAATCAGCTTGCTCTCGTCCACCGTCAGGTAATTCTGCTGCACCTGCGCGCCCGGCACGCCGTTCATGCCCAGCAGGTTCGTCGAGAGCTTCTCGGCGTAGAACGACGGATAGTCGCCGCGCGAGTTCTCGTACGTGTAGCCGCCGGTCACGTCAAACACGTTGCCGACGCCATTCAGCTTGCGCGAGTAGGTGCCAAAGGCCTCGAGCAGCGTGTTGGTCTGGCGAGGGTTGTTCTTGTCGAACCGGCCGCCGCGGCCGCCCTCGATGTCGAACTGCGAGTTGCTCGGCGAGAACGACGTGCGCGAGGACTGCGTGAAGTCGTAGCCCGTGCGGAGCGTCGCGGCCAGCCCTTCGATCCACGGCAGGTTGTACTTGGCCTCGATGTTGCCGACGCTGCGGTACACCGTGCCGCGGCTCAGCACCATGGCATAGTCGGCCAGCGGATTGTTGGCGCCCAGCCAGTCGGTCCACTGGAAATACGTGCCGTCGGCGTTGCGGATCGGCTGCGTCGGCGCCATCGCCGTCGCCGCACCCATGCCGCCTGCCGGGTAGTTGTCGTCCGCCTTGCTCCCCTTGAGGTTGGCGCGGAACTCGAGCTTGTCGTTCATCAGCAGGTCGCTGTACGTCAGGCCCATCGAGGCGCGGCGAGAGTTCGTGCCGAGCACCACGCCGTCCTGGTTCAGGCTGCCAACCGACAGGCGATAGCGCATGTCCTCCTTGCCGCCCGACATCGACATGTTGAGATCCGACCCGGCCGCGCTGCGCGTGACCGCGTCAATCCAGTCGGTGTTGGCCGTGCCGAGCCGGGCGCTGTTCTCCGGCGCGTACTGCGCAACGGCCGCCCGGAACTGCGTGGCGTTCAGCATGCTCGGCTTCTTCACGATCGACGACGTCGAGTAGTTGCTCGACAGCGTGACGCTCGACGCGCCCGCCGCGCCCGACTTGGTCGTGATCATGATCACGCCGTTGGCGCCGCGCGATCCGTAGATCGCCGTGGCCGACGCATCCTTGAGCACCGTGATGCTCGCGATGTCGGCCGGGTTCAGGAAGTTCATCGGGTTGCGACCCGACGAGACGCCGCCGCCGACGCTCAGCGGGACGCCGTCAATGACGAACAGCGGCTCGTTGCTGGCGTTGATCGACGTGCCGCCGCGGATGCGCATCGAGATGCCGCCGCCCGGCTCGTTGTTGTCCACCACCTGCACGCCGGGAATCTTGGCCTGGACGAGCTGCTCCGGGCTCACGATGCGGCCGATGTTGAACTCCTTCTCCTTCACCATTTCGGCAACGCCGGTGCGGTCGCGCGTGTCGCGCGTGCCGTAGCCGGTCACCACGATGCCGCCCAACTGGGCCGCCATCTGCCGCAGCGTGAGGGCGACGACGGCGGGGGTTGCGGGCGAGGCGGTGACCTTGGCCGAGTCCGGCGCATATCCGATGCGCTTGGCGCGCAGGGTGTAGCTGCCAGCGTCGACGAGGATCGTGAAACGACCGTCCTCACGCGTAATCGCGCCGCGCTTCGTCCCAACGACCGTGACCTCGGCCCCGACAATCGGGCCCGATCCGTCGGTCGCCTTGACGGTTCCGGTGATTCGCGAATTCTGCGCGAGCGCCGGCTCGCTCACGCAAAGGGCTGCGAACAGAGCTACGACTCCGGTCCGCCACATAGGGCTCACTCCTGGGGTGTTGGTTTAGTAACGATCACCCCCGGCCCGTTGGCTTTGCAGAAATGCCCGTAACGCACATCACTGTGCGAACGCTGAACCAGGCAGGGGGTGCTTTAATGGTAGCAACTGCCAAGAGAAACGACAGCCCTTGCATGCGTTCGGATGAGAGGGGTTCTCATCATCTCCGGCACTACCCTCCCGCCGAGCCTTCCGTCACCTCCCGCCGCAGCCATTGCCTGCCGGCACGCGGGCCCGCCCCTACGGAAACCACCCTCCGGGATTCACCTTCACCCTCGACTCCCAGTCCGCCATGAGCCGCTCCATACGAGCCACGACGTCCGGGTGGCCAGACGCGAGGTCGTACGCCTCCGTGGGGTCGGTGGCCAAGTCGTAGAGGTTCGGCCACGTCCCCAGATTGCCGCGGTCCTGCGAACCCAGCACGGTGGTCCGTTTGTCAATGGGCCGCGGAAACACATAGTGGTTGATGGACCGGTAGTACTTCCACGACCCCACGCGGATGCCTTCCAGCTCCTCGCTGTGGTAGAAGTAGAGCACGTCGTGCGGGGTCTGCGTTGCCCGCCCAGTCATCAGGCCAATGATGTTCTTTCCGTCAACCGCGCGGTCCGAAGGCAGCTGGAGCCCCGCCAGTGGCAGCAGCGTGGGAAACAGGTCGATGTTCATGGCCGACTCGCGGCACGTCGCGCCGGCCGGGATCTGGCCCGGCCAGCGTGCAATCAGCGGCACGCGGTGACCGCCCTCGTAGCTCTGTCCCTTGCGTCCGCGCAGGCCCGCCGGGCTGCCGTTGTACCACGGCCCATTGTCGCTGGTGAAGAGCACCAGGGTGTCTTTGTCCAGTCCCTGCTGTGCCAGATGCGTCATCACCGCACCCACCGACCAGTCGAGCTCTTCCACCGCGTCGCCGTAGATGCCCGCCGCGGATTTCCCCTTGAACCTCTCGGAGGCATAGAGCGGCTGGTGCGGAAAGGTGTGCGCCAGATACAGGAAGAACGGCGCACCGTTGGCCGCATCAATGAAGTCGAGCGCTTCCCTGGTGTAGAGGCCCGTCAAACGCGCCTGGTTGGTGCCGATATCGTCTTCGAGGCGCGTCTCGCCGCGGTACAAGGCACACGGCACCATGTCGTTGCTGTGCGGCACTCCGTAGAACGAGTCGAAGCCGTGCCGGCGCGGGTTGTATCGGGGCTCCTTGCTGAAGTCGCCGAGGTGCCATTTCCCCACCATCCCCGTGCGGTAACCGGCCACCTTGAGCGCTTCGGGGAGCGTGACTTCCTCGTCGGGCAAGCCGTTCACGTAACTCTCGTCCTGCGCGTCCACCGCACCCAGCCGGCCCAGCCAATGCCAGAGGGTGATGTCGAGTTTGCGGGCCATGGACTCGCGCGACTGGTACAGGATGTAGTTGAGTCCCGAGCGCACCGGATACCGGCCCGTCAACAAGCCAAAGCGCGACGGCGTGCACACCGAGGCGCACGCGTCGTAGTCGGTGAAGCGCATTCCTGCTGTGGCGAGCCGGTCAATGTTCGGCGTACGGATGGCGGTGCTGCCGTAACAGCCGATATCGCCCGCGCCCAGGTCATCGCAGTTGATGAGCACGATGTTGGGCCGCTTGCCCGCAAAGCCCGGCGTGGGCACCACCGGATGTGCCGACACCGTGTGGGCGCGGGCAAAGTCGGGACGCTTGGACGTGCCGAACGCGCGGACGCCACAGTAACCCGCCGCGCCGGCGACGCCTGTGAGCGCCGCCGCCTTGAGCACCGCGCGCCGGCTGAGCGGACGGGCGGTCATGGCCGCGCGTTAGCATGGCGCGCCGTCACCCACGCCGTCATCGCCGCGCCTTCTTGCGACCCGTCGCCACACCGGCGTCTCGCAACGACGCCTCGCGCGCCGCCATGAACTCGCTCCCTGCCTTCCACACGGGCCACCGGCGTCCGTTGGCCACATCCAATGCCAGGCGCAGCGTGAGCCGCGTGTCGTCCACGATGCCCGCCATGTCCCAATCGGGCTTCACTTCATCACTCGGCTTGTGATAGTCCCGCGCCAGGTACACGGCGCGCACGCTGTCGCCGTAGGTCGCGGACTTGCCGATGTAGTCGATGCCAGGAAACAGGAACGACACCGCCGGCACGCCGCCGCGCGCGAACTCCAGGTGATCGGCGCGGTAGAAGTAGCCCTTTTCGGGTTCAGGGTCCGGCTTCACCACCCGGCCGTCCTTGGCTGCTTCGCGCGCCAGCACGTCTTCCAGCGACGTCTGCCCGTAGCCCAGGCTCACGATGGACCGCGTGCGCCCGAACGGATTCATGGCGTCCATATTGATGTCGGCGAGCGTGCGCGCCAACGGCACCACCGGATGTTGCGCGTGGTACTTGGCGCCCAGCAGGCCCTGCTCTTCGGCCGTGACCGAGAGGAAGACCAGCGTGCGCCGCGGCGGCGTGGGCAGCGCGCGAAACGCCGTGGCCGCGGCGAGCATCCACGCCACGCCCGATGCGTCGTCGAGCGCACCATTGTAGATCGAGTCGCCATTGATCACGCGGCCGATGCCGAACGTGTCCCAGTGCGAGCTGAGCACCACGCCCTCGCCACGCACGACGGGGTCGGAGCCCTCGATCTTTCCCACGACGTTGCGCGACGTGATGCGCCGCACGCTGTTCTGCACGCGGAACGTCGCCGACCCGTTGAGCGTCACCGGGCGGAACGTCCGCGTGCGCGCCTGCCGCTCGAGCGCCGCAAAATCGAGCCCGGCTGCGGCAAAGACCCGGCGCGCGGCATCGAGGTGGATCCACCCTTCGACGGGCGTGTGCTGCGGGCCTCCCACCACTTCAAACCGCTCGCGCACATTGGACTGCACGACGCCCCACGCGTAGCCCGCGGGCCCCGTCTGGTGCACCAGCAGCACTGCCGCCGCGCCGTGGGCTGCGGCCGTCTCGTACTTGTAGGTCCAGCGGCCGTAATACGTCATGGCATTGCCGCGGAAGGTCGCGGAGTCGAGCCTGGTGCTGTCCGCCGGGTCGGGCACGGGTGGGTCGCCGATGAGCATCAGCACGGTCTTGCCGCGCACGTCGACTCCCTTGAAGTCGTCCCAGTTCATTTCGGGGGCCGTGACGCCGTAGCCGACGAAGACGATGCCGGTCGCGTCGAGGGTGATGCTATCGTCGGCGCGCTGCGACCAGGCGACGATGTCGTCGAGCTGCGTGAGTTCCAGTGTGGTGGCGCCGAGCGTCATGCGCGCCGAGAGGCGTGACGTCGTGCCGACCATGGGCACGGCCTGGATGAAGGTGCCGTTGTCGCCGGCCGGCGTGAGGCCGATGTCGCGGAAGCGGCGGCTCAGGTACGCCGTGGTCGAGTCTTCGCCGGCCGTGCCGACGCCGCGTCCGAGGAAGCGGTCGGAGGCCAACTCGCGGATATCGCGCAGGATCGAGTCGCCGTTGACGGAGCGTTCGAGCACGCGGGCGTCGGCCCGGGTGGCGCGTGCCGACGCGGCGCGTTGCGGATTGGCGCGCGACGCGGTGGCGCGAGGCTGCGCGGTGCGCTGCGCGGTGCGCTGCGCGGGCAGTGTGGCGGGAAGTGCGACCGCGGCGACGAGGAGCAAAGCGAGCAGGCGGGAGTTCCGCATGGTGGACGGCCCGGGTGGTGGGTACCGGCGAAAAGCTACGGAGTGTCGCGTGCGGCCGCGACGAGGTCTGGCGCCGGCGAGGTCGCGGGTCGGCCGCGCGGTGCGCTCCGAGGTGGCGCGGAGCGCGCGCGCGGGTGATTTTTCGGCCACGGCGGTGCGTCGCACGCGGAGCGGCATGCGTGCGACCCGAGGGCAGGTGGCAGAGTGGTTTAATGCTCCAGTCTTGAAAACTGGCGAACCCGCAAGGGTTCCGGGGGTTCGAATCCCTCCCTGCCCGTCACGCGGCGCGTGGTGCGACGATTCAACGTCGCCCCATCGCGCCGCGTTTTACGGACGCCCCACCACACTCACCAGAGCCCCGGGTTTCCGCATGCGACACTCGCTCCGCGCCACGCGCCGCTGGCTGGCCGTCGGCCTCGTCGTCACCACTGCCTGCGCCACCGCATCGCACCAAACACCGCAGGCTGGCACCGCACCAGCCGGCGCCCCTGCTGGCGCCCCAGCCGGCGCACCAGCTGCTGCCACGCCCGGCGCTCCGGTGCGACCGGGGGCCGCGCGTCCCTTCGGCTCCGGCTACAGCCGCGGCTTTCAGGGCGACATGGACTCCACGCGAGCGCGCCAGCTCTACGTGAGCAACGACCCCAAGGACCTGCCGCGCGCCAACTTCGACCAGCAGGTGCTGGCCAAGCAGAAGACGGACAGCATTTATGCGGCGCGGTTCGCCGGCATCGCCGAGTTCCGGAAGGTCACGTACAAGAGCACGGCCGACGGCATGGTGATCCCCGCCTACCTGTTCGCACCGCTCAACAAGCGCGGCACCAAGGGCCACGCGGCCATGATCTGGGTGCACGGCGGCGTCCACGGCGACTGGACGCAGAGCATGCTCCCCTTCGTCAAGGAGGCGGTGGATCGCGGCTACGTCATCATCACGCCCGACTACCGCGGCAGCACGGGCTACGGCGAGACGCACTACATGGCCATCGACTACGGCGGCAACGAAGTGGTCGACGCGCTCTCGGCGCTCGAGTACCTCAAGACCCTGCCCTACGTCGACATGGAGCGCGTCGGCATGATGGGATGGAGCCACGGCGGGTTCATCACCGTGTTGAACGCGACGAAGGACGCGACGCCTCTCAAGGCGGCCGCCGCCATTGTGCCGGTCACCAACCTGGTCTTCCGCCTCTCGTACAAGGGCCCCGGCTACCAGCGCGACTACGCCGCCGAGTCGACCATCCGCGGCCTGCCGTTTGAAAAGCAGGACGAGTACATCAAGCGCTCGCCGCTGTACCACATCGAGAACCTGAACATCCCGATGCTGGTGCACGTCTCCACCAATGACCTCGACGTCAACTACGTCGAGGATCAGCAGATCGTCTGGAAGCTGCGCGCGCTCAAGCCGGACCTGTCGGAGACGAAGATCTATGTTGATCCGGCCGGATGGGGTTCGTCGGTGGGGCACGCCTTCAGCCGCCGGGTCGACCCGGTGACGCTGGAACGCGTCGACTCTCCCGCGCAGATCGACTCGTGGAACCGCACCTGGACGTTCTTCGAGTGGAACCTGCAGCCCGGCGAGGATCGCTCCAAGCCGGCACCGGCAGTGCGGGTCAACCCGTAGCACAACCCGTAGCACACCTTTACAGCCCCCCACCACCCGGCCATCTTTCGCGTTCTGCGCACACAACGCGCATGGAGATGTGGCCGAGAGGCTGAAGGCAACGGTTTGCTAAACCGTCATACGGGCTTATACCTGTATCGAGGGTTCGAATCCCTCCGTCTCCGTTGAGCGGGTCTGCTGGGGTGACACCCGGTGGGCCCGCTTGGCATTAGGGGGTCGGTGCGCGCGGTGAGTGATGGCAGAAGGCGGATGGCGGAATGCAGAAGGCGGATGGCGGATGGCGGATGGCGGATGGCGGATGGCGGACAAACGACTGTCGCCCGCAGATGCCCCTCCTGCCAGCACTCCGACGCGAGTTCAGTTGCGGCCTGCCATCCGCCATCCACCATCTGCCTTCCGCCATCCGCCATCTGCATTCCGCCATCTCTATCTGCATTCCGCCATCCGCCTTCTGCATTCCGCCATCCGCCTTCTGCCATCCGCATTCCGCCATCCGCCATCTGTAAATGCCCACTCCCCGCCTCCGCTTCGCCCCCTCCCCCACCGGCTACCTCCACGTCGGCGGCGCGCGCACCGCGCTCTTCAACTGGCTCTACGCCCGCCGCCACGGCGGCCAGTTCCTGCTGCGCGTCGAGGACACGGACAAGGCGCGCAGCACCGACGAGTCGACGCGCGCCATCTTCGAGGGGCTGCAGTGGCTGGGACTTGGCTGGGATGAAGAGGTCGTCTATCAGGGCTCCAATGTTGCGCGCCACGGCGCCGACGCCGAGCGCATGGTGGCCAGCGGCCACGCGTACCGTTGCTTCTGCTCAGCGTTCGAGCTCGATGCGCGCCGCAAGCAGGCCGAGGCCGCCGAGGGCGCGTTCAAGTACGACCGCCGCTGCGACCGCCTCGACGCGGCCGAGGTCGCGCGTCGCGTCGCCGCCGGCGAGCCGAGCGTCATCCGCTTCCGCGTCCCCGAGGGGAGCACAGGGTGGACCGACCTCGTGCACGGCGACATCAGCTTTCCCAACAAGGACATCGAAGATTTCGTCATCCTCCGCTCCGATGGGACGCCCATCTACAATCTCGCCGTCACGTCCGACGACATCGCCATGCGCATCACGCTGGTGATGCGCGGTGACGACCATGTGTCCAACACGCCCAAGCAGATCTTGCTTTACCGCGCACTGGGCGCCGAGCTGCCGCAGTTTGCGCACCTGCCGATGATCCACGGCACGGACGGCAAGAAGCTGTCCAAGCGGCACGGCGCCACCGCCGTCGCCGACTGGCAGCACGAGGGGATCCTGCCGCAGGCGATGGTGAACTTCCTCGCGCTGCTGGGATGGTCGCCGGGCGGCGAGTTCAACGAGGTGATGCGCATCGATGAACTGGTGGCGGTATTCGCCGCCGACGGGCTGCTCAGGAAGGCGTCGGTGTTCGACCCCAAGAAGCTCGAGTGGATGAACGGCCAGCACCTGATGACGATGGCGCTGGGCGACCTCGCGCCACTCGTGGGCCGCAAGATCGCCGCCGCGGGCCTGATGCGTGAGATCGAACTGGGGCGCCGCCACGAGTGGTTCCTGCGCCTGCTCGACCTGCTGCGCGTGCGCGCCCGCACCGTGGACGACATCGTCCGCCTGGCGCGTCCGTTCCTCGCGGCCACCGTCACGTACGACGAGGCTGCGGTGGCCAAGGCGTGGAAGGAGATCCCCGAAACGCGCGCCCTGCTCGCAGCCGTGCATGACGCGCTGACAGCCTGCGCCCCGTGGGAGGCCGAGCCGCTCGAGGTGGCGCTCAAGACGCTCGCCGAGGCGCGAGGGCTGGGAACCGGCAAGGTGTTCGGTCCGATGCGCGTAGCGCTGACCGGCGAATCCAACAGTCCGGGCATGTTCGACGTTCTCATGGTGCTCGGCCGCGAGACGGCGTTGGCGCGCCTTACGGCGGCAATCAGCGAACTCGATCGACGCACCCTGTAACCCACGCCCATGCGCGCCCCCCTGACGGTCATCGAGCAGAGCGTGTACCACTATCTGCTCGACCATCTCGCTGAACACACGTTTCAGCCGAGCGTGCGCGACATCGGCCGACATTGCCGCATCGCGTCAACCAAGAGCGTCACCGACCTGTTGGCCTCGCTTGAGACCAAGGGCTACATCGAGCGGGTCGCGGGCCGGTCGCGCGGCGTGAAGCTGCTCGGGCACGCTGGACCCGCGGGCGTGGTCCCCGTGCCGGTGGTGCAGATCGCCGCGGGCCAGCCGGCACCCGTGACCGAGCGTTGGCTGTCGCTGGATCGCACACTGGTACCGAGTGACGAGTGCTTTCTCGTGACCGTCAACGATGACGACGCCCGCGGCCTGGGCGTGCATGCGGGCGACCTGGCACTGGTGCATCCCGTGGCGCGCTCGCGCGACGGCGACACCGTGGTGGTGCGCGTCGGCGGCCAGGCACTGGTACGCACGATGGTGCGACGCGGGCAGGCGGTGGTGCTGCGCGCGGGCGAGGGCACGGACCCGCTGGAGCTCGGTCCGTCGGATGACTTTGCCGTGCTGGGCGTGCTCGCGGCGGTCATTCGTCCGCCGGTCATTGTGTTGAACGACACCAACGACGCGGGGTAGCCAAGCCGCTACGGCTTGGCGGGGGCCGGCGGAGTGGTCGGCGGGACGTCCACCTTGGTCTGCGCTTCGCGGCGCTCGCGGTCCTTGCGCTCGCGCAGCGCCTTGACCGCGGCCTTGAATGCGTCATCGCGTGCCGCGCGGGCCGACTGCTCCTGGATTTGGCGCGACATCTCATTCATGGTGCGCTGACGTTCCAGCTGAATGGGATTGGCCTGCACGTTCAGCGGCAGCATGCCCAGGATGGCCGTGGGAATGGAGAACTTGCCGAGGCGGATGTACTGCTGGTCGATGCCGAACTTGCGCCCCTTCTTGTCCGTGTACGTCCAGTCGCCAGGCGCGCGCTGGCCGCCCGTGGCGACCGCCACAGAATCGTTGAACATGCGGATCTTGTCGGCCAGCAGGTTATGCAGCGATTCGGCGCGCGTGGTCGGCAGCATGGGCGCCGACACCACTGGGCCCGTGGGGAGCCACAGGCGCGGATCGTTGTAGTCGGGGCGCATGCCGCGCGTGGGGCCACCGCCGCCGATCATCGCGCCGCTGCCGCCCGCGTCGGCCGGGGTAGCCGGCGTGGTCGGCGGTGCAGGTAGCGCGCTTGGCGTCACCGCCGGGGACACAAGCGTCGGCGCCGGCTCGGCGGACGGCGTGCCGCGGTCGGGGCGGTTGTCGCCGCCGGCCTTGGCCGCACCCGACGGTTGCGCGGTGCGCGGCAGCGCGAGAAATCCGATGCGCTCCACCTGCGCCGGCTGCCCCCATTTGCTGAACAGCGAGTTCAGCGCGTTGGGCATCGTGAGTACCCGCAGCAGCGCGGCGCCGATCACCACATGCAGGATGACCGAGACGGCGAAGGCCGATACGCCGCGCGGCTCTGCCGACTTCACGCCTGGGCGTCCACCGTGTTGCGCACCAGGCTGTAGCCCTCGAGTTCCACCTCGACCACGTCGCCGGCCTTGAGCGGACCGACCCCGGCTGGCGTCCCCGTGGCCACCACGTCTCCGGGCTCGAGCGTCATCACGTGCGAGATATAGCTGAGCAGGTCGGGAATGGCGAAGACGAGCTCGGCCGTGCTGCCGCGCTGCTTCTCTTCCCCATTCACCCGCGTCACTACGGTAATGGCGTCGAGCGGCGGCACGCCGGCCCACTCGGGGCCGATGGGGCAGAAGGTGTCAAAGCCCTTGCCGCGCGTCCACTGGCCATCGCTCTTTTGCAGGTCGCGCGCCGTGACGTCGTTGAGCGCCACTACGCCGCGAATGCCGGCCGCGCAGGCCGCCGGTGTGGCGCGGCGCAGCGTGGCGCCAATGACGATGCCGACTTCGCCCTCGTAGTCGACGCGCTGCGACGCCGCCGGCATCTCGATGACGGCGCCCGACGCGATGACAGCCGAGGGCGGCTTGAGAAAGAGCATCGGGGCGCTGGGCACCTCGTTGCCGAGTTCCTTGGCGTGTTCGCGGTAGTTCCGCCCCACGCAAACGATTTTTCCGGGCCTGTTCATGATGGCAAATCTACCCCGTCAGTCGGGAAAAGGTGCATTGGCATAAAAGTCGCGCAGCGTCTCGCGCAAGGACGCCCACGGGGCCACGACCCGGCGCGCCGGGGGGAGCGCGCCGAGCAGGTGGCTGCCGTACCCTTTGCGCAGCACGCGCGGGTCGCAGAGCACCACCGCGCCGCGATCGGCTGCCGAGCGGATGAGCCGGCCAAAACCCTGCTTGAGGCGAAGCGCCGCGTGCGGCACCATGTACTGCATGAAGCTGTCGCCGCCGGCGCGGGCAATCGCCTCACACTGCGCGGCGGTGACGGGCTCGGTGGGCACGCGGAACGGGATGCGCGCCAGCAGCAGCGCGTGGAGCGCCCGCCCGGGCACGTCGACGCCCTCCCAGAACGACGAGGTCCCCACGAGCACGGCATTGCCGTGTTCGCGAAAGCGGCGCAGCAATTGATCGCGCGGCGCCTCGCCGTGCACCAGCAGTGGATACCGCGACTCGACGTCGAGTCCGCGCAGCGTGGCCGCGGCCTCGCGCACGTCGCGGTGGCTCGTGAAGAGCAGAAAGACGCCGCCGCCCGAGACGTCGATCAGATCGTGCGCGGCGGCCATCACCTGACCAAAGTGCCCGCGGCCGTCGGTGTTGGGGGCCACAAAGTCGCTCGGCACGGCGAGCATGGCCTGCGACGGGTAGTCGAACGGCGACGCGAACTGGCGCGTCACTGGCTCGGTGCGTTCGTCATCGAGGCCGAGACGCCGCGCGATGAACGTGAACCCGTCGCTCGTTGCCAGCGTCGCGCTGGTGATGACTGCCGTCTCGAGGCGTACGAACAGGTCGTCGCGCAAAATGGGCGCGAGGTCGAGCGGCACCGAGGCGGCGCCCACGTTGCCATCGCCGGGACGCCGTTCGAGCCACCGCACCAGCTCGTTGGAATCGCGCCCGGCGCGCAACGCCCCGCGCAGCGCATCGGCCGAGTGCTGCAGGCGCCGCGACACGCCGCGAATCTCGCCGAGCAGTGGCGCCAGCTCCTCGGCGCGGGCCGGCTCCGTTTCGAGGCGCGAGCCCACGGTGCGCAGTCCGTCGTCGAGCAGCGCGATCTCGCGCAGCAGGTCGTCGAGCGCCGCACCGAGGCCTTGATGCCAGATGGGATCGTCGTCGAACGATTCGGTGAGGCGCACCTGCGGCTCGTCGCGCCCCGACAGCCAGACGTCGAGCAGGTCGCAGACGTTCTGCGCCTTGTCGCGCGCCGCACGCGTGCCGTCCACCAGCCGCACGCGCACGAGGTCGAGCGAGGCGACGCTCAGCAAATCGTTGGCCTGCGACAGCTTGCGTTCGAGCGCCGGGAGCAACCCCTTGCCCTTGCGCTCAAGGCGCGCGAAGAGCCGCTGCAGGCCACGCCGCGACACGGTGTGTCCCAGGTGGGCGGCGGCCGCGTCCTCAAGGTGGTGCCCCTCGTCGATGACGAGGCGCGAAAAAGCCGGGAGCACCGCCGCCTCGCTCCAATTGCCGCTGGCGCGACGCACGGCAACATCGGCCATCAGCAGGTGATGGTTCACCACAATGACGTCGGCCTCGGCGGCCTTGCGCCGCGCCGCAAAGACGAAGCAGGCGTCGAAGTGCGGGCAGCGCATGCGCGTGCACAAGTCGCCCTCCGCGGCCACCTCATCCCACAGTTCGCTGCGCGGCGTGATCGGCAGGTCGGCCAGCGAGCCGTCCTTCGTCGTGGCGGCCCATCGCGTGATGGTGTGCAGTTCGTCAGCCAGCCCCTCTTCAAACAGCGAGTCCCCCTCGACACGCGCCGTCTCGAGGCGCTGCAGGCAAACGTAGTTGTGCCACCCCTTGAGCAGGGCAAACCGCACGTTCTGGTCGGTGAGCGCCTCGACGAGGATCGGCAGGTCCTTGCCGACGAGCTGTTCCTGCAGCGTGATGGTGTTGGTGCTGATGACGGTGCGTTCGCCATTGGCGGCCGCCCAGCGCAGCGCGGGCACCAGATACGCCAGCGACTTGCCGATGCCCGTGCCCGCCTCGAGCAGTCCGATGCCGCCCTTGGAGTAGAGGTCGGCGATCGTCGCCGCCATCTCGCGCTGCGCCGGACGGTCCTCGAAGCGCCCGAGGTGCGCGGCCACCGGACCGTCGGCGTCGAGCAGGCCGGCCACGGCGTTGCGGTCGAGCGGATGCTCCGGTAGGTGCCGCGGCACTTCCACCACGACGTACAGGCGCGTGGCCTCGTTGTCGACAATGGCAAACCCGATGCCGTCGTCGTGCAGCCGTGCAGCGACCTCGAGGTCGGCATCCGACGGATCGAGAACCCCCGACGGATGGTTGTGCACCAGCACCTCGCCGCGCTTGGCGAAGCCAGGGAGCGCCAGCACGCTGCGCGCGTCGCCGCGCGCGACGGCACGCGCGCTCACGAGGATGCCCGCCGTGTCCATGGTGCCCACGAAGCAGACTTCGCGCCCGCCGGCAAGGTGGATGGCCGATCGCACTGCGCCTGCCGCGCGCGCTCCGATGCGCGGTTCGCCAGCGGTCACGTCTTGTGCGGCTTCTTCTTGGCCGCTGGGAAGAGCACGTTGTTGAGAATCAACCGATAGCCCGGCGAGCCAGGATGCAGGGCGAGGTCGGTGGGCGGCGCGCCAATGTTGTGCTGCGGATCCTCGGGATCGTGGCCGCCAAGGTAGGTCCATGCGCCTTTGCCGAGGTCACCGTGGATGTACTTCACCCAGGGGGCGCCGTCCTCATAGGCGAGCACGGTCACCGCGGGACGCAGCACGCCGCGCATGAACGACGTGGTGACCCCGTAGAAGTCGGGGATCACGCCCCGGTGATTCTGCACCAGCATGGTGGCCACGGGGTCGAGCTTGGCCGAAAAGGCGAAGAGCTGGAAGTTGCCAAGCGGCTGGCGCCGTGCCGGCACGTTCACCTGATGGCCGTCGATGTCGCTCATGGCGTTGACGCCGGCCGACATCTCCAGGTGTGCCTTGGCCGTCGCCATGGTGTTGGCCCATTCCATCTTGTTGTCGGCGTCGGGGTCCATCGGCGTGCCGTCGGAGTACGGCGACGCGATGTCGACGTTCTGCGACGCGAGCGCGAGTTCCAGCGTTTCCGTGGCGCCGCACATGGCAAAGAGAAATCCGCCGCGGTCCACGAACGCGCGCAGTTTGGCGGCCACCACTTTCTTGAGCGCGGGAATCGACGCGTAGCCGTGCTTGCGCGCCGTCGTGAGGTCGCGTTCGCGCTGGTCGATGAACCACGGCGCGTCGCGATAACTCAGGTACAGCTTGTTGAGCTGCCCCGTGAAATCCTCGTGAAACAGGTGGATCCAGTCGTACTGCGACAGGTCCTGGCCGAGCACTTCGTCGTCCCAGACGCGGGTATACGGAATGCCCGCATAGCGCAGCGCGAGCGTCACCGCGTCGTCCCAGGGCGGCGAGTTGGGCGGCGAGTAGACGGCGATCTTGGGCGCCTTCTCCAGCGGCACCGCGTCGGCGTTGCTGTTGGCAATCACGTCGCGGATCGCGTTGACCGCCGCATCGCCCACGGCCTCAAATGCCACGCCGTCGAGCGCGGCACGGCGACGCACGAACGGCACGTCGGGCAGCAGGAACGCGCCGCCGCGGTAGTTGATGAGCCACTCCGCGCGCACGCCCTCGGTGAGCGCGTTGAACGTCACACCGTACGCCTTGAGGTGGTTCGTCTGTGCGTCGTCCATGGGGACGAGCAGGTGCTGCGCCCCGGCGCGCGAGGCGAGCAATGCGGTACCCAGCAGCAACCAACGCAGCGCTCTTGGCATTCTCCCTCGGCGAGTCGTACTGCCTACCACGGATGGCGCGGATGTGACGGATCAACACGGATGGCGCGACGATGCACTAGAAGAGTAATCCGTGTCCTCCGTGGAATGTCCGTGTCATCTGTGGCAGTCAGGTGCCGCTGGCATGTCCACGGTCATCGGTCCATTGTCCCTCGTCCCGCATCGCCCGCATCCGCTCCAGTGTCTCCCGCGCCTGCGGCACCAGCGCGCTGTCGGGCCACGTCAGGATCAAATGCTCCAGGCGCGCCGTTGCCCCGTCGCGGTCGCCGCGTCGTGCCAGCACGCGGGCCCACTCGAGGTCGGCCTCCGGCGCTTCGGGGGACGCGGCACACTGCGCGACAATGCGCGTCCACAACACCAGGGCGCGGGCCTCGTCGCGCCGAGCGACTGCCACGCGCGCTGCGAGTCCCAGCAGGAACGACGCGGCGTCCGGCACGGATTCCGCCGCCTGCTCGAATGCCCTCGACGCCTGCGCCGAATCGCCGCGGGCGAGGGCAAGAAAGG
This sequence comes from Gemmatimonas sp., assembly GCA_025361705.1. Taxonomy (GTDB): domain Bacteria; phylum Gemmatimonadota; class Gemmatimonadetes; order Gemmatimonadales; family Gemmatimonadaceae; genus PNKL01. The sequence goes on from JANYJW010000052.1 coordinate 30,874, forward strand.
CGGCACCGATGCCCGGCGCGCGCGCCAGTCTTGCCCGTGAAATGAACGCGAGGGCCGTCACCACCTCGGGCGACTTTTCTTCCGCCGTGCGCAGGCCGCGCCGCGCGCCGTCCAGGTCGCCGTCGAACAGCGCCAGCCAGCCCGACACGACGTCCTCGTCTTCGCCCCCGCCCTGAGCGGCTGCACGGCGCGCCCGCACCACGTCGCCGGCGCGGATCCACCCCCACGCAAGCGACCGGGCGAACACCCGCCGCTGCGGTTCGGTTACGCGCGGACCATACGCCGCAATCAGTTGTTCGGCCTCCTGCACACGGGCGAGTTCCGCCAGGGCGCGCACGCGCAGTGGCAGTGCTTCGCCGGCGGCGCGCGTGCTGTCGAGGGCGGGTGTGGCGTCCGTGGCCAGACGCAGCGCGTCTGCCGCATCGCCACCGGCCATCGCCGCCGATGCCGCGCGCACGGCGAGCGACGCATCGTGCCGCACGCGATACGCGGCCGCCAACGCGTCGCGCGCGGCGAGAGCGCCGCCGGCCTGTTGCGCCTCATCGGCAAAGTCCACCCAGGTTTGCGCGGTGCTGTCGGTGGGCGGCAGCACGCCGAGGACGCGCCAGGCGTCACGCGGCGATCCCCAGCGCAGTTCCAGCCAGGCGCGGGTGCGGGCAAGCGCGGCCACCACCGCCGCCGGCAATGCGCCCACCCCCTGAGACGCCCCCATCGGCGTTCGCGGTGGCGCCGCCGTCAGCGCCCCCAGCGCCGCACGTACGCCGTCGCGCGCCGCCGTGGGCGCACCCATGAGCGAATAGATCGCGGACTGGTCGAGGTATGGCTCGGCGAGCATCGCCTCGCGCCACGCGGCCGCGGCCGCGTCCCATCGCCCCATCGTCGCGTAGAGGTCGGCAAACTCGGTCGCGAACTCGCGGGCCCCACCGCGCGCCTGCACCGCCTGCTGCAGCACGCTGTCGGCCAGCGCGGCGCGGCGGTCGGTGAGCAGCAACCGCACGTATTCGCGGTACGGCGCGGCGTCTCCGGCATCGAGGGCCCGCCAGTCGTCAAAGGCGCGGCGTGCGGCGGCGTCTCGCCCGAGCGTGCGCAACGTGCGCAACTGCACGCCGCGCAGCGTCGGATCGCGGGGGGACGCCCTCATCAGTGCGTCGAGCGTGGGCATGATCGAGTCGTCCTGTCCCAGCGCACCAAACGACCGCTCGAGCCCGAGAATCGCCGACGCCACGGCGCCCTGCGCCAACGCCTCGCGATAGGCGACGACCGCCTCGCGATACTTGGCGGCGTTTTCGAGGTCGATGCCACGGCGCAGGGCAGCTTCGCCGGGCTGCGCCTGCGCAGCAAGCGTGGCCGGCACCACGAGGAGCGCACCGAGCCAGCGACGCATCAAGGCGTTGCCGGTGGCGCGCCCGCGTTGAGCCGCCGAAAGTACTCCAGCACCGCACGCCGTTCCTCGGGCGCGAGCACCCTCAGCTCGTCCCACGACGGCACACGATACTTCAGCGCGTCCCTGCCGCGCGCGCTGCCATCCGGCGGCGCAAACGGCGACACCTTGTCACCCGGCTTCGACTCGCGCGGCCCCTGCTCGTCGCGCTCCTCCTGCTGCAGCAGGCGCCCGGCGTCGAGCATCTTGCGGAACAATCGCTGCTGCCGGTCGAGCGTGGCGGCATCGGCGCCTCCCGACTCGAGCGCCTGCGCCAGCGTCCGCGCCTCGCGCGCCAGTTCGCGCGTCTTGCCCGTCGCATCGAGGTCCTGCACATCGTCGAGCGCCTTGGCCACTGCGCGCTGCTGGCGCGCCAGCACACGCGCCTTGTCGGCCGAGGCCGCGTCGGTGGCCTGGCGGCCCTGCTGCGGCGCCGGGAAGAGCCCGGCCATTTGCGCATTCACCTCGCCCTGCTGCTGCGCGAGCTTCTGCAGCTCGGCGATCATCTCGGGCACGCCGCTCCCCGACTGCGCCCCTTCCACGCGCTCGCGGTCGCGCGCCAGCGCGCTCGCCGCCTGACGCAGCGCCTGCGCCGCGTCGCGCATGGCGCCCGCTTGCTGCTGCTGGCCGCCGGGCGCCTGCTGCGCGTTGTTGGCATCGCGCATCGCCTGATCCACGCGCTGCTGCGCGTCGCGCACCGCCTGCTGCGTGCCGGGCGACACCATGGCGCTCTTCTTCGCCTGATCCTGCAGGCGCTCGGCGGCCCGCTGCACGCCCTGCTGCAGCGCCGACTGTTGCGCGCGCATATCGCCCGATTGTTCACCCGCACCCTGTCCCTTCCCCGCCTGCTCCGCCAACTGCTGCTGCTGGCGCGCCATCTGCATCATTTCCTGCACGGCCTTGTCGAGCGAGCCCGTGACATCGTTCTTCCACGCCGCCACCTGCCGCTCGCGCGCCTCGCCCAGTGACTGGCTCGCCTGCTGCATGGCCTGCGCCGCTTCCTTGCCGGCCTGTGCCCGCGCCTGCGGCGTGGCGTCCTGCTGTGCCGCCCGCTGCATCGCCTCGCGCGACGCCTGCGCCTGACTGGCCGCCGCGTCGGCTTGCCGCGCGCCGGCGTTGGCGCGCTCACGCTCGAGCCGCTGCTGCAGCTGCTGGATCTCGCGCGCGAGATCCCCGGTGCGCTGGGCGAGCGATTTCGCCTGGGCGCCGGCGCCCGAGTCGGCAAACTGCTGCTGCTTGCGCGCCAGCGAGGCCGCGTCCTCGCGCAGCGTCTTCATCTGGCCCTCGAGCGCTGCACGCTTGAGCATTTCCGCGCTCTTCTCCAGCGCTTCACGCAGGCGCTTCTGCTGCTCGGCAAGGTCGGCCATCGATGCGCGTGTGCGATCCTGCGACAGCTCCTGCGCCGCCCCCTCCACCTTCTTCATCGCCGCCTGCAGTTCGGGCGTCAGCGCCTCGCGCAGCAACTTCTGCGCCTCACGCAGCTGCGCCTGCAGCGAACTGTCGAGCCCGCCCGCCGCCCGCAGCCGCTCCTCGAGTTCGCGCGTCGCCTCCTGCACGTCGCGCGACCGCTCGGCCATCTGCGCCTGCTCCCGCGCCAGCCCCTTCGCCTTTTCGGCCGCCTCGTACGACATCGCATCGGGCGCCTTGCGTTCGCCGGCCTTGGCCTGCTCGCTGGGCGTGCGCGCACGCGCCGCATCGCTGGTGCGCTGCTCCAGTTGCTGCTGCGCGCGCGCCGCCGCCACCGCCTTGCTCACCAGCGAGTCGGCCGCCGCGCGTGCATCGCGCCGCTGATCTTCAAACGCCGGCACGCGCAACAGCAGTTCGCGGCTCTTGCCCGTCTGTCCCCACGGCGCGTCGTCGTGCGCGCTGGCCTGCACGTGCACCACATCGCCGGGCTGCAGCGCCAGCGCCGCGAGATCCACGGCCATCGCGCCGATGTATGACGGCGCGCCCCCGTCGAACAGCCGCTGCGCTTGCGGCGCGGTCGCGCGCCCATCGCCCCGCTGCACCCAGACGGCCAACGTCACATCACGCAGTATGCGGTCGTCAGCGGCCGCCACCGCCACGCGCACGCGGCCGCTTGGAGCCACGCTCGAGTCGGCCATCGGCGACAGGAAGTCCACCTGCGGCGCCGAGTCGGGCACGACCTCCACCTGCAGCGGCGCGGGCAGATCGGCGATGGGCGCGCCCGCGCCCTCGGCATGCCAGACAAAGACGCCCGCGGCACGCGGCGTGAAGTGCCCGGTGAAACTGCGTCCGCTGAGTACCAGCGGCACACGCTCGCCCTCGCTGCCCAGCGACACCGTGCGCAGCGGTTCGGAGGCGCGCCCCGTGATCGTCAGCGCCGTCCCCTGCGGTACGCGGAGCACGGCCTCGGCGGGCAGCGTTTCGTCGGCACGCGCGAGGTACCCCGGAAAGTGCGCGGCCACGGTGAGGTCGCCCACGAACGACCGCTCGGCGAGGCGCAGGCGCAGCGTGTCGCTCTCCGCGCGGCCGTCGGTGGCAAGCAGCGTGAGGTCCGCATCGAGCGGACCCACGCGCCAAGCGGCCGCACCACCGCGGATAGCGATCGTGGTGTCGCGCCACGCGCCGCCCGTTGCGCGCTGACGCACCATCACCGCGCGCCGCCCCGCCGCATGCACCTGCAACACGGCCGTGTCGCCACGCAACAGACCCGCCGGCGGATCGTCAAACGTGATGCGCGGCAGCAGCGTGCCTGCCCACGCCGACGCCGGATGCAGCAGGGCGCGCCAGCCGTCGCCGTGCGTCGACGCCGTGATCGCCACCGCAGCGGCGACCACGGCCAGCCACGCGATGGCGCCAAGGAGTTGGCGCTGCGCCCGCCGGCGCAGCCGCGGCGCGAGCGGCCCATCGCCCAGCCGCGCGCCAAGCAGCGCGTCGGCGCGTGCCACGAACGGGCCGCCCAGCGGCGCAACCTCCAGCAGCGTGCGTGCCGCGCCGTCGCGCAGGCCGCGCTCTCCCTCAATGGCATGCGCCACCGCCGCTGGCGTGCGCTGCGCCAGCACCAACGGCCGCTGGCGCCGCCACCAGATTGCCACGAGCACGATGACCGCCAGCCAATCCGCGAATGGTGTCGCGCGCGGCAGCGTCAGCCAGCGCATGTGGCCCATGGCCAGCGCGCCCGCCGCCAGCACGCCAAGCGCTGCACCCGCGACGCGCAGCCCCATGCCCACACGCGTCAACTGCGCGTGCTGCGCGTGCTCGTGCAGGAGCCGCTCGACCGTTGTCACGCGCCGGGCCGGCTGGTAACCGCGTACACGAACAGGTTCACGCCCATCTTCAGCGCCTTCTCGTGCAGGTCCGGCGGGTCGTCCTTGTAGGTCCCCACATCTTCCCACCCGTTGCCGAGGTCGCTTTCGTAGCTGTAGAACACGGCGAGCCGGTCGCCGATGAAGACGCCGAGTCCGCGCGCCGGCTTGCCATCGTGCTCGTGGATCTTTGGCACGCCCTGCGGAAAGTCGTACACGGCACGGTAGATGGGGTGCCGCAGCGGCACGTCCACGAGGTCGCGATCGGGAAAGACGCGCTTCAGCTCGCGGCGGAATGCATCATCCATGCCGTAGTTGTCGTCGGCGTGCAGGAAGCCGCCGCGCAGCAGGTATTCCCGCAGGCGCGTCACCTCGGCGTCGGTGAACCGGATGTTGCCGTGCCCTGTCAGATGCAGGAACGGATAGTCCCACAGCCGCTCGTCCATCAGGGTGACGCGGGCTTCCCTGGGATCGACGTCGAGCGTCGTGCGCTGGCGGATGGCCGCAATCAGGTTGGGCAGGCTCGACGGATTGGCGTACCAGTCACCGCCGCCGTCGTATTGCAGGCGCGCCACCGCAAGGCGCGGCGCGGCAGCGGGCGCGCCCTCGGGCGACCCCGGCGACGACACGGGGCCGGCCGCGCCGGCCAGCAGGGGAAGCGCGAGGATGAGAAGTCGGAGGGGGCGCATGGCTCAGTCGTGGGCGAGCCGGTATGCCAGGTTGCGCGGCGCACCGTCGTCCTCCATCAGAACGCGCACCACGTCGCGAGCGCTCAGCCCCTCGGCACGCAGCGCCATGGCCCGCGAGCGCAATGCGTCCTCGTCGAGCGCCGGCGCCTCGCCGCCCTCCACCACGATCACCACCTCGCCGCGCGGCGGCGCCTCGCCGTAATGCGCGGCCAGCTCGCCCACCGTGCCACGGCGGAACTCCTCGAACTGTTTGGTGAGCTCACGCGCCACCACGGCGCGCCGCTCCGCGGCGCCGGCCGACGCCAGGTCGGACAGCGTGTCGCCCACGCGCGACGGTGCCTCGTACAGCACCGCCGTGTGACGCAGCGCGGCCACTTCGGTCAGCAACGTGCGCCGCTCCGCGCCCTTGCGCGGCATGAAGCCGAAGAAGGTGAACCGGTCGGCAGGCAGCGCCGCGCCGACCAGCGCAGCGAGCAACGCCGACGCCCCGGGAATCGGCACCACGGCAATTCCTGCAGCCGCCGCCGCCTGCACCAGCCGCGCTCCCGGGTCACTGAGCAGTGGTGTTCCGGCATCGCTCACGAGCGCCAGCCGCGTCCCCAACTGCAGACGCGCCACCAGACTTGGTGTCGTGGCTGCTTCGTTGTGTTCGTGATACGACTCGAGCGGCGTGTGAAGATCAAAGTGGTGGAGCAGCGCACGCGTGTGCCGCGTGTCCTCAGCCAGGATCGCATCCACCGTGCGCAGTGTGTCAATCGCGCGCACGCTCAGGTCGCCGAGATTCCCGATGGGCGTGCTGACGATGAACAGCGTGCCCGCGGTCGCGCTCGCCTGCGCGCTCGCCTGCGCGCTCGCGGCGCCTACCACGACATCTTCCACGGCAGCGCCTCAAACAGTCCCGCCGCCTGAAACAGGTGGCGGCGCGGCCGTGCGAACTCGGCCACCAGCAGTTCCGGCGACGAGTCATCAGGCAGCGGCACGTGCCACAGGGTCTCCGTGAGCCACGCCGCGATGGCCGCCGAGAGCGCCGGCGTCTCCACCACCGGGTCGCGCTGATTCGGGACCGTGAGCGACAGCCGCTCGAGCGCGGGGTGGCGTGCCATCAACTGCTGTCGCGCCCGCTCTGCCACGGCGAAGGCGCCATGCGCCCCGCCGTCTGACAGCCGGCGCACGATGCTGCCCACCAGGTCGCGATACGCGGCGATGAGCGCAGGCGCCGCCTGATTGGCGAGGATCGGCGGCACGTCGAAGCGGCGCGCGGTGCCGCCCAGCCTGAGCACCCGATCGAGCAGCGCGCGCACCCGCGTCGGCTCGTCGGTCGCCACCGACTCGTCCACGTAATAGCCGCGCAGCGGCATGCCGTGCTTGAAGACCACGTAGTTGACGCCATCCGACGACGCGATTTCCAGCAGACCGTCGAACAACGTGGCCATCATGTTGGCCATCAGCGCCGCGGCGTTATTGGTCGGCAGTTCGTCCGGCCAGGCGATCTCCGGCATGGTCTGCGTCTCGTACATGGCCGCGAGCTGCTCGTCCTCCGCCTCGTGAAAACAGATCTCGCCGTACTCGGCCGCGCTGGGCACCTTGGCGACCGCCTCGCCAATGGGCATCGCACGCCAGTGCTGGCCGTCCGCCGTCGCCGTGGCGTTCACCAGCTCGCCCTCTTCCATGTACAGAATGAGGAGTTCGTCGGGGAGCCAGATGGCGACATAGCCAAACACCCGCGCCGCGCGGTCGCGCTTGGCGTCGGTGAGCAGGTTCTGCAGGTGGACGTAGGCCAGCCGCGTGCGAGGCAGCAGCGCCCGAACCCTGGGATACCTCAGTTGTGTGGCGGCAACGGGCATGGCGAGGAGAGAAGGCGAAACCCGGGCATCCGCGTCGCGGTGCCCGGGTTGAATTGTGCGGCGGCGTCACCCGTTGCCGCAATCGGTCAGCTACGCCGAATGCAACTGGAACTTGGCCGCGAGCGCCGCCTTGGGCACCGCGCCGATGACCTGATCCACCACCTTGCCGTCCTTGAAGAACAGGAGCGTCGGGATGGAACGCACGTTGAAACGGGCCGACGTCTTCTGGTTGGTGTCCACATCCATCTTGGTCACCGTCACCTTGCCCTCGTACTCCACCGCGAGCTGCTCGAGAATCGGCGCAATCATGCGGCAGGGAGCGCACCAGGTCGCCCAGAAGTCCACCACTACCACGCCGGCGTGCTTCTCGATCTGCTGCTCGAAGTCGGCGTCCGTCACCTGCACCAGATTGCCAGCCATGTCCCGTGCCTCCGCCGCGACGGTGTCGCCCACCGCTCGCGCTCGATTAATGTTAGGCGCCCACCCTGCTGCCGGAGCACCGCCGCCATGAGTACTCCACCCCGCCGTGGCACTCGCATCGCCCACATCGGCATTGCTGTGCGCGCCCTCGACGATGTCCTGCCCTTCTACCGCGACGTGCTCGGCCTGCCCGAGACGCCGCTCGATGATGCCGACGGTGCCCGCATTGCCGGTCTCGCCGCCGGGGACTCCCTCGTGGAACTGCTCCAACCCGCCGCCGCCGACTCCCCCATTGCGACGTTCGTCGACCGCAAGGGACCGGGCATTCACCACGTCTGCTTCTGCGTCGATGATCTCGAAGGCACCTTGGCCAAGGCGAAGGCCGCCGGAATCACGCTCATCGATGACACGCCGCGCATCGGCGCCGAAGGCAAGCGCATTGCCTTCCTGCACCCGAAGTCGACAGGCGGCGTGCTCATCGAACTCACGGAATACTAATCGGGGCGGCAAGGCCCGGGTTCCCCGAGTATTGACCGCCCCGATATCTGAGATCACACAGCAGCCGTGCGCCGTACGCGCTACGCGGTCCGCGCTCCGCGAACGACTGTCTACCGTCTGCCGTCTCCGTTCAGCGCACGCCACTCGGCGGCGGCGGCGCACTCCGGGATGCGCCGCAGAATCCTTGATCACGAAGTTGATCGAGCTCGAAGTTCTCCACATACCACCGGCCGCCCGGACCGCGCACGACCGTAAATGCCGGCGTTGCCTTGCGCATGAGCGCCGTCAGCTCCACGGGAATCCGCAGCCGCCCGGCCTCGCCCGGCCCAGGAACACCCACCGTGGCCTTTTCGTGCGAGAGGCACTGGATCATTATCAACTCGCGGCGTTCGCGTTCCTTGGTCGGTATCGACTTGCTGGCAGGACCGTCGGCCGTGCCCCAGAGGGCAGACATGCCCTGCAGATCCTTCTTCTGCGAGGCGGCGAGGAACTGCTGAATCGCCTCACTCGGCGACGCGGCGCCGCCGGCATCACCGGATCGTGCAAGGCTCGCGCAGGCGGCTAGGCAGGGCAGCAGCAGAACGGCAACTCGTTTCACCTGGCACTCCCGCGGACAGCGTCCGCGCATCCTGAAGGGGTGGACAATGGCAGCATCTGGCGGCGCGGCGTACCTCCGCCTGTTCATCAACATCGATCACGTGGCGACCCTCAGGCAGGCGCGTCATGCCGACGAGCCCGACCCGGCCGCCGCGGCCGTCCTGTGCGAATCCGCCGGCGCGGACGGCATCACCGCGCACCTGCGCGAAGACCGCCGCCACATCCAGGACGCCGACCTTGACGCCCTCGCGCGGGTGACCCGCACGCCGCTCAACCTCGAAATGGCACTCACCGACGAGATGCTCGCCATTGCCGAACGGTTGCGCCCGCACCAAGTGACCTTGGTGCCGGAGCGCCGCCAAGAAGTGACGACTGAGGGCGGGTTGGACGTCACACGCGAGCCCGACCGGATGGCCGAAGGGCTGGCGCGGCTGGCCGCCGCCGGCATCCGCACATCGCTCTTCATCGACCCCGCACCGCGCATGATCGACGCGTCCGCCGCCCTGCACGCGACCGCCATCGAACTGCACACCGGCCAATACGCGCACGCACCAGCCAACCCCGCCACGCTCGCGGCCCTCCGGGACGGCGCCGCACACGCGTGCGCACTCGGCCTCGCCGTGCACGCCGGCCACGGCCTCACCGTACGCAACGTCGGCCCCGTGGCGGCCATCCGCGACATTCAGGAACTCAACATCGGCCACAGCATCATCAGCCGGGCCGTGTTCGTGGGACTGGAGGCTGCGGTACGGGAGATGAGAACTGCGATGGAGCAGGAGCGGCGCTGAACAAAAGCCGTGAGCTGCAGGCCATACGCCGTACGATGGGCGGCACGGAAGACGTACAGCGTCCAGCCCACGGCTTCCTTAATGTGGTCGTCGACACGGTTACTGCCCCCCCTCCGCCCTCGTCTGATATGGATAGCGTTGCTCCCCCCGTTTCCGTCCCGTAACTTCTCCATCGATGAGCAGCGGCCTCCTCGCCTTCTTCACGCTTGAAGCTTCCGAGTACGTCGAGCATCTCGACGGACTCGTGGCCAAGGCCGCCGGCGGCACTCCCGATCTTGAGGGGTGTATCCGCAACGCGCGCGCCCTGCGCGGCAGCGCGACCATGGCCAAGGTGGGAGGCATCGCCGACGTGGCCGGGGCGCTCGAGCGCGTGACGCACGCGCTGCAGGGTGGCGGACTCTCGTGGAGTGACGCGCTGCGCGGCGCCTTTGTCGCCGCCATCGACGACCTCAAGATCCTCATTCGCGGCGTGCGCACCTGGGGCGACGCCGAGACGACGCGGGCCGCAGCGCGCGCCCACGAACTTGCCGCCTACGCGCCAGCGGCATCCACGGCCGGCGCCTCGGCGCCCAATGCCTCGATCTTCTTCGCCACCGAGGCCGCCGACATCGCGCGCCAGCTCCTGGCGTTTGCCGACAACCCGGTGGGCCCCGCGTCGTTCAGCGCCACGCTGCAGCGGGTGCGTGGACTGCGCGGCATTGCCCTGCTCAAGGACCTGCCGCCACTCCCCGAGGTGGTCGACACGCTCGACCAGGCCGCCAAGGCGTTCGAACTCGGCGGTGCAGTGACGCCCGCGCTCCGCACGCTCTTCTCGACCGCGGCGCACGTGCTTGCCGATGGCAGTATCGCCTTGATGCGCGGTGACCGCCCGCGCACCAGCTCGCACGAGCTCGAGGCGTTCGTTGCCGCGGCCGGTGCCTTCGGCGCCGCCGCCACGTTCGACGAGATCGTGCCCATCAGCGCACTCTTCCCGGACGATGGCCAGCCGGGCATTGTGAGCGCCGCGCTCACGCCGCCCACCACCGCCGCGCAGCGCTTCCGCATGGAAGTGGTGAGCCACGCCGAGCACCTGCGCCGCCTGGTGGGAGACGCCACGGTGGCGGTTGACTCCGCGACGCGCGAGCGCCTGGCACGCGAACTTGCGTCGTCCTCGCGCGCCTTGTCGCGCATGGCATCGAGCTTCGGCGAATCGCCCCTCGCCGCCTTCTTCGAGGAGCAGCGCGCGCAGGCCACGCTGCTCGCCGGCGTCGCGCTCGACGCCCTCGAGCGCGCCTGTCGCCTGCTCGCCGCCCCGCACGGCAAGGGGACCGCCGAGATCCTGCGTGAGGTGAGGGGCGCGGGGCACGCAGAGCCCGTGCATCCCGCCGAACCCGTGGCTGGCGACATCGGCATCGCATCGCTCGCCCCGGAAGGTGAGCCATCGCTGGTCTCGCGCGGTATCGCAACGTCCGCCGCGACCGTCGCCAGTGCGGCAGGTGCCCCTGCGGGCGCCGCCTCCACCGGCCATGCGCTCAACGCGATGCTGGCAAGCGGCCTTGCAGGCCTCAGCGGTCTCGAGGACGCCCCACTCGCCGAACCCCTCGCGCAGGCCGACGACGGGGTGCTCGTGCCGATCGAGGATCTCGTGTATCGCGGCCGCGACGCGCTTGACCGGGCGATCGAACTGCGGGACCAGATGCGGACCGCCGGCGGCGTGCCAGACGCCACGCTCCTCGCCGAGCTGTTCGATCTGCTCGAACTCGCCGCCACCACGGACTGACCGATGAAGCTGGGCGTTCGCGGCGCGCTGGGCATCGCCGTCAGTGCGCTGCTGCTCTGGTACGCACTCAAGGGCATCGATTTCGCGCAGGTGCTCGCCGCGCTCCGCGGCAGTGACCTCACGCTCTGGGCGCTGTGCACCGTGGCCTCGCAGCTCATCTTCCCCCTGCGCGCACGCCGGTGGCGCACCATTCTCGATCCCGTGGCGCCACGCCTGCCTTTCGGTCCGCTCTGGCGCGCGACCGCCATCGGCATGATGGCCAACAACGTGCTGCCCATGCGCGCGGGAGAGCTGGTGCGTGTCTTTGTGCTCGTGCGCGAGCGCAAAGACGTCCCCTGGTCGGCCGCGCTCGCATCGCTCGCCGTGGATCGCGTCTTTGACGCGCTCTGCGTGGTGCTCCTGCTGGTGGTCGCCATGCTCTCCCCCGACTTCCCGGCGTCGTTCGTCATTCAGGGACGCCCCGTGCAGTCCATCGCGTTCGTCATGGCTGGCGTCGTGGTGGCCGCGTTCGGTGGACTCTTCGCGCTTGCGCAGTGGCCACACGCCATGGAGTCGCTCGCGGTGCGCATCACCGGCGCCCTGCTTCCCCGCGTTCGCGACCGCGTCGGGGCCTTGGTGCATGCGCTCGCGGCCGGGCTCGTCGTCGTACGCGAACCGGCGCGGTTTCTCGCCACGTTCGCGTGGGCGCTCGTGCACTGGCTCATGAATGCGCTCGCCTTCTGGTTCGGATTCCGCGCGGTGGGCATCGTGGCGCCGTTCACCGCCGCGCTCTTCGTGCAGGGCATCATCGTCATCGGCGTTGCGGTACCATCGTCGCCGGGCTTCGTCGGCGTCTTCGAGACGGCGGCCAAGCTCGCCCTGCCTGTGTACGGCGTCGACCCGGTGCAGGCCGTCACATGGGCCATCGGCTTCCACGTGCTCTCGTACATCCCCATCACGGTCATCGGCGCCTGGTACTTCCTGCGCATGGGCGTGCATCTGGGAGACGTGCAGGCGGCACAGGTGGCGGAAAACCGGCGCATCACCGGCGAACACGAGGCCGTGCCGTGAGCTCGGCGCGCGTCGCGGCGCAGGCCAAGGTCAACCTCGCCCTGCGCATCCTTGCCCGCGAAATTGGCGGCTTTCACCAGATCGAGACGCTCTTCCAGCGCCTTGCCCTCGCCGATCAGGTCATGGTGCGCGAGAGCGCGGGCCGCACGCTCGACGTGCGGTTCACCGATGCCACGCGAGCCGCTGACCTCGGCCCGATGGAGCAGAACCTCGCGTGGCGCGCCGCCGACGCGTATGCCGCCGTGGCGGGCTGGCCCAGCGGCTTCGCCATCGAGATCGACAAGCAGATTCCCGTGGGCGGCGGACTCGGCGGCGGCAGCGCTGACGCCGCCGCCGTGCTGCGTGCGCTCGACGCGCTCGCCCGTCGTCCGCTTGGCACCGCCGCGCTGATCGCAATCGCCGCGCGACTCGGTGCAGACGTCGCGTTCCTTGCGTCCGCATCGGAGCTGGCGCTGGCGTGGGGGCGCGGCGATCGCCTGCTCGACCTTCCGCCGCTCCCCGCAGCGCGCGTCCTGCTCGTCGTCCCCGATTTCGGCGTCAACACCGCACTGGCGTATGGCGCGCTCGCCGCGCGCCGCGCCGCGAGCAACGCGTCGGCGGGTGCCGCGTGGCGCTCGCCGCGCGCCATCGGTGGCTGGAGCGCCGTCGCCGCCGACGCGGTAAACGAATTCGAGGACGTCATCTTCGCGCTGCATCCCCAGCTGGCCGCAGTGCGCGCGCAACTCGCGGTGCTCCCGCAGGCACGCATGGCGCTCATGAGCGGGTCGGGCTCGACGTTGTTCGCGGTGCTGCATGGCGACACGGCGACACCGGAGCTGACCGCGTTACCCGCTGGCTGGCGCACGCTGCACACCGCGACCGCGCCGTGCGCACCGGTCGCGCTGGCCGACTAGGCGCGCTCGGGCGCTCGGGCGCTCGGGTGCTCGCCGGCGCTTACCCTGCGCCGCGGCGCATCGCACAGAGTCCGGGCCGCGCCGACCGATTCGGCCACCAAGGGTGGCACTGGCCGGTTGCCTGCCCGGGCGGAAAGCCGGGCGCCGGTGCGCGAACTCCCGTAGGCCATCGCGACTTCCGTTAGGTGTTCCAGCGTCACTAGCTTTCTGTCGCTGCCCCCTCGTCCAATGGTTAGGACGCCGGTCTTTGGATCCGGTAATGGTGGTTCGAGTCCACCGGGGGCAATTGAGACGAGGGACGTGAGACGGGGGACGAGGGATGGTTGGAGCATGGCGCGGCGTTCCCACCACGTTTCCGCCGACGATCGCATCGCATTCCCTGACTTTTGCCCCTCGTCTTTCTGCGTTCGTCTCGCCGCGTCGCCTTCCATTTGGCCCTCGCTCCGGCCATCTTTCGCAGCTATGGACGGACTGGCAGTACCTCTCAAGGGCTTTCGGGTCCTGACCGGCACGGCGAATCGGGCGCTCGCGGAAAGCATCGTGAAGCACCTGGACTGCGAACTCACCAGGGCGACTACCTCGCGGTTCGCCGACGGTGAGGTCTTTGCGCGCATTGACGAGAACGTGCGCGGCGCCGACGTCTACATCGTCCAGCCCACCAATCCGCCGGCCGAGAACATCATGGAGCTGCTGCTCCTGATCGACGCGGCCCGACGCGCGTCGGCCGCACGGATCACCTGTGTGGTGCCTTACTTCGGCTACGCCCGTCAAGACCGCAAGGATCAGCCCCGCGTGGCCATTGGCGCCAAGCTCATGGCCAACATGCTCACCGGAGCCGGCGCCGACCGACTGCTTGGCGTTGACTTCCACCAGCACGCGTTGCAGGGGTTCTTCGACATTCCCGTCGACCACCTGTATGCCGCCCCGGTGCTGACGGCCCACTATCGCCGGAAGAACCTCAAGGATCTCGTCGTCGTCGCGCCTGACGTCGGCTCGGCCAAGATGGCGCGCGGATTCGCCAAGCGCCTCGACGCCTCGCTCGCCATCATCGACAAGCGGCGCCCCGCGGCCAACGTGGCCGAGGTGGTGAACGTCGTGGGTGAAGTGGAAGGACGCGATTGCCTGCTGGCCGATGATATGATCGACACCGCGGGCACCGTCACGGAGTCCGCCAACGCGCTCAAGAAACTCGGGGCGCGCGACATTTACATCTGCGCCACGCACGCGCTGCTCAGCGGCCCCGCCGTCGAGCGGCTCCGCAATGCGCCGGTGAAGGAAGTGACGGTCACCGATACCATTGCCATTCCCGAGTCGCGGCACTTTCCGACGCTCAACGTGCTGTCCGTCGGCGAGCTGCTGGCCAAGGCGATTCGCAACACGCACGCCTACCAATCGGTGTCGTCGCTCTTTGAGTAGGAAATTGAAACAGCGGCGGCAGGCTGGACGCCATCAGCTACAGGTCGTCGGGCGCACAGCGTAAAGGCCACAACTTCTCTCGTTGTTTTGCAGGATGGCAGCACCCGGCTCATCGCCGGAATTGACGTGCGACGCCGGGCCGGACATTCCGGGAACCCCCGTAGCGCACATGAACTTCGCAAGGATTTTTCCATGGCCACTGCATCACTCGCCGCGACCAGCCGCGCCGACACCGGCAAGGGCGTCGCCCGCAAGCTCCGTTCCGCCGGCCGCATTCCCGGCGTCATCTACGGCCACGCACGCACGCCGCTCTCGCTCTCCATCGACACCCACGAGTTTGCGCTGCTGCTCGAAAAGGTGTCCTATCGCACGACCGTCTTTGAGCTCGCCATCGACGGCACCAAGGCCAACACGCTCATTCGCGAGATCCAGCGCCACCCGTACAAGAAGGAAGTGCTCCACGTCGACTTCCAGGAACTGGTGGCTGGCGAGAAGGTGACGGTCAGCGTTCCGCTGGCGTTCGTCGGCGCGTCGATTGGCGTCAAGGAAGGCGGCATCATCGACCAGATCATGCACGAGCTGTCCATCCGCGTTGACCCGATGCAGATCCCCAACCACATCGACGTCGACGTCACCGCACTGGCCATTGGCCGCTCGATCCACGTCGGCGATGTGACGGTGCCGGCCGGCATCGAAGTGCAGGACGACGAGGATGCGACCATCTGCACCTGCGCCGCGCCGAAGGAAGAGAAGGCGGCAGAGCCGGTGGAAGGCGCTCCGGTCATTGCCGAGCCCGAAGTGCTTACCAAGGGCAAGAAGGATGAGGAAGGCGCCGAGGTGGCTGCCCCGAAGGCGGGCGCTCCCAAGGCGGTGGCTCCGAAGGCAGGCGCGAAGGCGTAGGCAGCTTCCGCACCGTGAAGCTCGTCGTCGGCCTCGGCAATCCGGGCCCCGAATACGAGACTACGCGTCACAACGTCGGCTGGTGGGTCATTGACCACTTGGCCGACGTTTGGCGTTTTCCTCTGTGGCGCGCACGGCCGAATGCGTGCGCCGCGGACGGCCCCGTGGCGGGCCTTCGCACGCGCCTGCTCAAGCCGCTCACGTTCATGAACCTCAGCGGCGATGCGCTGGCGCCGTATGTGCACCGCCCGTTCTGGGCCGTCGGCAACGACCTGTTGGTCGTGGTCGATGACGTCGCGCTTCCCATCGGCGCATTTCGATTTCGCGCCCGGGGCTCGGCCGGCGGCCACAACGGCCTGCGGAGCATCGAGGAGGCACTGAGCACACAGGACTATGCCCGGCTCCGCATCGGCGTGGGACAGGCCGCGCCGGTGCCCGGCGCGGTGCTCCGGGATTTTGTCCTTGGCGAGTTCACCGAGGATGAACGCACCGTGGTGCGCACGTTGCTGCCGACGCTCACCGCCGGCATCACGACCTGGATCGGTGAGGGGATAGCCCCCGCGATGAATCGATACCCGGGGAAGATCGTGGGGCCGCCGGGGGACAGCGGCGAGGCGGCGCCGTCAGAAGGCACGGACGAGCCGCAGCAGTCAGGTGAAGCGGCGAACTGAGGCCGTGAGCTGAACGCTGCACGCCTTACGCCGTCCGCTTGGATTCCGGGGAGCGCCGGCGTTCCAGTGACTTCGCTGATGTCAGGTCTGATCTGACGCGGCGATCGAGGCCACCGAGCATTTGGCGCACCTGGATGGCCCGCGCCTCGAGCCTCGCATATTGCACGGTGCTGAGCGCCCCGAGGTCGCGCGCAAGCAGCAAGTGGTACGCCACCTCAAGCGCCGACGCACCCGCCAGCTGGAGGAAGCGCGCGAATTCCTCCTGCGAGGCGTGCGCGCACCCCTCCACGATGTTCGCCGGGATCGACGCGGCGGCACGGCGCAGCTGCGACACGAGCCCTGGATAGCTGCGGTCCGGAAGTCTGGCGGTCCCCCGGTATACCTCGAGAACCAGCTCGTGCGCCTTGGACCAGACCGCGAGTTTCTTGAAGTCCTGCATCGCCCCTCCCGATGCGCAGGAAGCTCGCACGAGTGCGGCGCATGGCATCACCAGACGATTGCGACCAGTTACCTTTCAACGCACTGAGGGAAAGCGGTCGGCGTACAGCGTACAGCGTACGGCTCACAGCTGCAGTTCTGTTCCCAGCAGCTCCACGCCACCATACGCCCCGTCCAGACCCCCATGCTCTCCCTCGGCATCGTTGGCCTCCCCAACGTCGGCAAGTCGTCGCTGTTCAACGCCATCACCTCGGCCAAGGCCGAGGCGGCCAACTACCCGTTCTGCACCATCGACCCGAACATCGGCGTGGTGAGCGTGCCCGATCCGCGGCTCGACGCGCTTGCGGATGTGGTGAAGCCCATCCGCACACTCCCCGCCGCGGTGCAGTTCGTCGACATTGCCGGCCTCGTGCGCGGCGCGTCCAAGGGCGAGGGACGCGGCAACGCATTCTTGTCGAACATCCGCGAGACCGACGCCATCGTGCACGTGGTGCGCTGCTTCGACGACCACGAGGTGACGCACGTCGACGGCGCCATTGACCCGGTGCGCGACCGCGAGACCATCGAGTTCGAATTGGCGCTCGCCGATCTGGGCTCGGTGGAGAAGCGCCTCGACAAAGCCCGGCGTACTGCCAAGACGGGCGACAAGACGGCTGCCCTCGAGGCCGCCGCGCTCGAAAAGGCCATGACGCCGCTGTCCGAGGGCCGCGCGCTGTGGCACGTGGCGCTCACGCCCGAGGAACGCGCCTGGCTGCTGCCGCTGCAGCTGCTCACGCTCAAGCCCATCCTCTACGCCGCCAACGTCACCGACGCGGAGCTGAGCGGCGCCGAAGGCCCGCATGTCACCGCCCTGCGGGCCGCCATCGAGAAGGATCACGAACCGGCGGAGGTCGTGACCTTTTCGGCCAAGATCGAGGCGGAGTTGTCGGAGCTGCCGGCCGAGGAGCGCGCCGAGTTCCTGTCGCACCTCGGCATCGAATCGGCGGGCCTCGACCGCCTGATCCGCGGCGGCTATCACCTGCTCGGCCTGCAGACCTACTTCACGGCCGGCGAGAAGGAAGTGCGCGCGTGGACGATCCACCGCGGCGACACGGCGCCGCAGGCAGCGGGCGTCATCCACTCGGACTTCGAACGCGGCTTCATCCGCGCCGAGACGGCGAGCTACGACGATTTCATCGGGTGCGGCGGATGGAAGGGCGCCCGCGATGCCGGCGCGGTGCGCAGCGAGGGCAAGGACTACACCGTGAACGACGGTGACGTGCTGCTGTTCCGGTTCAACGTGTAGGGGAACAGAACCTGCACGCCATGCGCTGGACGCCATAGGCTGGACGACGTCCAGCCGCCAGCCTGCAGCCTGCAGGCTGCAGCGTAGCGCTTGCCGCTGCCGTACGCGCCACTATCTCGCCGCCCGGCACGGCCCCCAGGCTATGCCGCCGCCGAGTAGTCCTGCGACAGCACCTCCAGGTCGAGCACCACCACCACGGTGTCCTCGCGCTGCGTGCGTGCCGTGCCGACAATGGCGCCGTCGGTGCTGCCAAAGTCGAGCGGCAGCGCCGCGAGCGTGTCGGGCTTCAGCTTGTCGATGCCCTCGACCTCGTCCACGACCAGCCCCACCGACCGGTCGCGCACCTTGCTGATGACGGCGATCTCGCGTGACGACGTCAGCATGAGGTTGCGCGCGCCCTCAAAGAGGCTCACCAGACGAGGCAAGCTCGTCGCGCGCATCTGCGCCACCGTGTCCACCGCCGCTGCATGGCGGCCGTGCCGCATGTGTTCGGCGACGGTCGCCCCGGTGGCGTGCACCTCGGCGTGCGGCTCCGCGAACTGCCGCAGATACCACTCGAGCTCGAGCGTCGGGGCCTTGTAGGCGTCGTACCACTTGCCAAATGCGCAGCCGTGTGGGTCGAGCGTGCGCGTGAAGTCGCGCCGCTCGCGCACCGACGCCTCGAGGTCGTCCACCCAGTCGTGGTGGTCCTGTTCGCGCGCCCGCAGCAGGTCGACCACCGCCTGCTGCTCCGCATGCACCGACTGAAGCCCGAGGCGCGTGCGCATGTCGACGACGATGCCCACCTGGCCGCGCATGGATGCGATGCCGCGCACGCACGGCGGCGCGTGAGGCACGTGGTGCGCGGCAGGAGCGCGCACCATTTCGAGGATGGAACCACTGGGCAGCGCCAAGTGCTGATCGCCGACGCGCACGAGCACCCAGAGCGCGTCCGAGGCCAGCGCGTCCGTCAGCGCCGGATGAATTGCAAGGATGGAGTCCATATCCCAAGCATCGGCCGCAGATCGTACACGCTGAACACCGCGCCCCAACCGCCTAGCCCTCGCTGCTGTCCAGCGCGATCACATGGTCGGCCGCGTTGCGTACCGCATCGCGGTGCGTGCAGAAGACCACCGTGCACGTCCCCGACAACCCGCGCACGGTGTCCAACACGCGGTGTTCCGTGTCGGCATCGAGGGCGCTCGTCGCCTCGTCAAGCACCAACAGGTCGGGCGCGCGCAACAGCGCCCGCGCGAGGGCGATGCGCTGCCGCTCACCGCCACTCAGCATCACACCGCGATCGCCCACCGCCGCGTCGAGTCCACGCGGCAGGCGCGCCACGAAATCGCACGCCGCCGCCTCGAGCGCAGTCCACAGGTCGCCGTCCGTCGCGCCTGGCCGCGCAAAGCAGAGGTTGTCGCGAATGGTGCCGTGCATGAGCATCGGATCCTGCGCGAGGTACCCCACCCGCTCGCGCCACCGCGCGCCATCAAGCGCCGCCAAGGGCCGCCCATCCACCAATACGGCCCCGCATTCCGGATGCAGCAGCCCCAGCAGCACGTCGGCCAGTGTGGTCTTCCCTGCCCCCGACGCCCCCACCACGACGGTGAACGCGCCGGCGGCGAAGTGCGCAACGGCGCCCGCCAATGCAGGTTCGGCGGCGCCCGGATATCGCACGGTGACGTCGTGCAGCTCGATGGCTGGGGCGTGCGCCGCGTGCGCCGCGGGAGCCGCAGCCGACGTGCCGCGCGGGCCGTGACTGCCGTCACCCGCGCTTGGGTGGTTCAAATTGACCTGCGCATCGCGCGCTGCTTCGCACCGGGCCAGCAGCGCCGTCACCGAATCCCACGAGGCCAGCGCCTGCGACAGCGCGCTCGCCAGTGACTGCAATTCCGCGGCGCGCGGTACGAGTCGCGCGTACACAAGCAGGAGCAGCAGCAAGGTGGCCGGCGCCAGATGCCAGCGCGTGACGCCGGCCTCGACGAACAGGGCCAGCATCACCACGCCCAGCACGGCCAGCGCGAAACTCACCCACGCACGGCGACGCGCGTACTGCTGCGTCAACGCCGACCACGTGCGCGTGTCGCTCTCCACCGCCGCCACCGCGCGCACCTCGGCGCCATGCGCGTGGATCATCTTCATGCCGTTCAACAGTTCACCGATGCGCGCAAACAGCCCGCTGCTCGCACCCAGCAGCTGCTCGCCATCCGCGCGCCCCGGCGCGCGCAGTGCGCGCGCGGCCACCAGCAGCACGCCACCCGCGAGCACCACCGCCACCGTGAGGACGGGCGACACGACCACGGCCACCAGCGACGCCGCGAGCACCACCGCGGCCAGCGAGACCGCCTGCAGCAGCATCAACAGGGCACTGTGCACGTCGTCCACCTGTGGGCCGATGGCATGCAAGAGCGCCGCTGGACGTTCGCCGGCAAACCGAGCCCACGGCATCCGCACGACGGCCTCGAACAGCCGTTCGCGCAATCGGCCCACCACGGCGGCCTCGAGACGCGCGTCCCACCAGGCAAGCAGCATCTGCAGTCCGGCGCGGGCCGAAATCACCGCGACGACCAGCGCGAGCATGCCCGGCAGGTTCGGCGTGACGCCGAGCGCGCGCAGAACACCATCCAACGCCACCGCCATGCGGTCGGGCGCGCCGTCGCCCACCGAAACGCCGACCAGCCCGAGCACCGGAACCAGCAACAGCAATCCCGCGCCTTCGGAGAGCATCAGCGCCAGCGATGCGACGGCGACCACCCGCATGGGAGTGCGATGCTCGCGCCACAGAAACCGGGCAAACGCGCCGAGGCCCTTCAAGCGCGCCATCCCAACGCGCGTCCGATGACGCGCAGGGCGCGCACAGGGTATGCCACCGGCAGCAGCAGGTCGGGCAGCCGCGCCACATTGCGCTCCTGCGGCGTTGGCAACGTGACCGCCAGCACGAGGTATCGCGCCTGCGCCCAGCCTCGCGCAAGCCATTGCAGGTCGTAGCGTGGCGTCGACTCCGTGCCGACATCGGGCGCATCGGGCTGCTGCGTCAACCGTGCGCACACCGCGTGCGCGAGGCGCACCGCCCGTGCATCAGCGAGGGCGGCTTGCTGCAGCGCGCTCGGCACCGTCTCGAGCGCCAGCAGCTCGCGCGCCACCAGCAGCGCATAGTGGGCCGCGCGACGCACCCGCCACGCGTCGGCGCGCTGGGCAAACGTATCCCATTCGAAACTCGGGCGGGTGACGGTGGCCACGAAGTCCACCACCCAAAGCAGCGACGTCCACGCGTGCTTCACGCCATGCAGGGCCAGCAGCACCGCGAGATCTTCGGGCGCAGGCACCAGCACGGTGCCACCGCCCAGGGCGCACGGGCGGGCGCGCGAGACAATGGTTGCCGGATCCTGCGGCCCGCCGTAGCGCGGCGCCTGGCAGCGCCAATGCAGCTCCACGGGCCAGTGGTCGCCGCGCACGAGTTGTGTGACGCCCTCCCATCGCGAATAGACATGCTCCTCTCGCGCTGAATACCCGTACGCCGACACGTAGCCCGCGGCGCGCAGCGCCGCGACCGCGCGGTCGCGATCGGCCTCCGCAATCAGCAGATCGAGATCGGTGAAGCGCCGCGCCCCCACATCGCCGTGCACATCCGCCGCCAGCGCCGGACCTTTGTAGGCGACCATGGGCACGTGCGCATCGCCGAGCACCTGACTGAGGGCCACGAGTTGTCGCGCGCCCGACAACGCGGCCACCGCCACGCTGCGTACCGCATCGGCGAGGACCGTGCGAACATCAGAGGGAACGTCCGCAGCCGGCAACGCGCGGGCCACCCACCAGCCGACGTCGTGCGCCATGGCAAACCGCGCGACCGCCGCCCAGTCGCCCACGCGCGCAGCGGCGGCGTGTTGCACGCGCACCGCGTCCGCATCGCGCCGCAGGGCCGCACGCACGAAGTCCATGTCAGGTCGAAGCAAGGCCGTCACACAGCAAAGATGTCGCCGAAACGCGCCGGGCGGTACAACTCACCCGCCAGCCGGCGCGTCAGTCGGCTCGGCCACGGCGGCCCGCACGCACGCCACCAGGCCCCGCAACCGCGCCGGATCGGCATGGGGGACCAGCCGGCGCACACGCCGCCCGCGCAGCACGGCCTCGAGCGCGCGCAACTCCTGGCCCCGCATCCGGTCGTCCAGCAGGTAGTTGGCATACGTGTTTTCCAGCAGCGCCATGATCGCGTCGGCCGGCCGCAGTGACTCGACGTACGGCGCACGCGCGTCATCCGTCCGGTCCGCCAGCACAAACAGGTCGCCGAGGGGTGCCGGGTCCTGATGGAACGGATGCTCGTTGCCGAGTGGCAGCGCCCGTTTGTCCCACGTCGGCGTGAGCTTGGGCAGCTGCCCGATGGTGCCAAAGAGCATGCGTTCGCTCTCGTCCCATAACCGCAACAGACGGTACGACGGATACGCGGTCACCGCGCCCTCAACCACGCGCACCGCCACCACATCGTCCGCCAGCACCGGCACGCCCTCGCCGGCAAATGCGGCCGCCGTGGTCGACTTCCCCGCGCCACTCGGGCCCAACAGGGCCACCGCGCGCCCATCGATGAGCACCGCGCTCGCATGAAACGCCAGCACGGCGCGGAGCCGAAGCACAAAGCCGAGCAGCGGACCCAGCAGGTAGGTGGCGGCATCGTCGAGGCTCGACGGCGCGTGCCACCACCCGTGAATCGACGATGCCTCGCGATCGAGCACGAACTCCGTGCCATCGTCGTAGCGGAACCAGAAGCCGCGGGTCTCGTCGCGCCGCACCACCACCGACGGCGCGCCGGCGGCATCGGCCGGGCCGAGGTACATCGGCGGCGCCGCACTCCAGCCCGTGGTCTCCCGCGGCGGCCCCCCGAGCACGATGTCCACGTCCACGCGCGCACCCGCCGGTGCGCTGTCCAGCCCGTCGAGCGCGCGGTCGCAGCGGATCACCAGCCCGTACAGGGCGTACTCAGGCACGCCGCACCGCTTCGCGGGCCAGCCAGCGGTCGACCTGCACCACGCGCCATGCGTCGACGACTTCGAACGGCGTCCCCGATCGCAGCACGTGGCGCACCGCGTCCACGTCCACCCACGGAGCAACGCGCGCGCTGATCGCCACGTCGGCACCGCCGCGGGCGCGCCACTGCGCCACGCGCCCTTCGATCAGCCCACCCAACGCCGTCTTGGGACGCGCCACCACGGCGTCCGGCAGTTCGCCGTGCGTCGCCGCGCGAAACAGACGCTTCTCCTGGCACCATGGCACCGGCGGAATGGCGAAGACAAAGCTCAGCACCCGCGCGTCCACCAACGGAAAGGTGAACAGCACGGGCGCCAGCGTCGTAGACGGTGCGAGTGACTCGTACAGCGAGTCCCAGAGTGACGACGACAACAGGCGCACCGACCGCGGACGCAGCGGATGGGTCGACGCCGGCCGAGGCGTCGGCGGCGCGACCCGACGCGCCGCGTCGCGCAGCCACGGCGTGCGATCGGCCTCGCCGCCCTGCCGCCAGCGTCGCACCCGGTCGCGCCACTCGAGGCCCACCCATGGACGGCGGCCGGTGTGTGCGGTGTACCGCATCCACGAGCCCACGACTTCGGTCAGCGGCTGCGAGCGCAGTTGCCCCAGCAGTGTCGGCGCCTGCAGCAGCGTATCGCCATCCTCGCCGTAGATGGCAATCGGTGCAAAGGCGGCCACGGCGCGCGAGCTCACGCGTTCGGCCGCGATATCCGACGCGTCGAACGGCTGCGCCGTCAGGGCGGAGGCATCGTCGATATGCGCCATCGCAGGCGGCAGGTCGAGATCGATGATCTGCTGTGGCAGCCCGAGCCGTTGGGCCACTGCCACCGACAACGTGTCGTCGTCGCTGGGCGCGAGGGTCGGATAGGTAAACGTGAACGCGTGCAAGGCCACCGCGGGCGCGGCGCGGCGGGCCGCCAGGGCCAAGGTGGGCGAGTCCATGCCACCGCTCAGCAGGATCGATGCGCGGGGGGCCCGCAAGCGGTCACGCACCGCGGCATCGAGCACCTCGCGAAAATGCGACACGTAATCCTCGTCGCGCCGATACCGGATGGGGCTGGGCACGGGAAACTCCCAGTGGCGCCGTACCACAGGGGGCGCATCGCCGTCGCAGAGGAGCGTGTGCGCGGCGTCGAGGCGCCGCACGTCGCGAAACACGGTGCGCGACGGCTCGTCCACCCAGCCGAGTCGCAGGAGTTCCACCAGCGCGCGGTCGTGCAACTCGGCGGAGATGCCGGGCACACTGCGCACCACGTCGATGGTGCTGCCGACGACGATCACCGTGCCCACGCGACCCCAGAACAGCTGGCGGTTGCCGTGCGGATCACGGGCGCACACCAACCGACGCAATCGCCGGTCCCACACGATGCACGCATAGTCGCCCAGCAGATGCTCGGCCAGGCGATCATTCCAGCGGCGGTAGGCCAAGGCGACGAGTCGTGCGTCGGAGGCCGCGGCGAGCGCGTGGGGCGCATCGGGGGAGAGCGCCGCGCGCAACGCGTCGCGCGCATCGATGCGCAGCGTGCCGGCCACCAGCAAGTCGCCGTCGGCGAGCGGCAGGTCCTCGTCGTACGGCAACGGACGCGCGTCCGCGAGGTGTGCCAGCGCCACTTCGCCCGATGCGGCAATCGAAACGCGCCCCGGAATCGCAGGCAGCGATAGCCGGAGGCGCGTGGTCCACTCGGGAGCCAAGGGCGCGAGTGACAGATCGATCAGCGCGCCGAAAGCCAGCATATGCGTGTTGCTAGGTGCGCCGTGTTGGCCACGTCCCGCCGTCCGTCCGGCCCACGTTGTCCACCTTGGCCGTGACCTGCGCCACGGTGCCAAGCTGCGACAGGTACGGCGTCACCCAAGGGGCCTCGCCGCGTTTCACGCCGACCACCATCTGGCCGTGCGCCGACGAATCTTCGAATCCTGCGTCCTGCCGCATGGCACTCCTCGCTGAATTTCCTCGAGTCGTCCGTAGGCGCGCACCGGGGACCCTTACGTCCTCTTTCTCGTCCCGATGCCACCATCACTGCGGCCAGCGTTGTCGACCCTGGCCGTCACAAGCGCGACCGATCCAATAAGGACAAGTCGGGGCCGCACCCACGGCGCCAGGCCAGTCACACGGCCTCTGGGGCTCTCTTGCTCTGTTCGATCCGGACCGATATCTACATCGCGGGGCATTGTTGCTCCATGCTCAGCGGACCAGTGTCTTCACTCGGACGAAGCGGCACGCCGCTCCATGTAACACTACCGCAATCGTTTGCCCCGGACAATCACCCGTCTTGGTGTGCACCGATATCGCGCACGAGTGCTGTCACCGACTCAAAGTTATGCACTGTCACGGTATTGGTCAATAGGTCGCGTCACGCTCCATCATTCATAAAGCAGGCGGCAAGTCTGCTGCAGGACGCGAGCAAGCTGCCGTGGATTCACGCTCCCCCGTCCGCACCGGTATCCGACCCGAAGATGGCAAGCGTAGTGTACCGATCGAGATCTGCGCTGTCACCGGTGACCAGGATCCCCGCGCTCTCCACCCACGCATGCGCATCGAGCGGCCGCCCGTCGGGCGCAACGCCAAGCGACACACGCGCCCGCTGGCCCGCGCGCCGCAGCATCACCTCGGCCGTGAGCGCCTGTGGAAGGCAGTCACTGCCGGCGATTGAACGGGCCGCGCGGTCGACCGCGCGGCGGACGGCGCGCACCACCGCCGCGTCGGGCGCCGCGGGATCAGCAGATGACCAGCGGTCAACGACCGAGCGGACGCTGGCGAACGGAAGTAGCCAGAGCAGGAGCCTGACCACCGCGAGGACCCCGGTCGCCTGCACGGCAAGTGTCCGTTCGCCGGGGGGAAGCCCGGCAAAGCTACGGAGTCGGGCCAGCATCGCGCACCACGAGCCCGCGTGCCGTCAGGTCCTCGACGAACGCCAGCACCTCAGCCGCGCAGAGGTCGGCGGACACATCGTACTCTGCCGTCAGCGTCGTCACGATGTCTGACAGGCGGCGCGGGGTCTGCAGCAGCGCCCAAATGCGGGCGCCCACGGCGGAGACGCTGAAGTACATGCCTTCCTTCATGCCCAGGATGACGACGTCCCCAGTCAGATCGGCGGCGACCTGATCGTTGGAGACGGCGACGACGTCGTCGAGGGAGAGCGCGCGTGGCATGAGCGTTCAAGCATAGCGTCCGGGGGCTGGGGGTGGCAGGCCGGAGGCCGGGCACGCGGCGCATCCGCGGTCCTCGCACCGCGGTCCTCGCCCGTTGACCCCCGCAGCGGCCGAGTCTATGTTTCAAGGCTCAACACAACGCGGCCAACCGGGCCGCATCGCCTCCCCCTGCGTCGGCAACCCGCGGGGGGCTTCAACGACCAAAGGAGGATTGCCTCACGTGACCCGTGAATACGAGGCGGTGTACGTCTTCGACTCGACGCTCGAAGACGCCGCCATCAACGACAAGATCGCCAAGCACCACGCGCTGCTCAGCGCCGAGGGTGAGCCGTCGCTCAACCACTGGGGCCGTCGCCAGCTTGCCTACAAGATCGGCAAGCGTGACACGGGCTACTATGTGGTCGCCCGCTTCATGTGCGATGGCAAGGTGCTCCCCGAGTTCGAGCGTTCGCTGAAGCTCGACGACGGGGTGGTACGCTACCTGATTTCCATCCACGAACACGAGCTCGGCGCGCCGCCGATGACCGAGGAACAGCTCGCTGCCAAGCGGGCCCGTGACGACGACGACGAGGACGACGAATAATGCGCCGCCAGAGGAAGACCTGCCCCATGGACGAGGCCCGCATCCGCTTCGTCGACTTCAAGGACGAGCGGTTCCTGTCGCGCTTCGTGACGGACAACGGCAAGATCCTTCCGAGCCGCCTGAGCGGCACGTGTGCGCGTCACCAGCGTCAGCTGGCGAGCGCCATCAAGAAGGCGCGCTACCTCGCGCTGCTGCCGTACACCCGCGGACAGAATCCGTAAGTGATTGACGCCGTCGTCGAGCCCGTGCCGCCGGCGGTCCCCCGCGAGCGCGGCTGGCGACAGGTCGTCGGCGGACTCGCACTGCTGCTTCTGTTGCCGGCCATCCCACCGTTCTCGGTGGTGTTGCCGATTTCCGAAACGGCGCTTGTGCTGGTGCCCGCGCTCGCCGTGTGCGCGCTGGCAGGCTGGAAGGCTGGAGGTCGCCTGTACCTGGCTGCTCTCTGGGTGGCATTCGCCGTCTGGGTGGTCGGGGCGGGATCGGCTGGCACGGAGTACGCGCTCCTCGCTCGCGGGTGGGGCGTGCTGGTGGCGGTGGCGTTCGGCGTCTGGGCCGTGGTTTGGCCCGAGCGGTCGTTTCTCCCCCGTGCACTGGCAACGCTGGGCCTGGCATTACTGATCGGTGGCGTGACGTCGTTTGCGGTGCCCGGTGGACCGGCCCGCGTGCGGCAGGTGTTCGCCGCGGAAATGCTGCGGCGGTCGGATGCATTCGAAGCCGACTGGCGTGCGCGGGTGGCGAGCAAGGAGTGGCGGGACTACCGGGCGGCCAAGGCGAAGCAGGCCATCTGGTTTGAGGAGAAGCTGGAAGAGCAGCGCATCATGGTGCGGCAATCGGCCGAGCAATCGTCCGTGCTTTTTCCGGCCCTGTTGGCGCTGGAATCGTTGGCCGCGCTCGGGCTCGCCTGGGCGTTGTATCACCGCGTGGGGCGCGCCCGCATCGGCGCGCCGCTCGCACGCTTGCGGGAGTTCCGGTTCGACGACCAGTTCATTTGGGGACTGGTGATCGGGCTGCTGCTCCTCGTTGTTCCGGGCCTGGGCCCCTTGCGGGGACTGGGCGCCAACCTGCTGCTGTTCTTCGGCGCCCTGTTTGGGCTGCGCGGAGCCGGCGTGGCGCTGTTCTACTTGGCGCCGGGGCGGGTGATGACGGTCGTTCTGGTCAGCGTGTCGGTGCTCTTTGCCGGCGCGGCTGGCGTGATCTTCGTGGGGCTCGGCTTGGGCGACACTTGGCGCGATTGGCGTCGCCGCGAGCGCCCGTCAACCTGAACGTTGGGGTTTCCGATGGAAGTCATTCTGCGAGAAGCAATCGAAAAGCTCGGGCATCCGGGTGACATCGTGAAGGTGTCGGCGGGCTATGCGCGCAACTTCCTGCTGCCGCGCGGCAAGGCGTATGAAGCCACGGCCGGCAACAAGACGCGCATTGCCCAGGAAAAGGACAGCCTCGAGGCGGCGGAGAACACGCGCCGCGCCGAGGCCGAAGCGTTTGCGGCGAAGATCGAACCGATCTCGCTGACGTTCGCCGCGCGCGTCGGCGAGGAAGGCAAGTTGTTCGGGTCGGTGACGACGCAGGACATTGCGGCGCAGCTCGAAGCGCAGGGCATTCACATCGAGCGTCGCCAGATTGACCTGAACGAGCCGATCAAGGCACTCGGCGTGTACAAGGTGGGCATCCGCCTGCACGCCGACGTCAAGCCGGAGATCAAGGTGTGGGTGATTAAGGGATAGACGGCAGGCGGCAGATGGCACACGGGAGACGAGCTTTGGCTTGGCTCCCGTTTGTCGTCACCGGATAGGCGCGCGCGGTCGCGTCATGGGGGGCGCGGCAGGTGGGGTGTCTGCTCCCGGGGCAGCGCCGTGTGCGAACGGACCTTGTGATCCAAGCGGCATTCCCGCCATACATCATCTGGTCGGGCGTGGTCGTATTCTGCCGTACGCTGGCGTATTCTGTCGTGGTCGGTCGCAATCGTCGCCAGTCACACGCGCTCCGGAACTTTCCCTCCGCTCAGGTGTTGCCTTCATAAAGATGTCGCGAGTCACCTCCCCCAAAGTCATTGCCGAGCAGGCTCGGCGCGCCGCGATGCTGTGCGTCGACAACAAGGCCAACGACGTCGTGCTGCTCGACCTGCACGGCGTCACTGACATGGCCGACTTCTTCATCGTGGCCAGCGGCACCTCCGACACGCATGTTCGCAGCGTGGCGTCGCACGTCATCGCAACGATGGGCACGGCGGGCGTGAAGGCGTTCAGCGTCGAGGGGCTCGAGCAGGGACGGTGGGTGCTGGTGGACTTTGTGGATTTCGTGGTGCACGTGTTCCATCCGTCCATGCGCACGCATTACCAGATCGAACGGTTGTGGGGGGACGCCCCCGTGGTCGCCATCACTTCGTAGCCGGGAGCCGCGATGCAGAGGGTCCGCCTGTTGTTCCTGTGCCTGTGCCTGTGCCTCTTCCCCGCCCTTCCGCTGGGCGCGCAGGGCTATTTCGGCCAGAACCAGGTGCAATTCCAGAAGTTCAACTGGAAGGTCCTCAAGACCGAGCACTTTGATATCCACTACTACCCGGAGGAGACGCAGATGGCGCGCCTCGCCGGGAGCATGGCGGAGCGCTCGTACGCGCGGCTGTCGCGCGTGATGAACTACCAGTTCAAGGAACGCAAGCCGATCATCGTCTTCGCCTCGCGCGGCGCCTTTGCGCAGAACAACGTGTTCGGCGATCTGGGCGAGGGCACGGGCGGCGTGACGGACGCGCTGCGCCAGCGCAACATGTTCTTCTTCACCGGTGATCTGGGCGAATCGGAGCATGTGCTGACGCACGAGATGGTGCACCAATTCCAGTACGATGTCTTTTCGCGCGGCCGGGCGGGCCAGGGACTCGACGCACTGCAGCAGCGCCAGCCGCCGCTCTGGTTTGCCGAGGGCATGGCCGAGTACCTGTCGGTCGGGCCCATGCATCCGGCGACGGACGGCGTGATCCGCGACGCCGCGCTGAGCGGCAAGTTCCCGACCGTCGAGGATCTCGAGCGCCGGCCCGACCAGTTCTTTCCGTACCGGTATGGCGAGTCGCTGTTCCGCTACGTGGGCGCGCGCTGGGGCGACGAGGTCATCGGCGAGATCATGCAGTCGACGCCGACGCTCGGCTACGACCGTGCGTTCAAGCGCCAGCTCGGCCTCTCGCTCGAGGAACTGGGCGGCGAGTGGAAGGACGCCATGCAGGCCCAGTACCTGCCGCAGGTGGGGCAGCTCGACCGGCCGCGCAAGATCGCCACGTCGCTGCTGACGGAACGCAAGACGGGCGGCGTCATTCCCGTCTACGTGGCGCCGGCGTTGTCGGGCGACGGCAGGCACATCGCGTATATCTCGACGGGAAGTCTCGTGAAGGCCGAAGTCTTCCTCGACCTCTACCTGGCTGACGCACAGACGGGCAAGCGGCTGAAGCGGCTCACCAACAGCACGCTCAACCCCGAGTTTGAGGAGCTGCGCTACGCCTACTCGCAGAGCGCGTTCTCGCGTGACGGCAACCGGCTGGCGTTCACCGCGCAGCGCGCCGGGCGGGATGTCCTCTACGTGCTTGACGTCAACACGCGCCGCGTGCTGCGGCGCCTCGACACCGGTCTCGACGCGATGGTGGGTCCGTCATGGTCGCCCGACGGCACGCGCCTCGTGTTCAGCGGGCTGAGCGGCGGCATTTCGGACCTGTACGTCATCGACGCGGACGGCAGCAACCTGCGGCGCCTCACCAACGACGTGTACGGCGACGTGATGCCGGCTTGGTCGCCCGATGGCAGCAAGATTGCGTTTGCCAGCGAGCGCGGCCCGCAGACGCAGCTCGACGTGCTGCGGTTCGGCAAGTGGCAGATCAGCGTCCTCGACCTGGCATCGGGCACGATGACCGTGCTGCCGGGGCAGGCGGGCAAGAACATGAACCCGCAGTGGGCACCGGACGGCAAGACGCTGGCGTTCATCAGCGACCGCGCCGGCATTCCGCAGGTCTTCCTGTACGACTTCGCCGATCAGCAACACTACCAGCTCACGCACCTGGTGGGCGGCGTGCAGTCGGTCACGGAAAACAGCCCGGCGCTCACGTGGGCAGCAGACGCCGACCGCATGGCGTTCGTGTACTCCGAGAACAACACGTACACGGTGTGGCAGGTGTCCAACCCGCGCGCCCTGCGCACGGACGCGTACCGCGCGGCGCCGGTGGTGGCGCGCGCGGCGAACGACGTGACGCCGACCGACTCGGCGTCCATCCGCCGGGTGCGCGAGCGGGCGGCGGCTGAGGCGAACGTGAGCGCCATTGTGGCCAAGGTGGCGGTGGGCCGCGACAGCGTGATTCCCCAGCCCCCGGGTGCCGGGCGCGATCCGCGGCGGCAGTCGGTGTATCGCGGCGACGCGGGGCTGCGCGCCACCGACAAGCTGCCCGAGAATCTCGGCGCCGCGGGAACGGGCGTCAGCGTGGCGGTGCTGCTCGACAGCGCGGCGTTCGCCCTGCCCGACACGTCCAAGTTCGTCGAGAGCCGCTACCCCGGGCGGCTCCGTCCCGAGTACATCGCGCGCCCGCAGGTGGGCTACGCGCAGGACAACTACGGGCGTGGCGTCTACGGCGGCACGGCCATCGTGCTTTCCGATCTCGTGGGCAACAGGCACCTCGCGCTCGCCGGGGGCATCAACGGGCGCATCGAGGAAGCCCAGGTGTTCGCGGCGTACACGTCGCAGGGCGGACGCTTCCAATACACCGCAGGCATCCAGCAGCAGCCGAGTTTCTTCCTGCTCGGCGCCGCGATGACCCCGGTGAGCAGCACGCAGGCGATCCAGGAACAGGCACTGGCGCGCTACATCCAGCGCAGCGCGTTCCTCGCCGGGCTCTATCCGCTCAACCGCTTCAACCGGTTTGAGTACGGGGTGAGCTTCAACAACATCGACCGGTCGCTGATGTTCATCAGCTACGGCGTGGACTACGCGTACGGGTACACGACGCAGACGGTGCTCGACAGCATCGTCAACATGTCGTCGCTCAATTTCGTGGCGCCGTACGCCGCCTACGTGCACGACAACACGATCAACGGCCTCACGGGTCCCATCTACGGCCAGCGCTACCGGTTCGAGCTGGAGCACGCCGCCGGCAACCTGAGCTGGACCAACTACAACGTCGACTACCGGCGCTACGACGCGCTGCTGTTCAGCTACCTCACGCTGGCGACGCGCGTGCAGACGGCGATCTCGGTGGGCAGCGACTCGGCCGAGCGGAACTTCCCCAAGTACATCGGGCGCTCCGACCTCGTGCGCGGCTACGACCGCGAGAACTACTACTCAAGCGCGTGTGCGTCGGCGACGGCGGGCACCGACGGCGCGTGCTCGGCCACGCAGCTGCTTGGCTCACGCGTCGCCTTTGCCAACGTGGAACTGCGCTTCCCCGTGTTTCGCCCGTTCCGCTACCACAAGACGAACATTTCGTTCATTCCCATTGACGGCCTGATCTTTGCCGATGCCGGCATGGCGTGGTCCAAGGGGCAGACGATATCGACCTCGCGCCCGGTCAACTACGACTGGAACACGCAGCGCTACCCGCTGCGCAGCTACGGGTACGGGTTCCGCGTCAACCTGTTCAACTTCGCCATCTTGCGCATCGACAAGTCGTACCCGCTCGATGCGTCGTCAAAGAAGGGGTACTGGTTCTGGACGCTGGGACCGAGTTTCTAGGGGCGACGGACGACCTGAATTCCGGATTGCGATGCAGGATGACGATGTCGGATGGCGATGGCCGATGGCCCCGTGGATGTTCCGCGGGGCCATCGGCCATCAGGGGCCTCGTCCATGGGGATCCTCGTCCATCGGGGTCCTCGATCGGAATCGACCAGCGAAATCCTGAGTCCAAGTCCTCACTCTCTTTCGCCGCCCCTTCCACCCCGCCAAATTAGGTGGATGCGCCGCTCCGCCCTCGTCCTCTGCTGCCTGCTCGCGGCCGCGTGCGCCAAGTCCCCTGATGCGGGGGCCACGGCGGGGGGGTCGGCGACGAGCGCTTCGGGCCCGGATGCCATTCTCCTGCGCTTTCCGCGCCTCGGCGGCACGGCACGGGCGTACCGCTGGTGGCGCGACAGCAGCATCTGGACGTCGACGCAGCGTGCGCCGGCCGTCACCGACGCGCTGGCGTTCGACGCCCAGCAGGGCGTTCTCGTGGTGGTCGACGCTGCCCGCATGCCGGTGCGCGTGGACTTGCGCGTGGGGCGCGTCACCCCTGCCACGTCGGAGCGACTGCGCGCCATTGCGTCGGCCGATGGCTACTCGGTGTTCGGCGTCGCCCCCACCGGCGAGATCGTTCGGCTCACCAGCAGCGGCGCGTGGCGGGTACGCGCGCCGGCGCCGGTGCGGGCGCTGCTGCCCCTCCCCGACGGCGCGCTGCTCGTCCTCAGCGATGCCGCCGGTGGCGGCGTCACCATTCGCAAGCTGCATCCGCCCGAAGCAAAGATCTCCGACAGCACCACGATCGGCGGCGCCGACCTCGTGATCCCGACGGTCGTCGGCGACCGCATCTACTTCGCGGCCGGTGATCGGCTCGAGGGGTTGCGCACGCGCGACCTTGGGCGCTCGCTCTCGGTCACGTTTGGCGACGTGATCCGCGCGGTGGAACCGACCCCGAGCGGCGACCGGCTCTTTGTGGCGGTGAAGAACAGCGCCACGCTGTACGTGGTGGACCGCTACGAGGCCGCCGTAGGCGAGAAGATTGTGCTGCCCTCTGCGCCGATCGCCCTGCGCATGGACCCCGATGGCCAATACCTGCTGGCGCGCACGGCGGGCGGCGACTCGGCGCACGTGATCGCCATTGGCACGCAGCGCACGATCGGGACCGTGGCCACGGCGTGGCGCCCCGACCTCCCGCTCGTGGCACCCGACGGCAGCCTGGCGCTCGCTGTCGGCGACGCGCTGGTGATCGTCGACGCGGAGACCAAGCGCGAGCGCGCCCGGGTGGCGGGCGGTGCTGCCGATGTGTGGGCGCTCGTGCGCTGGAACGGCTTCCGTCCGCGGTCGGCGACGCTTGACGAGCCGGTCACGTTCGCCGAAGAGAATCCCGACTCGCTTGGATTGGACTCGCTGCCGGCCACGCCGCGAGATGCCCCAGCGCCGTCCGGCGCTCCGACGCCGCCCGCGGCAGCCCTGAGTCCAGTGCCACCAGCCGACGCGCGCGCCGAGTTGAAGAGCCGCGGCTGGATGCTCAGCTTCGCGGCCGTGCTCTCGGAGAGCCGCGCGCACGCGACGGCGGCTGCGGTGCGCGTGGAGGGCGCGACACCTCGGGTGCAAGCCACCGAGCGCAACGGCACTACCGTGTATCGCGTGGTCGCCGGTCCTTTCCCTTCGCGCGAGGCCGCTGAGGACGCCGGGCGCCGCAGTGGACTCCCGTACTGGGTGTTCGAGGCGGCACCGTGATTGGCCGCAAGCGGCCGGCGGCAACGACGCCGAATCCGTGGGAAGAAGAAGGGCGACGGCTGGCCCCGTTGTTCAGCAGCGTCGCGTCGGCGGTGGTGATCGGCAACGACGCAGAGATGGCCGCGCGCGTGGCG
The DNA here is from genome assembly GCA_025361705.1 of Gemmatimonas sp. Classification (GTDB taxonomy): domain Bacteria; phylum Gemmatimonadota; class Gemmatimonadetes; order Gemmatimonadales; family Gemmatimonadaceae; genus PNKL01. The sequence goes on from JANYJW010000052.1 coordinate 65,089, forward strand.
GTGGGGATTGCCCGCGTCGCGTCGCTCGAGCGGCGCGTTGCGATTGCCGACCTCACGGGCGCGTCTCCCACGCTGGTGGCGCTCGCCGGCGACGGGGACGCGCACGGCAT
>JANYJW010000002.1 GCA_025361705.1 Gemmatimonas sp.
TCTGCGGGTCGAGCCCAATGGCGCGGCTGAACGCCTTCACGGCCTCATCGTGCCTCCCGGCCATGCTCAATCCGTCGCCGTAATCCCGCCACCAGGCGGCGCCGAGCGGTTCACACTCGACGGCGCGTGCGAACGACGAAAGGGCGCCCTCGATGTCGCCGCGCGTGAACAACATCTTCGCGAGGTTGCTGTGCGCCTGCGCCCCCCTGGGGTGGCTGGCAATGGCGGCCCGCACGCGCTGCTCGGCCGCTGCGGAATCTCCGCGCAGGGAGAGCAGGACGGCCGAGTTGTTCAGTGCGTCCGCGTGGCTGGGCTCATGGGCGAGCACGCGCGCGTAGGCGTCGAGTGCGGCATCAAGCTGTCCCTTGCCGTGCAAGGCGGCCGCGTGCCGGAACGTCGCTGCGATGTCGATGGTGTGGGCCGCAGCGGGGCGCGCCGCACGCCGCGGAGCGATGGCGGTGCGCGCGGGGCTCGGTGCGCGCTGGGCGCGAGTGAGGGCGTCGAGTTCGCGGCGTACCGCCGTCAACGGCGCGTCCCATGCGTCGAGCGCCGCCTGCCGAAACAGACGCATGGTCGGGTACCACGGGGAGTCTTCGCGATCGAGCAGCCAACGCCAGTCCGGCACGTGCGACAGCAGGACCCAGGTGGGTTTGCCCAGCGCACCAGCGAGATGCGCCACTGCGGTATCGACGCTAACCACGAGGTCGAGCGCCCTGATGGCCGCGGCCGTGTCCTCAAACGTTGCGAGGTGCGGATCGAGGTCAACGATGCCCGTCTCACGCCACGGGTCCAGCACGGCAGGGTGCACGCCCTTCTGTAATGAATAGAGGGACGCTCCGAGCCCCTGCATTGCCGTGAGCAGGGCGGGAAGCGCGATGGAGCGCGAGCGGTCGCGCTGGTGATTGGGATTGCCGGCCCAGACGATCCCCACTTTGACCGGGTGCGCATCCGCGCCGATCAGGTGGGTCACAGGGCGATCGCCGACCGTGAGATACGGGATCGAGGCCGGAATCGAATCCATCCGGGTGCCGAAAAGCCGCGGGAGACTGAGCAACGGAACAAAGAAGTCGTACGCAGGCAGCGGCTCATCCGTACGCACCACCGTGTCAACGCCCGGTGCCGTGGCCAGGATGCCGGCGAGCGGCGGGTTCGCTTCCAGCAACACACGCCCAGCGCCGCGTGCCTTCAACAACGCGGCATAGCGAGCGAAGTGGAACATGTCTCCGGCGCCCTGCTCGGTCGTCACCAGAATGGTCTGACCATCCAAGGCGCTGCCGTTCCATTCAGGCCCGGTCGCGCGGTTCGGTACGGCCACCTGATGCGTCGACCGGCGGCGCGCTTCGTACCCCGCAAGACCCCTGGCAAAATCGCCTCGCAGCAACTCGACGTTCGCCCGATTGTACACCGCATTCACGTTGCCGGGATCCAGCGCCAGTGCGCGTTCACACGACGCCATCATCTCGTCGAACGCTCCCATCTCGAACTGGGCATGACTCATGGCATTCCACGCTTCGGGCCTGTCCGGGCTGTGGCGGACCAGCGTCTGCGCCAGCTCCAATGCGTCGGCTCGACGGCCGGCTCGAAGGTACATCGCGCAGAGATTCGCGTTGACGATCGGGTGGGTAGGCGCCAAATCGAGCGCGCGTTTCAACGCCTCGGTGGCCTCCGCGAGGTGGTCATCTTCGCCGAGGATCAACCCGAGGTTACACCAGGCGTCCACATTGTCGGGGTCGCACGCAATGGCGGCTCGGCATGCCGCGGCGGCATCGGCGGGGCGCATGAGTGCGCGCAAGGCCGGCGCGCGATTGGTCATCGCCGTGACATAGCCCGGATTCAGTCGCAGCGCCTCATCGTACGCGGCGAGCGCCTCGCCAGGCTTCATGGTGACGAGATGCGCATTGCCCGCGTCGACCCACCATGTGGCCTTGGACGGATCGAGGCGCAGCGAGCGGGCGAACGCGCTGGACGCTTCCCCGGCGCGGCCGAGTTGACTCAGCAACATGCCGAGGTTGTGGTGTGCGCTCGCAAATGCCGGCGCCGCAAGGGCCGCGCGTTCAAAGCGCTGGATGGCATCGTCCGTTCGCCCGAGACGCACGAGGGCGACTGCGGAGTCGTTGAGCGCGTCGGCGTTCGTCGGTTCCCTGACGAGCACCTGGTCGAAGGCGGCTAGTGCCTCGGCGTCGCGGCCCGCACGCAAGAGGTCGACGGCCTCGGCGTAGCGCTGCGCGCTGCGCTGGGCCGCAGGGGAAGGGGCAAGTGCCGAGAAGCGCATGTCAGGTGAGCAGATCGCCCACGGAGGCAAACAAGCGGTCGATTTGATGATGCCACGAGCCGTTCGCCATCACGGCGGCGGCGTTGGCTGCACGGCGGTGTGCTTCATCCCGGCGGGTGTAGGCGAACTCGAGCGCCTCGACGATCTCATCGACGCTGCTTTCGCCCCAGCCGTCGGTGCCGGCGAACGAAGCGGTCGGCCGGCAGACGCCCTGATGCTGCAGGACGATGTTGTGATCGTCGGACGTAAGGTCCAGGTGACCGGTATTCGCCGAGATGATGCAGGGCACTCCGCTGGCGAGCGCTTCCATCGCCACGAGGTTCGTCCCGCCCTCGGCGCGATTCGGGAAGAGCGCCACGTCGGCTTCACGAACCAGCGCCGCCATCTGCGAGTTGGGCATGAGCCCGAGGTCACGCACCGCGTCGGCAGGAATGCCGTGACGCGTGAGCCATGGTACCAGCTCCAGCATGCCGTCGCGCACCACCGGGGCATCGGTCACGTGCCCGGCTGTCACGATCTCCGCCATCGTCTGCGGCCAGAGATTGTGCCACGCCACCATGAGCAGCGCGTCGGGATGGCGCGCATGAAAGCGGGCAAAGGCAGCGACCACGAGGTCCTGACCCTTGCGGTACTCCAACTTGCCGCCGGAGAACACGACGAAGCGCTGCGCCATGGCGCCGGCGCGCGGCGCCGGATGAAAGACATCGGTGTCGATGCCCTGGATGACCATGACGGTCTGGTCGAGCCCATGCGCCTTGAGCAGCTCCGTGTTCCACGTGGAGCCGGCGACGAGTCGGTCGAAGGTGCGACCGCGGGCCAAGGTGTCGGCGCCGAGCGCCGTGTCCTCGAGGAACACCACGCCGATACGGCGCGTGCTGCGCAGTTGGGCGCGCCGAGACGACGACTGCTGGCGACGGCGGCGACGA
>JANYJW010000034.1 GCA_025361705.1 Gemmatimonas sp.
TCGTGATGCACCGGGAAGGGAGCGAGTGGCGCATCGTGCACATTCATGCGTCGTCCGCGGATACGACGCCTTGATGGGCTGGCGACTGGCTCCAGCGTTGCGCCCTAACGAAGCGCTGCACGTGTCGGGCGATCTACGGCAGGGCGATCTACGACACTCGACACCGAGCCCGTGACGGCGCCGCATGGGCCACGGATATTTCGCCTGCGCGATCCGGATGGGTTCCGGTTCACCATTTCGTCCACGCATTCGGCCTAGGTACGCGGTGATGACCCAGCTGACAGTACGTATCGGTCCCATGGCATTTGCCGCCACCCTGGAGGTCGAACGCGCCCCGCGGACCTCCGCCGCGTTTCTGGAGCGCCTTCCGTTTCATGGACAGCTCAAGCAGGCGCGATGGAGCGGCGAGGCGGGATGGGTGCCGCTCGCCGACTACGATCTCGGCGTAGGCGAGGAGAACCTCACGAGCCTCCCTGCCCCGGGAGAGGTCCTCTGGCACCCGCCCGGACTCAGCGAAGCAGAGCTTCTCGTGCCGTATGGCAGCACGCGCTTTTCCAGCCGCGTTGGTCCACTGGCGGGAAACCACTTCCTGACGATCCACGATGCACATGGTGCGCTCGCGGAGCTTGGCCGACGACTGCTCGAGGAGGGCGCACAGCCCGTCACGTTCGAGTTGGCAGAACGCGACGGGAAGTGACTCCCGGTGCGACGCGCGGTCTTCGGACGGCCAACGCGTATCCCTGCAGTGGCGGTCGCATGGCGCCCGCACTCTATTTGAACGGACGCCGCAGCACGCGGGCGTTGGCTATCACTCACGCCTTCCGAGCGAGACGATGAGCTCCATCATCCATGCGCAGGCCGTCGACATTCCGCACAACATGACCACCACGGCGTTTGAGATCCCTGGCTATCAGATCGTGGCAAACACCGGCGTCGTGCGCGGCGTTGTGGTGCGGTCCCGATCGGTGATCGGCACCATCGGCGCCGGCCTGCAGACGCTGCTCGGCGGCAATATCTCGCTCTTCACGGAACTCGCGGAACGCACGCGTCGGCAGGCCTTCGACACCATGCTGGGCCAGGCGGCCGTTGCGGGCGCCAACGCGGTGATCGGCATTCGCTATGACGCGAATGAACTGATGAAGGGCGTGACCGAAGTCCTCTGCTACGGAACGGCCGTTGAGGTGGTCCCGCTCGACGCGACAAGGCGATGAGCCGTGGTTGATCGTCCACGGCACGCCACCCGGGATCTTGACGGAGGTTGGTCCTCATGAACCCTGCGAAGAACACGATTTGCCTCTGGTACGACGGTGACGCCGAGGCCGCCGCCCGCTTCTACGCCGCCACCTTTCCCGACTCCACCGTCCACGCGGTCCACCGCGCGCCGGGGGACTATCCCGCAGGCAAGATGGGCGACGTGTTGACAGTCGAGTTTACCGTGCTGGGCATCCTGTGCCTCGGACTGAATGGTGGCCCGGGGAAGGCGCACACCGAGGCGTTCTCGTTTCAAGTCTCGACGGTCGACCAGGCCGAGACCGACCGCTATTGGAACGCCATCGTCGGCAACGGGGGCGCCGAGAGTTCGTGTGGCTGGTGCAAGGACCGATGGGGCCTCTCGTGGCAGATCACGCCGATTGCCTTGATGCAGGCAATCACGGATCCCGACCCGGCTGTGGCAAAGCGCGCATTCGAGGCCATGATGCCGATGACCAAGATCGACATCGCCGCAGTCGAGGCGGCGCGGCGCGGCTGAGGCCCAGTGGCGACACCGACCGCGGGTACGGTATACCTCCACGAGATCGTGTTGCCCGGGGAGACCTCGGGTGGCAGGCATCTCTGCGTCTGCCTGTCGCGCGCGGAGTACGCGGCGGAGTGTGGCCTGGCGGTGCTGGCGAGCCTGCGCAAGGTGCAGGCCAGTTGGTGGCGGCCGCTGGTTGATCGCCACGACTTCACGCCGAACGCTGGATGCGAATCACTCGATCAGGCCCGGGCGGTCGATACGTCGCAGATGGTGTCGGTCCCCGTCACGGCGCTCACCAGCGTTGCCGGACGCGTCTCCGCGCGCGTGGTGGCAGACACGATGAAGGTGCTGCCGGCGCTGTTTCAGTTGCATGGCCCCTGGGAGGTGCGCGGTGCGGTGCACCAGATCCGTGGCTGGCCCGACGACACGGCGGCGGTCCTCGTGCTGAACGACAATGCACTCGACAACCCCTCGGTCCGCCACTTCCTCGCCCTGCCGTACGTGGAGGGCGATTGGAGCAAGGAACTTGTCCTGATCAATGCCGCTGACCTCGGCGAAGAGGTGCGTGCGCTCAGCGACGCCGAGCAGCTGCTGCTGAGCGCGGACCTGCAGAGCATCTTCCCCTTGGCTGGCTGACGCTGGCCGGCGCTGCCGATTTGTGATGGGGGCGGCGGCTGACTCGGCGACATCTAATGAATGGCACCTTGCGCTTGTCGGGGTATTACCTACTTTAGCGTCATCTAACGGCTGATACGTCCCTTTCTCATCGGACTCCAGCTGTGCTGGCGTACGGCGCGCGACAGCACGTGGTTCGCCCCGAGCACCTCTTCCTTCATGATCAACTACCGCGTTGACGACCTCGGCGCACTGCTGGAGCAGCTGCGTGTGGGAGCCGAACCTGTGGGATGCCAAGAACAAGGGCGCCTGATCGTCGGTCGACCGACGACCGGTGCTGAGGTGTGTTGTGCGTTCGTGTTCGCGCAGGCCCCCCGCATCGAGGAGCGTGTCGTATGCCGCAGTATCTCATTGAGCGCAACATCCCTGGCGCCGGCAAGCTCACGGCCAGCGAGCTGCAGGGAATTTCGCAGAAGTCGTGTGGCGTGCTGAACGCGATGGGTCCGCAGATCCAATGGGTGCACAGCTATGTGACCGCCGACCAGATCCATTGCGTGTATCGCGCGCCCAATGAGGAGATGGTGCGCGAGCACGCCCGCCGAGGCGGCTTCCCCGCCGACCGCGTCTCGGAGATACTGACGATCATCGACCCGACGACCGCTGAGTAGGTGGCGCACGCATGAAAGCCCAAGAGCGCGAACAGCTGCTGAGGCACTGCGCGCACGGAAGGAGAACAAGCCGGCGGGCAGCGCCGGCGAGGTCGCGGCGTCGATGGGCATTGACCTGCTGACCGAGGACCTGTACCGCGCGCTGCAGCAGGTGGAGGAGGTCGACACGAAGACGTCCAGCTGGATTGTCACGCCCAGCGCGGTCCGCGCGCTCGGTGGAGCGCTTTTCTGCGACCGACGATATGGACGGGTCTTCGTGTATCACAATGGCGCGCAGTCGTACTACGCGGCGCGAGGCTTCCGCGGCGTCTTGCGCGTCTGATGCACGCGGCGCGCGACGGCAGCGGCTGCGGAGCATCCACACTAGTGCGTCGCACACGCGCCGCGTAACGTACCCGCATGACGCGCCCACTTCCGATCGCCCTGCTCGCCGCCGCCCTGCTCGCCGGCGCCTGCCACCGCACCAGCCCGCTGCTCGCGCCCTCGCCCGCCGCGCTCGACGACGTGAGTCCGGACAGCTTCACCGTGCGCTTTGCCACGACGCGCGGGGCGTTTGACCTGAAGGTGCACCGCGACTGGTCGCCGAACGGCAGCGACCGGCTGTACTGGCTGTTCACGCACAAGTTCTACGATGGCGTGCGGTTCTTCCGCGTGGTGCCCAACTTCGTGGCGCAGTTCGGCATGCCGGCCGACCCGGCGGTGGGCGCCAACTGGAAGGAGCGCACCTTCCCCGACGACAGCGTGCGGCGCGGCAACGTGCGTGGCACCTTGTCGTTCGCCACCGGCGGCCCGAACACGCGCACCACGCAGCTCTTCATCAACCTGCGCGACAACCAGCGCCTCGACGCGCGCGGCTTCAGCGTGGTGGCGCAGGTGGTGGCGGGCATGCCAGTGGTGGACTCGCTGTACCAAGGATACGGCGACGGCGCACCGCGCGGAAAAGGCCCGAGCCAGGACAGCATCGCCACCAAAGGCGAAGCCTACCTGGCCCGGGATTTTTCGAAGCTCGACAAGGTGCTTACGGCGCGCGTCATCGCCCAATGGCGGGGCGTCACGTCCCCGATGCACGTGCCGTCGCAGGCGCCCCGTCAAGGCAGGGCGCCCACGCGGTGATCGCCTACCGCGCGAAGAACTCCTTGGCCACGCGCTCCGACTGGTCTTCGGTGAGCTGAGCGAGTTCGCCGCGATAGAGCACATCGTCGGCATCGGTGCCCGTGGCGGCATCACCGAGCATGCCCTTGATGACGCCGCGGAACCGGTCGATGTCGGCCTCGAACAGCGCCACCGCCGCCTTGCCGATCTTGAGCTGCGGCACCTCGACATCGAGCTTCTCGGCGTCAATGATGCAGATCCAGTTCTTGTGGTACGGCGTCATCTCCAGCGCCTCGCAATCCTCGGCGAGCTGGGTGTTGATCCTGACGACGCGGCCGCTCACGGGCGCGTTGAACGGCACGCGACGGTGCTTGATGCGCGCGTTGAACAGCGGCTGCCCGGCCTTGACCGTCATCCCAATGGGCGGGAAGTCGATGGTGTCGACAGGACCCAGCAGCTTCTTGGCGAAATCGTCCATGCCGATCTTGGCCGAACCATCCTGCGCCATGCTGACCCAGCAGTGGCCAGCGGAAATGAACGCGCCGCCCGGAATGGAGAACTCGCCGCGCCGCACGCGGTCGGCCTCAGGCAGGTGCGACACGTGCACGGAGGGCTTGAGCAGCTTCGCGATGCGGTCCTGCCGGCGGATGAGCGCCTTCTTGACGAAGCCGAGCAGTTCGTCTTCGGTGAAGGGCTTTTGCACGTAGTCGGCGGCGCCGAACTTCATGCAGTCCACCGCCGTCTCGACGGTGGCAAAGCCGGTGATCACGATGACGTCGACATCGGGACGCATGTGCTTGACGGCCTTCACCACCTCGACGCCGTCCATCGACGGCATCTTGAGGTCGGTGAAGACGAAGTCGTAATGGTGTATCTGGATGAGGCCGAGCGCTTCCTGTCCGGTGGTCACCGTGTCGACGGCATAGCCGTCGAGGACGAGGATCTTGCGGAACGAGTCGAGGATGACGTCCTCGTCATCGACGCACAGGATGCGGGCGACGGGATCCTTGACCTCGGCGCGCTTGAGGGACTTGGCCTCGCGAGACACGTCGAGCGTGAGGCTCACCGCCAGCGCCTCCTCGCGCTCGCGCCGCTTGGCTTTTTCGCTCATGGACTTCGTGGCTGCACGCACGCCGAGGTCGGCGAGCACGAACAGCACAACGGAGACGAGCAGAATCAGGGGTACCATATGGTGAGTCCTCGATCAAAGAGTCGGTTACATCCGGTCTGAACTGCATGCGGTCAGGTGCAACAGGTCGTACTGCAGCTCCGAGGGGAGCACCCGATACAGCCATCCCTCGAAGTACGGATCACGTTCGATCACCGCTGACGCCGCGGCGACGGCGTCGTTCACCTCGACGACGCGGCCGGTCACCGGGCCGAGCACGCCATGCTCCAGGCCATCGGCCGTCGTGATGGTCGCGCACCGGCCGCCCTGCAGCAGCTCGTCGCCCACGGCCGCCAGCGCAACACCCTGAAGGCCGTCGATGGTGCGCAGAAAGAGGTCGGTGATGCCCACCTTCACCGTGCCGGACACCTCGGTGGCGAGCCAGCTGGCATAGCCAAGCCGGTGGTACTGCGGCGGCGGCGGCACCCAGGCAATGGAGTCGGGGCGCGCGTCGAGCGCGGTGGACTCGGCCTCGTCCTGCAGGGTGGCGAAGCGCAGGCCGCGGCGCACCGCGGCGAGCAGTTCGTCGGCGGTAAACGGCTTCGGAATGAAGTCGATGGCTCCGCTGACGAGCGCCCGCACCGCGTTTTCCATCGTCGACATGCCGGTGGTCATGATCAACGGGGCGCGCACGTGCCGGCGGCGCAGCTCGATGAGAAAGGCAAAGCCGTCGATGTCCGCCATCATCACGTCGCTGATGATGAGACGGTACGTGGTGCGCGCCAGGTGCGACAGCCCCTGTTCGGCGCTGGAGGCGACGTCCACCGACAGCCCCTCGGCGCCGCAGACGCGCACGACGGCCTGCGTAATCACCTGCTCGTCATCGACGACGAGAATGTCGCGGGCCGTCATGGCTCCACCGGGATGCGGATGATGAAGGTGGTGCCGACGCCCACTTCGCTCTCGACGGTGATGGCGCCGTTGTGGTTGTCGACGATGCCCCAGATGACCGCGAGGCCGAGTCCGTTGCCTTTCTGCCCTTTGGTGGAGTAGAAGGGCTCGAAGATGCGCGGCAGTTCGTCGCGCGCGATGCCCGACCCGGTGTCCTTAACCCGGATCTCCACAAAGTCGCGGTCGCCAAGCCGCTCGAGCTCGGCCCACCGCTGCCAGGTGCACGCGCGGTTGGTGCAGCCCTCCACCATGCCCTTGCCCGGCACCTCGAACGCAAAGGTGGCGGAGCCGCAGTCGGGGCACGGTGAGCCGTGAACGTTCAGGGCTGACGAACACTCCGGGCAGGTCACCTGCACGTCCATGCCCGGCTCGGGTGCGATGCCGAACTGGTGGCGCGCAAGCCCGTACATGGGGTCGCGATAGATGAAACCCTCGTTGCCCTCGAACCGCGCCCGCACGCGGATGGACGGCTTGCCGTCGATGCGCACCTCGGCGTTGATGAGGCTGTGGCGCTTGGGACACTGCGCCTGCTTCACCTGCGTGATCCCGATGGGCGACAGCTTGAGCCGCGACGTGGTGACCGTGATGGTGCCGCCGCCGGCGTCGGGGCCAATGGCGTCGGACGCATTGACGAACAGGTTGATGAAGACCTGCTGCAGCTGGTTGGCGTCGACGGTGATGGGCGGCACGTCGGCGCCGAGCTCCTGCGCCAGCCGCACCTGGTTGAGCGAGAGCTGGTTCTCCACCACCACCGCGGCCCGGGCGATGATCTCGTTGATGGCCGCCGCGCTCTTCTTGGGCACCGACTGCCGGGCGAAGTCGAGCAAGCTCTTGACGATCTCGCGGCAACGGATGGTCTCGCGGACGATGACCTTGAGATCGTCCTGCACGTCGGGCTGGTCCTTGGTGCGCTTCTGCAGGAAGCTGCTGTAGGTCAGCACGCCGGTGAGCGGGTTGTTGATCTCGTGCGCCACGCCGGCCGCCAGGCGCCCCAACGACGCGAGCTTGTCGGACTGCACGAGCTGCAGCCGCGCCTCGGACAGCCGTTGGGTCATGTTGTTGAACGACCGCGCCAGCATGCCCAGCTCGTCATCGCGTTCCTCGGGGATGACGTAGTTGAGGTCACCACCCGCCACGTGGCGCGTGGCCTCGACGAGCCGCCGCACCGGCAGCGCCACCCAGCGGCGGACGAGCAGGCCGATGATGAGGCTGAGCGCGAAGAACGCGCCAGCGGCAAGCAGCACCACATCGCGCTGCCCCTGCCGGATGGCGCGGTCGATTTCGGCCAGCGGCAGCGTCACGTCCAGCACGCCGAGCACTTTCTGCGACTTCGGGTGCGCGTGGCATGCGGCCGACGAGCACGACGTGGTGTTGTAGATGGGATTGATGATCCCCAGCGTGCGCCCCGAGTCGGGGTGCACGCGGAAGACGCGCGTGCGGTCCTTGATGCCGACCCGCTCGAGCGGCTCGCTAGCCGAGTGGCACATGGTGCACGCCTCGGCCTTCTTGTCCACCGCCTTGCCGATCTCGGTGGTGTCGGACGAATAGATGATCTGTCCGGCCTTGTTCAGGATCCGGATGCGCTGGATGCTCTCCTGGTTCCCCAGCCGCTTGATGGTCTCGTGAATGCGATCGCGCTGGTTGAGGAGCATGTCGAACTCGGTGCTCGACTTGACCGCCTCGCTCAGCTGGTTGGCGTGCCGCTCCACTTCGGCCAGCAGGTTCTTGTTGTCGGACCGGCTGTTGAAGAACGCGAAGATCGCGATGGTCACGAGGGCAATCACCCCCACGGCCACCGTGAGCTTCGAGCCGAGCGTGCGGAAGATCTTCATGCGCTATCGCTTGACCGCGGGTCGGCCAGCTGCGGTGCCCGGCTTCTGCGCCGGCCACGTCTTGTCGGTGTGACAGCTGCCGCACACCGGCCGATCGCGGAACGTCTTGTCTTCGTGGCAGCCCGCGCACTCGACGTCCTTGTGCTGCTCGTCGAGCGTGAGGCCCGTCCTGGCGTGGGCGAACTTGGCCTGCCACCCCTTGTGGCAGCTCTCGCAGCTGGCGTTGATGCGGCCGAACGCCCCCGGGGCGGTGTGGCACTGCTTGCACGTGAGCGGCGCATGGAAGCGGTTGAGCGCGAAGCCCGTGCGGCGGCCGTGGTCGAAGCCGATGGTCTTGGTCGACATGCCTTTGTGGCACGTGGAGCACTCGTCCTTGGCGTGGCAGGCGGCGCAGCGCACGTGCGCCTGCTCGTCGGTGAGCCCCTTGGCGGTCTGGCGTGCCAACACGGTGCGGTCGCCGCTGAGCAGCTTGCGGTCGTGACAGCCGCGGCACGACTCATTCTGGTGACACGCGGCGCACGCGAGTGCAAAGCGGCCCGTGTGGTCGGCGTGGAAGAACGTGACGGTCTTCCCTTCCTTGGCGCCGGTTTCGTAGACGACGCGCTGGGGTGCAACGACCGTCGCCTTCCTGGGGGCGGCCACCGGCGCACCTGCCGCCGACGCACCTGCCACCGGTGCACCTGCCACCGACGCACCTGCCACCGGTGCAACAGCTCCCTTGGCGGCGGCCGAGCCCGCCTTCACGTGACACGTGGCGCACGACCCCGCCGGGTTCCACTCGCGGTGACAGTCGAGGCACTGGCGATGCATGGCCGCCTTGAGGTCGGGCTTGCCGAGGTCCTCGCGCTGCCGGGAGACGGCATGGCAGTTCTTGCACTTCTGGATGGGCCGGGCCTGGTCGTAATGGTGGCACCCGTTGCATCCCTTGCCCGTCTCGGCCATGTGCGCGTGGGCGCGGTGTGCAAAGATCACGGCGCCGTACGTCGCGCCGTCCCTGCCGAGCGTGAGGGTCGGCGGCGCCTCGTCCACCGCGTGGTAGCCCGTGATCTTGAGCCGCGGACAGGCGGCGAGCGCGGGCGAGTTCTTGGTGGGCGTCGCCGAGGTGTGGCACGCCCGGCAGTCCATGGCGGCGGTGCCGGCGCGCGCGGGCACGCGGGCCTGGGCGCGAACGGTGCCACCGATGGAGCAGAGCAATCCGATCAGGAGGAGAGTTCTCATGGCCTTATCCGCGCACGGAATACTTCGACTGCGGCGACAGCGCCCGGTCGGGCAGGCTGATCACCGGGAAGATGAGGACGGCCGCGCGGTAGAGCAGGACGAGGATCGCGATGAAGCCGACGGTGACGGAGATCTCGCCGATGGACGGGAAATACGATCCGAGGGCGTAGGGCGGCGTGTAGGCGACGACAAAAGTGTCGATGCGGTTGAGCGCCACGCCGCCGACGACGAGTGCCGCCGCGGTGAAGAGCAGCGCGGGCGACTTCTGCACGGCGGGCGAGAGGAACATCCGCAGCGGGATGACCACGCCGAAGAGCAGCTCCGTGATGTACATCACGCTGACCGTGGTCACCGTCTTGAGGTAGACGAAGGTCTCGCGGATGAACAGGTCGCCCAGCTTGAAGGCGAGGTAGATGCCGAGGAGCGGTGCGACCATGCGACCCATCCGTCCGAGGATGTGCATCTCGGGCTTGAGGCCGAACGACCGCGCGGCGAGCAGCGACTCGAAGATGACCATCGGAAATCCCACCGACACCGCCGAGAGCAGGAAGAGCAGCGGGGAGATGGGCGTCTGCCAGAGCGGGTGCATCTTGGGCCCGGCGATGACCATCAGCGTGCCCAGCGACGACTGGTGCAGCGTGGAGAGCACGACGCCGGCGATGATGAAGACGAACATCATCTTGTCGAGCATGCGGTCGAGCCAGCGCAGCAGCCGGTCGATGGGCGCGTTGAGCCGCGCCAGCGCTCCGGGCAGGTCGACGCGCCCGATGAAGCGCTCCGTCACCACGGGGAGAAACTCGATGTACAGCACCGACATGTAGATCATCACGCAGATGCCGACTTCGAACAGCGCCGAGCTGCCGTTCCACATGAGCAGCGGATGCCAGATGTAATAGTACCGGCCGATGTCGATGGAGACGCCGACGGCGACCATCGTGTAGCCGAGCATCGCGGTGAGCAGCGCCGGCCGCACGACGGCGTGGTACTGCTCACGGTGCATCACATGTCCCAGCGCGGCGGTGGTGAAGCCGCCGGCCGCGAGCGCCACGCCCGCCGCCACGTCGATGCCGATCCAGATGCCCCACGGGTACTGGTTGTTGAGGTTGGTCACTGCGCCGATGCCGAACAGGAAGCGGCCGGCGAGGAAGGCGAGGCCGTTGGCCGCCAGCAGCAGCAGGACGATGACACCCGGCGAGAGGAATTTCTTCGTCACCGGCTGCGGTCGCATGAAGTCGTTCACGACTGTTCCTCCTCTTCGTCGTGGCGATGCCGCGAGGTCCACATCACGGCACCGAGGAGCGCGTAGAGCGAGACGGGCGGAACGAAGTACGCGAAGATGCCGTGCTGAATGCTCTCCGACACGCCCGGTGCCGGGTTCAGGCCGAGCTTGGGGAACTGCAGCGAGTCGAAATCGGTGCCGGCCAGGTAGCACCAGCTGGTGCCGCCGACCTCAGCTTCGCCGTAGATGTGCTCGACGTAGCGATCCGGAGAGCGCTTGATCCGCTCCTTGGCGATGCGCACGAGGTCTTCACGACGACCGTAGGTGAGCGCTTCCACCGGGCACGACTCCACGCACGCCGGCAGCTTGCCGTCCGCGCGGCGTTCGGAACAGAAGTCGCATTTCATGATGCGCGGCCCCAGCGCCTTGTGGTACTCGAACGCGGGCACCTGGAACGGACACGCCACCATGCAGTAGCGGCACCCGATGCACTTGTCGGTGTCCCACACCACTTCCCCGTTTGCGTGCTTGGCGATGGCGCCCACAATGCACGCCGAGACGCAGGCGGGATGGTCGCAGTGCATGCACTGGACCTTCACCGTGATCGGGAGGTCGGGTTCCTTGGGGTTCTCGTACTGGTTCACCACCGTGAGCGCCGTCTCGTCCGGGCGTCGCATCTTCGCGAGCGGCGTCCTGTCTTCATAGGCGTCGAGCGGTGGCGTCTCGAGCCCGTGCGCGGTCTTGCAGGCCCACTCGCAGTTGCGGCAGCCGATGCAGACCGTCGTATCGACCAGCACGCCCATGCGGTCGGGCGAGAGGATGTTGGTGGGTCCTGCGTGCGCGGTGGAAGGAGTGAGCCCGGTTGCGGCGACGGTTATGGCGGTGCTGGTCTTCAGGAATGACCGGCGGTTCTGCGATTTCATTGGAACATTTCCCTCACAACCTCAGCTGGAGAGAGGGGGCATTGGCAGGATATGCCCGGGGGCAAGTGACGCCTATCGTGGTCGGGCTGACTCGCTGTAGGGCATTACCAGCGGCCAGATCGCACGGGGATGGCACGTCCGTCGCGCCGAGAATCGCCGCGGCGTTGGCCAGACGAGGGCCTGTTCCGTCTCTGGCTCTAGGCGTTGGCACCGCACGCCTGCGTACTGCACGATCTGCCGCGTAGGGCAAACGCCGTGATTGATGCAAGGCAAACGCACGCAGGATTCTCATGGCCTGTCAGCAGTCGACGTGCAGGACAGGCAACGCCAAGGCCGGTTGCATGGACGCCACTGCTGAGCCCCGGGCGTCATCACTGCACCGGTCCGGCGCGTAACCCGAGGTGCGGACATGTGGCTTGTGCCGCCGATTCCCGCGCGGCCTGTCCGGCAGCGCATCCACACCCGCCAGGGAGACCCGAGATGTCGCGGACGCACACCCTTACCGTCGCACTGCTCGCCCTCGTCGCCACCTCGGCCGGCGCACAGGACGACGCCGCGCTCGTTGCCAAGGCGCACGCTATCCACGACAAGGCGATCAAGATCGACACGCATGTCGACTTCAGCGCGGCGGCCATGACGGGACCGGCCCCGAACTACCTCACGGGGATCGAGCGCAACAAGGTGGATCTCCCGAAGATGGAAAAGAACGGGCTCGACGCCGTCTTCTTCAGCATCTACGTGGGGCAGCGGCCGGACTTCAGTGATTCGGCGTACGCCAGGGCCAAGGCCACCGACCTCGCGCTGTTTGACGCGCTGCACACGTTCGCCGAGACGATCGCCCCGGATCGCATTGCCATTGCGCTCACGGCGGCCGAGGTGCGGCGCATCCACGCGGCCGGCAAGAAGGTGGCGCTCATGGGCATTGAAAACGGCTACGGCATCGGCACCGACATCACCAACGTCGCGCTCTTCTACGGCCGCGGTGCGCGGTACTTCTCGATGACGCACAACGGACACAACCAGCTGTCTGATTCCAACACGGGCGACGCCGATGGCGTGTGGCAGTGGAACGGGTTGAGCCCGCTGGGCCGGCAGGTGGTGGCGGAGGCCAATCGGCTGGGCATGATGCTCGACCTGTCGCATCCGTCAAAGGCGAGCAACCTGCAGGTGATGGCGCTGTCCAAGACGCCCGTGATCGCCAGCCACTCGGGCGTGCGCGCGTTGTGCAACCACAGCCGCAATCTGGACGACGAGGAATTGCTGGCGCTCAAGACGAACGGCGGCGTGGCGCAGATGGTGGCCTTTGCCGGGTACGTGAAGCTCGCGCCACCCGACACCCCGGAGCGCGCGGCGGCGGTTGCCGCGCTGCGCACGGAACACGGCTTCGGCGCGCGTGGCGGCGCGGTGGGTGCCGGTGGCCAGGGCGCCGGGCGGCGCGCCGGGCCCACCGATTCGCTCTTCGCCATCTACCGGCAGCGGATGGCGGCGATCGACGCCACGTTCCCTCCCCCGCCGCGCGCCACCGTCAAGGACTTCGTGAACCACATCGACTACGCCGTGAAGCTCATCGGCATCGACCATGTGGGCATCTCGTCGGACTTTGACGGCGGCGGCGGCGTGGACGGGTACGACAACGCGGGCGAGTCATTCAACGTGACGCTCGAGTTGGTGCGCCGCGGCTACAGCGCGCAGGACATCGTGAAGCTGTGGGGCGGCAACGTGCTGCGGGTGATGGAAACGGCAGAGAAGTTCGCGACGCGCGGGCGGTAAATGACTGGGGGCATGGAACGGGGCAGGGTGAACCACACCCTGCCCCGTTCCGTGCCCCACCCCCCGTGTCTTCCCCTGCACTGCGCAGGCCTTCATCACTTAATGGACGTAAGCCCCCGCGCCTCGAGCATCGGCCCGACCTGGGGATCACGTCCACGGAACGCCCGATACAGCGCGCCGGCATCGTTGGTGCCGCCGCGCGAGAGAATCATGTCGCGGTAGCGCTGGCCATTGGCGCGGGTCAGCCCGCCATGCTCGGTGAACCAGGCGTTGGCGTCTTCGCTGAGCACTTCGCTCCACATGTAGGCGTAGTAGTTGGCCGTGTAGCCGCCGCTCCAGATGTGCGCGAAGTACGGCGTGCGGTAGCGCGGCGGCACGAGCGGCGTGGCCACATTGAAGCGCTGGAGCGCCTCGGCTTCGAACGCGGCGACATCGGCCTGCGGCGCGCCTGGCGCCTGCGTGTGCCAGGCCATGTCGAGCAGCATGGCCTGCACGGTTTCACTCGTCGCGTAGCCCATGTTGAACGTGCGGGCCTTCTTGATCTTGCCGACAAGCGCAGCGGGCATCGGCTGCCCTGTCTGGTAGTGCCTGGCGTAGTTCGCGAGCACGCGCGGATCGAGCGCCCAGTGCTCATTCTGCTGCGACGGCAGCTCGACGAAATCGGTGCTCACGTTGGTGCCCGTGAGCCGCGGGTACTCGGCGTGCGCCAGCATGGCGTGCAGCGCATGCCCGAACTCGTGGAACAGCGTTATGGCATCGTCACAGCTGATCAGGAGCGGCCCTAAGCTTCCGTCGTTGAGAAAATTGGTGTTATTCGAAACGATGGGCGAGACTTTCCCGTCAAAATTTTCCTGGCCCCGATACTCGCTCATCCAAGCGCCGGAACTCTT
>JANYJW010000021.1 GCA_025361705.1 Gemmatimonas sp.
GTGCCCGCGCCGGTCACCGTGCCCTCGACCGTTGCGTCCTTGGCCAGCAGCGCCATGGGCCGCGCGAAGATGGTCGAGTCCTGCACCTTGAGCGTCGTGACGTGCCGCAGCTCGTCGAGCGTCCAGCCCGTGTCGTCGTACGGGTTGGGATCTTCGGGCTTGAACTTCTGCACCGCGAGCACCGTGCGCGGAAAGAGCGCATTGGGCTGGTCGAGCCGCACCACCCAGTCGCCGGCCTTCACCGTCACGGGCTTTCCGCCGTCTGCGTAGGTGAAGTCGGCGCTCGCCACGTGCACTTCTGCTCCCTGCAACCGGAACAGATTCACCAGATCGGCCGCCTCGGCCGCGTGGCGCTGGCCGCGCGGGATCACGAACGCGTAGAGCGGGCCGCGCGTGCCGCGGCGCACAGTGTTCTCGTTCTTGGTGATGTTGTTGGCGACAAATGTCTCGCGATGGTCGGCCACGTACTTGAGCGCGATGAGCAGCCCCGACTGCTGGTAATTCTGGTTGGAGCGAATGCACCACCGCACGCCGTTCACCGGCGGGCTCGAGCGATCCCACGTGCGCGACGTCGCCGTGGCCGGCAAGCTGACCTTCGCGATGCAATCCGCGCCGCTCGCCGTGTACGTCTCGTAAAAGCGCCCGGCCGCGTTGTGCAGGTTGGGAATCGCGTTCTGGTAGTTGGCCGCCCAGCCGTCGTAGAAGCCGTGCGTCCACACCCCGGGCAACCCGCGCCGCGTGAGTTCCGTGATTTCCTGATAGGCCAGCGTGTGCCATTCGTCGATCGTCAGCGGGTCGAACTCGTCGTTGTACGGCCCGGTGCCGGTGGAGACGTACAGGAACGGCACCGATTCGTGCAGGTCGTGCGTGATGGTGGGACGCCAGTCGAGGAACGCCTTGAGCCAGTTGCGCGTGAGCGCCAGCGACACCACCATGCCGTCGCGGTTGTTGTCGTGCGCCACGTACTTGCCCCAGTACGGCAGGCCGCCCGCCTGCTGTGGCGTGATCTTGAGCGCCTTCTGCTGATTGTACCAGTCCACCTGGTGATCGCGACCGTCGGCCTCGAACACCGGATTGATCATCACGATCACGTGCTTGCGGATCGCCCTGTAGTAGTCGCTCTCATCCACGGCGAGGCGATACAGCAGCTCCATCGTCATATCGGGGCTTCCCGACTCGGGCGAGTGGATGGACGCGGAGATGTAGTAGATGGGCTTGGCATCGCGCACGAGCTGCGCGCGCTCCGCCGCCCCCACGCCGCGCGGGTCGGCCATCCGCCGCGTCATCTGCTTGTAGTCGTCGAGCCGCGTGATCGTCGCCTCGTCGGAGATCGCGGCCACGATCATCTCGCGCCCGAGCTCGGTGGTGCCCAGCGAAAAGACCCTGACCCGCGGCGACTTCTCGGCCACCGTGCGGAAATAGCGGTAGATCTCCTCCGTGCGCCCCAGCCGGCCAATCGTTCCCGGCACGTAGCCGAGGACCGCCAGGGGCGTCGGGACCGTCTTCGAGGCCGGCAGGTGATCCACCAGCTCGGTCGTGAATTTCCACGTCGGGTCGGTGGGCGTCAGTTCCTTGATCTTCGCGGTGTAGGCGGCGTCGACGGGCTGTTGCGCGCCGGCGAGGACGGCAAACGCAGCAATGGCGACGAGCGCGGCGAAGGGGCGGCGTGGCATCGAAGGGAGGGCTGGAGACAGATCAAAGGTACGGCCTCCGAGTGGAACGTTCTACCATGGGCCGGCGTTCAGGAGGTCTGGGGTCCGGCATTCCTCATTCCGTTTTCCGGGCGTTCCTTTCATCTTTCAGGCCATGACTACTACACCTCTGGTTGGCGTCATCATCGGCAGTGTCAGCGACCTCGAGAACATCGCCCCCGCCGTGGAAATGCTCGAGGAATTCGGTATCCCGCACGAGAAGAACATCATCTCGGCTCACCGCACGCCCGATGAAATGGTCGCGTATGCCAAGAGCGCCGAGGCGCGCGGCTTGATGGTCATCATCGCCGCCGCCGGTGGCGCCGCGCACGTCCCGGGGATGGTCGCCGCCATGACGCTTGTGCCGGTGCTCGGCGTCCCGCTGCCGGCCACTGCCCTCAATGGCGTCGATGCGCTGCTCTCGATCGTCCAGATGCCGGCCGGCATCCCCGTGGGAACGCTCGCCATTGGCAAGTCGGGCGCCACCAATGCGGGCATCTTGGCCGCCGAGATCGTGGGGCTTGCATACCCCGAGGTGCGCGAGCGGATTCGCGCCTGGCGTGAGAAGCGCTCCGAGGCCGTGCGCCAAGCGAAGTTCCCATGACCGTCATCCTCCCGGGGTCCGTCATCGGCTTCCTGGGAGGCGGGCAGTTGGCGCGCATGGCCGCCATGGCCGCACGTACGATCGGGTACGACGTGCACGTGTTCGACCCCGAGGGGCGGTGCCCCGCCCGACCGCTGGCGTCGACGGTCATCTCCGCGCCGTGGGACGATGTCGACGCCGCCGCGCGCTTCGCCGAGGGCGTCGACGTCATCACGATGGATGTCGAGCGAATTCCCGCGCCCACACTCGAGGCCGCCGAACGGCACGCCCCGCTGCGTCCGGCGCCGGCCGTGCTCTGGACCGTGGAGGATCGCGCGCGGCAAAAGGAGTGGCTGCGCGATCACGGCTTCCCGGTGGCCCCGTTTCGCGTGGTGCACGGCGCCGACGAGGCCACCGCCGCGGCACATGCGCTGGGGCCGTGCATCCTGAAGCCCGCCATCGGCGGCGTTGACGGCCACGGTCAGGCGCGCCTCGCGACCCCCGACATCGCTGCCCTGGCGTACTTGGGAATTGGCGCACCGGTCTGCGTCGCCGAGCGCTTTCTCTCACTGACGGCCGAGTTGAGCGTCCTCGTCGCGCGGTCGCCCACCGGCGAGATGCGTGCGTATCCCCCGTCGCGTAACTACCACACGCAAGGCGTGCTCACGTGGTCGGTGATTCCGGGCGGATTCGAAGAGGATGTCGTGCACCTCGCCACTGAGGTCGCCTGCGGCATCGCCGAGCAACTGGGCGTCGTCGGCCTCCTCGCGGTAGAGGTGTTCCTGCTCGACGACGGGTCACTCAGCGTCAACGAACTCGCCCCGCGCCCGCACAACACCTATCACCACTCCGAACGCGCGTGTATCACCAGCCAGTTCGAACAACTGATACGCGCCGTCTGCGGGCTTCCCCTCGGCGACACCGACGTGGTGCGCCCTACCGCGACCTATCACTTGCTCGGTGAACTCTGGACTGGGGCGCGCGCACCTGACCTCGCCGGCGTCCTCGGCCTGCCCGGCCTGCGCGTGCACTTGTACGGTGAGCACGAGGCGCGGACGGGACGCCGTATGGGACACCTGTCGGCGTGCGGCGACAGCAGCGACGTGGCGCTCGAGCGTGTCGTCGACGCGTACCGCCGGCTCTCCATCAGCATCGCGGGGCCGTAGGCACCAGCCCGCGGCACGCCGCAGACGCTACCTGGGCGCGCGTCCGTAGCGGCGCAGCACCTCGCGCACCCGGTCGAGCGGAATCGCGTCCACCGTGCGGCCATTCCCCGTCACCGGCGTTGCCTGGAACAGCGAGTTGTAGATGGCCTCCTCGGTGGCCTCCACGACGGCCTCGAACAGGCCCGACATCTCCTCGTTGGCGAGCTCGGTCGTCTGCAGCTTCGCGGCGTTAAACGCGCGACGCACCTCGCGCGCCGTCGAGAACGCAATCACGTAGTCGCCGCTCCCATTGGACGCCGACGAGCCCGTGCGCCCCAGCCCCATCATGGCACGCGACGCAACCCGCTTGAGATTTCGGTCGCTGATCGGCGCGTCGGTGGCCACCACGATCATGATCGACCCGTCGCCGCCGTCGTGTGACAGCGCGTCCTTGAACGCGTACTGCCCCAACTCTTGCCCCACGGGCGCGCCCGCCACCTGCAGCACGCCCCCGAAGTTGCTCTGCACGAGCACCCCGAGCGTATACCCGCCCAGCGAGGCAGGCAGCACGCGCGACGACGTGCCGATGCCGCCCTTCCACCCGAAGGCCACCGTGCCGTGCCCTGCGCCCACGCTCCCCTCTGCCACCACGCCGCCCGCCGCCGACTCGAGCGCCTGACGCACATGCTCGGCCGTGATGGGGCGCGCGCGAATGTCATTGAGCCCGCCGTCGTTGGTCTCACCCACCACCGGATTGATGGACCGCACGCGTTCCATACCGGGCTTTGCAAGCATCCACTCCACCATCGCATCGGCCGCCTTCCACACGCACAGCGTGCAGGAGAGCAGGATGGGCGTCTCCAGTTCGCCGAGCTCGTTGGCCTGCGTCGAGCCAATGAGCTTGCCGAAGCCATTGCCCACCCAGATGGCGGCCGGCACGCGATCGAGATACGCGTTCCCCTCGTGCGGAATGATGGCCGTCACACCGGTGCGCACGCCGGCGCCTTCGGTCACGGTCACGTGCCCGACGCGCACGCCGGCCACGTCGGTGATGGCGTTGTTGGCCCCGGGCGCAAACACACCGGGTGCCACCCCGAGGTCACGCGCGCGGGCCCGCTGGGCGGAAAGCGAAGTCGTCATGGCAGCCATGAGAAGGGCGAGGGCAATGGGACGCATGGTGTGCACCGGGGTGAGAGCCGCGCGGGTACCGCGAAGAGCAAAGTGCTACTGCATACCACAACGGACACACGAAAGCTGGTGCAAGCCCCGCCAAGCGTCTATCGTCAGAGGTCGACGGCGCACTCCGCCATCCGCCATCCGCCATCTGCCATCCGCCATCCGCCATCCGCCATCCGCCATCCGCCATCCGCCATCCGCCATCCGTAAGCATGCCCCTCCTCCCCCTCATCGGTCACCAAACGCTTCGCGACCGACTCGCCACACAGTGGCGTGCCGGCAAGCTGCCCGCGTCGATGCTCCTGCATGGCAGCGAAGGCGTCGGCAAGCAGCGGCTCGCGCTCTGGCTCGGACAGATGTTGCTCTGCACTGACGAGTCGGCGCCGTGCGGCATGTGCCAAGGATGCCGGTACGCACTCGAAGGGCAGCACCCCGATCTCCACTGGATCTTTCCGCGGCCGCGCATCAAGGACGACCCAGGCCCCGACGAGGTGAAGGAGGACCTGCAGCAGGCCATCGCCGACCGCGTCAAGGAGCACGGCCTCTACATCCGTCCCAGCGGCAGCGAGGGCATTTTCGTCTATATCGGACGCCTGCTCGTGCAGCAGGCGTCGCTCTCGCCGGCGCTCGGCCGCCGCAAGGTCTTCGTCATCGGTGACGCCGAGCGCATGGTGCCGCAGGCCGCTAACCCCGAGGCGGCCAATGCGTTCCTCAAGCTCCTCGAAGAGCCGCCGGCCACCACCACCATCATCCTCACGTCGAGCGAACCGGCGGCGCTGCTCCCCACCATTCGCTCGCGCGTTGTCGCCTTCCGGGTGCCACGCCTCACCGACGCCGAATTGCGCCACTTCCTGGCGGAGCCGGCGGTGCGAGCGCGACTCGGCGCCGGAAGTTCGGACGACGAGCGCGTGTCGACGTGCGACGGCGCGCCCGGTCGCCTGCTGAGCCACGACGCGCAGTCCGCCACGTTTGCGCGGGCGCGGGCGTTCCTCGATGCGGCACAGGGCGACCGCGCGCGCTGGCTGCGCGCGGCCTTCGGGCAGGGCGGCAAGGGCGCGCGCGGCGCCTTTTCAGACGTGCTCGACGCCGTCAGTGTGCTGCTGCACCAGCGCGCGCGCACCGCCGCCGAAGCCGGACACGACCAGGAAGCCGTGGCGGCGGCGCGTGGCATGCGCGCCGTCGAGGAGGCCAAGCGGGATGCCCAGCAGAATGTCTCGCCGCAACTGCTCAGTGCACGCCTCATGCGCGAACTCGCAGGGCACACGTCATGAGCGACCTCTCTCACGTTAATCGCGCCGGCGAGGCCTCCATGGTCGATGTCTCGGCCAAGCCCGCCACCGTGCGCGCCGCGCGCGCCGAGGGGCGCATTCGGATATCGGCGGACGCGCTCCAGGCCGTGCGCGACAACACGCTCGCCAAGGGCGATGTGCTCGCCGTCGCGCGCATCGCCGGCATCCAGGCGGCCAAGCGGACGGCCGATCTCATTCCGCTGTGCCACCCGCTGCCGCTGAGCGACGTGCAGGTGCGCTTCACCATCGACGCCGCCTTGCCCGGCGTGCGCTGCGAGGCCGAGGCGCGCACCGTGGCCGCCACCGGCGTCGAAATGGAAGCCATCACCGCCGTGGCCATCGCGCTCGTGACCATCTACGACATGGTGAAGAGCGTCGACAAGGGGATGCGCATTGAGGGCGTGCGCTTGCTCGAAAAGAGTGGCGGCAAGTCCGGGACGTGGCGCGCCGCGCCGGACGACACCGCCCCGTAGCGGGACGCCGGGCCGGCGTCAGCGGTTCGCGGGACTCGGCGTCGCCTGGGCTGCTGGTCTCTTCTTCGCCGTCAGCTTGGCGCTCGACTTCGCGCTCGACTTGGCGCTCGACTTCGCGCTCGACTTCGCGCTCGACTTGGCGGTCGACTTCGCGCTCGACTTGACCCCTGCCTTCGCCGTCACCTTGCCCGCACCCGCGCTGCGCCCCGACACCACAATCGACTGCCCCGGCAGCACGCGGTCGGCCTTGAGTCCGTTGAGCTGCATCAGCGCCTTCACGCTCACACCGTATTTCTTGGCGATGCCGCCCAACGTTTCGCCGCTCACCACCGCGTGCCGGCGCACGCCGCCCGAGGCGCGGCGCTTGGGGTAGCGTTCGACCGATGGATTGGGCACGTCGCGCGCCAGCGCCACCACATCACGCCGCGGCACGAGGATCACCTGCTCCGCGCGCAGATTGCCGCTCTTGAGCTTGGCAACCTTGGGGTTGTACCACCCCAGTTGCTTTGCCGTGATGCCGTGCACCTTGGCAATCGTCGCCATCGATTGCCCCTTCTTGCTCTGCACGCGCGCCAGCGCGTGCCGCTCGTCGGGTTCGAGGGCGCTGAAGCGCTCATCGAAGTTCGCCGTACTCCCCACCGGCACGCGCACCCAGCTCGACTCCGCGGGCGGCGTCATGCCGCGCAGGACGTGTGGATTCAGCTCCGACACCGCGGCCCCGTCGAGCGCGAGCGCGTTGGCCACGGCCGCCAGCGGCGTCGCGCCCGGCACGCGCACCGAATCGAACGCGTACGGCGTGAGCGAATCCACATGCACGCCGTAGCGCGCAGGTTCTTCGCCCACGAGTGCGGCGGCGATGATCTTGGGCACGTAGTCGCGCGTCTCCGGACGCAGGTAGCTCTTCTCGGCGAGCGCGAAGAAGCGGTCCTCGCCTTCAATGCCATCCAGCGCCCCGGCATAACGCGCGAGTCCGCGCGACACCCGCCCCGAGCCCCCGTTATATGCCGCGGCCGCGAGGTACAGCGACCCGAATTCCTCGCGCAAACCCACCAGCAGGCGCGCGGCCGCCTCGGTGGACCGCACCGGATCGCGACGCTCGTCCACCCACCAGTCGACGCGCAGTCCCATGCCGCGTCCCGTGCCCGCCATGAACTGCCAGAAGCCGACCGCCGCCGCACGCGAATATGCATGTGGATTGAACCAGCTCTCCACCAACGCCAGGTACGTCAGGTTCTCCGGCAACCCCGCGGCGTGCAGCCGTGTGCGAAGCATGGGGCCGTAGCGCGTCTGTCGTTGCAGGGCCAACTCAAAGACACCCTTGGCGCGCCCGCTGAAGATGCGCACGTAGTCCAGGACGCGGGCGCGCGTCTCGTAGGAATGCACATCGATGTCCCACACCGGCGCGCCAGGCGCCGCCATGGTGTCGGTGGCAGGCGGTGGCGCGCCGTTGCCGAACACGCGCACCGTTTCGCGCGACACCTCGGCTGCCGACACGCTGTCCATGGCGACGGGGCGCCCGGTGTCGGCGCGGGCCGTCCCGCTGACGGACGCGCGCGCAATGGGCATTGCGGGCCCGCCGAGGTGGTCGGCCGGAGCTGCCATCGGTGCCGCCCCAGGTGCCGCCCCAGGTGCCGCCGCCGGCCCCACCACAGGCGGCGCGGATGGCCGCAGGCACGCCGCGGTGAGGACCGTCAGAAGGGCAAATGGGCGGAAGGCGCGCATCCTTACAACCTACCCGGCTGAGCGTCGGGCGCATATACTCGCGCCATGCGCCGATTCGCTCGTCTTCTCGCCGCGTGCCTGCTCACCGCGTGCGCCCCCCGCCCTGGGCACCAAGCACTGCATCCATCGCCGGTCGCCCTCAGCGCCCTGCGTGTCGCCATTGAACAGCGCATCGCCGGCGTCGCGGGCGCGCAGGCCGGCGTCTGGCTGCAGGATCTCGCCACGGGCGACACGCTGGCGCTCAACGCCACCACCGCATTTCACGCCGCGAGCACCATGAAGGTGCCGGTGATGATCGAGCTCTTTCGCCGTGCGGACGCGGGCACCCTGCGCCTCGACAGCGCCATCGTCGTGCGCAATACCTTTGCTTCAATTGTCGATGGATCGCCGTTCACCCTCGATGCGGGCGACGACTCCGATTCCTCGCTCTACGCCAGCGCCGGCAAGCGCGTGACCCTGCGCGAGCTCAACGAGCGCATGATCACGCGCTCCAGCAACCTCGCGACCAACGCCGTCATCGAACTGCTCGATGCACGCCGCGTCGACGCCACGGCGCACGCGCTGGGCGCATCCACCATCCAGGTGCGGCGGGGCGTCGAAGACACCAAGGCCTTCAACGCCGGACTCAACAACACCACCTCGGCCCGCGACCTCGGCGTACTGATGGCCGCCCTCGCGCAGAACCGCGCGGCGTCCCCGGCGGCGTGCGAGGCCATGCGGCAGGTCCTGCGGCGGCAGGAGTTCAACGACGAAATCCCCGCCGGCCTCCCGCCCGGGACACCCGTGGCCCACAAGACCGGGTGGATCACCGCCACAACGCACGACGCCGCCATCATCTATCCACCCGGCCGGGCGCCCTACGTGCTCGTCATCCTCACGCGCGCCATCGCCGACCGCGCCGTGGCCCAACGCCTGATGGCGGATATTTCACGCGATGCGTGGCACGCAATGACGACGCCATAGGCCCGCATGCTGAAAACGGACCCCGTGATTGTTCACCCGGTGTCCGTTGCCATCTGCCATCCGCCATCCGCCATCCGCCATCCGCTATCCCTACCGCGCCGCCGGCAGCGCCACAAAGAAGCACGTCCCCTCACCCACGCAGCTCTCCACCCAGATGCGCCCGCCGTGCGCCTCCACGATGCCGCGCGCAATCGACAGCCCAAGCCCGGAGCCGCTCTTGTTCGCCCCGCGCTTGCGCGTGTAGTACCGCTCGAAGATGCGTGGAAGCTGTTCGGCCGGAATGCCACTCCCCGTGTCGCGCACCGTCAGCAGCACCTCGTCCCCGCGTGCCGTTCCCGCCACAGTCACCGACCCGCCGCGTTCGGTGTACTTGAGGCTGTTCCCCAGCAGGTTCGTGAGCACCTGAATGAGCCGCGCGGCGTCGCCATGCACGGCGGACACGCTGGCGTCCACCTCCGACTGCAGCGTCACGCCGCGCTGGTTCGCCTGCGGCGCCACCATCGCCAGCGCCTGCTTGACGATGGGCGCCACCTGCTCGGTGCGCCGCTCCACCGACAGCTTGCCCACTTCGATGGTCGAGACGTCCAGCAGGTCCTGAATGAGCCGCGACATCCAGTCGGCCGAGTTGCCGATGGCCTGCACCAGGTGGCGCACTTCCTTGGCATCCGACGGCGGCGCCTCGAGCAACGCCGCGGCACACAAACGGATGGCCGCCAGCGGATTTCCCAGGTCGTGCGATACCACGCTTAGCACGTCTTCACGCGCCCGCGTGGCGCGCTGCGCCATGGTGTACAACCGCGCGTTGTCCAGCGCGTACGCGGCGCGCGTTCCCAGGGCCTGGGCCAACGCCACCTGCTCGGGGGCAAAGGGCGCGGCGCTCGTGCGAAAGAGCGTGAGCGCACCCAGCACGTGGTCGCGCGCGACGAGCGGCACAAAGAGCGCGGCACGCGCCTTCAGCGCCATCAGCCGCGCCAGCTCCGCCACCGTGTCGGTGTGCCCCTCGAGCCAGTCGTCAGTGATGGTCGGCACCACCTCCACGCGGCGGCCGCGCATGGCGTCAATGGCGCGCCACGGGCTGTCCCACGTCAGCGTCTCCTTGCCGATGGCGTCCAGGGCCGCATGCAGCGCCGCATCGTCGCTCCGGCTCACCTGGCGCTGCCACGAGCCATCCGGGCCCACCACGTCGACCACGCACCCTTCGGCGAGGAACGGCACCGGCACGTTGGCCAACGCCTGCAACGTGCGCCCCACGTCGAGCGACGTGCCCAGCAGTCCCCCGGCTTCGGCAAGGAACCGTTCGTTCCGCTCCCGCAGCGTGCGCGCTGTGATGTCGCGCAGCACCACGGTGTAGATGGACCCGTGGCGTGTCTCGAGCCGCGAAATGGACGCCTCGGCGGGGAACTCGGTGCCGTCCTTGCGCAGCCCTGAGATGTCGCGACGGTCGCCCATCCGGCGCGCGCGCTCTTCGCTGCCCCGGAACTGTTCCACCTGCGCGCTGTGACCGCCACGGTACCGGTCGGGCATCAGGTCGGCGAGCGGGCGCCCCACCATTTCCTCGGGCAGGTAGCCAAACACCTGCGACGCACCCTGGTTGAAATGCAGGATATGTTGC
The DNA here is from genome assembly GCA_025361705.1 of Gemmatimonas sp. Classification (GTDB taxonomy): domain Bacteria; phylum Gemmatimonadota; class Gemmatimonadetes; order Gemmatimonadales; family Gemmatimonadaceae; genus PNKL01. The sequence continues at coordinate 10,655 of JANYJW010000021.1, forward strand.
GACGAGGACACCACAATGATTGCGTCGACGGCGATGTCCAGAATACTTGCGAACAACGCGTCGGGCGCGGCAATTGTGATGACAGCTTCCTCGTCGGACAAGTCTGCTCCGCGGGGGCGGGTGGGGGGCGGGTGGAGGGGGCGGGCCAAGGGTACACGCAGCGGAGCGTGCTGACAATCAGCACCAACGCCTGTTCCCCTCTGAAAATGCACGGAGTTCGCCCCGGCGCAAGGCATTTTCGGATGTCGCGTAGGGGCAATTCCCCCACGATGCTTTGGAACCTTGCCCGACTGTCAGGACCTTTTCTGGGCCGTAGGCTCTAGTTGAGATCCTTGGGAGAGGCAATGTCCGTGATCGCCGACACGCACGATGCAATGACCGACGCCGTGAGGCACCCAGAGCCGGAACACTTGCTCGACGGACACCTCCTGCTGGCCACCGACGGCACCGCGAGCGCGGATGGCGCGGTGGCGCTTGTTGCAGAACTCCGACGCATCGGTACATGCCTGGTGGACGTGCTCGCCATCTTCGAGCCGTCGCCAATGCCCGTGCCCAGCGCCGATCCGTCGCTCGCGGCAATGACGGCGATGGCCGGCGATACAACGCTGCGCGACGAGTTCTTCGCCAGCGTCGACCGGCAGGTCAACCGGTGCTTCGTCGGCCAGCCGCTGATGGTCGTCACGCGCAGCGAAGGATCGCCAGTGCGCGGCATCGTCGAATCGGCGGTGTCCATGGAGGCCGACCTCATCCTCACCGGCTTGCGCGTGCATAGCCTGATGGACCGCCTGGTGGGTGACGAGACGGCGCTGCGGGTCACGCGGGCCACCGACCGTCCGGTCTTTGCCGTCGCGCCGGCGCTGACCTCCCGGCCTCGCCGCGCCGTTACGGGCATCGACTTCTCGCGCGCGTCCATGCGTGCGGCCGCCGCCGCGGCCGGGATGCTTGCCGACGGGGGCAGCCTCACGCTGCTCCACGCCCGGCCGCGGCTCGATCTCGTCGCCTCGGCCGACGACGGCATCGACATGCCGTACTCCCGTGGCGTCACGGCCGCGCTCGAGGGGCTGCGCGACGCCATCGCGGCCAACCACACCAACATCACCGTGGACATCGAACGGCGCGACGGCGAGGCCGCCGAGACCATCCTCAACTACGCCATCGCCTCACAGGCCGATTTCGTGGCCGTGGGCCGGCACCGCCGCAACGCCATTGCGCATGCCGTGCTGGGGAGCGTGGCTACCACGCTGCTGCGCAAGGCGACGCTCTCGGTGTTGGTGCTTCCGCCTGCGGAAGCTGATTGAGGATATGGAATCCGGATTGCGATCCGTGATCACGATCGAGGATCTCGACGAGCGATGAAGGGGCGCCCGTAAGAGCGCCCCTTCATCGTTCCTCGCAATATCGTCCATCGCAATCCGGAATCGTGATCACCAATCGCAATCCGGATTCCAGATCCCAGATCACGCTTCCGGTGTCAGCAGCCCCAGCCGCAGCGCCAGCTGCACGTACTCGTGCCGGTGCGACAGCCCAAGCTTGTCCTGGATCCGCTGCTTGTAGGTATCCACCGTCTTGGGGCTGATGAACAGCTTCTCGCCGATTTCCGGCGCGCTGAACCCCTGCGCGGTGAGGCGCAGCACGTCGCGCTCACGCTCGGTGAGCTTCTCGAAGCGCGTGCGCTCCTCGTGCAGCGGATCCTTGCGCGTGTATCCCTTGGCCAGGATGCGCGCCGCGTCGGGCCGCACGTACACTTCGCCGCGCGCCACCGTCCGCACTGCGTCGAGCAGCTCGCGATCGGCCGCCGTCTTCAGCACGTAGCCCGCCGCGCCCGCCTCGAGCATCGGCACGAGGTAGTCCTCCTCGGCGTGCATCGTGAGCGTCAGCACGCGCGACGGCATGCCCTTGGCTACCAGCTGGCGGGTCACCGCCATGCCGTCCATGTCGCCCAGCGAAATGTCCATCACCATCACGTCGGGCTTCAGCCGCTCGGCCATGGCCAGTGCCTCGGCACCCGACCCCGCCTCGCCCACGACATGCACATCCTTGGCAGCGCCCAGCACTGCCTTGACGCCAGCGCGCACGACCGCATGGTCGTCCACCAGCAGAACGCGAATCAGGTCACCGGTCATCGTCCGTCCTCGTCAACGAGAGCCACCGTGGCGACGACACGCGTGCCGTCTCCTGGCCTGCTCTCCAGTTCAAAAGTCCCATTGACCAACGCCACACGCTCGCGCATCGAGAACAACCCGAAGCCGCCGCGCTCGGCCTCCCCGACGTTCATGCCCTGCCCGTCGTCTCGCACGTCCAACCGTGCCTTGCCCTGCTCGGTGGTGAGGTGCAACTCCACCCGCGCCGGCGAGGCGTGACGGGCCGCATTGGCCACTGCCTCGCGCGCCACGTCGTAGAGCACGCTCGCCACATGTCGCGGAATGGCGGCGTCCGCGCCGGCCGTGTCGGCCGTCGTCGAGATGCCCCGCTCCGACGTCTTGCGCGCCAAATGCTGCAGGGCCGGCGCCAGCCCAAGATCGTCCAGCACGCGCGGGTGCAGCGTTTCGGAGAGCGAGCGCACCTGTTCCATCACATGCAGCGCCGTCTCCTGCATGCGCACCAGTTGCGCGCGCGCTTCCTCGTCCTTGGCGTCGCGCGCCATGGCCGCCAGTTCAAACGTGAGGCCCGCCAGCCACTGCGCGGACGACTCGTGCAACTCCCGGCCGACCCGCGCCCGCTCGCTGTCGCCCACCGTGATGGCGTGCAACGCCAACCGGCGCATGCGGGCGCGATCCGAATGCATGCCGTCGAGCAGCAGGTTGATCGCCGACCGCACCCTGCCCAGATCGGGATCCTCGGTGCCGGTCGGCCGCGCGCGCACCGACAGGTCACCCGCCCAGACGCGCTGGGCCGTGCGCTCCAACTCGCGCAACGGACGCAGCGCCACGGTCACCAGTGAAAAATTGGCCACGATGGAGAAGACCACTGCCGACACGGCCACGGCCAGGCTCTGCATCGGCGTCTCGTTGGAGGTGCGCGCCAAGAACAGCGAAACCAGCGCGATCACCGCCACCAGCAGGTTTGCCCCGAGGAGCTTTCCCGACAGCGGAACCCTGAAGAGACGGTCCTTCCAATCGGACGCCGGCCCCCCTACATGAACATGCGAACCCTTCCCCAGCATCGTCTGCGGGGGTACGGGCGTATCATGAAGCGCTTGGGTGGGCGGCATAGCGTTAATAGGTTATCGGGAAACGCCCTTCAAGAGCCATAAGGGGCTGTCGGATTTTCCCTGAAGGAAAACCCGACCAGCTTTCCTATTTTACCCTACACGCCAGTTCAAACTGCCTGCCGCGATGGCCAGCATGACCCTGCCCCGTGCCATCCGCCATCTGCCATCCGCCATCCGCCATCCGCCATCCGCCATCCGCCATCCGCCATCCGCCATCTGTAGTTACATGACCCGGGTGGGGATCGAACCCACGACCTGGCGGTTAAAAGCCGCATGCTCTACCGACTGAGCTACCGGGTCCCTGCGCGCTGAATTTCATACGGCGGATCGCCGCGCACAACACTTGGCGCACAGATCGGCCCAGATCAATCGCGCGCACACCCGGCATTTCGGTATCTTGGGACCGTGAACCGCCGCCTCGACCAATTGCGCCCCGTGCTGCCCGCGCTCGCCGTGGCGGCCTTCGGCATCGTGCGCCTGCCAGAACTGACGCGCAGCTCTCTCTGGTATGACGAGCTGTTTTCCGTCGGCGTCGCCGCGCTGCCCGCGGGCGAGTCGCTGCGGCGCATCATCGCCGACCACACCAATCCCCCGCTCTTCTACCTGCTGCTCAAGGGCTGGATGGCACTCGGCGGCGATGGCGACCGGTGGGTGCGCCTGCTGCCGTGCGTACTGGCGATGCTGCTCGGCGCCGCCCTGGTCTGGCTTGTACGCGAAGCGCGCGCAGGCGCCGCCGCCGGCACGCTGGCCGTCGCGCTCGCCGCGGCCAGTCCGCTGTCGGTGGACCTCGCCAATGAAGTGCGCGCCTATTCGCTGCTCGCCCTGCTCGCCTGCCTCTCGCTGGCGGGCACCCTGTTCGACCGACGCGTGCGCACGCGCGACTCGTTTGCGCTGCTGACGATCATCAACGTCGCGTTGGTGCACACGCACTATTTCGGGTGGCTCACCGTGGGCGCCGAGTTGGTGGTGGCCGCCTGCTGCTGGTCGCGCGACGACGCGTGGCGCATGGCACGCAGCGCCGCGTACGCGCTGCTCGCCTTTCTGCCATGGGCCGCGGCGGTCGCCGCGCACGCGGTCGGCACGACCGCACCCCTGCGCAATGTCGCCTGGATTGGCGCACCCGGCCTCGCGGCCCCACTCTGGTTCGTGCGCGACCTGACGGGGCGCAGCGGCAACGCAACGGCCGACGTGGTGTGGCTGGCCTTGGTGGGTGTTGCGCTCGTGGCGCTCGTCGTGACGCGGTGGAGGCGCAGCTTCGCCATGCCGCGTCCGGCAACGCCTGCCACTGCGGCCACTGCGGCCACGGACGCGGGCACGCTCATCTTGCTCGCCGCCACGGGGCTCGGTGTGCCGGTAGTGGTTTGGGCGGTGTCGCAGTTCGGTGGCCCGAGCATCTGGGTGCAGCGGTATCTCGTGGGCGCCGCGGCCCCGCTCGCCCTGCTCACTGCCATCGCCATCGCCGCGCTCATTCCGCGCAAGAGTACGGCGGCGATCCTCGGCCTCGCGTGGGCCGCAATCGCCATGGGCAGCGTGCCCCAACGCGCGCCCACCAAATTCGACTGGCGCCGCTTTGCGCGCCGCATCGACCTGAGCGTCGGCAGTCCGCGCGACGTGTACGCCCTCGAGGCATTCACCGCCGCGCCGCTGGAGCACTACGCCCCGGTGGGCGTGCGCGTGCACGTCATCCGGGCGCTCGAGGAACTCCCGATCGGCGATGCCTGGCTCGTTTACCGACGCGAGTCATTCGCCGCCGGCACGCCGGCCGAACCGCTGCGGGCGCTGGGAGTGACTGTGGTCACCGCGCTGTCGGCGGAGACAGCAGGGCAGCGGATCGTCGCGATGCGAACGAGACGGTAGACGAGGGACGGAAGACGTATTCGTTCATTCCCCGTCTCCCGTCTCCCGTCTCGTTTCACGTCGGCCTGAACCGCAGCTGCACCACATACCGCCCCGGCGCCACCTTCGCGCCCGGCAGCAGCTTCCATGCCTGCGGCGCCTTCTCCACCAGGCACGCGTTCACCGCCGTGCCGGCCTTGGACGACCAATCGTCCGCGCCCACGCGCGCTGACCAGATCTTGCCGACGTCAACCACGACGACGAGCGCCACGGCGCCCACGAGCTTGGAGTCGGACTTCTGCCCGAACTCCTGGTAGCAGAACCGCGAGATGCCCTCTTCGCGCTGCACCGCTTCCATCAGCGCGTCGGGTGCGTCGGGGATGTTGGCAATGCGCAGGCGCGGCGCCTTGGGCGGCGCGACAAACAAGTCGTTCACCGCGGGCGGCAGCCCCGTCTTCACCGCGCCAAGGTCGACCTTGTGGGTGTCGGCCGGCGCGGAGAATGCGGCGATGGCCGCGTCGGTCGATCGACCCTTCGCATTGCCGCCGCACGCAGCGCCGACGAGGAGACCCGCGAGAAGGAAAGGGCGGAGGTTCACAGTGCACCGTTGACCGTGGTCAGTTGTCCGCGACGAGCCCCGATCGCCGTCGCCGTCGAGAATCGCGATCCTCGATCGTACGCCACATCCACATCCTCAATCCGCCCTATTTGTTGAACACAAACGAAAACCCGTATGTCTCATTCCCCGCCGCACTCGACCCGGGAAACGCCCAGCCGCGCATGCGCTGTAGAATGCACGCCTCGGCTTCGGCCGTGCCCGCCCCCGCCCACGTGCGCTCGGCCACCCGCGCCGACGCCACCGCACCGCCGGGCGCGAGCGACACTTCCACGCTGATCGAACCGGCAAGACCTGGATTGAGCAGCAGCCCCTGCTCCTGATAACAGAACTGCAGCTGCGCCTGTCGCGATCGCACAAAGGTGCCCAATTGCGCCATATCGCGACTCGCCCGTTCGCCCGGACGAGCGACCACTTGTGGCGCCGCCACGCGAATGCTCGCGCGCACCACGCCGCCTTGGGCATTCACCTTGCCGATGCCCGACGCCGCGGCCGCGGCCGCGGCATCGAAGCCCTGCCCCGGCGTGCGCGCGCCCGTGCCGCCTTGCCCGTATGCGATCACCGCCTTGCGTCCGCCCGAGCCGGCCTTGTCGCCCTTGGCCACCTCGACGCCGCGCAGGGCATTGGTGACGTCACCCACCAACGCGTTGGTGTTGCCGCCGCCAAAGGCGTCGCCAATCTCGGCTTCGTCCTTGGCCACGCGCTGCTTTTCCTTTTCGGCTGGCGTCGGTGGCGGCACGTTGACCACTGCGGCCGCCTGGGGCGGCGGCGCCTCGCGCTTGGGCGGAGGCGGCGGGTCGTCGAACTGCACTTCAATGGACGCCGCCTCTTCGGGGCGCAGCAAGGCGATGCTCGGCGGTGGCGCCGGCGTGAGGTACACCAGCGCCAGCCATCCCGCGCCGAGGCTCATCGACAGGAAGTGCGACACGGTGAGCGCGCGCGATTCCGACCCGATCACGGCACCGTACCCGACACGCGCTGCACTTGCAGCGACAAGTGCGTGAAGCCGGCGAGCCGCGCCGTCGCCATGAAGCGCGACAGCAGGTCGTACCGCATCGTGCGGTCTCCCTGAATGGCGAGCGCCACCTTGAGCTCGCCGTCGGGCCCGACGCCCTGTGCGCCGCGCAGCGAGTCGGCCAGCGACTTCATGGCGCGATACAACGTGGGCACCTTGAGCGGCTGCCGCGCATCGTTGCTCGGCTCCGCCGCCGCATCGACGGTGTTCATCACCGGGTGACTGGCCAGCGTCACCGTGGCGCCGACGCCGAGCGTCAGCTGCGAGAGCGCCGGCATGCCGACCGTCGTCTGCGGCAGCGTCACGCCGGGCACCACCGGTGCGAGCTCGCCGACGGTCGCCGTCGTGAGCGTGAAGAAGACGATGGACACGAACGTGTCGACCAGCGGCACGAGGTTCAGCTGCGTCACGCGGAACTTGCTGAACTGCTGGGCGCGCCGCGCGGCGCGCAGGTCGCGCGTGCGGTTCTTCATGGCGTCGTCACCGGGGTGGCGCGCGACTTGGTGCCCAGCGCGATGCCGCTGAAGCGCGCCTTCTTGAGCCGCTCGAGCACGCGCACGATGTCGTCGTACGACACGTCGTCCGACGGAATCACCACCACGTCGCGGTTCTGCGGATAGCGCGACCGGAGTTCCGTCATCAGGGCCTGCAGCGAATCGAGCGCGCGCCCGTTGAGGCTGTCGATGCGCGTGTGAAATCCGCCCTCGGCCGAGTGCTCAATTTCCAGATGGTCGTTGGCAACGCGCACGGCGAGCAGCAGGTTGAGCACGTCCTTTTCGCTCTTGAGCTGCTTCACCTGATCGGGGCTCGTCACCACCACGGGCGGCAGCACCAGGTCAAAGCTGGTGAGCGCGGCGAGCGCGGTGCCCGTGTACGTGAGCAGCGAGAAGAAGACGATGGACGTGAGGATGTCGACGAGCGGCACCAGGTTCAGGTGCCCGCCCTCCGCGCCCCCCATGCCCGTGCCGCGTTCGGCCCGGCGCAGTCGGGTGCGATGGAAATAGCTCGACGCCATCCGCGGATCCGGCGCGCTCGCCTATTCGGCGCGTTTGGTGGTGAGCGCGTTGATCAGGCGCACCGAAAACTCGTCGACGCGCTCAATCATCCCCTCGGCCTGGCTCGACAGCCAGGCGTGCGCCACAGACAGCGGGATCGCCGTGAGCAGGCCGAAGCCCGTCGCGTTCAACGCAATCGCGATGCCGCCGGCGAGCCGCCCTGAGCGTTCGGCGGCCGAGACCATGGCCACCGATGCGAACGCTTCGCGCAGGCCAAAGATGGTGCCCAGCAGTCCCAGCAACGTCGCCACGTTGGCGAGCATCGGGAGATAATGCAGTCGGCGCGTCAGCCCCGGGATGGCGGCAAGTCCGGCCGCATCGGCTACGTTCTGCAAGTCGGACTCCGTGCGGCTCTGCGACTTCAGCACGTACTCGCCGATGTGCGGAATGGCACCCGGCACGCCACCACATGCCTTGGCCGCGTCGGCCATCTTGCCGCTCTCCACCAGCGTGAGCACGCGTTCCACGAACTCGCGCGAGTTGCCCTTGCTCTTGAAGACGAGCACCCAGACGCGCTCGAAGAAGACGGCCAGACCAAGCACGGCCACCACGAGGATGGCGTGCATGATGGGTCCGCCGCTGCGGTAGTACTCGAGCAGAGTGTTCATGGCGTGCGTGTCCTCCGGTCAGGGGCCGCGGCGGCCCGCGCTTCGGCACTGGCCGGAGCGGGCACCACCACGCTGGCGCGTGCCGCGCCCGTGGTATCGGCAAGGGTGATCAGCGCCGGCACGAGCAGACGCCGCGTGTACTGCGGCACCTCGCGCGGGCGCACGGTGATGACTTCGGGAGCCGGCGCCTGCGCGCGAATCTCCACCGTGCGTCGCGGTTTGGGCGCCGGCGTTGCGCCGGGCGCGCCAGCGGGGGCCGTCGGTTGCTGCGCACGCACCGCCGCCGGGACGCACGCCAAGAGGGCGAGCGCCAGCAAGAGGTGGACGTGCGAAGAGCGTCTTGTCATCGGTAATTGTGAAATGTAGTCAACGCAGCCCATCCGCCATCCGCCATCCGCCATCCGCCAACTACCCTCGCGCCGGCACTCCCTTGCCCTCAAGCGCTTCCTTCGCGCGCTGCACCCACCCATTTGCAAACCCGCCCTTCTCCGCCTTGTCCACCAACGCCTGCCACGTCGTGCGCGCCGCGTCGAAGTATTGCTGCGCCTGCTGTGCCGACCCCTTCTGCGCCGCCGTGCGCTGGCCTTCGTTCAGGTCGACCGGCAGTTGCACGTCGCGCAGGAAGATCCCGTAGTGCCACTGCGCGAGCCCGGTCTGAAACGACGCCGCGGCCAGCCACTCCGGCGCGCCCGTCGCAATGGCGCGCGCAAAGATCTGCCCGAGCTGGCGCAGCAGCTGCTGCTTGGGCACGGACGCCTTGTCCACCCCGGCACGCGTGAGGTCGGTGCGCGTGGCAATCACCAGCTTCATCGCCTCGTAGCGCGGCCACAGTGCCATGCCCTCGCGATACGCCGCCTCGGCCACGCGCGCCGCGCAGCGGTCGGCCAGCCCTGGCGCGGGCCGCACGCAGAGGCGCGACAGTTCCGTGTTTGCCGTCGTCGAGTCGCCGGCAACCGCCAACTGGTCGAGCCGCAGGCGCTGCGCGTCGGGCACGCGTGGATCGCGCGGAAAACGCTGCACAAACGCAGCAAAGGTGCGCGCGGCGTTGGCCGCGTCCTTGGCATCGCCATACGTCACCGCCGCGTTGTACGCCGCGTCGGCCGCCCGACGATCCTGCGCGTAGGCCACGCTCATCTGCTCGTACGCAGCGGCCGCCTCGGCGCGGCGACCCAGCGAGTCGAGCAGCACCGCGGTGCGGACCATCGCGTCGGCGCGCCCCGGCCACGCCGTGTTGGCCGCCGTCAGCTCGCGCAGCGCCGCCACCGCGCCCGCTGCATCGCCAATGTCAGAGAGCAACCGCGCGCGCACGGTGCGATAGGTGAACGTGTGCTGGTACGCCGGATACTCCTTGGCCAGCTTCGCAATGATATCTGCGGCGCGGCGGCGCGCTGTCGTGGACGACGCGGTGTCACCGCGCGCGCGCGAAAGACTGTCGGCCGCGAGGTGCATCTCGATGGCATTGCGCATGGCGTCGCCGGCGCGCACGGGATCGCCGATGTCGGCGGCGAGCGGCAGGTACACCTCGTCGGCGGCTCGCGCGTGGGCGCCCGCCTTTACCAGCGAGTCGGCGACGCGCGCCGCCGCACCAATGCGCGCGCCGGCGATGGAATCGACCAGCGCCTTGCGCCCCGTCGTCTGGGCCGCGCGCTGGGCCGTGCCCCATTCCTGCTGCGCCTGTGCATACTGCCCCAGCTTGAAGCGCGCGTCGCCCACCAGCTTGCGGGCGTCGGTCGCAAACGCGTCCGACGGCCAGCGCGCGGCAAACGCATCAAACGACTGCGCCATCACGTCCCATCGCCGCGCCTCCGACGCGCGGCGCCCCTTGGCGATCATCGCCGAGCGCGCGTCGGCTTCCGGCGCCTGCGCCGCAAAGCGATCGGCGGCGGCAAACAACGAGTCCTGCACCGACCGCTCTCCCGGCGCGTGCGCAAAGGCCGAATCGAGGGCGATCATCGCATTGCGCCGCGCGGCGGCCGCCACCACCGTGTCCACTCGCACGCCGGCACGCGCGTACTCTGCGCCGGCCTGTGCAAACTCGCCCGCGCCAAACAGCGCCTCGGCGTACAGCAGGTGCATGTGCGGCGCACTGTCGGCGCGCGCGAACTCGCGCTGGTACCGCGCGAGCAGTTCCGACGCGTTGGCGAACACCGGCCGCCCTCCCTTGGGCGCCTTGGCCAGTTCAAAGTGCGCCGCGTCACGCAGCATCCGTTCGCGCACGATGGCCGCGGTGGCCGAGCGCGCCGCGTTGGCGCGCCCCCATGGCGACTGTGGGGCGTAGGCGTCCACGAGCTGCAGGCGCGCGCCCTGCGCGCGCTCCTGCTCGAGCATCCGGTTCTGGTACAAGTCCACCAGCTCGCCTTGCGCGTTCAACGCCGCCGTGTCGAGCGGCGCCTGATCCACCACGGCGCGGAAGGCGAGTGCCGCACTGGCAAACTCGCCCTGCTCGCGCAGCGCACGCGCCACGCGCCGCAGCACGAGCAGGCGCGTCTGCAAGTCGGGGAGCGACGCCAGGTACGCAATGGCGTCGTTGGCGCCGCCAATCTGCGTCAGCGCTATGGCCATGTAGTCAATGGCCTCGTCGCGCAACGCAAGGCGCGACTGCCGGTCGCGCGCCAGATGATCGTAGTCGGCGACGAGGCGCGCGAACATGTCCACGGCGCGCCGGTACTCCTCCGAACTCTGCCGCTCGGCCTGCACATAGCTCGACCAGCCCAGCTTGTAGAGCGCCAGGTAGTACACGTCGCCGTCGCGCGGCGAGAGCGCGATGGCTTTCTCGTAGGCCGCCGATGCCTGTGCCAGCTGCGCGCGCCGCGCATCGCCGGCGGTGCGAATGGCCATCTCGAATCGCGTCTCACCCTGCCGGTAATACGACTCGGCGCGATAGTGCGATTTCTCGTCGGCAATCACGCGATCCCACGCGCGTGCCGCCTCGTCCCAGCGCTGGTCGGTGAAGCTCAGCGACCCCATCGTGTACGCGGCCGCGTCGGCTTCGGCGTCACCGGGATACCGCGTGAGGAACTCCTCGAGCCGCGCGATGGCCGCCGTGTAGTCGGGACGATCCGCACCGGTGCCCGCGCGCTGCGCCGCGGAATACTCCGCGTCCGACTGGCGCGCGAGCAGTTCGGCTTCCTGCAACACCGCGCGAGGCCGCAGCGCACTCTGCGGGTACCGCGTGGCCGCCGCGTTCAGCGCGGACATCGCGTCGGCACGAACCGGGGCCGCACCGGTGTGGTCCATCGCCTCAAAGAAACGCGCCGTGGCCGCACCGAACTCCGCCCCCTCAAGATCGCGCGCCAACACCGTACGCCATTGGCGCACACGCACCCGCAACTCCTCGGCGACGACCGCAGCGGCCAGGCCCGAGGTACTGTCGCGACCAGCCGCCAGCGCATCGCGCGCCGCCTGCAAGTCGCGTTCGCGCGCACTCCACTCGGCGGCCACCCGATCGCGGGCGGCAATGGCCGCATGGCGCGCGCTGTCCTGCTGCACCTGCTGCACGGCGATGGCCGCGCGAAGCGCCGACAGCCGCGCGTGCAGGCTGTCGCGCCGCATCAGCACCGGCTGCCGCACCAAGCCCGAATCGAGCACCGCATCGGCGGCGTCCGCGATGGTCTGATACGCCGCAGCGGTCGTCATCTCGTCACGCGCCACCTGCGCTGCCGCGGGCGTCATGCTGCGCGACGCCGACACCAGGCTGTCCACCCGACGGCCATTCGCCCGCGCCAGACCACGCACGGCGCCGATCTTGCCCAGCAGCGTCGCGCGATACTGCCGCACCGTGCGCGCAATCGATGAGTCGCGCTGCATCAGCGAGTCGGCGAGTACCCGGGCTCCCCGCTCCGACACCGCCAGCGAATCGCGCATTGCGGTGGCGTACTGCACTAGTTGCTCCGCAGCGGCGCGGCGCGTCGCCTGCGTCTGCCGCGCCTCGTCCAGCGCCTGCTGCGCACGCGCCACACGCGCGTCGGCCTCGCGCAGCTCCACGGCGAGCGCGCGCACCCGCACCGTGCCCTCGGGCGTGAAGGGCAGCCGCAACGCCGCCCGCACGCCAGCCGGCGCCACCGCGCCACCAACCGCCCGCTCGGCCAGAGTCAGTTCGGCCGTGGTGCGCACATGAAGCGCCGGCGCGCCCGCCAGCACGCGCACCGTGTCGGGATACGCGACCAACAGCCGCCCAGTGGCCGCGGCATCGCCGTACAGCAGTTCAAACGCACGCGCCGCCACAATCGCGTGAGCGGGCGCCTGCACCGTGCTGTCGAATGGCGCCGCAACCGCCGCTACGGCGGCCCGCGTGCTGTCGAGCGCCGCGGCAAACCACACGCGCGCACTGTCGGCACGCCCCGCCTCGAGATGCGCCTGCGCCGCCATCAACTGCGCCTCGCTGCGCCGCAGCGGTGATGCCGCGCGCGTGGCCAGCGCACCGAACTGCACCGCCGCCTGCGCAAACTGCCCGGCACGGAAGGTGCGCCCCGCCTCCTCGCTCGACTGTTGCTCTCCCGGATCGCCCACAGGCGCCGCGCGCTCGGCGGCCATCTCGCCCTGCTCGGCGCGCAACCGCGCCAGCCGCTCGCGAATTGCATCGGCATCCTGGCCCGATGCCCCGGCACGCAACGCACGCTCGGCCACGGTGGCAAAGGCGTCCGTCTGCCCAAGGCGCCCGTAGGCCAGTGCGAGCGGCGTGAGCACCGTGGCATCGTCGGTTCCCGCGCGCTCCATGAACGCGCGCGCGCGCTCGAGGTGCGTCACGGCCGACAGCACGCGCCCCGACGCAAGTTCCTGCAGCGCAATGCGCCGCTCCGCGTCCTGCGAGCGTGCCGCATCGGCGCGCGGCGCCACCTGCTGCGCCGCCAGTACGCCCGGGCGAGCCACCAGCGCTGCCAGAGCCACCAGCGCCACCAGCGCCACCCGCGCCATCCGCACCATCCGCCAAGCCAACGAGCGCAGCGTCACCGTGCCGTCGCCCTCACGGCCCGGGCGAGCTGCTGGTCCACGTCGTGGCCACCAGCACGCCGCCACGCAGCGTGAACTCCACGTACGTGATCGACTTGGGTGCGGCCGGCACCTCAATGGACACCCCGGTGCTCAGCCCCTTGCCTGCCACCTGAAGCACCACCTTATGCGCCGACGGCGGCACTTCGCCGCGATACAACTCCTCGGCGGCGCCCGCGGCAGCACCTTGGCCTGCTCAGCGCCAATCGTATGCGTGCCCGCCGCTGCGCCATCGAGCAGCATCACCGTGCTCATTTCGCCCGCGGGCACCTGATCCATGCGCAGCAGCACCACGAGCACGCTCGCCCCCGGCTGACGCGCCGCGTCGTCGAGCAGGCGGATGCGGTCGCGTTGCACGAGCAGCCGCGCCTGCGCCGAGTCGAGCAGCAGCTCGAGGCGCTGCAGGGCGCCAATTTCGCCACCCATCGCCAGCATCGTCGCGCGCTGCGCAATCTCCGCCGCCAGCTCGCGCTCCAGCCGCGCCTCCAACTCCAACCGCTGCTTGCGCGTTACATCGAGCTGTTCCTGCAGCGACTTCAGCTGCTTGGCCGGGTCCACCGGTTTCTGCTGCGCGCGCACGCCCAGCGGCACCGCCAAGACAGCGGCACCAAGCGCCAAGATCGAAAGGAGACGTCTACCGTTCACCGTTGTCCGTGCTAAAGTCGTGGATCCGCCATCCGCCATCCGCCATCCGACGTCAGATGGCAGAAGGCAGATGGCCGAACCTCACAGCGGCGGCTTCCTCGCATTGAGCCGCTCCTGCAGCCGCTTCAACGCATCCTGCTCCTCTTTGAGCTTCTGCTCCAGCAATTCCCGCTGCGCGCGCCGGTCGGCCTCCGTGGCGCCTTCCACGCTGCGCAACTGCAGCTCGAAGGCCGACACGCGCGCCTCGCCCGCCCGTATCTCGCGCATCAACTGGTCGCGCTCGCGCTCCATTTGCGCCACGCGCTCTTCCATCTTGTTGCCGCGAGCCAACGCCAGCACGTTGGTCTGCCAGCCAATGCTGAATGCCGCCTTGCGGTACGACCACGACGTCGCGCTGGGGCTTCCCGCGTCGGCCTCGAGCAGGTAGGCCGCCACACGCAGGCCGCGCACCTCATACACCGCGCCCACGTTGAAATCCCACCCGTTGTGCTCGGCCATCAGCGCCAGCGTTGAAAAGCGCGACGTCGCAAAATCCACCTTTGCCCCGCCAAAGAACCCGCCAGTCGCGTGCTTGGCGTACGCAGCCCCGGCAGACCCCTTGTCCGAGAACAGGCCGTTGCCGGCACCCAGGTTCAGCGTCACCTGCGTCGCACCGCGCGCGCCGGGCTCGCTCACCGGGCCCATCGCGAAGGTGCGCGTGGCCACCGCATACAGCGTCGGCGACGTGTTGAACCCCGCCGTCCCCGGCTCGGCCCAGCGCGTCAGACCGCTCTCGTTGCCCACGTTGCGCATGCCCACCGCCATGCTGGGCAGCCAATGCACCAACCCCGTGCGGAAGGCGCCATCCATCTGGTCCCACAGCAGCCCCTTGGCAAACAACCCGCCCTTGAGATCGCTGGTAAACACCGACGCGCCCACCTCGGCGCGCCCCCACAGCGACGCGCTCACCGAGAAGTTGTAGCTCTGGCCGCTCCCCTTGGGCCCCAGGCGTGCGGTCGAATCCAACTGCACACGCGTGGCGTGGAACGACAGGTCGCCGCCCAGCGGCGCCACCCACGCGGCCGGCGTGTCAATGAGGCCGCTGTCCCAGTAGAGCGTGGGCGTGAACGTGGCGCGCTGCGCGGCGGCCGGTGCGGCCAGCACACCCAGCACCAGCACGCCCAGCACTATACGGCGGCTCATCACAGGATCTCCGGTGGCTTGGTGCCTGGCTTCACCTTCTGCAGGCGATCGGCGGCGCGCCTGGCCGCTTCGCGCTCCTGCTCCAGCGCCTTTTCCAGCGCCGTGCGCTGGGCGGTCGACTCCGCATCGGCGCGCAGGCGGGCGCGGGCAATCTGCGCACTCAGCTCGCGCATCCGCTGGTCACGTTGCTGCACCTCCCGACGCAGGCGGCGCGCTTCCAGCTCCAGCTCCACCGCCTCGGCGCGCTGGCGCGAGCCGCGGATGATGTCCGGAATGGAGCCGTTGTAGCCGAGTATCAGGTTGGTCTTGGTCCAGTTGGCGAGCGGCTCGCTGGGCGGGATCCCCTTGGTCTCCTCGAGCTCGGTTGCCATCAGGCCAAAGGTCACGTGTCCCGCGGTAATGACGACGCCCGCATTCCAGTCCCAGCCATCGTTTTCCATCACCAGCGACATCTTGCTCGTCTTCGACAGCGGCATGGCCAGCCGCGCGCCCATGAACAGGCCGGGCGTGAGCGTGCCATTTTGATTGTACACCGAGTCCATGCCACCGCTGTTCTTGAACAGGCCCGTGCCGTAGCCCACCGTGACGCCGAGCGCTGCCTTGTCCCAGGTGAACTCGCGGGTGGCCACGCCGTAGAAGGACGGACTGCCGTTGATGATGCCCTTGGCCGCTCTCTGCGAGGCCGGCAGGGCATCCACGACGCGCCGCACGCCCGTGACATACCGATCCTGCCGCGCGCTGGCGCCGACGTTCCTGACACCCACCGCGAGGCTCGGGAGCCACTTCAGGTCAGGCTGCTGTCGGTAGATCAGCACCGAGGCGTGGGCGCCGACCTGCTGATTGTTGGTGCTGTAGATGGAGCCACCCAGCGAGACGCGCCCAAAGAGGTGCGCGTCGGCGGTCATCGTCAGGTCCCAGATGGAGCCATTGGGGCGTGGCGTGAGCGAGCCCTGATTGAAGCCGCGCGCCGAGGCCGCCACCCAGAGGTCACCGTGCTCGGGGGAGACCCAGGCCACCGGGGCGTTGATGAGGCCCGTACCGAAGGTGAGCGTCGGCGTGTAGGCCGTGAGGGACGGCGGTGCGTCCTGGGCCCGTGTGACGGCAGCGGGCGAGAGCAGGAGGGCAAGCGCCAGCACGCGGCGCAGGCGGGGCGACAGGCGCATTGAGGGAATGCTCGGAAATGGACAGGTGTGCGTGCCGCCGCCACACCGCACAGGCGTCGCCGCGGCCGCACGCCAAGGACTCCGAGCTAGAGACTATCCCGTTGTGGGATTAGTCACGAAGCCGACCCCCTCCGAAAACACTGAGGCAACGCGTCTTCGATGGGAGGCCGGCTACGATACCCATTGCCATTACGGAATGCCGCACTTGGGCACGTGGGCCGCCGACTAGTCGGCCGACTATGGCCGCACCCAGCCACCCACCTGCAGTTCCGAAAGCACCTTCCCGGGCCGCAGCGGAGGTGCCGCACACGACGTGGTGTCCGCCATCTCCAGGTCCCACTTGGGGTCGGCCGCGCTGGGCGCAACCGCCCAAATCGCGAGCGCATGAAGGCGAGGTAGTGTATCGACGCTCACACGCATGGCCCAGAGCATCAGGGTCTTCGCGTCACGCCGCAGCGAGATGGCGTCGGGAGGGGGGCTGGCCGCCATGCGCCAGACGCCATACACCCAGTGAACACCTGGACTCTCGGCGCCACGCGGGTCCCACATCGACTCGACGCCTTTTTCCCTCATCCGGCGGGAAAGGACGAACTGCATGGTGTCGGTCGAGACGATGCGGACGACATTGCCCGCGCACGGCGCTTCGGCAACCGCACCAGTGGTGAGCGAATCCAGCTGCAGCACCGTGCGCGCTCGCACCCGCGTTGGCAGGAGATTGATCGCACTTGTCAGTTCGAACTGTGGATCTTTGCGCACTGCGTCGCGCGCCCGTTCGGGCTTGCCGATGCCGCACGCACACGCGCCGGCCAGCAGGATCGCCGCGAGAAACCTTGAACCATGCACTGCTCCTTCCTCCGTTGTCATACCTGAGAAAACGTGCTGGGGGAGGAAGCACCTCGCTTCCTCCCCCAGCCAACCTGGCATGGCCTAGATCAGGCCATCCTCGTCATTCCACTGCAACAACTACTTGGTGACCGTGATCGCAGAGACCGTCGACTTGACGGAGTTGACCGAAACCTTGGTCGAGCCATCAGCGATGATCGAGTAATCGCCAGCCGCGGCGAGCGTAGCCACGATGCCCTTGTTGGTCGCCGTCGAGCTGGTGCTGTAGCGGCCAACCGCGAAGTAGTTCACGGCACCCGGCGGTACAACACGGCCCTTGATCGGCGTCAGGATGCCGAACGTGGTGGCCGGAGCAAAAGTGTACGTGTAGACGTTCGTCGTCGTCGAGAGGTAGTACCCGGCGATCGTCGACGAATCCACGGACACCGTCGCCGTGTTGCTGCCATTGCCGACCTTCACGTCAGCCTGACCATCCGGCACGTAGAAGTTCACCGTGCTGAACGGCGTGACCGTCAGCTTGTTGACCGCGGCAATCGCCGCGTCGCAAGCCGCCACCGGAGCCGCGTTCACAAGACCGCAGGTAACCGGCAGCGCGATCGAATCCTTGACCACAACCGTGGCCTTCAGCGTCACCATCGTCGGCGCGTTCACGCCAGCGCCAGTGTACGCCGTGACACCAGGAGCCGTCGTCACAAACGTGCAGTAACCCGAGTTGATGGCGGCAGAACCAATCGCGCCACAACGGTTGGCCGTACCGATGACACCACCAAACGTCGTCACCGGAACAAAGGCGTTCACCGAAGCGGCCGTCGCAGCCGCCACCGTAACGTTACCAGCGTAGTCAACCGACGTCAGCTGGATGCCGGCGGTCGGAATAATCGTCGCAGCAGCAGCAGCCAACGCGGCCGCAGACATGCCGCCCGAGAAGGCGGCGTCGCCCGGGATGATGCGGCCGTGCGTCGGGGTGCAACCCGAGTACGTCGCAGCATTCACGACAACCGGAGTCGGAGCGCCCGTGAACGTGCTGTGGACCGTGGTCACCGAGCACTTCTCGCTCACCACACCGTACAGCATCTTGCCGTAGTAGTAGCCCATATCCTGATCGTCCACGACCGTCACACCCATCACGGCCGCACGGCCGAGATCGCCGGTGATCGCGGGCGTCCCGACCGGGGCACCCGGCACTGTCGCGTCAACAAGGAACGTGCGAGCCGCCAAGGCGACGGTGTTGCCAGCGTTGTCGTAGACGGTCGGCGTGACCGTGTAGTAACCGTTGGCGCCAACGACGGCCGTCTCGTAGTAGTTAGCCTGGGTAACGTTGTTGGTGATGAAGCCATCAGTGCCGGTGCCATTGGTGCAAGGAACGGCACGACCATACCAGCAAGTCGAGACACCGTTTGCAACCTGCGTGATCGCCATGCGCACGCCCTTGATGCCAGACTTGCCGGTCGCAGCACCCGCAGCCGCGTCGGTCGCCAGGATGAAGAACTTGCCGCCGGTTGCAAAGAGGCTATCGGCGCCTTCGACCTTCAGGGCGGCAAGCACGGAAACCGCATCGTCGTCAATCGTGTAACGGGCCGCATCCGGGATCGTGCGGTCAACGCCAATCACAACCGTGCTGCCGGTGCCCGTGAACGAGCAATCCGTCGGCGCGGCACTCACGTTGCCGAGCGCGTCATAGGCGCGGACCACCACGCACGAGGAGAAGCCGGCCGTCTCGGCCAGCGACGAAACGTTCGTCACGGGCGAGCTCGCCAGCGCCGTCGCGAGCGACGTGCCCACGAACGCCTTGTACGTCACAACCTGCGGATCCGTCGTCGCAACGCCGCTCGAAACGGCGGCGTCCACACCACGCGCGGTGATGAGGTTGCCGGCGAATGGCGCGGTCACGCTTTCCGTTGAGCCAACCACGCCCGTCAGGTTGACGGCGTCGTTGAACCAGCCAGCCGCACGGCGGCTGTACGTGCCCGAAATGCCAACGTCCTGCCGACCGATCGTCGGAGCCGTCGGGCCGAGGTTGTCATAGCGACGACGCTGGGCAACGATCGAGGCGTCAAACGCCAGCGCCGGGGCGGAGTTGCCATCAGCCATGATGGCCGACACGAAGATCGGCTGCTCGCCATCGGTCGTGGCCGTCGCCGAGCAGTTGCCACCGTTCGCCGTGGAATAACCGGCGGTCGGCACGCCATAGCGAACCTTGAACGGCGAGACGACCTTCGTCCACACCGAATCACCGCACACCGGGCGCATGGCGATCGAGGTGATCGCGCGGCCGGAGTACAAGACCGGGAGGATCGTCACGTCGAGCGAGTCCGAGATCTTCGACCAGAGGTAGCCGGTCACGGACGTCGCGGTGTTCGCCGACGTGAACGCAACGGTCGGTGTGACCTTGGCGGCCAGCACGTCCACATTGGCGAACGTCAGGCTCTGCGCGGCCGTGGCCGTCGCGGCCGCAGTCGTGGTGCCCACCGTGTAAAGCTGGGCCGAAATCGCCTTGGTTCCATTCGGGAACTTCGCCACGCCCGTCACGGCATCGTACGCGGCCGTGCTGACCGAGAAGACTACCTGCGGGAACGTCGACTGGGCCGCAACGGCCTGGTCAGCCGAGAAACGCAGCGCCGCAGCCTGGGCCGCGGAGTACATCTGCGAGTCCTGACGCACGGTGCCGACGAGCAGCACGATCTTGGAGATCGTCTGGTTGCCGGGGTTGACGTTCAGGGTGACGTCGATCTGGCCCGTCACGTTCGACACCGTCACCGGGGCGTTCAGGCCGCCCACCGTCGACGTGATCGAGTTGATCGAGACCGTCGCCGGGATCAGCGCCGTCGCGGGCGTGACCACGATCGTGGCGCAACCCTTCTTGCCGGAATCAACCGTCGAGGTCGCGCATACGGCGACGCCCGGGGTGGCGGCAAGGGCGAGCACGACACCCGACGCGCTCACCGAGACCTTGGCCGCGTCCGAAGGCAGCCACGAAACCGTCGTCGCAACGCCGGCATCCGCGTTCACCGCGGCCGTCAGCGTGATCGACTGACCGATGTTGAGCGTCGCCGAAAGCGGCGCGACGGCAACAGAATTCACCTTTAGAACAGCTGCGGGCGTCGGTGCCGGCGTGTATTCCGTTACCGACACCTTGTCACCGCACGCTGCGAGCAACGCAGCGCCAACGACGAGAATCGTCTTACGAGAGAAGTGCATGGAGCCCCCAGTGGAAGAAAGCACTACAGGATTACTGCGGAAATGAGTCCTCGCGCACCGGCAACGCCTCCATCCACGGAAAGACGTCCTCGCAAGGGCAAAACACACTGCTGGCCAATCTCGTGGAATATGACGACCGTGCGGCCAAGCGGCAACCCCTCCGGGGTCGCCATTTGTCCGCGCAGCTGCCTCATTCCGTTTGCCCAGACCGGCCAGCCACTCTAATGAAGCCGAGTTGGTGATCCGATCCGGAAGCCAAAAACCTACGGCCTCCGTAACCCCCCGTCAAGCAATTACTTGGGGAGTTGTGCAACAGTTTGACGAACCTCGCATCGGGGGGTAACAGGAGGGGGTTCGGGCGGCATCCGGAGCTTCATGCTTCCCGCCCCGCCGCCGCCCTCGAAGGCATGGGCCGCCCGCAGCGCCGTTTCGGCCTCGACGTACGTCCCGAAGGGAATCCGCGCCGTGAATGCCTGCGCGTACTCCAGCACCTCAATGAGCGCGTCGGGATACTGCGTCCGCGAAAGCGCGCGGAGTCCGGTGAGGTACTCCTCGCGGTACACCGTGGGAATCAGCAGCCGCTGCTCGCCGCCCGCAGAGAGTTCGGCGTTCATCAGGGCGCGCGCCACGCGCCCATTGCCATCGGTAAACGGATGGACCTCCGCGATCACGAATTTCAGCAGGACCGCGCGCGAGAACGCGTGATCAAGGCTCTGCGCGAGTTCGACCCCGTAACGCAGCGTGCCCGACACGAGCGCCGGTGCCACAAAGGGCGTGGCACCCGCGCGATTCGCGAGGCGCTTGAATTCGCCGGGAAGCGCAGCGGGGCGCAGCGCCATCAGGTCGGCATGTGCACGCCGCATCCGGTCGAGGTAGGCATCCACCGACTTGGTGTCAAGCACGCCGACGGCCATCCACAGCGGACTGCCCACGAGCCGGTATGTGCCGAGCACGTCGTGGGCATCCTGCGGCCGCTGGGCCGGGATCTTTCCCTCAAAGACGATCTGCCGCGCCTCGTCTACCTCGAACTCCGTCCCCTCGATGAAATTTGAGAAGTACGCGTCGAAGAACGACAGCACCCGAAATGCCTCCAGGGAACCGACGCGCTCGGGGCGCGACCCCACCGGCCGTTGGCGGAGCGCGGCGTGCAGCGTGTGGAACAGGGCGATGCGGCCAGGATCGTACGGCTGACCCGACACGTGGGCGCGCGCCACACCCGTCGCGAGCGGCACGTTGCGCGTGCCCAGAAGCGTCCCGATGATACCGTCGAGAATGGCAAGGGCGTCGACGGCATCGAGCGCGGGTGCAATGGCGCGCGCCTGATCCCGAATGGCATTGAGCCGCTCCTCGCCCGCGAGTTGCAGTTCGCGACTCAGGTACTCCTCTGCCGTGGCGCGCGAGATGGCGCGTGACGTGTGCGCGCCACGCGTGCGGGTGAGCGTCAGCCCCTCGAGCAGGAGCCGCGGCCGCGAGGCGAGAAAGAGCGAGGCGATGTAGGACTGGTCGCCGTCGAGTGGACCGGGGCCGCGTACGACGCGAATCGTCAGGCCGGGAAGCGCGATGATGCGCACGGCCGGCGCCACCACATATACGGTGCCATCATCCGCAGGCCGACCCTCAAAGGCGGTGCGGTAGCTCACCACCGCGCCGGGCACGCACAGGCCGACGAGGTGCCACAGATGACGGCGGACAACATCAGCCGGATTGGAACGCACATCAGTCGTGTACAGCCGCGGCCCGATCTTCCGCACGCGCCCCTGTGACGCCAGCGCGCTCACACGGTTGGTGATAGCGCTGGTGCTCAGGAAGACCTCGGGAAGATCGGCTACGGGATCTTTCGCGGCCGGACGGATATTGGCCTGATCTTTTCTCTCCATAGCACAAATGATATGGATAAATGGCAGCGAGAGCAACTGAACAACGGAGAATTGGCCGCGAGATGGCAGATATCCACCCTCTCCCCTATTTCAACGCCCCGCACGCTGCACTCAGACCCAATCCGCCCCCAAAACCCCCCGGCAGAACAGCGCCCGATGATGCGCCGTCATCCCCATCAGTCGCAGCCCCGCGATATGCGCCGGCGTCCCGTACCCGGCATTGGCGTCCCAGGCGTACCCAGGGTGCCGCACGGCCAGCGCCTTCATCAGCCGGTCGCGCGCCACCTTGGCCACAATGCTCGCACATGCAATTGAATAGATGCGCGAGTCGCCCCCGACAAATGCGCGGTGCGCCACCCCCAGCGTCTTGATGGGCTTGCCGTCCACCAGCACGGCATCGGGACGCTCGCTCAGCCGGCGCAGCGCCCGGCGCATGGCCAGCGACGTGGCCTGGTAGATGTTGAGCGCCGCGATCTCGCGCACGCTCGCCGCCCCCAGCGCCACGCTCACCGCCTTCTCGATGATCTTGCGCGCCAGGCGCTCACGCTCGGCGGCCGAGAGCTTCTTGGAATCCTCCACCCCGGCGATGGCGCGCGCCGTGGGCGGCATGATGACCGCACAAGCAAAGACGGGACCCGCAAGCGGGCCCCGTCCTACTTCATCTACACCGGCAATCAGCCTTGCGCCGTCGGCGCGCAGCGAGCGCTCCACCGCGCTCCAGCGCCCCATGCGGCGTTACGCCGGCTCGGTGGAGCCAGTGACCGGCACCGCCGCGCGCACCTTCTTTTCCTTGATGCGGGTGGCCTTGCCGGTGAGCTCGCGGAGATAGAACAGCTTGGCACGACGCACGCGACCGCGGCGGATCACGCTGATGCTCTCGAGCATCGGCGAATGCAGCGGGAAGATGCGCTCGACACCCACGCCGTTGCTGATCTTGCGCACGGTGAACGTGGCGCTGACGCCCTCGCCCTTGCGCGCAATCACCACACCCTCAAACGCCTGCACGCGCTCCTTTTCCCCTTCCTTTACCCGCACGTTCACCTTGACGGTGTCGCCGGCGCGGAACGGAGGAACTTTGCGCATCCACTCTTTTTCGGTTTCGCTGAACGTATGCATAAGCTGATTCCAGACTATTAGGGGCGATTGTCGAGCCTGAGAAGTTATCCGGGTGAGGGGATAAGGTCAAGCGGTGCAATTGGTTGGGTGGGGGGGGCCATGGACCCGTCACTCATACTCGCTGGTCGGTGAGGCCAGGTGCGTGACGGGCAGTGGCAGGCCCATGTCCGGAACGGCGTGCTTGAGCACCCATCCCCGGACAAATGGGTCGTCAAAGGTGTACCCCGACCCGTGCGCTGTCCTGATGACGACGCCGTCCGTCACAAGGCGCGCAACCGTCTTGCTGATGCTGCCCGACTGCTCCAGCGCGAATCGCCCGCGCGTCGCTGCGGTGGTGAGCCCCTGCGAGGACGCCGCCACCGCGCGCATCACCTTCTGCTGCACGCCGGACAGTTGCGCCCACCAGCGTTGCGTGCTGTCGGCCTCTTCGTCGATGATCTCCACATACGCCGCATCGACCGAGGTCACGTCCACGCGCGGATCCACGCCGGCCCGGTCCACGCACTTGCGCGCCAGGCGGATGATGTCGCGCGTTCGTGCGCCCACCAGCGTGACGCAGCGCGCCCCCGCCTCCTCAGGGGCGAGTCCCGAGGAGCGCATGCGCTCGTCGATCCATCCGGCCAGATGGCGCGCATCAATGGGCCCGAACGGGCAGCGCTCGAAGAGCTGGTAGAACGCCCGCCCCTTGGCCTGCATCGCCTCGAGGAGCGCCAGATGGGACCCGGCTACGACATAGCTCACGTGCGAGTGCTTCTGGATGACGCCCCGCAGATGCCACTCGGCGGTCTCGCCGAAGCGGCTGAGCTCCTGAAACTCGTCGAGGACCACGCCGAGGACGACCTGCTGCCTCGCCGCCAGCGCGTTGAGGCTGTCGAGGACGTGGCCGAGCGAGGCCTGCTGCACATCCATGCTTTCCTGCCGCAGTGCGACGCTGAAGCTCGGGACCGTGAGCCCCGTCAGCGGGTCGGGGGCAAGCGACAACTGCGTCTGCAGCCGCGCCACGAGGTCGCGCACCAGGGTGGTCCAGCGGCGGCCGGCGGCCTGCGTCGCGCCAGCCAGAAGCCGGTTGGACAGGTCGACCAGCGAGGTGGCGGTCGAGAAATCAGCGAGGAAGGCATGCCCCCCCTTCGCATTGATCGTCGCCACGGCCCGCTCGAGCACCGACGTCTTGCCGGTGCGGCGCACGCCCGCCACGAGCAGCTTGCCACCGGGCTCCCGCAGCGTCCGGAGGCACCGCTTGAGTTCCCGCTCACGATCGGTGAAGAACTCGCCCGACACGGTCCCGCTGATGCGGAACGGATTGTCGGCGGCACGGGGCCGGGCACGGGGAACCATGGGGCCTCCCATTCGTTACTGTCAAAAACGCCACTATCTAAAGAGATAGTAAATCAGGGCACTTTGAATAGTGTACAATCTGACAGTATCACCGGCAAGCCCCGCCGCCCCAGCTCAGCCTCCGGCCCCATCGCGGTCCCGCGTCAGCCGCTCCCCCTCGGCCTTGCGCCACTTCTCGATCTCGGCATGGTGCCCCGACAGCAGCACGTCCGGCACCACATGCCCCCGGAACTCCGGCGGCCGAGTGTAGCTGTGCGCCGAGAGGCCGCGCCCGTAGAACGAGTCGCCGCGCGCGCTGTCGAGGTCGCTCATCGCCCCGGGGAGCAGCCGCACCACCGCGTCGACGATGCAGAGCGCGGCGGGCTCGCCGCCGGACAGCACGAAATCGCCGAGGGACAGTTCTTCGGTGGCGAGGTGATCGGCCACGCGCTGGTCGACGTCCTTGTAGTGGCCGCAGAGCAGCGTGAGCTCGCTGCCGGCCGCAAAACGCTCGGCGTCGGCGTGGGCAAACACCTTGCCGCGCGGCGAGAGCAGGACGATGGGCGCCGTGGCGCCCAGCGCCTCGACGCACTCGAAGAACGGGCCGGGCTTCATCACCATGCCGGCGCCGCCCCCATACGGATAGTCGTCCACCGTGCGGTGCCTGTCGTGCGTGTAGTCGCGCAGGTCGACCACGCGGTACGTCACGCTGCCCGCCTCGGCCGCCTTGGACGGAATGCTCAGCGCGAGCGGTCCGGCGAAGAACTCGGGGAAGATGGTGACGATGTTGATCTTCACTCGAGCAGCCCCGCGGGGGCGTCGAGCGTGATCAGGCGCGCATCGCGGTCGAACGCCATGACGAACGCGTCGTTGAACGGCACGTCGCGCGGGCCGCGCGGCGTGGCAATCTCGATGACGAGCCCCTGCGGCAGATCGTACCAGCCGCTGACCTCGCCCACCGCGCCGCCCTGCGGATCGACGACGCGCATGCCGGGAAGTTCGTGCGCCCACAGCTCACCCTCGCCGGGCGGCTCGAGTTCGTCCATCGGCACGAGCAGCGTGCGCCCGCGCCAGCGCTCGGCTTCGGTGCGGTCGGTGAAGCCCTCGAACATCACGAGCAGTCCGTCCTGGAAGTCGCGCGCGGTGCGCACGATGAGCGCGCGCACGACGCCCGACGCGGGGTCGGGCATGAGGTCGCCCTCGGGGGTCCCGACGAATACACGCGCGCCGGGCGCGAAGATCGCGTCCGGCGCGTCGGTATGCAGTGCCACCACGAGTTCGCCCTTGATGCCGTGGGCGCGGCGAATGCGCCCCACGAGCGCAGTGGCGCCGGTGGTCATGCGACTACTCGCTGGTCTCCGCGCCGGGCGCGGCAGTCTCCGAGAGCGGTACGGCGGACGCCTTGAGCTTGACCGCGAGACGCGTCTCGTGGCGGGCCTTGAGCACGCCGGACTTGCGGAGCAGGGAGCGCACGGTGTCGGAGGGCTGGGCGCCGACGTCGAGCCAGTAGTTGGCGCGGTCGGCGTTAAGCGTCACCGCCTTGTCGCCCGTGCGGGGCGCGTACGTGCCGATGACTTCGATGAACTTGCCGTCACGCGGCGCGCGCGAGTCGGCGACGACGATGCGGTACGTGGGGGCCTTCTTGCGGCCCGCGCGGCGGAGACGAATTGCAACAGCCATCGAATGCACTCCTGAAAGGCGATGAGGCGCTGCCACCGGGCTCCTCGCGCGGCCGGAAATCCCGGCGCGCACCCAGGCCTCGGTCACGGTGACCGGGGTAGTGCAGCGAGCCTCGAAGGATAAGCGGACAGGGCTGCAACGACAAGGGAAGCCGAGGACCGCTACCTCATCCCGGGAAACTGCAGCCGGCCCCCGCCCTTCATCGATTTCATCATTTTCTGCATCCCGCGGAACTGCTCCAGCAGCTTGTTGACTTCGCTGATGGGGCGGCCGCAGCCTTTGGCGATGCGGGCGCGGCGGGAGCCATTAAGCAGGTCGGGCTTCTTGCGCTCCTCGACGGTCATCGAGAGCACGATGGCCTCGACGTGGCGCATGCGCTTGGGATCGGCGTTGGCCTGCTTGAGCATCTTGCTGTTGACGCCGGGGAGGAGCTTGAGGATGCCCTCCATGGGGCCGAGCTTCTGGATCTGCTTCATGGCGGCGAGGAAGTCGGTGAGATCCATCCCTTCCTTGCGCACCTTCTTGTCGAGCCGCTTGGCCTCGTCGGCGTCGATGGCGCCCTGGGCCTTTTCGACGAGCGTGAGCACGTCGCCCTGCTGGAGGATGCGCCCGGCCATGCGGTCGGGGTGGAACTCCTCGAGCGCGTCGCTCTTTTCGCCGACGCCGATGTACTTGATGGGCTTCTTGGTGACGCCGTAGATGCTCAGCGCCGCGCCGCCGCGCGCATCGCCGTCCATCTTGGTGAGGATGACGCCGGTGACGCCGAGTGCGCTGTCGAAGCCCTGGGCGATCTTCACGGCATCCTGGCCGGTCATGCCATCGGCGACGAGGAGGATTTCGTCGGGGCGCACGGCCTCCTTGAGACGGCGCAGCTCATCCATCATCTGCTCGTCGATCTGCAGGCGGCCGGCGGTGTCGATGATGACCACGCGGTCGCGTTCGCGGCGCGAGACGTCGAGGCCGGCGCGCGCAATCTTGAGCACGTCCGTCGTCGAGCGATCGGCGTAGACGGGGATGTCGAGGTCCTTGCCGAGGGTCTCGAGCTGATCGATGGCCGCGGGGCGGTAGACGTCCGCGGCGATCATGCGCACCTGGCGCCCTTCGCCCTTGAGTCGGCGCGCGAGCTTGGCGGCGGTGGTGGTCTTGCCGGAGCCCTGCAGGCCGACCATCAGCACCACCGTGGGCGGCACGGAGGAGAGCTTGAGCCCTTCCTTGCGCTCGCCGAGCATGGCGGTGAGTTCGTCGTAGACGATCTTGACGAGCTGCTGGGCGGGCGAGACGGTGCGGATCTGCGAGACGCCGACGGCCTTCTTTTCGACGCGTTCGAGGAACTCGCGCGTCAGGGCGAAGTTGACGTCGGCTTCGAGGAGGACGCGGCGCACGTCGCGCAGTCCGTCCTTGATGTCGGCGTCGGAGAGCGTGCCACGGCCGCGGAGCTTGGCGAAGGTGGCTTCGAGTTTGTCGGAGAGTTCCTGGAACATGCGCGGAAGATAAACGATAGTCCGGTGGGGGACGATGGTGACGGCCGATGGCCGACGTCGGATGGCGGATGGGCTTTCGCGGAATTGCGCAATTGCTACCTTGTAGTCGTGACCGCGCCCGGGCTGTCCTCACCCGCCGATCCTCTTCGCCTCGACCGACCGCTGCTCGTGCTGCGGTCGACGGCGGTCTTCCCGCGCGGCACGGTGGCCGTGCAGATGGGCGCACCGGAGAACGTGGCGCTGCTCACGGCGCACCCGGAGAGCGACCTCGAGGTGATTGTGGCCGTCGCGCCGATGCGCGATACGTCGGGCGATTCGGCCGCGCAGGTGGGGCGCATTGGCGTGCTGGCGCGCGTCGTCACGCGCACGGCGGTGGCGGGCGACACGCTGCAGGTGACGCTCGAAGGGTCGGCTCGCGTGCGCATTGGCGCCGTCGAGCGTCGCCAGGCGGTGACGTACGCGAGCGCCACGCCGGTCACCGAGGAGCCGGGCGACGTGACTTCGCTGCGCGGGCTGCTGGTGCAGCTGGCTGACGCGGCCGACCGCCTGGTGGAGATGAGCGAGACGACGCCGCCGGAACTCTCGGCGCTGGTGCGGCTCAACGCGGGCTCGCCGGGCTACGCGGCCGACCTGGTGGCGGCGCGCGGCCCGTTCCGCGCCGCCGACAAGGACGAAGTGCTGCAGCGCCTCGACCTGAGCGACCGCGTGATGTACGTGCTGGCCCGCGTCGAAAAGGAGTTGACGCGCTCGACGGTGCTCGAGGACGTGCGGGCGCACACCGAAGCCAACATCGAGCGGCATCACCGCGAGTTCTACCTGCGCCAGCAGCTGCGCGCCATTCAGAGCGAACTGGGCGAGAGCGATCCGCAGGATGGTGAAGTGGCCGAGCTGCTGCGGCAGGTGGAGGCCGCGACGCTGCCGCCGACGGTCGCGACCGAGGCGCAGCGCGAAGTGGCGCGCCTGCGCGGCCTGTCGAGTGCGTCGAGCGAGTACCAGGTGCTGCGCAACTATCTGGAGTGGGTGCTCGCGCTGCCGTGGGGACGCACCGAGGGCGAGTCGACCATCGCCCTCGACACGGTGGAAGCCGCGCTCGACCTGCGGCACTGGGGCTTGAAGGAAGCCAAGGATCGCATCCTCGAGCACCTTGCGGTGCACAAGCTGCGCGGCGGCAATGCACCGGGGCCGATCCTCTGCTTCGTGGGCCCGCCGGGCACGGGCAAGACGTCGCTGGGCGAGGCGATCGCGGCGGCCATCGGACGCAAGTTCTATCGCATTTCGGTGGGCGGCGTGCGCGACGAAGCCGAGATTCGCGGCCATCGCCGCACCTACGTGGGCTCGCTGCCTGGACTGTTGGTGCAGGCGCTGCGGCGCGTGGGCGTGAGCGACCCGGTGTTCCTCATCGACGAGATCGACAAGATGGCGGCGGGTGGCCCGGGCGGTGATCCGGCGTCGGCGATGCTCGAAGTGCTCGACCCGTCGCAGAACGCGACCTTCGTGGATCACTTCCTCAACCTGCCCGTGGACTTGTCGTCGGTGCTGTTCATCGCGACGGCCAACAACCTGTTCGACATCCCGGCAGCGCTGCGCGACCGGCTCGAAGTGATCCGCATTGCGGGCTACACCATCGAGGAGAAGGTGGAGATCGCGTGGCGCTACCTGCTGCCGCGCCTGCTCGAAGAGCACGGCATCGCCGACGTGGATCTGCAGTTCACCGACGAGGCGCTGGGCTTCCTTGCCAGTCGCTACTCGCGTGAGGCGGGACTGCGCAACTTCGAGCGCAACCTCTCGGCACTCATGCGCAAGCGCGCACGGCGCAAGGCCAATGGTGAGGTGGGCGCGTGGGTGGTGGACCAGGCGCGCATCGAGGACGTGCTGGGCCCGCCGCGCTATGCGACCGAGGCCGCGGAGCAGGCGGCGGAGGTGGGCGCGGTGACGGGACTCGCATGGACCGCGTCGGGCGGCGAGCTGATGAGCATCGAAGCGCTGCTGATGTCCGGGAGCGGGCGCCTGCTGGTGACCGGCCAACTGGGCGACGTCATGCGCGAGTCGGTGGACGCGGCCTGTTCGTATGTGCGGTCGCGGGCGCGCACGTTGCGCCTGGGCGACCCGGAGTTCAAGCACACCGACCTGCATATCCATTTCCCGGCGGCGTCGGTGCCCAAGGACGGGCCCAGCGCGGGCGTGGCGGTGACGCTGGCCATCGCGAGCGTGATGAGCCGGCGCGCGGTGCGGCGCGACATCGCCGTGACGGGTGAAGTGACGCTGCGCGGCCGAGTGCTGGAGATTGGCGGCGTCAAGGAAAAGGTGCTCGCCGCATACCGCAGCGGCCTCCGCGAAGTGATGCTCCCCGCCTCGAACGAAAAGGACCTGCGCGAGCTGCCCGATGAAGTGCGCGCGCAGGTGCGATTCACCTTTGTGCAGACGATGGACGAAGCCATCGAGCGCATGCTGCTCCCCGCGCCGCCGCTCGGCTTCGCCGACGACCTGCCGCTGTTCGACGGCGGGGCGCCAACGGCGGGCTCGCCGCTGGCGGATTTGCTGCCGCGCGTGGGCGAGCAGGCCGCCGCCAACCGTCCCCGCTGACCACCCGCTGACCACCCGATGGCCACCAGGCGACAGAAGACGCGCATCTCCACGCTCCCGCTGGCAGCGAAGGCGCAGTACCACAAGCGCCGCTCGGCGCGGCACGGGCTCGGCGTCTTTGCGGTGCGCCCCATTCGCGCCGGCACGCGGATCATCGAGTACACGGGCGAGCTGATTTCACACGACGAAGGGGAACGCCGCTATCCGACGCCGCCCGACGGGCACGAGGAAGCGGAGCACACGTACCTGCTGCAGCTCGACGACGACCGCGTGATTGACGCGAACATCGGAGGCAACGATGCGCGGTTCATCAATCACTCGTGCGCACCCAACGTGGAGCCGATGCCGGCCGGCGACCACATGTGGATTGTGAGCGTGCGCGACATTCGCGTGGGCGAGGAGCTGGCGTACGATTACGCGATCGAACTCGACGAACCGCATACGCCGGCGCGGAAGCGGCGGTTTCCGTGTGCGTGCGGGGCGCGGGAGTGTCGCGGCTCGATTCTCAAGCCCAAGTACCAGCCGTACCACAGGCTGGTGAGGGCGGCGCGGAAGAGGTGGGAGATGGCGTGATGGGGGGGAGTGCAGTGAGGCTCGGAAGCGAACCGCCTCCGAGCCTCACTTCCACCAATGCCGCGTCAGTAGTTGAAGATCGCGATTGTCTTTCCCGCTCCCGCCGCGCCGCCTGTTCCCGTGCCCGTGACCGTGCCAGTGAAGATCTTGGGCGCCTGGCCGCGCACGTTGATGGTCACCGTGAAGTTGGTGGCCGCCGCGTTGCAGCTGGACCAGTTGTCGACGCGCAGGATGTACTCGCCGCGCGGCACGATGACGCCCTCGCCCCAGAAGATGTTCTCGGCGCGGGGTCCGTCGGAGCCGCAGGCGGCGTTGGAATCGAGGTCGAGCTGGCCGCCCGTGTTGGAGCGGCGCGCGCCGTAATAGATCTCCTTGCCCGACGGGTCGACGAGATGCAAGTCGATGTCGGCCGGCGAGTCCCAGGTCACGTTGGTTTGCAACTCGCCTGTGCCCACCCAAATCACGCCAAGGTCGGACTGCTGGTACGGCCCGATGTTGCTGGCGCCGCCGGCGGCGAGCTGCAGCGTGAAGACCGTCTTGGGCATCTCCACCGAGACCACCAGCAGCACCGTAACGCTGGTCACCGGTGCGCCGAGGGTGAGTTCCCAGTGATCGGTGTTGCCGGGCACGCTGAACACCGCGCGGGTGAACGGCGTCGCGGATGTCAGCACGGCCTGCAGGGTGCCGCCACGCAGCACCTGACTGGGCAGTACGGCGGTGATGGCTGCCCCGCTGCCGGGCGACGGGGCGACGCGCGGCACCAGCACGGCCGTGTGCGCGCCATCGCGCGTCTGCACGAGGGCGATGTAGCGCTTCACCGACTCTTCGGGCGTCGCAGTCGCGCGCTTCCAGTCGATGCACCCGAAGCTCGCCAACGCGAGCAGGGTGGCGGGCGCGAGCCGCGCGATCTGTCTCCAGGTGTTACCGGCCATCGGTCATTCCTCCGCTACTTCTCCGTCAGCCGCACCTTGGCGGCATCGATCAAACGCGTGCCGCTTCCCGCCGGCACGTCGGTCCACACGATGGCGGGCCTGCCCTGCACCGTCACCGCTGCGATCTCCACGATCCGTCCCTTCGCCTCGAACCGCTTGGTCTCCGCGGGTCCCGTGCCGGCCACGCCCATCCTGCGCTGTGCCGCGCGTTGCGCCGCGTCGCGGAACTCGCCCGCGTCCACCGGCGTGTCCCACACGCTCACCCACGCGATGCCCGGCCCACCCGCGAGGTTGGCGACGACGTACCGGTCGCCGCCCCATCCATCCGCCGACCGCGCCGAGGTTCCGAGGTCCTGCAGCGCCTGAAAGAGGAACAGGCGCGTCTCGAATTCGCCGAGGTTGTTTTCGTATACCTTGGTGCCCGTCAGCAGCGGCGGCAGTTCGACGCGCAGCGGCTTGTGGCCGGCGGCGAACTTCTCGAAGTGCATCACCTGTTCGGTGGACGCAGGCAACGGCTGCCATGGCAGGCCGCCCTTGCGCGCTTCCTTGAACCGGCGAATGAACTCAGCCCCGCTGAGGTACGGAAAGAGCAACGTCTCCTGCAACAGCATCGGCGCACTGGCAAAGACCGGCATCGCCGTCTGGTTTTCGCGAATCAACTCGCGGACGCGGTCCCATCCCCCGGGCATCCGGACCGCCATGTCCCCGCCGAGCATCGACGACATCTGCTCGTACGTGGCTTGTCCTTCCAACACCGACTGCGCCGCCGTCTGCCGATCGTTGTCGTCCCGCTGCTTCTGGATCGAATCGAGCGGCAGGTACTGGTCTTGCAAGGCATGCACCAGCTCGTGCGCGAGCGTCACCTCGACCAGCGCGGCGCGGCCGGCCGACGTGTCGCTCACCACATACAGGACTTTCGTGCCCGGATCGTAGTAACCGATGACCTGCTCGCCGAGCAGGCGCAGCATGAACCGGCGGAGGTCCAGCGTGTCGGGCAGGAGCCCGAGCAGCTTGTAGGCGCGCGTGGCGCCGTCGAGTTCGAGCGGCGGGAGGTTGTCGTTGAATTCCTTCTCCAGGAATGCGCGCACCTCCTCGGTGCTGCGCTTTTCGACGACGGGCGGCCGCTTGAACTTGAGACCCGTGGCCTTCTCGATCTGGGGCGTGTACTTGGCGACGAGGTCGCCGTACGGGCCGCTGGTCGCGGGGGTCTGCGCCTTGCGGCAGGCGGGCAGGGCAAGCAAGGCCGCCGTGCACACCAGGGCCGCGCGACGAGGGAAGGAACGCATGACGCCTCTGGGGATTGACGCGGCGAGAGGCCGCAACTCAGCCGAACACCCGCCCGACATACCAGCCGAGCAGGGCATTTCCGAAAAGCAACGTGAGCACGGCGGCTGGCGCAAGGAAGACACCGAACGGCACGAGCGGTGCGACGAATTCGGAGCCGGCGCGCCGGGCGCGCCACCAGCCAATGGGATAGACGACCAGCAGGAACGAGGCGGCCGCGAGCGCGGCGCCGACAAAGACGCAGAGCAGCACACGCACGGGCCCCACGGTGGCACCGACGAAGGCCATCAGCGTGGCATCGCCGTAGCCCATGGCTTCCTTCTTGAGCGCGAACTCCCCCAGCCATCCAATGATGGTGATGGCGCCGGCGCCGGTGCAGGCGCCAAGCAGCGCGTCCCACGGTCCGGCAAACGGGAGCTGGTCGCCAAGCATGGCGCCAGCGAACGCGCCGATGAGCGCGAGGGCCAGGCCGCTGACGGTGAAGCCGTCGGGAATCAGGTAGCTCTGCGCATCGGTGACGGCGACGCCGAGCAGGATGGTGGCGACCAGTGCGAGCCGCACCGCGAGCACGGTGGGTCCGAGGAGCCAGAGCGCGCCAATCCAGAGCGCGGCCGTGGCGCCCTCGACCAGCGGATACTGCCAACTGATGGGCTGGCCGCAGCCTCGGCAGCGTCCGCGCAGCGCCAGCCAACTCACGACGGGAATGTTGTCGTACCAGGCAATGCCGCTGCCGCAGCCGGGGCAGCGCGAGCGCGGCTTGATGACCGACTCGTCCTTGGGCCACCGCGAAATGCAGACGTTGAGGAACGACCCGAAGATGGCGCCGAAGGCGCCAAAGACGGGGGCGTACGCGGGGAACCACGACGATGAGTTCACGGGTGGTGCAGAGTGCAGGGTGCGGGGAGGACCTTGTTCATGGGCGGGTTGCGAAGAGTGTGATGCCGGCCGCGACCGCCACGTTGAGCGATTCCACGCCGGGCGCCATCGGCAACGAGACGACGGTCGAGCAGCGCGCACGCAACGCATCGGAAAGCCCGGCCCCTTCGTTGCCGACGGCAATGGCGAGACGCGCGGGCGCGACGACGTCGTCGACCGAGGTGCCGCCGGCCGCGGTGCCCCACAGCGCGATGCCGTGGCGGTCGAGATACGCCAGCAACTCCTCGAGCGATGCCTCGATGACCGGAAAGCGGAACTGCGTGCCGGCCCCGCTGCGCACGACCTTGGCGTTCCACACGTCGACAGTACCCGGCAGCGCCACGACCGCCGCAGCGCCCAGCGCGGCTGCGGTGCGCACGAGCACGCCCACGTTGCCGGGATCCTGGATGGCGTCGAGCACGAGCAGGCGCGCGGTGTCGCCAGGAGCGAGCGCGTCGAACGTGTGCCGCGGCTGGCGCGCGATGGCGAGCAGTCCCTGCGGATGCTCGGTATCGGCCGCCGATTCAAACTCGGCGTCCGTCACCTCGGCCACAGGCACGCCGCGCGCGGCGAGGGCCTGCACCACCGCACCGGCACGCAGTTCGGCGGCGGCGCGCGCCGTGACGAGCGCCGCCTCGATGATCAGCGGTGAGCCCGCCAGTTCCTCGACGGTTCGCACGCCCTCGACGACGAACAGCCCGTTCCGCTCGCGCGCCTTGCGGCGCTTCAGGTCCCTTGCCACCGTGAGCCACTTCACTGCTATCTTGTCTCCATGCGCATCAGTTTTCAGCCTGCGGCCCGCGCCGCCATGGCCCTGCCGATCCTGCTCGCGGCCGCCTGCGCGGTGTCGACACAGCAGGAAGTCGAGATCGGATCAAGTTACGCCACGCAGATCGCCAAGGACCTCCCGCTGGTGCAGGACGCGGAGGTCTCCCGGTACATCAAGGGCCTGGGCGATTCCCTGGCCCGCGTGGCCGACCAGCGAAATCTCGACTGGCACTTCGCCGTTGTCGATAGCCGCGAGGTGAATGCCTTTGCGGTT
Organism: Gemmatimonas sp.; assembly: GCA_025361705.1. Taxonomy (GTDB): domain Bacteria; phylum Gemmatimonadota; class Gemmatimonadetes; order Gemmatimonadales; family Gemmatimonadaceae; genus PNKL01. The sequence continues at coordinate 45,813 of JANYJW010000021.1, forward strand.
CCGGGCGGCTACATCTACGTCAACCGCGGCCTCATCGAGCGCGCCGCCACGATGGCGCAGGTGGCGGGGGTGATTGGCCACGAGATCGGCCACGTGACGCGGCGCCACAGCATCAAGCAGATGCAGAAGGCGCAGGGAGCGAACATCGGCGCCACCCTGCTCTGCACGCTGACCTCGGCGTGCAACTCGGGGCTCGCCCAGTCGGGCATCAGCCTGGGCGCCAACCTCGCGTTCGCCAAATTCAGCCGCACCGATGAGGCCGAGGCCGACGAAGAGGGCGTGCGCTATGTGATCAAGGCGGGCATCGATCCGCAGGGGATTCCCGAGATGTTCGGCATCCTCCTGAAGGAGCGAAAGGAGCAGCCGGCATCGCTGGACCGGTACTTCATGTCGCATCCGCTGGAAGAGTCGCGCATTGCCGACACGCAGCGGATGATTGCCGTGTATCCGTCGGCACAGGTACGGGGACTGACGCGCGATACGCCGGGGTTTCAGGCGTTCAAGCGGCGGCTGATGGCACTGCCGGCGCCTGCGAAATAGATGGCGGATATCAGATGGCGGATGGCAGATGCGGCCACCCGTCTGCCATCCGCCATCCGCCATCCGCCATCCGCCATCTCTTAAAGCGCCCGCACGAACTCCGTTACCAACTGGCAGAACTTCTCGCCTGCTGCTTCGGCGGCTTTCATGACGTCCACGTGGCTCAGTTTCTCGGGTGAGAGGCCCGCCGCCGGATTGGAGATCAGCGACACCCCGGCGACCTCAAGGCCAAGCGCGTTGGCGAGGATGACTTCGGTGACGGTGCTCATCCCGGTGGCGTCGGCGCCCAGGCGTTCGAGCATGCGCACTTCGGCGAGCGTCTCGTACGTGGGACCCAGCAGGCCCACGTAGACGCCGCGCTGCAGCGGGATGTTGAGACGCAGGCCGGCGGCGTAGAGCAGCGCCTTGAGGCGTGGCGCGTACGGCGCGCTCATGTCGGGAAACCGCTCGTCGGTCGATTCCACGGGCCCGGTGAGCGGATTCACCATGGTCAGGTTGATGTGGTCCTCGATGACCATCAGGTCGCCGGCGCTGAATGTGCGGCGAATGCCGCCGGCAGCGTTGGAGACAAAGAGCGTCTTCGCGCCGAGCGCGTGGGCCACGCGCACGGGGAACGCGCTCACCTGCGGCGCATGACCCTCGTACATGTGAAAGCGGCCGGCCAGCGCGATGACTTCGCGCCCGCCGAGGGTGCCGGCAATCAACTGGCCCTTGTGGCCAATCACGTGGGTCGCGTGGAACCCGGGGATGTCGGCGTACGAGATGGGCCGGGCATCCGTGATGACATCGGCGAGTCCGCCCAGTCCCGAGCCGAGGATGATGGCGCAGGCCGGCGCCTGCACGCCGAGTCGCGCACGCACCACGTCGGCGGCGAGCGCGGCGGCAGCGGCGCCGTGCGTGGCGGTGGATGGAGCGGTCACTTGCGGACCTCCAGGAGCAGGGCGGCGATGTCGCGATCGACCGTGGCGAGCAGCGCGCGGCGTTCGTGTTCGTGCAGGAAGGCGCTGGTGAAACCGTTGCGCGCCACCTGGCAGAGCTCCTCGAACGTGAAGCCGAGGTGGCGCGCCGCCTTCTGGTATTCGTCGACGAGGGTGATGCCGCTCATCAACCGGTTGTCGGTGCTGAGCGCCACGTTGAGTCCGCGATCGAAATAGGTGCGGAACGGATGGACGTCGAGCGAGGTGGCGGCGCGCGTCTGCACGTTGCTGGTGAGGCAGCACTCGATGGTGATTTGGCGGTCGGCGATGTACTGCGTGAGCGCTTCGTCTTCGATGAGTCGCGTGCCGTGCCCAATGCGGCAGGCGTTGCACAGGTGCACCGCCTCTCGCACCGAATCGGCGCCGGCGCCCTCGCCCGCGTGGCAGGTGCAGGGCAGGTCGTTCTGCAGCGCGTAGTCGAAGGCCTCCTTGTGGCGGCTGGCCGGGTTGCCGACCTCGCCGCCCGCGAGGTCGAAGCCCGCCACGCCGCGATCCTTGAAGGCGACGGCGAGCTTCGCGAGCTCGAGCGACACCTCGGGCGCCATGTTGCGAATGGCGCACACAATCACGCGGCCGACGATGCCGTACTCCTGGTGCGCGCGGGCGAGCCCGCGCAGGGGCGCTTCGACGGCTTCTTCGAGCGACAGGCCGCCGCGCACATTGAGCACCGGCGCGTAGCGCGTCTCGAGGTAGCATACGCCCTCGCGCGCGGCGTCCTCGGCCAGCTCGTAGGTAATGCGCTCGAGCGACTCTGCGGTCTGCATCACCGACAGCGTCACCGAAAAGCGCTCGAGATAGTCCTCGAGGTTCTCGGCGTCATCCACCAGCATGTAGGACGCCAGCGCCTCCTCGTCGTCGGCCGGCATCGGCTTGTCGTACTCGGCGGCGAGCTCGAGCAGCGTGGCAGGGCGCACGCAGCCATCGAGATGGCAGTGCAGTTCGGTCTTGGGGAGTCGGCGCAGGAGATCAGACGTGGCGACGGTCACTCGGCGACCCCTGCCCGTCCCGCGCGAGCGGAGACGAGACGGAAGATGGCGCCGCCGTGCACCGGCGATTCCGCCGCAGCGGGAAGGCCGCGGCTGTCGGTCAAGCCACGCCTGCCCGCAGCGAGCGCGTCACCCTCGGCGGGATCGAACGCGCGCACGGCGTCGAGCACGCTGGCGCCCTGCGGCACCTGCACGGCACGCGCGTTGACGAAGACGATGAGTGGCTCGGTCATGGACGGGGATAGATGAGGCGGGGCGTCTCGTCGACCGTCACCACTCCGCCGGGCATCTTGCGCACCCAGGTGATGAGGGCATCGAGATCCTGCACGTTGATCGGCTCCACGACGCGCGCGGCGTCGCCTAGGCCAAGGCCGTCGCCACCGGTGAGCATGAAATCGCTGAGCACCATGCGGTATTCGCGGGCATCGTCGAGCGGCTGGCCGTTGGCCAGCCGGGCGTCGACGAGACGCTGGCCGGCCGGCCGCGCGTTGTCCCACGTGAGCGTGATGCCGCTCACGTGCACGCGCGGCGCGCGCTGACCGTCGTACAATTTCTCGAAGTAGGCGCGCAGCGCGTCGCCGCGCGCCGTGACGCGGTACAGCACGTTGCCGAACGGCGACACTTCGAACAGCGCGCCATACGTCACCGGCCCGGCGAGCAGGTCGGCGCGGATGCCGCCGTTGTTCATCACGGAAAAGTCGGCCTGCCCCGCGGAGCGCTGCGCGTCGGCAATCAGGCGGCCCAGGGCATACTCTTCGCCGCGGCGGAGCATCGGCGCCTTGAGGTCGCCGAACACCTGGTTCACCTTCGCTGCCACCCCCGCCGTGACGTCGCGCACCAGCGCGGCCACGTCGGCGTCCGCGGGGATGCTGTCGCTGTCGATGTTGCGCACCCATGCCCGCGCCTTGCCGACGACGGCGCCATCTGCGCTGAGCGGGAGGTCGACGACGGCGATGGCGCGGCCGCCCGAGCGCGCCTGCACAATGGGAATGCCGTTGACCTCGGTGTTGAGCATCGAGTGGGTGTGCCCACTGATGATCGCATCAACTTTCTCGGTGATACCCTGCGCAAGGGTCATTACCTCTCCGGTGCATGTCTGCGCGGCACCGCGGCCGCTGCAGAAGGCGCCGTCGTGCGCGACGACAATCACCACCGTGGCGCCGTTCGCGCGCAATGCGCGGACGCGGGCGTTGACGACGGGCGCCGGCGACGCGAAGCGCAGGTCGGCGACATTGGAAGCCTTGGTGGTGCGTGGCGTGAGGGGCGACGCCACGCCGACGATGCCGATGCGCACGCCGCCGCGGACGACGATGGTGTCAGCGCGAATCCACGGAACGGCGCGGCCGTCGGCATACGTGACGTTGGCGCCGAGCACGGCTTGGTGCAGTTCGCGAATGCGTGCGCGCAGCGTGTCCTGGCCCCAGTCGAACTCGTGGTTGCCGAGCGCGCCGGCCGCGAAGCCAAGCAGGTTGTAGAGCTGCACCACCGGCCGGCCGAACGCGAGGTTGGACGCCGGCGTGCCCTGGAACATGTCACCGCCATCGAGCAGCAGCGTCTCGCATGCATCGCCGCACTCGCGCTGTGCGCTGCGAATGGCGTGCGCCACCTGGGCGGCACCGCCGCGGTTGCCCTGCGTGCCGTCGGGGCGCGGTTCGAGCGCCCCGTGAAAATCATTGGTGCTGATGAGGCGCAGGGTCCGCGCACCAGGAGTGGCTGGCGCGGCGGCGGCGGCTGGCGCGGCTGCGGCGGCTGGCGCGGCTGCGGCTCCGCGGCGCCCCCCCTGCTGATGCACCGCGCGATACGCTGCTGCCGCATACGCCGCCGGCTCGATGCTCCAGTGGCGATCGGCAAACGGGGCAATCGGCAGCGTGCCTCGGCGCTCGACTTCAGCCGTCAGCAGGTCGCGGATTTCCACCTGCGTGTCGCGCAGCACGCGTGCGCCCTTCAGCATGCCGTACCCGCCGCCGCCGCCGGCGCGGTAGTTGTTCACCGCGAGCGTGAATGAGTCGCTGGCGGCCACGTCGCGACCACGCACGCGCAGTCGCGTCACGCGGTCGCCCAACGGGCGCGACAGGTCCAGCGTGTACTCCGCGCCACCGATGATGTCGAAGTTGTAGCCGGGGATTTCGGGGTCCGTGCTTACCGACGGCTCGGCGGCCGGCTGCACCACGAAGTAGCGCGCGCTCTGTTCGAGGTAGGCGCGCAATGACGCGCCGCCGATCTTCACCAGCTGCAGCGTGTTCTCGTACGGATAGAGCTGCGCCAGCTGCGCCGCGGTGATCTTGCCCGGGCCCAGGTTGGCGCCGAGGTCGAAGGCCGACGTCGAGGCGAGGTCGGCCCCGAAGGTGCGCCGTTCGACATCGAGCACAAAGTCGACGAGCGGCGTGTCGTGCGTGCGCGCGGAGTCGGACCGCCAGGTCACGGGCGTGGCGCCAATGGCGCGGGCGGCGTATGTGCGCGCCGCCTCGTGCGCGACGGCAACGGCCTGCACCACCGCCGGCGACTCGTCGTGGCCGCGGGCGCGCACCAGTTGGCCGTGCTTCTCGATGACGCTCCAGGCCGCACCGCGGTTCTGCAGGCGCACCGTCGCAACGGCCAGGCTGCCGGCCCACTGCCGCGGCTGCATGAGCATGACGCCGTTGATCGTGGTGTCCGCGACTTCGCGGTGCGAATGGCCGAAGATGATGAGGTCGATGCCCGGCACCTGCCGCGCCACCGTGGCAGCGACGTTTTCGTCACCCAAGCCGGCGGCATCGAAGCTGCTCGCACCGCTGAGCCCCGTGTGGAGGACCGCGATGACCAGCTCCGCCCCTGCGGCCCGCGCGGAATCGACCGCGAGGCGCACCGCGGGAATGATGTCCGACGCCGTGAGCCGCCCTTGCAGATTGGCGCGGTCCCAGACCATCGCCCCCGGGTTGGTGGCGCCGACAATGCCGACCTTCACGCCGGCGCGCTCGACCATCACGAATGCCGGGAAGGCGCGCGATCCATCGGGACGACGGGCGTTGGCCGCGAGAAACGGGAAACGCGCCTGCGCCACGGCGCGCTCGAGCAGCGGCAGGCCGTAATTGAACTCGTGGTTCCCCACCGCCGTTGCGTCGTACTGCATGGCGTTCATCGCCGCGATGACGGGATGCGCCGCCCCCGGCGACCGCGACGCGACGTACGTCAGCGGGTTCCCCTGCAGCAGGTCGCCACCGTCGAGCAGGATCACGCGCCCGGGGTGGTCACGGCGCAGCGAATCGACGGCCGTGGCGAGGCGCGACAATCCGCGCGTGGACTCCGCGCTGTCGGCGGAGTAGTCCCAGGCGCGAACGCGCCCGTGCACGTCGGACGTCGCCGCAATGACGAGGTCGACGGGGATGCCCTGGGCGCGCGAGGCGGCCGGGGAGAAGACGATTGCGGCGCTCGCGAGGAGCGCCGCGCGGGTCAGTGGCAACATGGGACAAAACTACAGGGAGGGCGGCCCCGATGGGAGGAGGGCACGGCCGCGGTTGACGGCGCGCAACCCGCTGGCGCAACCTTAGCCAGCCCACGCCCACCGATACAATTCCGTGACACCTTTGGCACTTACGATTGCGCCCTCGATCGGGCATCGTGCATTCGTTGCGCCGGCACCTTTGAAACCATGAAGCCTCTCATCATCGGCATTGCCGGCGGCACCGGCTCGGGCAAGTCCACGGTGGCTCGGCGCATCGCCGAAGCCCTCACGCCCGCATCGGTCGCGTTCCTCGACATGGATGCGTACTACCGGAACTTCGTGCACCTCACGCTCGATGAGCGGAAGCAGGTGAACTGGGATCACCCCGACGCGTTCGATCTCGACTTGCTGGTCACGCACCTCGACCAGCTCGCGCGGCGGCAGGCCATCGAGAAGCCGGTGTACGACTTCGTGGCGCATTTGCGGGCCGAGGAAAGCGTACCGGTGGCGGCGGCGGACGTCATCGTCATCGACGGGATCCTGCTGTTCGTCGACGACCGCGTGCGCGAGCGCTGCGACGTGAAGGTGTTCGTCGACACGGACGCCGACGAACGGCTGGTGCGCCGCATCCGGCGCGACACCAAGGTGCGGGGGCGGCCGCTGGAGGGAATTCTCGACCAGTACCTCACCACCGTGCAACCCATGCACCTGCAGTTCGTCGAACCGAGCAAGCGCTACGCTGACCTCATCATCCCGCGCGGCGGCCACAACACGGTGGCCATCGACCTGATCATCGCCACCATCCTGCGCCGCTTGCAGGGACAGCCGACGTGAACGAACCCACCCCTCGCGAACGCATTCTCGTCGTCGACGACGAACCCGACATCGTCGCCCTCGTCGTCTACCACCTCGCCAAGGAGGGGTACCGCGTGTCGTCGGCTGCCAGCGGCACCGAGGCGCTCGCCACCGCGCGCCGCGAACGCCCGTCGCTGGTGGTGCTCGACCTCATGCTCCCGGGCCTCTCGGGTTTCGAGGTGCTCGAGCAAATGCGCGCCGACGAGTCCACGGCGGGCATCGCCGTGCTGATGTTGACCGCGCGCAGGGAGGAAGCCGACCGCATCAAGGGCCTCACGCTCGGCGCGGACGACTACCTCGCCAAACCGTTCAGCCCGCAGGAACTCGTGCTGCGCGTGCGCGCCATCCTGCGGCGCAGCGCCGCGGTGCCGTCCACCGGCGACCTGCTCACCATCGGCGCACTGTCCATTGACCGCGCCGCGCACACCGTCACCGTGCGCGGCAACGAAGTGGAACTGACGCCAACCGAGTACAAGCTGCTGCTGCTGCTCGCTGAGCGGCGCGGCCGCGTGCAGGGGCGCGCGCAGCTGCTCGAGAGCGTGTGGGAGGCCGCGCCCGACATCCAGACGCGCACCGTGGACATGCACGTGCAGCGGCTCCGCGCAAAACTCGACGTTGCCGGCGATCTGATTGAAACGGTGCGCGGCTTCGGCTATCGCCTGCACGCGCCGCGCGAGACATGAAGCTCGCTCACCGCCTGCTGCTCGGCGCCCTTGGCGTGGTCGGCGTAATGGTCGTCCTGATCATCGTCCAGGTTGACCGCAAGCTTGCCCAACGCCTCACCGAAGAAACCACGTCGCGCCTGACCACCGAAGCGCGGCTCGTGGCATTGCAGGCGACGTCGGTCGCCGATGCCGACGCGCTCGCCAACCGGCTTGGCAAGGCCACGGGCCATCGCATCACGCTGGTCGACTCGTCGGGACGCGTCATTGGCGACTCGGAGTTCGATCGCCCCGAGCTGGACCAGCTGGAGAACCACGCCACGCGCCCCGAGATCATGGCGGCGCGCGTCAGCGGCGTCGGCTCGTCGCAGCGGCACAGCGCCTCGGCGGGCAACGAGGAGATCTACGTCGCCGTGCGCGCGCCGGTCGGCTACGCGCGCGTGTCGCTGGCGACGACATCGCTCAATGCCATCGTGAGCGCGGCGCGGCGGGATGTGGCACTGGCCGGACTGGCCGCGCTGCTCGTCGCCATTGTGCTCTCGTGGGTCTTTGCCCGCAGCGTGTCGCAGCCGGTGGTGGAACTCAGTGCGGTCGCACGCGCGCTCGCCGCTGGCGACTTCAGCCGGCGCCCGGCCCGGGCCGCGCCGGGCGAGGTGGGCGATCTGGCGGTGGCCGTCGGCCGTCTGGCAGAGCAGCTGAGCGCACGCGTCGACGCACTGCGCGCCGAAGAGACGCTCGTGCGCGAGTTGGCCGAGTCGCTCAACGAAGGGATGCTCGCGCTCGACGCGCATCAGCAGGTGGTGCGCCTCAACGAGACCGCGCGGGCGCTGCTCGGCCTCCGCGCGCCGCTTCCGTTCGGCGCCGAGATGCTGCCGCGCGACCGCAGCTTCCGCGACGCCATGGCGGCCGCGCTGGCGGGCGAGACGGTGCGTGACGTGGAGGTGACCATTGCCGGGCGCATCCTGAACATCACGGCACGCGGGCTTGATCACGGCGGCGCGGTACTGGCCCTGCTCGACCTCACGCGCCTGCGGCGGCTCGAGACGGTGCGCCGCGACTTTGTGGCGAACGTGTCGCACGAGCTCAAGACACCACTCACCGTGGTGCGCGGCTTCGCCGAGACGCTGGCCGACGACGACCCGCCGGCGGAGACTCGCAAGCAGTTTGCACAGAGCATCGCCACCCACACGCGGCGCATGCAGCGCCTGGTGGACGACCTGCTCGACCTGTCGCGCATCGAGTCGGGCGGGTGGGTGCCCGACCCGCAGCCGGTCGACATCGCAGCGGCCATGGCCGACGATGTGAGCGCCGCGCGTGCCACGGCCGACGGCAAGGGCATTCAGCTGGACGTGTCGCTCGACGAAGCAGCACGCGAGATCTTCGCCGATCCGGTGGCGCTGCGTCAGGTCGTGAACAACCTCGTGGAAAACGCATTGCGGCACACCACGGCGGGTAGCGTGACATTGCGCGCCGTGCGTGATCGCGACGGCGTGACGGTGAGTGTGCGCGACACCGGGTGCGGCATCACCACGGAGCACCTGCCGCGCATCTTCGAGAGATTCTATCGGGTGGATCCGGCGCGCTCGCGCGAGCAGGGCGGCACGGGTCTTGGCCTGTCGATCGTGAAACACCTCGTGGACGCGCACGGCGGACGCGTGCGCGCCGAGAGCGTGCCGGGCACGGGGACGACGGTGAGTTGCTGGTTTCCCGACCGGATCGTGGCTGGCGGCTGAGACAATTTGGCCGGCGGCCATCGGCCGTGGCACGACCGTTACACGACGGTGATGGTGGCGCAATGGTCAGCGGGCATCGTCCCTGTGTCGGATGGTCATACGACGTGGCCTCGACATCGTGACGACACCCCTCCCGGAGCAGCTCGTGCGTCTTCGCACTCTCGCCGCAGTCCTCGGTTTCTCGGCCCTCGGCACGGCCGCCAACGCCCAGTCGGTGGACCTCACCGGCGCCGGCGCGACGTTTCCGTATCCCATCTACAGCAAGTGGTTCTCCGACTACGCGACGACGGCCGGCGTGCGGATCAACTATCAGTCCATCGGGTCGGGCGGTGGCATTCGCCAGCTCTCCGAGCAGACCGTCGACTTCGGCGCGTCGGACGCGCCGATGAGCGACGCCGAGCTGGCCAAGGCGAAGGGCGGCAAGGTGCTGCACTTCCCGACGGTGCTCGGTGCCGTGGTGGTGACGTACAACCTGGCCGAGGCCACCAAGGCGCTGCGGCTCTCCGGCGCGGTACTGGGTGACATCTTCCTCGGCAAGATCACGAAGTGGAACGACTCGCGCATCGCCGCGCTCAACGTCGGGGTGGCGCTACCGGCCAAGGACATTCTCGTCGTCCATCGTTCCGATGGCAGCGGCACGAGCTTCATCTTCACCGACTACCTGACGGCGGCGAGCACGGCGTGGGCGGCCGGTCCGGGCAAGGGAAAGGAAGTCCAGTGGCCGGTGGGACTGGGCGGCAAGGGCAACGAGGGTGTCGCCGGACAGGTACGGCAGATTGCCGGTTCGATTGGGTATGTGGAGCTCGCCTACGCGCGGCAGAACAAGCTCGCGTACGCCGAGCTCCAGAACGCCAGCGGTGCGTTTGTGGCACCGACCATCGAGGCGATCACCGAAGCGGCGGCCGCGGCGGCCAAGACGCTCGAAAAGGACACCGACTACCGCGTGTCGATCGTGAACGCGCCCGGCAAGAAGGCGTATCCCATCTCCTCCTTCACCTGGCTGCTCGTCTATGAGAAGATGAGCGACCCGGCCAAGGCGAAGAAGATCGCCGACTTCCTGAAGTACGCGCTGAGCGAAGGGCAGAGGTCGGCACCGGCGCTCGATTACGCTCCGCTGCCGTCGAGCGTCGCCAAGCAGTTGCAGAAGCGTGTAGCCGCGCTGGCGAGCGGTCGATAATCTCGATCAGTTATCATGCGCCTCCGTCGGGGGGCCGCGATGCTGCGGCACCCCGACGTACACATGACCAACCATCCCACTCCCCCATGTTCAATACATCCATCATGCGTCGCCTGGCCGTCCTCGCCGGCATCGTCCTTCCCGCGACGCTCTCGGCGCAGGCTGCCGCCGCGCCCAAGCTCGATGTCTCGGGCCTCATCTTCGGCGCCTTCAGCTATCGCACCAACGCGGGCGCGCAGAACACCAACAAGTTCGATCTTGAGCGCGTCTATTTGAACTTCCGGACGCCGGTCGCCGACCGACTCAGCATTCGCGTCACCACCGACATTGCGCCGCAGGCCGCGGGCACCGGGTACACGCTGCGCGCCAAGTACGCCTTCCTGCAGTACGACCGCCCGGCCAACGCCGCCGGATGGAGCAGCCTCGTCCGTGCGGGCGCCCTGCAGACCGTGACCATCGAGCACCACGAGTCGTTCTGGCCGCGCTGGATGGGCACGAGCACCACCGAGCGCTTCGGCTATTTCTCCTCGGCGGACGTCGGCGTCGCCGCCCAGCTCAACTTCCCCGACAAGAAGGGCGAACTGTATACCGTGATCACCAACGGCAACGGGTACGCCAATCCCGAGTCGGACCGCTTCAAGAGCTACGCGGCGCGCCTCACACTGACGCCGCTCGCCGCCGGCAAGCACGGCGTGTGGACCACGTTCACCGTGTCGCCGTGGTTCGACCTGAACACGAGTGCCAGCAAGTTCGTCGCCGGCGGCACGGGGCAACTCGGCGCGGTGGGCGAAGGCCTGACCAAGAACCGCTACGGCGTGTGGGTTGGCATCAAGGACCCGCGCCTCGTGCTCGCGGCGAACGTCTCGCAGCGCATTGACGGCGTGGAGAGCGGCCTCAACACGGCCGCCGCGCCGCGCAGCGTCACCGACGTGACGGGCCGTCTCGTTTCGTTCCTTACGGTCATTCGCCCCTTCCAACTGGCCGACGCCAAGTCCAAGTCGCCGCTCAGCCTGATGGCGCGGTACGACGCGGTGAAGCCCAACACGGCACTGTCGCAATCGAATCACCTGTTCGAAGGATCCGTGATCCTCGACGTGGCTGGCAGCAAGCGGGCGCAGGTAGCGCTTGACTTCCAGGAGACGCTGGGCGACGTGCCAGCGGCAACCATCGCCCCCGACAAGCGCCTTCAGGTGCGGCTGACGACGTCGTTCTAGGTCACCATGGCGCGGGTCGTGACAGATCCGTTACACGGCGCGCACAGAAGGGTGACACGGCCAAGGGATGTTTGATCGAGGGCGGCGGATTCTTCCGTCGCCCTCGACTCCCTTTGGAGCCTGATTGCCCTCGACTTCGCTGCACGGCGCCTCCGCTGGCGACCGCATCTACAGGTTCGCAACGACTGCCTTTGCGCTGAGCATTCCGCTGCTGCTCGTGCTCCTGGGCGTCGAGGTGGCGGTCGCCGCGTGGCCGGCATTGAAGGCCTTCAAATTCTCCTTCCTGACGTCGAGCGACTGGGACGCGGTGAACGGCGTCTTCGGAGCCGCGCCGGCGATCTACGGCACTATCGTCTCCTCGGCGCTCGCGCTCGTCATTGCCACGCCGCTCGCCATCGGCGTGGCCATCTTCCTTTCCGAGTTCGCCCCCGCCTGGCTTCGGCAGCCGGTGGCGTTCTTCGTCGACCTGCTCGCGGCCATCCCAAGCGTCGTCTACGGCCTCTGGGGGATCTTCGTGCTGGTGCCGCTGCTGCGCGAGCACGTGATGCCCTTTCTCGCCGACCGGCTGCATCTGGGGAACACGCCCTTCTTCTCGGGCCCGGCGTATGGCCCGTCGATGCTCGCCGCCGGACTGATCCTCGCCATCATGGTGCTGCCGTACATCAGCTCCGTCACGCGCGAGGTGCTGATGGCGGTGCCGCGCGCGCAGCGCGAGGCGGCACTGGCACTCGGCGCCACGCGCTGGGAGATGATCCGCGGCGCCGTGCTGCCGTATGCCAGCTCGGGCATCATGGGTGGCGTCATCCTTGGCCTCGGCCGCGCACTGGGCGAGACGATGGCGGTGACGATGGTCATCGGCAACCGCCATGAGATCTCGGCGTCGCTCTTCGCGCCGGGCTACACCATGGCGTCGCTCATCGCCAACGAGTTTTCCGAGGCGACCAACGACATGCATCTCTCCGCGTTGATGGGCGTGGGCGCGGTGCTCCTCGCCATCACGCTCGTGGTCAACATCATCGCGCGCTGGCTCGTGTGGCGCGTGCAGCGGCAGGCGCGCGCATGAACACGCGCATGAGCGCGCGCATGAGCACGCGCATGAGCACGCGCGCACCCCGCCGGTCCGTGCGCGCGCGGCGCGCGCGCAGCGCGGTCATGATCACCCTGACCGTCGTGGCGGCCTTGCTTGCCACGCTGCCGCTGATCTTCATCCTCGCGCTGCTGCTCACGCAGGGCGCATCGTCGCTCAACTGGGCTTTCTTCACCGCCATGCCAAGGCCGGTGGGCGAGTCGGGCGGCGGCATGGCGAATGCGCTGGCCGGCACGGTGATGCTCATCACCATCGCCTCGGCCCTCGGACTCCCCGTCGGCATCGGCGCCGGCATGTACCTCGCCGAGCATCGCGGCGGACGCCTGGCGTCGGTGGTGCGCTTCCTGTCAGACGTGCTCAACGGCCTGCCATCGATTGTCGTCGGCATCTTCGCCTGGCAGTTCCTCGTGCGTCCGGTGCACCGATTCTCGGCGCTTGCCGGCGGCATCGCGCTGGCGGTGATGATGATCCCGCTCGTCACGCGCACCACCGAGGAGATGATCCGACTGGTGCCCGATGCGCTGCGTGAGGCCGCCCTCGCACTCGGCTATCCGCGCTGGCGCACGTCGCTGACGGTGGTGCTGCGCACCGCGCTGCCGGGCATCGTGACCGGCGCACTCGTCGCCGTGGCGCGCATCGCTGGCGAGACGGCGCCCCTGCTCTTCACGGCCTTCGGCAACCAGTTCTGGTCGACGTCGCTCACGCAGCCCATCAGCGCCCTTCCCCTGCAGATCTTCTCGTATGCCATCAGCCCCTACGATGAATGGCACGCGCTCGCCTGGGCCGGCGCGCTCGTCCTCCTCGCCCTCGTGCTCGTCATCAGCCTCGTCGCCAAGTTCGCCACGCGCTCCCGGTTCGGCAGTGCCAACGACTGAGCCGCGCACCCTGACGACGGTCGCCGCGCCCACCGTGGCCAACGGCGCCGCCGACGCACAGCCGCTGGTGTCGGTGCGCGCACTCGACGCCTATTTCGGCGCGACCCGTGCCGTGCGTGACGTGAGCGTCGATTTCGTCGAGGGCCAGGTGACGGCCATCATCGGCCCGTCGGGTTGCGGCAAGAGCACGCTGCTGCGCTGCCTCAACCGCATGCACGAGACCATTGCCGGCGCGCGCACCGAGGGCGAGGTGCTGCTCGACGGCAAGGACATCTACGCGCGCGGCGTGAATCCCATCGCGGTGCGTCGGCGCATTGGCATGGTCTTCCAGCGTCCGACACCGTTTCCCACGATGTCCATTCGCGACAATGTGGTCGCGGGCTTTCGCGCGGCGGGGCACACGGCCCCCTCGCGCGCCGAACAGGACCAGATCGCCGAGTGGGCGCTGCGGCGCTCCGCCCTGTGGGACGAGGTCAAGGACCGCCTGCGCGAGAGCGCCATGGCGCTGTCCGGCGGCCAGCAGCAGCGGCTGTGCATTGCGCGCGCGCTGGCCACCCGCCCGCGGGTGCTGCTGCTCGACGAGCCCACGGCGTCGCTCGACCCCCTGAGCACGCAGAAGGTGGAGGAGCTGGTGTATGAGCTGCGCGGCGACGTGACGGTGGTGATCGTCACGCACAACATGCAGCAGGCGGCGCGCGTCTCCGACCGCACGGCGTTCATGCTGCTGGGCGAGCTGGTGGAGGTGGCGCCCACGACGCGCATGTTCACGTCGCCGGCCGACGCGCGCACCGAGGCCTACATCACCGGGCGGTTCGGATGACCACAACCCATACCGGTGCCGTGGCCGTCGAGCACTACTCGTTCTGGTACGGTCCCAAGCAGGCGCTGTTCGACATCACGCTCGACCTCGCCCCGCAGACAATCACGGCGCTCATCGGACCGTCGGGATGCGGCAAGAGCACGTTCCTGCGCAGCATCAACCGCATGCACGACCTCCTGCCGGGCACGCGCAGCACGGGACGTATCCTGCTCGACGGCGATGACGTGCTCGCACCGTCGCTCGACGTGGTGCACCTGCGCCAGCGCGTGGGGATGGTGTTCCAGCGCTCGAATCCGTTTCCCAAGTCGATCTACGACAACGTGGCGTACGGCCCGCGGCTCAACCGCAGTCCATCGCGCACCGAGACCGACGAAGTCGTCGAGCAGGCGCTGCGCCGCGCTGCCCTCTGGGACGAGGTGAAGGACCGCCTGCGCGAGAGCGCCATGGGCCTGTCGGGCGGGCAGCAGCAGCGATTGTGCATTGCCCGCGCGCTCGCCAACGAACCCGACGTGCTGTTGCTCGACGAACCGTGTTCGGCGCTCGACCCCATCGCCACGCAGCACATCGAGGAGCTCCTCTGGGAGCTCAAGAAGGACCTCACCATCGTCATCGTCACGCACAACCTGCAGCAGGCGGGGCGCGTGTCGGACCATACGGCGTTCTTCTACCTGGGCCAGCTCGTCGAGCACGGCCCCACCGAGCAGCTCTTCACCGCACCTCGCGAAGAGCGCACCGAAGCGTACATCACCGGGAGATTCGGATGACCGACGGTTTTCGCCACTTTCACGACCAGCTGGGCACGCTCAAGCAGCGCCTGCTCGCGATGTCCGCGCGCGCCGAGGAGCTGGTGGAGCTCGCCGTCGATGCGCTGCTCACGAGCGACGTGGGCAAGGCGCAGGCGGTCATCGAGGCCGACCGTGACATCGACCGGATGGAACTCGAGGTCGAGCAGCTGGCGGTGGAACTGCTCGCGCTCCAGCAGCCGATGGCGCGCGACCTGCGCTTCCTCATCGCCGCCATCAAGGTGACGAGCGACTTGGAGCGCGTGGGCGACCACGCCGTGAACATCGCGCAGAGTTCACTGCGCCTGCACGCGCTGTCCACGCGCGTCACGCCGGAGCCGTCGATGGCGGAGATGGCGCGGCGCGCCCGCGCGATGCTCGCCGACGCGCTCGACGCCTTCGTGCGCGCCGATGGCGCGCTGGGGCGCGACGTCTGCGGCCGCGACGATGCCGTGGACGCCATGCACGACTCGCTCTTCCGCGTGCTGCTGACGCACATGATGGCTGACCCGCGCACCATCAACCCGGGTCTGGAGCTGCTGCTCGTGAGCCGGAATCTCGAGCGCGTGGCCGACCTCGCGACGAACATCGGGGAAGACGCCGTCTTCCTCGCCGAGGGCAAACAGATCAAGCACCACGCCGAAGACGGCACGCCCTGAGGTTTCCCCGGCGCCCGGCGCGCGTTAGCGTTGTGACATCCCCGCGCGCCGAGCTCCCCGCATGACGACGCCATCGCTGCGCCTGCACCCTGCTCCCTCCCGCGTTCCCCGCGAGGAGGGCACGCAACGCATCGCGGCCATCGACATTGGGTCCAACTCCATCCGGCAGATCGTGGCCGATGTGACGTCGGCCGGCGTCATTCGCGTGATCGATGAAATGAAGGCCGCCCCGCGCCTGCAGTCGGGACTCGCCGAGACGGGCCTGCTGGGCGAGGAACCGATGCGCCTGGCGGTCGAGGCGCTGGGCCGCATGGCGTTGCTGGCGCGGCAACTCGGCTGCAAGCGCATCGAGGCCGTGGCAACATCCGCCGTACGCGCCGCAGGCAACGGCCCTGCTTTTCTCAAGCAGGTGCGTGAGACCGCCGGCCTGCGCGTGCGCCTGCTCGACGGCGAAGAGGAGGCGCGGCTCGCATTCCGCAGTGCGCTGGCGCATTTCGACCTTGGGCGCGGCCGCGCCATCGTGATGGACATCGGCGGCGGGTCGCTGGAACTCGCGCTCGCCGCCGAGGGCATCGTCGAGCGCTATGTCTCGCTGCCGTTCGGCGCCGTCCGTCTCACCGAGGAGTTCCTGCGCGACCGGCCGGCCGCGAAGGGCGTCAAGAAGCTGCGCAAGTCCATTCGCGACGACGTCCGGCGCACCATTCCGGTGCGCGACTGGCGGGGTGCGGAGGTCATCGGTTCGGGCGGGACGTTCACGAACCTCGCGGGCATGGTGCTGGCGCGGCAGGGCATTCGCGTCGCGCACAGCGTGCACGGCACGCGCATGCCGTGGCACGAGATTGAGCACCTGCTCGAGACACTGCAGGAACTGACCCCGACGGAACGCCTCGCCGTACCCGGGCTCAACGCCGCGCGCGCCGACATCATCGTCGCCGGCCTCGCGGTCGCCGCCGAGGTCTGCGAGCGCATCGAACCGCGCGGCTTCGTCGCGTCGACCTACGGCATTCGCGAGGGCCTCCTGCTCGAAACGGCGCGCATCGCGCCGGTGGTCAGCGATCCGGGCGAGGCGCGAGAGCGGTCGGTCCGTGAGTTCGCCGAGCGCTGCCACTTCGAGGAACCACACGCCCGACAGGTGCAGCGCTTGGCGCTTCAGCTTTTCGATTCCGTGGGCGCGCGCCTCGGCTGCACCGCCGCCGACCGACCGGTGCTCAGCGACGCGGCGCTGCTGCACGACGTGGGCTACCACATCAATTACCAGAAGCACCACAAGCACTCGTTCCACCTCATCCAGCACGCCGACTTTCTGGGCATGACGCCGGACGAGCAGACCGTCGTGGCGCACGTCGCGCGGTATCATCGCGGCTCGGCTCCCGACCGCGTGAAGCACGGCGAGTACGGCGCGCTGGAACGCACCACCAGGGCGCGCATCCAACGTCTCGCCGGCATCCTGCGTGTGGCCGACGGGTTTGATCGCGGGCACGCGGCGGCCGTCGAACGCATTCGCGTGCGCTGGATGCGCCGCGCACTGCGCATCACGGCGCATCCCAGCGCCACCGCGCCGTCGATGCGTCTCGAGCTATGGGGCGCCAGCCGCAAGAAGGCACTGCTGGAGGAAGTGGCGGGCGCGCCGGTGGAAATCGTGGCGCCTGATGGGTCGGTGGTCGAGGACGGCGACGGCGCGTAATCGGCCGTCCAGCGCATCAGTACCGAATGACGCTCGCGATGCTCAGCACGGTCAGCAGGGCGATGGCCTGCCCGGCCAGCATGTCGCCGGGGTAGTGAACGCCGAGGCGCACGCGCGACAGACCGATGATCGCCGCCAACGCAATGAGCGGCACGGCGAACGCCGGCATCGCCATGGCATAGGACGCTGCCACGGCCATTGCCGCGCTCGAATGGCCCGAGGGAAACGAGAACTCATCGGGCACGCGGGCCAGCGACCGCCCGTCCAGCGCCGACGCGGGGCGCTCGCGCACTGCGCGGCGCTTGACCAGTTGCACGACGAGGTGCGACACCAGCAGGGAGCCCGCGGCGAGCACCGCGCCGTGCCGCACCAGGCCGCGCCCCACGGCGAACGGCACCAGCACGCAGGCGATGGTGCTCGTCGCGCCGCCCAAGTGCGTCACGCCTAGCCACGCGCGCCACCGCAGGGAGCGGGACGCGGGGTTCAGGGCAAGGCGGCTGAACAGCGCGCGGTCGTGCGTGTCGAGCCGCACCAGAAACCAGTCTCTCATCGCGCGAAGCATTCGGCTGGTAATGTCGCGGCATGCGGCCAGGTTCGCAACGACGGCAACGACGGCACCACCATGCACGGCCCGCCACCGTGCGGTATCTTTCGAGGGCCGCGACGACGTCGCCATGCGATGGAGACCGCGACCAGGCCCTCTTCAATCCACCATGCGCGTCCTGCACTGCACCGATACCTGGCCGCCACAAGTGAACGGCGTGACCGTTGTCACGACGCTCATGGTCGACGGCCTGCTCGAGCGAAACGTCGACGTCGCCATCGTGACGCCGCGATACCCGGCGCACACCAGGGACGTCGTGGGCATGGTGCGGCCCGACATCGCTCACCTCGAGCTGCCGTCCATGCAGCTGCCGGTGTACAACGATGTGCGCGTCTGCGCGCCGCTCGCCGGGCGCGTGGAGCGGTTCGTGCGTGACTTCCGCCCCGACCTGGTCCATGTCGACACGGAGTTCATCGTCGGGCGGCTCGGCGCACGCGCCGCGCGCCGGCTGGGAATCCCGGTCGTCAGCTCGTTCCACACGAACTTCGCCGACTACACGGCCGCCTACGGCGCGCCATGGCTCCGCGGCGCGGTCACACGGGACATCCTGCAGTTCCACCGGCGCGCCCGCCATATCTTCACGCCGTCGTCGGTCACGAAGAACTGGCTCAATGCGCACGGACTCCAGCACGTGGAGGTCTTCGGTCGCGCCGTCGACACCTCCGTTTTCTCGCCGGCCAGGCGCACCGGCGAGTGGCGCACGCGCCTCGGTGCCGACCGCGCCGTGACCATCCTGCACGTCGGCCGCCTCGCCGCCGAGAAGAACCTCGATCTCCTGCTCGACGGATTCGCGCTCGCCCGCCAACGGCTCGGCGCGCGCGTACAGCTCGTCATTGCCGGCGACGGCCCCGTCGCCGCGCAGCTGCGGGCGCGGGCCCCCGAGGGCACGACGTTCATCGGGTTCATCGATCGTGACCACTCGCTGCCAGGCCTGTACGCCTCGTGCGACGCCTTCCTGAACACGTCGACCACCGAGACGCTCGGCCTCGTCATCCTTGAGGCGATGGCCTCCGGATTGCCGGTCGCCGCCGTCGTCGAGGGCGGCATCGCCGACCACCTGCGCCACGACGACAACGGCCTCGCCATCGAGACCAACGCCGCCTCCATTGCCGCCGCCGTCGTGCGGCTCGCCGAGGAGCCCGCGTTGCGCGAACGACTCGGCGCGGCGGGCCGTCGCTGGGCCGAGCACCTGAGCTGGGACCGCGAACTCGACCGGCTCGTGGAGCGCTACGCGACGGTCATCGCCGAGGCGCGCAGCGGGCCCTAGACGACGCCGCCCTCTGGTGCCGCACGCGCGATGGTCGGCACACGCGACATCCCCCACGAGTCCCGCAGCAGCACGTTGTGCGACGCACGCTCGGCCTCGCCGGTCGGTCGCCGCTGCACCCATGTCCCGTCGGCGTGCAGGTCCCACGCCTGCCGGTCGTCGGCGAGAAGGACGTCGAGCACCGCATCCACGCGGGCGTGCAGCGCACGGTCGAGAATGGGGACCATGGCCTCCACCCGCCGGTCGAGGTTGCGCGGCATCCAGTCGGCCGACCCCAGGTAGTACTCCCGGTCGCCGCCGTTCTCGAACCGCCACAGGCGCGAGTGCTCGAGAAAGCGCCCGACGACACTCACCACGCGGATGTGTTCCGACTCACCAAACACCCCCGGGCGCAGGCAGCAGATGCCGCGCACCAGCAGGTCCATCTGAACGCCGGCGCCCGACGCCGCACTCAGCGCTCCAATTACCTGCCCGTCGACGAGCGCGTTCATCTTGGCCACGATACGCGCCGGCCGGCCGGCGCGCGCATGGTCCGCCTCGCGGGCGATGAGCGCGAGGAGCTTGGCGCGCAGCGTCACCGGCGCCACGAGCAGCGCGCGGTAGTCGCGCTGCCGCGAGAAGCCCGTGAGCAGGTTGAAGAGCTCCGACACGTCGGCCCCCACGGCCTCGTGACACGTCAGCAGTCCGAAGTCGGTGTAGGTGCGCGCCGTCTTGGAGTTGTAGTTCCCCGTGCCGATGTGCACGTAGCGCCGAATGCCGTCGGGCTCGCGCCGCACGACCAGCGCCAGCTTGGCGTGCGTCTTCATGCCGGGCAGGCCGTAGGCCACGTGCACGCCGAACGATTCGAGCGTGCGCGCCCAGGTGATGTTGTTCGATTCGTCGAAGCGGGCCTGCAGTTCCACGAGCACCGCCACCTGCTTGCCGGCCTGTGCCGCCTCCGTGAGCGCGCGCACCACCGCGGTGTCGCCCGACGTCCGGTACAACGTCATCTTGATGGCCAGCACGTGCTCATCGCGCGCCGCCTCGTCCAGAAAGCGCTCGATGGTCGCCGGGAACGAATCGAACGGATGGTGCACCAGGACGTCACGTTCACGCAGCACGTCAAAGATCGACCGCCCGTCGCGCAGTTCCGCCGGCGTCACCGGCACGAACGGCGGGTCGCGCAACTCCGGCAGGTCCAGCGCTGCCAGCGCCATCAGGTCGCCGAGATCCAGCAGGCGCCCGGGCTCGTGCACTTCGCGCTCCGTCAACGGCGCCATTTCGGGGTCTTCGGTCTCGCGCAACTCGCCAAGCAACAGGGCGCGCAGCGGCGCCGGCATCGCGCGCTGCACCTCCAGCCGCACCACCTCGCCGAAGCGCCGCTGGAACACCTGCTCCTCGATCATCGCCAGCAGGTCCTCGGGCTCCTCCGTCGGCGCGATCTCGAGGTCCGAGAAACGCGTGATGCGAAAGACGTGGTGGCCGATGATCTCCATCCCCGGAAAGAGCCGCCCGAGGTGCGCGCCGATGAGTTCCTCCAACGGCAGGTACTGCAGTGCGCGCACCGGCACCCAGCGCGGCAGCGACTTGGGGACCTTCAGGCGCGCGAAGTGCTCGCTCCCCGACTCGGGCTCGCGCAGCTCCACCGCGAGCGAGAGCGACAGGTTGGAGATGTACGGAAACGGATGCCCGGGATCGACGGCCAGCGGCGTGAGCACCGGAAAGACCTGCGCGTCAAAGAAGGCGTCCACGGCGAGCCGTTCGTTGGCGTCGAGGTCGCCAATGCGCAGCAGTCGCACCCCGTGCTCGGCCAGCTCCGGCAGCACCTCTTCCTCGAGGATGCGCGACTGCTCGGCCAGCATCTCGCGCACCGTCTCGTCGATGCGGTCAAGCAGCTGGGCGGGCGACACCCCGTCTGGCCCCGTGCGGCCGAGACCGGCAGCCACCTGCCGGCGCACGCCCGCCACGCGCACCATGTAGAACTCGTCGAGGTTGGTGCTGAAGATCGAAAGGAACTTCACGCGCTCCAGCAGCGGCGTGCGCGTGTCCGCCGCCTCGTGCAGCACCCGTGCATTGAACGCGAGCCACGACAACTCGCGGTTCAGTGTCCCGATCACCAAGGACACGGCGCGCCTCCTACCGGGTGAACGGCAGCATGCAGGCGTACGCCACAGCGGCCACCGCGGCCGCAGCCGGAATGGTCACGATCCACGCCCAGACGATGCGCCCGGCCAGCCCCCACCGCACCGCCGACAGCCGACTGGTGGCACCGACGCCGACAATCGAGCCCGTGATGGTGTGCGTGGTCGACACCGGAATGCCGAACTTCGACGCCGTCATGATCACGATCGCGCCAGCAGTCTCGGCACAAAAGCCGCCCACGGGGCGCAGCCGTGTGATGCGCGAGCCCATGGTGTGCACGATGCGCCACCCGCCAAAGAGCGTGCCGAGCGAGATGGCCGAGTAGGCACAGAGCTCCACCCAGTACGGAATCCGCTTGGTGTCTTCGAGATAGAACCAGTGCAGCCACCCCGTCTGCCCAATGAAGTACTGCTTGGACGCCACGAGCAGGCCGACGATGATGCCCATGGTCTTCTGCGCATCATTGCTGCCGTGCGCAAACGAGAGCATCGCCGAGCTCACCAGCTGCCCCCGCCGGAAGATCTTGTCCACCCGGTTGGGCGTTGCCCGCTGGAAGAGGTTGAGCACGATCACCATGAGGATGAACGCCACGATCATGCCGAACAGCGGCGACAGCGCGATCGCCGAGAGCGTCTCGATCCACTTCGTGCCCCACGCCAGCGCGGGCAGGCCACCCTTGGCCACCGCAGCGCCGGCGAAGCCGCCGATGAGCGCGTGCGACGAACTCGAGGGGATGCCGTACCACCACGTGAAGAGGTTCCAGATGATCGCACCAACGAGGCCCGCGCAGATGACCCACGGGTCGACGAAGCTCTGCACCACGAAGCCGTTGCTCACCGCCTTGGCCACGGCGGTGCTGCCGAAGAACGCGGCCGCAAAATTGAACGTCGCCGCCCAGAGCACGGCGGCAAAGGGACTCAGCACGCGGGTGCCGACGATGGTGGCGATCGAGTTCGCCGAATCGTGGAAGCCGTTGATGAAGTCGAAGATGAACGCGATGCCGACGATCGCGAGTACGAACGCGATCACGGTCAGCCGTTCTTGAGCGAGATGCTCTCGAGCACGTTCATGACGTCCTCGCACTCATCCAGTGCATGCTCGAGGTTGTCGTACAACTCCTTCCACTTGAGCACCTCCAGGGCGTCCGCCCCCGGCTGGCGGAAGAGCGCGCCGACCGCGTCGGAGTAGATGGCATCGCCCTCCTCCTCAATCACCTTGATGTCGCGTGCCGCCACGGCGATGGCCTTGGGGTCGCGCACCTGCTTTACCGCCAGCGCAATCCG
The DNA here is from genome assembly GCA_025361705.1 of Gemmatimonas sp. Lineage (GTDB taxonomy): Bacteria > Gemmatimonadota > Gemmatimonadetes > Gemmatimonadales > Gemmatimonadaceae > PNKL01. The sequence continues at coordinate 68,560 of JANYJW010000021.1, forward strand.
ATCGGCCGCCTTGAGGATCAGCGCCGAGAGCGCCTTGGCCGGCTCCTTGCGGTCGGTGACGTTGAACATCAGCGCACGCCGTGCCGTGCCGTCGATCAGGTCGACCACCGTGTCGAGCGATGTCGCCAGCAGGTGAATGTCCTCGCGGTCGAGCGGCGTCACGAAACTGCGGTCGATGCGGTTCATCACCTCGTGGGTGATCTCGTCCGCCTCGCGCTCGATCAGCTTGATCTGCGTCGCGTAGAAATCCATGCGGTTCGGCTCGTTGAACAACTGGTCGAGCACCGCCGCTGACTTGGCGATCTTGGTGCCGATCGCGTCGAACAACTCAAAGAAGCCTTCGTCCTTGGGGATCAGCCGCACTGGCGCCGCTCCAACGGAATGGTGTCCTGGGAAGTCACGCCGGCAGCCGCCGGGCGTGCATGCCGGGGATGTCGTACCGCGAGCACCATCCCCAGCCACGAAAGCTACGCCACCACAGCGAGTTGCGCCAAAGCCACCGGCCGTTGCCCGCCGATGTAGCGAAACCGTTACAGTCCGGCAACGGTCGTTGGCAACGACGTCGGCAACGCCCGGCCGATCGCGCCGTCACGCCAGCGCGTCGAACTCATTGTGGGACAGCAGGATATCCCGCCGGCGCTGGAGCAACACCGGATTCTCGAACAGCCGGATCAGGGCAACCCCTGCCACGAACCCGCCAATGTGCGCCCAGACCGCCACCCCGCCCGCCATCTCGGGACTGGGCGACAGCAACTCGGGAATGCCGCTGAGCAGCTGCAATGCAAACCAGTACAGCAGCACGAGCCACGCGGGAATCGGGATGACCTTCAGGAAAACCACGAACCAGAAGAGCATCCGCACGCGCACCCTGGGGAAGAGCACGAGGTACGCCCCCATCACACCCGAAATCGCGCCCGACGCTCCGACCGTCGGAATCGGCGAGCGCGGATCGACGAGCACATGCGTTGCCGCCGCCACGAGGCCGCAGACGAGGTAAAATGCGAGAAAGCGCCGGCGTCCCATCACGTCTTCGATGTTGTTCCCGAAGACCCACAGGAACAGCGCATTGCCGATGATGTGCATCCACCCGCCGTGCAGGAACATCGACAGCAGCGGCGTGAGCACGTTGATGCGCTGGTTGTCGATGACGCACGCGAGATCCGGCCCGATCGGAACGCCCGACCCGAGTGGGGCCAGCCGGGTGAGTTCGCCGGGCACCATGCCCAGGTTGCAGACGCTCGCCGCCAGCAGCCGCTCGTCGAACCCGGCGCCCTGCACGAGTACCCACACCGCAAACATCGTGACGATCAGGAAGATCGTCGCGATGGGCACGCGGGCGGTGGGGTTGTCGTCAGAGATCGGGATCATTCGCGGGGGGCGGGGGGATGGCGGATGGCGGATGGCGGACTACGGACAGCGGACTACGGACGAGATTCTACTTGGTGTTCGGCTTCAGGGTTAGACGTTCTTCTACTGCCGTATGGTTTCAGGAATCCTGCCGTTTCTGCCATTCGCCTCCACGCAAGTCGTTGTCCTGCCATTAGTAACGCACGAATTGCCTGAATTTCTGTCAATTCGGCAGGGCTTTTGTGGCCCCACCCTTGCCTGATAGTATGGCCTAGTCCGGCGAAACCGGCGCCCCCGACTTGACGTCGGGACACTTCGCGGCGCGGCCGCCGTGCGAACATCCTACCAAACGAGGACCAGATGGCAGACAAGGTCATTGGCATCGACCTGGGCACCACGAACTCCGTGGTCGCCGTGATGGAGGGTGGCGATCCCGTCGTCATTCCGAACGCCGAGGGCGGACGCACCACGCCGTCCGTCGTCGGCTTCACCAAGGACGGCGAGCGCCTGGTCGGCCAGATCGCCAAGCGGCAGGCGGTCACCAACCCCACCAACACCGTCTTCTCCATCAAGCGCTTCATGGGCCGCAAGCTGGGCGAGGCCACCGAAGAGCAGAAGCGCGTGCCGTACAAGGTCGTGCGCGGCGCCAACGATCAGGTGACCGTCGAGGTGCAGGGCAAGACGTACACGCCCCCCGAAATCTCGGCGATGATCCTGCAGAAGATGAAGCAGACCGCCGAGGACTACCTGGGCCACACCGTCACGCGGGCCGTCGTCACGGTGCCGGCGTACTTCAACGACTCGCAACGCCAGGCCACCAAGGACGCAGGCAAGATCGCCGGCCTCGAAGTGCTGCGCATCATCAACGAGCCCACCGCGGCCGCGCTCGCCTACGGCCTCGACAAGAAAGGGAAGAAGGACGAAAAGGTCGCGGTCTTCGACCTCGGCGGCGGCACGTACGACATCTCCGTGCTCGAACTCTACGAAGTGGACGGCTCCAAGCAGTTCGAGGTGAAGTCGACCAACGGCGACACGCACCTCGGCGGCGACGACTTCGACCAGCGCGTCATCGACTGGCTGGTGGCGGAGTTCAAGAAGGATCAGGCCATTGACCTCTCCAAGGATCCGATGGCGCTCCAGCGGCTCAAGGAGGCCGCCGAGAAGGCCAAGATCGAGCTGTCCGGCACGCAGAGTACCGACATCAACCTGCCGTTCATCACCGCCGATCAGGCCGGGCCGAAGCACCTCAACTACCAGCTGACGCGCGCCAAGTTCGAGCAGCTGGTGGACGACCTCATCGTCCGCACGCTCGAGCCGATGAAGAAGGCGCTCAAGGACGCCGGGATGCAGCCCAGTGAAATCGACGAGGTGCTGCTCGTCGGCGGCTCGACGCGCATCCCCAAGGTGCAGCAGGTGGTGAAGGACTTCTTTGGCAAGGAGCCCAACAAGGGCGTGAACCCGGATGAAGTGGTCGCCGTCGGCGCCGCCATCCAGGGCGCCGTGCTCACCGGCGAGCAGAAGGACGTGCTGCTGCTCGACGTGACGCCGCTGTCACTCGGCATCGAGACGCTGGGCGGCGTCACCACCGTGCTCATCCCGCGCAACACGACGATCCCGACCAAGAAGTCGGAGATCTTCTCCACCGCCGACGACAACCAGACGACGGTGGAGATCCACGTGCTGCAGGGCGAGCGCGAACTGGCGCTGCACAACAAGACCATTGGCAAGTTCCAGCTGACGGGCATTCCGCCGGCATCGCGCGGCACGCCGCAGGTGGAAGTGACGTTTGATATCGATGCCAACGGCATCCTGCACGTGACGGCGCGCGACAAGGCGACGAGCAAGGAGCAGAAGATCCGCATCGAGGCGTCCAGCGGGCTGTCGGACGGCGAGATTGACCGCATGGTCAAGGACGCCGAGCAGAACGCGGCGGACGACAAGAAGCGGCGCGAGGAGATTGACACGCGCAATCGCCTCGACTCGATGACGTACGAGGTGGAGAAGAACGCCAAGGAGTGGAGCGACAAGCTGCCCGCCGACGTGAAGGCGCGGCTCGACGCGTCCGTGGAGCGTGCCCGCAAGGCGCACCGGGGCGAGGACTTTGCCGAGGTGCGCACGGCGCTCGAGGAGTTGACGGCCGCGTATCAGGCCGCCGGCCAGTCGTTCTACGCACAGCAGCAGGCCGCCAACGAGGCCGGGCAGCCGGCCCCGGACGCCGAAGCGCCGCCAGCCGAGAAGAAGGCCGACGACGTGGCGGATGCGGACTATGAGATTGTGGACGAGAAGAAGTAGTCAGGGCTGATTGATGGCAGATGGCAGATGGCAGATGGCAGATGGCAGATGGCAGAAGGCGGATGGCGGATGGCGGATGGCGGATGGCGGAAGGCAGAAGGCAGACGTCAGATGGCGGATCGGTGACGACATCGCCGCGAGGGATATCAGCCATCCGCCATCAGCCATCCGCCATCCGCCATCAGCCATCTGCTCTCCCCTCCCCCCCCCCGGGAACCTTCAAGCACGTCCCTGTGTCTTACCCAGCGAACCTTTTCACCGCATAGTTCCCCCATGAACCTCCACTTTTCGCGTTCCAAGATTGCGGCCATCGCCGCGTCCGCTTTTATCGGCGGCGTCTTCTTTGCCTCGTCACTCGATTGGACGCAGGGCGTCTTTGCGCAGGCCGGTTCCAAGGTCCGCACCGAGACGTTTGCGCCGCTGCCGACCGGCGCGCCCAGCGAGGGCTTTGCGGCCATCGCCGAGCGCGTGACGCCGGCCGTGGTGTCCATTCAGGCCGAGCGTGACGCGCGCAAGGCGCGCCCCAACACGCAGCAGCGGCGCAACGTGCCGCCGGGGTTCGAGGAGTTCTTCAACCAGCTCGACCCGCGCGGCCAGCAGGGGCCGTCCGAGTCGTCGGGCTCTGGCTTCATCGTCAGCAAGGACGGTTACATCCTCACCAACAACCACGTGGTGGAGGGTGCCGACCGCGTGAAGGTGCTGATGAGCGACCGGCGTGAGTTCAAGGCGAAGATCGTGGGCCGCGACCCGCAGACCGACGTCGCCGTGATCAAGATCGACGGCGCGGGCCTCCCCACCGTGGGTCTGGGTGACGACAGCAAGCTGCGCATCGGCGAATGGGTGGTGGCCATCGGCAACCCGCTGGGCCTCAACTTCACCGTGACCGCCGGCATCGTGAGCGCCAAGGGGCGCAGCAACGAACTTGCGGGGCTCAACCGCGACACGTACAACATCACCGACTTCATCCAGACCGACGCGGCCATCAACCCGGGCAATTCGGGCGGGCCGCTGATGAACACGCGTGGCGAGGTCATCGGCATCAACTCGGCCATCGCCAGCCAGACCGGCTACTACTCGGGTTACGGCTTCGCCATTCCGATCACGCTGGCCAAGACCGTCATGGACGACATCGTGACGCATGGCCGCGTGCGGCGCGCCATCCTCGGCATCACCATCAACGACGTCAACGCCGAGGACGCCGCGGTGTCGGGGCTCAAGCAGATCGCTGGGGCCAAGGTGGGCGGCTTCCCCCTCGAAGACTCACCGGCGCGCAAGGCGGGGCTCGAGGCCGGTGACATCATCGTGCGCGTCGACGGCAAGGACGTCGATCGCGTATCGACGCTGCAACGCCAGGTGCGCATGCACCAGCCGGGTGAGACCATCGAGGTCGACATCGTGCGCTATGGCGAGCGCAAGACGTTCAAGATCCGGCTGCTCGAGGCGCCCGCCGAGGCGGTGCCGGTGGCGACTGCGGAGGACAAGGCGACCGAAGGCGAAGGCCTGTCGGCGGCCAAGCTCGGCATCACCACCGAGGTGATCACGGCCGAGGTGGCCAAGCAGAACAAGATTGCCGACGAGTACCGTGGCCTGCGCGTGTTGTCCGTGGATGCGGCGGGCCCGGCGGCGCAGAAGCTGGGTCGCGACGACATCATCGTGAAGGTGATTCGTCCGGAGCCGCAGGCCGCGATCAAGTCCAACGCCGACCTGCAGAGGGTGTTGGCGCGGATGAAGAGCGGCGAGTACATCAGCCTGCTGGTGTATTCGCAGAGTCAGGCGGGGACGTTTGGGACGCGGGTGGTGAACCTGAGGATCGGGGAGCAGTGATCCGCCAACTGCTATCAGACATCTGACATCAGATGGCAGATGATTGAGGGCGTCGGTCCTGACGGGCTGGCGCCCTTTGCCTTTGACGGGGGCTGGCCGCGGGGCATACTATGCACGGACGCGGGAGTGGCGAAACTGGCAGACGCGCCAGACTTAGGATCTGGTGGGGTGACCCTTGCGGGTTCGAGTCCCGCCTCTCGCACTGATGATTCGGGATTTGGACTCAGGATTTCGATTGCTGGATTTCGATGGCGGAATGCGAGTGGCGATGGTTGGTCGATCAGGCTGGTAACGCGTTGGTGTGGTTAGTCTTGGCGCCGACGCACGGCCCTTGCAGCCTCTATCGCCCATCGATGTCCGGCATCGTGATCCGAGTTCCAATTCCTGAGTCCATATCCTATATTTTCTCTCTATAGTTGCCCCCGCCGCCCATACCGGGCGGCGGGGGATTCTTCCCTGTTCGCTTTTTATCGCCGGGCTCCGGCTGCACGCAATGGACATCGAAATCACCAACACGAAGACTGAGGGCGCCGAGCGCCGCATCCAGGTCGCCATTCCCGGCGCCACCGTCAAGGACGCCAAGAAGCGCGCGGCGCACCGCGTGGCCAAGCAGGTGCGCATGCCGGGCTTCCGCGTGGGCAAGGCGCCGGCGGCAATGGTCGAAAAGAAGTATGCCGACGTCATCCAGCAGGAGGCACTCGAGGCCGTGATGCGCGAGGCGTACGATGCGGTCATCGCCAAGGAGCAGATGAAGCTCGTGACGCAGCCGCACGCGCACGACGTGAAGTTCGGCGAGGACGAGTCGCTCACCTTCGAGCTGCACTGCGAGGTGCAGCCCGAGATCACGCTCGCCAACGTCGAGGGCTTCAAGGTCAAGCGTCCGGCATCGGCGGTCACCACCGAGCAGGTCAAGGACCAGATTGAGCAGCTCCGCGACCAGCGCGCCACGTGGACGCCGGTGGAGGAGAAGCCGGCCGAGGGTGACATGGTGGTGGTGATGCTGGCGATGGCCGACGAGGGCGGCGTGCTCCCCGAGGGCAAGGAATACCGCGTGGTGCTTGGCGCGGGCCAGGCGATTCCGGCCATCGAGGAAGTGCTGATGGAGCTGACGCCGGGCGGGACGGTGGAGCGCGGGGTGCGGTGGCCCGACGACTTCCCGGACGAGGCGCAGCGCGGCAAGACCAAGACGGTGCGCGCCGAACTGAAGGAAGTGAAGCGCAAGGAAGTGCCGGCGCTCGACGACGCGTGGGCCCGTGAGATGGGCGACTTCGACTCGCTCGACGCGCTCACGACGGCCGTCCGCGGCGACCTCGAGGCCAACGCCGTGCGCGAGGCCGATGCCACCGTGCGCCAGCTGCTTCTCGACGAAATCATCGGCACCAACAGCTTTGACGTGCCGCCATCGTGGGTGTCGCACCTGGTGGAGTCGTACTCCAAGGCGTACAGCGTGCCCGCCGAGGAGATGGAGCGTTTCACCACCGAGTTCCGGGCCACGGCCGAGCGTCAGGTGCGCCGCGACCTGATCATCGAAACGCTGGCTGAGCGCGAAGGACTCACGGCGGGCGAGGCCGATGTCGATACTCGGATTCAGGAGATGGCCGAGAAGCGCGGCGTGAATCCGGGACAGGTGTATGCGCAGTTGCAGAAGGCGGGGCGGCTGCGCGAGATCGAGCGGGGCATCACGGAAGACCGCGTCTTCACGTGGCTGCTCGCCCGCAACACGGTAGAGCAGGCGTAGTCGCAGCAGCAGGAAGCACCTGGGCCCCCCGGCCGCAACGCGACACCACAGGCAGTCTCCACAGCACAGGACGAGAACCGAATGCCGATTATTCCCAACCCGTACGTCATCGAACGGTCGAGCCGCGGCGAGCGCAGCTACGACGTCTATTCGCGCCTGCTGATGGACCGCATCATTTTCCTCGGCACGCCGATCAACGACGACGTGGCGAACATGGTGATTGCGCAGCTTCTGTTCCTCGAGGCGGACAACCCGGGACGCGACATCCACCTGTACCTCAACTCGCCGGGCGGCAGCGTGTCCGCCGGGCTGGCGATGTACGACACCATGCAGTGGCTCAAGTCGCCGGTGAACACCATCTGCATGGGCATGGCGGCCTCGATGGGCTGCTTCATGCTGGCCGGCGGTCGCAAGGGCAAGCGCTCGGCGCTGCCGCATGCGCGCATCATGATGCACCAGCCATCGGGCGGGTCGTCGGGCACGGCGGCGGACATCGAGATCCAGGCCAAGGAGATCCTCTACCTGCGCGCCCAGATGAACGCCCTGATGTCGAAGCACACCGGGCGTCCGGTGGAACAGATTGAGCGGGACTTCGACCGCGACTTCTACATGTCGGCCGAAGAAGCGAAGGCCTACGGCATCATCGACCATGTGGTGACGCCGCGGGAGCAGGATGCCGAGGTCATCGCCGCGGTGGCGTCGGTGGCGTCGGTGTCGTCGGTGTCGTCGACGAAGTAGGTTGGGGCACGGTGGGGCACGGGCGAGGTTGCCCGGGCAGCACCGCCCAGGGTGTGCTTGGCCCCGGCGGTTGCCGGGTGTTACTCCATGGATGGTGGTGCGTCGAAGGGGGGTCCCCCTCGGTACGCACCGCCACGGCTGAGGCCCGATGAACTCGATGTCCCACGATCGCCACCTGCGCTGCTCGTTCTGCGGAAAGTCCAAGGACGCCGTCCGGAAGTTCATTTCGGGTCCGTCCGTGTACATCTGCAACGAGTGCATTGCGCTGTGCAACGAAATCCTCGCCGAGGATGAAGAGCGCGAGGTTGGCGAGGCGGTGACGAGGGTCCCGGCGCCCCAGGAAATCAAGGACGTCCTCGACCAGTACGTGATTGGGCAGGAGCACGCCAAGAAGGCGCTCGCCGTGGCGGTGTACAACCACTACAAGCGCATCAACAGCGTCAAGCGCGACGGCGACGTGGAGCTGGACAAGTCCAACATCCTGCTCATCGGCCCGACGGGGGTGGGCAAGACGCTGCTCGCCCAGACGCTGGCCCGCATCCTCGACGTGCCGTTCACCATTGCCGACGCCACCACGCTGACCGAAGCGGGCTATGTGGGCGAGGACGTGGAGAACATTCTGGTGCGGCTGCTGCAGGCGGGCGACTTCAACGTCGCCGAGTGCGAGCGCGGCATCGTGTACATCGACGAACTCGACAAGATCGCGCGCAAGAGCGAGAACCCGAGCATCACGCGCGACGTGTCGGGCGAGGGCGTGCAGCAGGCGCTGCTGAAGATCCTCGAGGGGACGGTGGCCAGCGTGCCGCCGCAGGGCGGCCGCAAGCACCCACAGCAGGAATACATCCAGATCAACACCAAGGACATCCTGTTCGTCTGCGGCGGCGCCTTTGACGGGCTCGAGAAGATCATTGAAGCGCGCATGGGCAAGCGGCAGATCGGCTTCAGCGCCGAGGACCAGTTGGCGGCCAAGGGCGGCGCGTCGACGCACATCTTCCAGCACGTGGAGCCCGACGATCTGCTGCGCTTCGGGCTTATCCCCGAACTCGTGGGCCGCCTGCCGGTGTCGGTGCCGCTGGAGTCGCTCGACGAGGTGGCGCTGGTGCGGATCCTCAAGTAACCCAAGAACGCCATCACCAAGCAGTTCGCCAAGCTGTTTGAACTCGAGGACGTGACGCTGACGTTCGACGAGGGGTCGCTGAAGGCGATTGCCAAGAAGGCGCTCGACCGCGGCACCGGGGCGCGCGGGCTGCGCGCCATCGTCGAGGAGCTGCTGCTCGACACGATGTTCGACCTGCCGGGCCGCGACGACGTGGTGGGCGTGACCGTGACCGAGGCGACGGTGACCAACAAGCAGCCGCCCTTGCTGGACCTGTCGGCGAAGCGGCAGAAGAAGGAAGCGTAGGGGCGGACGGGGGACGGACGAGGAGAGACGGGAGGCTTCAGGAAGCGCAGGGCGGGGGCCTCCCCCGCCCTGCTTTTTGTCGCCGATCGCCGTCCGAATTCGTGATCCCGGATCGCAATCCGCATTCCATATCCTGTATCTTTAGCGCATGACTCAACGCTTCATCCGCGACACCGACGTCATCGAGACTGCCGACCGCCTGCCGGTGCTACCGCTGCGCGACGTGGTGCTCTTTCCGCACGTCGCGATGCCGCTGCTGGTGGGACGCGCCGGATCGCTGGCCGCGCTGGAGGCCGCCGAGGCGGCCGACAAGATGGTGCTGCTGCTGACGCAGCGCGACAGCACCGTGCAGGACCCGGGCGCCTCCGATTTGTATCGCACCGGCACGCTGGCGCGCGTGCTGCAGTTTACGCGGCTGCCCAATGGTGCCGCTCGGGTGCTGGTGGAGGGACTCGCACGGGCGCAGGTCGTGAAGTTCGCGACGGGCTCGCGACGTCTGCTACGCGCGATCATTCGGCCGCATCCGTTTGCCATCGCCCCTGGTGACGGCGTGGATGCCGAGTCACGCAAGGCGCTCGCGCTGTTCGAGGAGTACGTCACGCAGCACCGCCGCCTGCCGGCAGAGGTGACCGCGCTCGTGCAGGGGGCGTCGAGCCTCGAACGGCAGGGGTGCGGCATCGCCGCGCACCTCGCGGTGCGCCACGAGACGCGGCAGTCGCTGCTCGAAGCGCCGCGCATGGCCGACCTGTTCCGCGCGCTCAGCGAGCTCACCGTGGGCGAGACCGAACTGCTGCGCCTCGAGCGGAAGATCGAGGACGACGTGCGCGGATCGCTGTACCAGAACCAGCGCGAGTTCTATCTGCAGGAACAGTTGCGTGCGATCCACCGCGAGCTGGGCGACGAGGAAACGGACGACCTCGCCGACCTCGAGGCGCAGCTGAGCGCGCGGCAGCTGCCGGAGCAGGCGCGCAGGCGCGCCGATCGCGAGCTGCGCCGCCTGCGCCGCATGTCGCCGATGTCGCCTGAGGCGTCGGTGGCGCGCAACTATGTGGAGTGGATCGCCGCGCTTCCGTGGAGCGAGCGCACCGACGACGTGCTGGATGTGGTGCGCGCCCGCGCCATTCTCGACGAGGACCATTACGGCCTCGACGAAGTGAAGGAGCGCATTGTCGACTACATCGCCGTGCTGTCGCTCGTGGGCAAGCTCGAGGGGCCGCTGCTCTGCCTCGTCGGTCCGCCGGGCGTGGGCAAGACGTCGCTGGGACGCAGCGTGGCGCGCGCGCTGGGGCGCAAGTTCGTGCGCATGTCATTGGGCGGCGTGCGCGACGAGGCCGAAATCCGTGGCCATCGCCGCACGTACATTGGCGCGCTCCCCGGCCGCATCCTGCAGGCGATGCGCCGCGCGGAGAGCGTGAACCCGGTGATCCTGCTCGACGAAGTCGACAAGCTGGGCAACGATTGGCGGGGGGACCCGTCGGCCGCGCTGCTCGAGGTGCTGGACCCCGAACAGAACCGCGCGTTCAACGACCACTTCCTCGAGGTCGACTACGACCTGTCGCAGGTGCTCTTCCTGACGACGGCCAACTCGCTGGGCGGCATTCCCGACCCGCTGCGCGACCGCATGGAGATCATCCGGCTGCCAGGCTATCTGGATCAGGAGAAGTTCGCCATCGCGCAGCGGCACCTCATTCCGCGCCAGTTCACGCAGCACGGCATCGCCCCGTCATCGGTGACGTGGGCGCCCGACGCGCTGCCCGCCGTGCTGCGGCAGTACACACGCGAGGCGGGCGTGCGTGAACTCGAGCGGCGGCTCGCGCGCGTGGCGCGCAAGGTGGCGCGCCGCCGCGCCGAACATCCGGCCGAGCCGCACCCGCACGACACCATCACCGCCGCCGACCTGCGTCCGATGCTCGGCGTGGCGCCGTACGACCCCGACGACGTGTCGCTCGACGACCGCGTGGGCGTGGCGCAGGGGCTCGCCTACACGCAGGTGGGCGGCGAGCTGCTGGAGATCGAGGTGAGCGTGGTGCCAGGCAAGGGCCGCGTGCAGCTCACCGGCACGCTGGGCGACGTGATGAAGGAGTCGGCGAACGCGGCCATCAGCTACATACGATCGCGCGCCGACCTGCTGGGCGTGCCGGCCGACTTTGCGAAGACGCGCGACGTGCACGTGCACCTGCCCGCCGGCGCGACGCCCAAGGACGGGCCGTCGGCCGGCATCGCACTCGCGGCGGCCATCGTGAGCGCGCTCACCGGCACACCGGTGCGCGGCGATGTGGCGATGACGGGCGAGATCACCCTGCGCGGCCGCGTGCTGCCCATCGGTGGACTCAAGGAGAAGGCAGTGGCGGCCCATCGGCATCACGTGGAGCATGTCATCGTGCCGGCCGCCAATATTCGCGACCTCGAGGAATTGCCGGCCGAGGTGCGCGCCGCCGTGAAATTCCACCCGGTGAAGACGATGGACGAGGTGCTCGCGCTGGCCCTGCGGGCCCTGCCCGTGGCAGCACCGCGCACGCGGCGCAACGCGGGTGCCGATGCACGGGGCGACGCCGCGGTCGCGCCGGGCGTGGCGCACTGATGAAGAACCACGAGCACGGCGAACGCGCACAGAAGAAGACTCCGGATGCTGCTGAGGCGGCCGCGGGCGCGGTGACCAAGGATCCGCTGGTCATCCGCCACCTCGACTTTCTGGGGGGCATGGTGGAGGCCGCGGGCTGGCGGCCGCCGGCAGGCATGCCGGAAGTGGCGTTCAGCGGACGCTCCAATGTCGGCAAGTCGTCGCTGCTCAACATGCTGGTGCGCCGCAAGGCGTTTGCGCGCGTCAGCAAGACACCGGGGCGCACGCGCGAGATCAATTTCTTCAGCGTCAACAAGTCGTTTGTGCTGGTCGACCTGCCGGGCTACGGTTTCGCGCGCGTGTCCAAGGAGCGGAAGGGCGAGTGGGGGCGGCTCATCGAGAGTTACCTGCGCAACAACCCTGACCTGCGCGGCGTGGTGCAGCTGCTCGACGCGCGGCACGATCCCACCGCCGAGGACCGCGGCATGTTCGCGTTGCTCGGCGACATCGGGCTGCCCACGCTGGTGGTGGTCACCAAGATCGACAAACTGTCGTCGCGCGAACGCGCGCCGCGGATGGCGGCTCTTGCGAGGGCGTCTGGGGTAGATGAGGATCAGATGATCGCGTGCAGCGCCGAGACGGGCGAGGGACGCGACGATCTCGCGGCATCGCTGGTGGCGCTGCTCGCGGCTCCCTTGGACGCGTCTCCGGACGACGAGTGACCATGCGCCATGCCTGGCTGAATTCCGTGCTGTTGCTCGCGCTTGCCGCGCCGGTGGCGCGCGCCCAGCAGGCGGCCGCGCCCGGCGACACGGCCGCGCTGCCGGCGGGGTTCGGGTCGCTGCGCCAGGATGACATCGCGGTACGCGTGCAGTTCAACGCACTGCAGGTGCGCGTGCTCCCGCTCGACGAGAGCGTCATCCGCACCCTGTCGCCCGACTCATACCGCGCGCTGCACGAACTGGGCCTCAGCAAGAAGGCGCAGGTGGACGGTCTCCTGCGGCGCACGGGGATGCCGGGCGCCAGCCTCTGGTACGTGCAGTTCTTCAACCAGGAACAGGGCGAGGCCCGGTTCAGCCCGCTCGAGCTGGTCATCACGTCGGCGGGGCGCGACTTTCGCGCGCTCGAGGTCTTTGCGCTCACGCCCGGATTTGGCGAGCAGCGACTGCGGCAGCGCGAAGTGCAGGCGGCGCTCTACGTGTTCGACCCGGCGGTCGACGTGAACCAGCCGCTGGAGGTCGCCTTCGAGACCCAGCGCAGCATGGCATGGGAATCGCTGCTCAAGCGCGTCGAGCAGGAGCGTGCGCGGATTCGCAGCCGGACGGCGGCGAAACCGTAGGTCAGATCCGCAGCACATCCTCCGCCTTGCCCGCATTCCCGCCCTTGAACAGCACGGCGATGTGGTCCAGCGATTCGCGTTCGCGCGGCCAGTGATAGCGTCGGCGGGCGGCGGTGCGGCTCAGCCATTCGTGCGCGTCGTGCTCGTCGCCCAGCGTGACGTCGCCGGCCGCGACGACCGCGACAAAGGCGACGGCGAGTTCCACCGTGCCGGTGGAGACCATGTAGAACGGATTGATGGCGAGCGAGTAGAGCCGTTCGATGGCGAGCCCTGTCTCCTCGTGCACCTCGCGGCGCGCAGCCTCGGGCGGCGATTCGCCGCGCTCGACGCGACCATGCACGGCCTCCCACGTTCCCGGGCATCGCGTGCCGGAGGCACGACGCAGGGCCAGGTGCCGCCATGCGCGTGGCCGTGCGCGCACCACAAAGACATCCACCACGCCCGCGCGGACCACGGTGTCGCCCGCACCGGTGTCACGTCCGCCCGACCGGCGGCGCGGCATCAGGGGCGCCGGCGGGCGAGCAGCGAGTGCAGGCGCGCGGACAGCGCACGCGGACGGAACGGCTTGGTGAGGTAGTCGCTCGCGCCGAACTCAAAGACGCGCACCTCGCTGTCCTCGTCGCCCTTGGCGGTGAGCACGATGACCGGCAGTTCGGCCGTGGCCGGGCGCGCCCGCAGGTGGCTCAGCACACCGTAGCCATCGAGGCGGGGCAGGTTGAGGTCGAGCACGACGATGTCGGGCGCCGCGCGGTCGATTTCGTCGAGCGCCTTCACGCCATCCGCCGCTTCGAAGACGATGAACCCCTCGCGCTCCAGCAGGTCCTTCATCACGCGGCGCAGCGCATCCTCGTCCTCCACCAGCAGCACCTTCTTGGGCGCCACCGAGCGCCCGTCGCCCGCCACCTCGTCGACCAGCTGGAACTCGGTGCTCATTGGCGACGCCGGCACTGCGTGCAGGTGCGTGCGCGCGCCAGCACCGCGCGGCAGCATCTGCGAGGCAAGTCCGTCGAGCGTACCCGGCTGGCGCGCCGTGCCGGCATCGGCCGCTGCCTGGTCAGCCACGACCCCAGGCCCATCGGTGGCGCCGCGCACGCTCGCCCGGCTTCCGGGCACGGGCTCGATGGCCGGCGCCTCGAGCACGCGCAGGAGCTCATCGATGCTCGTCTCGCCGTTGCGCACATGCGCAATGCCGCTCTCCCACAGCGACAGCATGCCCCCGTCGCGCGCCGCCTCGACCAATTTGTCGAGCTGATCCTTGTTGGCCACCCGGCGCTCGAACTCGGCAGATGTCACGAGCACTTCGGTCACCGAGAAGCGCCCGCGATAGCCGGTCATGGAGCAGTCGGGGCAGCCGACGCCGCGGTACAGCGTGGTCATGCCCTCGGGGAACCAGCGCCGGAGGCGCTCTGGCACCGGCCCCGTGTGCAGCTCGCGGCACGAGTGGCACAGGCGCCGCATGAGGCGCTGCGCAATGATGCCCTTGATGGCCGCGGCGATCTTGTACGGTTCGATGCCGATGTCGGCGAGACGCGCCACCGAGCTCGCGGCATCAATCGTGTGAAGCGTCGACAGCACCAGGTGACCGGTAAGCGACGCCTGCACGGCGATGTTGGCGGTCTCGCGATCGCGGATTTCGCCGACGAGGATGACGTCGGGATCCTGGCGCAGAATGGAGCGCAGCGCCGCCACGAAGGTGAGCCCGGCCTTCTCGTTCACCTGCACCTGCACCACGCCCTGCAGCCGGTACTCGACCGGGTCCTCGACCGTGATGATGTTGACGCCGCGCGACTGCACCGTGCGGAGCATCGAGTACAGCGTGGTCGTCTTGCCCGAGCCGGTGGGGCCGGTGACGAGCACCACGCCCTCGCGCACGTCGAGCAGCGCCTTGATGCGCGCAATCTCGTCAGGGTTGAGCCCGAGCGAGTCGAGCGACAGCACGGTGGACCGCTGGTCGAGAATTCGGATGACGACCTTTTCGCCCTGCGACGCGGGGAGCGTCGACACGCGCAGGTCGACGCGGCTGCCGTTGACGGCCACGCGCGCGCGGCCGTCCTGCGGGCGCAGGCGGTCGGCGATGTCGAGCGAGGCCATGATCTTGATGCGGCTCACCAGCGGGATGCCGGCGGCGCGCGGAAGGATCATCACCTGGCGGAGCACCCCGTCGATGCGGTACCGCACCGCGACGCCCGCTTCCTCGGGCTCGATATGGATATCCGACGCGCGCGACTGGATGCCCTCGGCGACGATGTGGTCCACGAGGCGGATGACGGGCCGGTCGTTGGACCGGTCGGGCCCGCTGATGTCCATCTCGGCGTCTTCGAACTGCTCGCTGATCGCCTCGACGTCGTAGTCGGTCTGCACGCCCTCGAGGATCTTCTCGACCACGTTTTCCGGACGGTACAGCTCCTCGATGCGCTCCACGATCTTGGTCGGTGACCCGAGCGCCATGCGCACGGTGCGGCCCAACGCGAACGCGAGCGTGCGCTCGCAGTCGAGATCGTGCGGATCGGACGTGGCGATGTCGAGCACGGAGTCGGAGATGGCCAGCGGCAGGATGCGATACTTGCGCGCCAGATGCTCGGGCACGAGCTCCTTGGCCTGCTGCGACACCTGCTGGACGTTGGCCACCTTCATGCGGAAGCGCGCCGCCAGCGCCTGCAATATCCGGTCGTCCGTGACGAAGCTGCGACGCACGGCCGCTTCCCAGAACGACTCTTCCTTGAGGGTGCGCAGCTCCTCCATGTGTTCTGGAGTGAGCAGCCCCTCAAGCGTGACGAGCAGCCATTCGTCGCGCGCGGCAAAAGCGGGGTGCGTCATGCCCCCGCCGCCATGCACAAATTCCGAGTCAGAGTGCCGATTTTCACCAGTGGAAAGCTAACGCGCCGCGCACCGGGACGGCTATGCCCGGGTCGGGCCCCGGCGCGAGGCGCTCCACCGCCTAGAGAATGGGCCACAGGGGGCGCGCCAGGTCGACGCTGAAGATCCACCGCCCATCGCGAATGCCCCGGGCCACGTCGATGCGCAGCTGGTCGAACACGGCCAGCGTTCCAAGGCCCACCGCCCCGTGCCACCCCTGCCCGGGAGCGCCGCGCGTGTCGGCCCACAGGAGCATGCCGAATGGCGCGAGCGTGAGGGTGCTCGGCACCGTCCCGAACCTGCCAAGGCGGATCGGGACGAACGGGATGACGCGCTGCCATTCGACCCGCTGCGACAGCACCGTGCGACCGGCAAACTGGTGGTAGGCGAAGCCCGGGCCGGTCACTGGGCCACCGATCCGGACGAGCCGCTGGGTGGGCGGATCCCAGCCACCCACCACCGCGCCGGCAAGCGTCTGCGCGACCAGGGTACCGTGCGGCCATTTTCGCGCGGCGTCGAGCGCCACAGTGGCGCGCCCAAGCCAGCCGGCTGTCCCCGCGCGCGCGCCGGCGTCGACGCGGTCACGCTCCACGAACATCGCGGCGCGCACGCCGATGGTCGCCGCGCCAGCCGCCAACGCGACGCGGCGCAGCGTAGCGCCCACGCGCCACGCCTGCAGCGCCTCGACGGCGAGCGTTGGCGCAAAGCGGCCCGTGGCCGGCGTGGCGTGTACGGCCACGGCCCCTTCGAGCCGCCGTTCGAGAGCCAACTCCCAGCGCCAGCCATCGGCCGTCGCGCGCCCGGCTGCGAGTGCGAGCACGCGCGCCCGGTACGGATCGGTGTAATCGACGCCGAACTCCTGCGCGGCCAGCGAGTTTCGCACGCCGCTCACCTCAGGCTCGTCCCCGGCATCGGCGTGGTCGTCGAGCGCGCGCAGCGACACGTTGGCGCCATCCGCGCGCTGCCAGCCGAGCGCCAACGCACCCGACGCACGGCGATTGGCCGTGCCATAGCGCGCGCGCATTGTCGCACTCACACCACTGCCCAGCGTGCGCCGCAATCCGCCACCGAACGCGAGCCCTTCGACGCGGTTGACGCGCACGAGGTCGCTGACTGAACGGGCAGTCGGATTGGTGGCACGCACGCGGGCGAGCGCCTCGGCCCGCACGAGCGCGCGCGCCGCTTCCTGCACGGCGCGCACATCGTCGTCGGTGGACAGTCGCACATCGGCCGGAAGGCCGTCGAGGATGCGCCCAGTGAACGGGTAGGCGCGCTGCTCGGCCGGCGGCGCCTGCATGACCTCGGGGCCGGCGAAGAAGGTCGGGAGGAGCGCGGCGTTGGTGCGCACGCAGCAGATCTCCCACCGTCCGCGGATGATGCCGCGCGTGGGGAAGTCCATCCACGAACCCGAGCGTCGGATCTCGATTTCCTGACGGTACGGCAGCCAGAAGCGGCCGTCGACGAGCGCGTTCTCGAGCACCACCGAGACATCCTCGAGGTACGCATCGCGGAGGGCAGCGCGCGTGAACGAGAAGGCCATGCGCACCACGGTCGCGGTGGCGCGATCGATGTACACCGCACCCACCGCCCTCGGCTGCCGGTCGTCGCGCGGTCGCACGCGCACGGTCACCACGTCGATGGCGCGGTCGCTCGTGCGCATGGTCAGCGAGTCGCCAATGCTGAAGTCGTACGCCACGCGCCCACCGGCCGACAGCGGGTGCGGGACGTCGCGCACCTCGTCGCCGTCGCCCAGCCGGATGACCGACGGAAAATTGTTCTGGATGATGGCGAGATGGTCGCGATGGTACTCGATGTCGGTGGGCAACAGGAGCGTGTCGCGGCGGCCGACGATCCGCTGCTTGCTCTGATCCGGCGCACGCCAATAGACTTCGACGGCGAGCTCGTCGGTCTTCATCACCTTGGGCGGATCGGGAAATCCGTCGCCCACCTGCGCGAGAAAGGTGAGGTAGCCGTGGGCGCGGGCGGTGTAGTCGGTGAGCCCCGTGTCGGCGAGCTGGGCCGTGCGCCGGGCGATGGCACGGTCGATGAGCCGCAGGGTGGCCGCATCGTTCCACGTCGCCGTGTCCGCCCGTTGCTGGGCGGCGAGGACGAGGGGGAAGGCGCACCACACGAGTGCCGCACGGACCGGACGCATGCCTCAAACTTCGCGGGACGCGAAGGAACTGACAACAGATGCCACACAGCTTCCAGACATTTGATGCACGCGCCCGCACGGGCGGCCTGGTGCCGGTGTGGCGCGACGTGCTCCTCGACGCCGACACCCCGGTGGCGGCGTTCCACCGGCTGCGCCGCGGTCCCTTTGCGTTTCTGCTCGAATCGGCGCCTGCCGGCGGCGAAACGTGGGCGCGCTACACGTTCATGGGCAGCGCGCCGCGCGCCGCGTGGCGCCTGCGCGATGGCACGGTGGAGGACTGGACCGAGACCAAGGGCTGGCACGGCGCGCGCACGCCCGACGACCCGATGGCCGACCTGCGCACGATCATCGCCGGCATGCAGGCGGTCGATGCGCCCGACGTCGGCGCGTTCTGGAGCGGCGCGGTGGGGTACTTCGCGTACGACGTGGTGCGCCACTTCGAGCGCCTGCCGGCGCCGCCGCCACGGGGCGTGGCCGCCCCCGACGCCATCGTGATGTTTCCGCATACGGTGGTGATCATCGACAACCTGCGCTCGCAGGCACGCGTCGTGTGTGGCGTACAGGTGGCGCCGGGCGCCGACGGCGCCGCTCGGCGAAGCGCGTATGACGCGGGGCTGGCCGATGTGGAACACACCATTCGCCAACTGCGCGCCGGGCCGTCGCTGGGCGCGCTCGACCTCGACTTGCAGGCGCCGCCCGCCACGGGCCGGTCGTCGATGTCGCGCGAGGCGTTCATGGCCGGCGTGGCGCGCATCAAGGAGCACATCCTCGCTGGCGACGTCTTTCAGGCGCTGCTGGCTCGGCGCATCGCGGTGCCGCACGACTTCGAGGGGACCGACCTCTATCGCGCCATCCGCGCGCTCAACCCCTCGCCGTACATGTACCACCTGCTGCTCGACGGCGTTGAGCTTGTGGGCAGCTCGCCCGAGCTGCTGGTGCGGATGGCCGGCGGCCGCGTGGTGGTGCGCCCCATCGCGGGCACACGCAAGCGCGCCGGGACGCCCGAGGAGGACGACCGGCTCGCCGCCGAACTGCTCGCCGACGAGAAGGAACGCGCCGAGCATGTGATGCTGGTCGACCTCGGCCGCAACGATGTCGGGCGCGTGTCGGAGTACGGCAGCGTGCAGGTGACCGATCTCATGACGGTGGAGCGCTACTCGCATGTGCTGCACATTGTGAGTCAGGTGGAGGGCACACTGCCACCCCACACGTCGGCGCTCGACGTCCTGCGCGCCACCTTCCCCGCCGGGACGATGACGGGAGCGCCCAAGGTGCGTGCCATGCAGATCATCGACGCGCTCGAGCCGGAGCGCCGGGGGCCATATGCCGGCGCCGTGGGGTACATCGCGGCCGACGACCGCCGGATGGACCTCGCCATCACCATCCGCACCTGTGTCATTGCCGGCGGCGAGGCGAACGTGCAGGCCGGGGGTGGCATCGTGGCCGATTCGGACCCCGAAATGGAATGGGAGGAGACCGAGAACAAGGCGCGCGCCATGCTCACGGCCATCGGCCGGGTGCGGGGCGCGAGAACGCCGCGGACGGACCGCTAGGCGTGGCCCTCGTGACGCACCATATTTTCAGGATATGAAGTACCGACTCATCGGCTCCGACAGCACGTACCGCTTTGACCTCGCGTCCCCGGGGACGTTGGTCTGCGGCCGTGCGGTCACCAGCGACGTCGCCATCATCGACCCCACGGTGTCGCGGCACCACGCGGACCTCGTGGTCGGTGAGGGCGGCGTGACCGTGCGCGATGTGGGATCGAGCAATGGGACGTTCGTGAACGGGGTCAAGATCGACCATGCGTTCGTGTCCCCGGGTGACGCGATCACCTTTGGCAAGGTGGCATTTCGGCTGGAGACATTTGTCGAAGCGCCCCTGTTGCCGGATTCGGCCGCGCCCGCGGTGCCCGGCGGCACGATCGTGCGGCAGGTGCCGCGGACGCCCGCCGCCGGATTCGAGGAAAGCGGCAAGCTGCAAGCAGCGATGGCCGCAACCGACCCCGCCGAGAAGGACCGCCAGAAGCTCGCGATCTTGCTCGAAGTGTCGAAGGGACTGACCAAGGCCGCCGACACCGACACCCTGTTGTCCAAGGTCGCCGACTACGTCTTCCAGATCCTCGAGGCCGACCGCTGCGCGATTCTCCTGCGCGAAGGAGAACACATGGTGCAAAAGGTGGCGCGCGACAAACGCAGCGCCACGGTGGCCTACCAGGTGCCGCAGTCGATCGTGGGCATGGTGGTGGGCGAAAAGGTGGCCGTGCTGTCGGACAATGCGGGCGAGGACACGCGCTTTGGCGGGCAGTCGATCCTCATGCAGCAGGTGCGCAGCGCCCTCTGCGCCCCGCTGATTGGCAGCGAGGATCGCGTGCTCGGCGTGCTGTACGTCGACACGTTCAGCCTCGCCAAGCGATTTGGCGAGGGCGATCTCGATTTCCTCATCGCCTTTGCCGGCATCGTGGCCGTCGCGCTCGAGAACGCGAACTTTGCCGAACGCATCCGGCGCGAGGCACTGACGCGCAGCAACTTCGAGCGGTTCTTCACGCCGCAGCTCGCCGCGCGCATTGCCAACTCCGAGGAGGCCATCCGGCTCGGCGGCGAAAAGCGCCACGTGGCGGTGCTGTTCAGCGACATCCGCGGCTTCACCGCGCTGTCGGAGACGATGAATCCGGACGCGATGGCCAAGCACCTCACGGAGTACTTCACCGAAATGGTGGACTGCGTGTTCCGCCACGGCGGCACGCTGGACAAGTTCATTGGCGACGCGGTGATGGCGCAGTGGGGCGCGCCCATCTGCGAGGCCGATGATGCCGACCGCGCGATGTCGGCAGCGCTCGACATGATGACGGAGCTCGACACGCTCAATGCGCGCTGGCGCGCCGAAGCCCGACCCGAGCTGCAGATCGGCATCGGCATCAACTACGGCGAGGCCTTTGCCGGCAACATCGGCAGCGAACGGCGCCTCGAGTACACGGTGATCGGTGATGTCGTGAACGTGGCCAGCCGGCTTTGCTCCAAGGCGCAGGGCGGCGAGATCATCATTTCCGACGAGCTCCGCAGTGTGCTGGCCAACCCGCCGGCCCTCGACGCGCTCGAGCCGCTGGTTCTCAAGAACAAGAGCCAGCCCGTGCCGGCATTCCGCGTCCGGCGGTGAGCCGACCGACGCTGCCTGCGGGATATGTCCGGAGCGCGCATGGCGGCGCGCAGCTGGTGGCGCGTGACTGGGCGTGCGGAGCGCTGGCGGGCGCGCTGACTGCGCACGGATCGCTGCACGCTTGGGCCGCGGCCCAGGAGCCGCGCATGGTACTGCGCGGACGCGGCATCGCATGGTCCACCGCGTTGCCCGCGGGCGCTGGCACGCAGAGCAGCACGCCCGTGGTGGTGCGCCACTCGCGCCACGGCGGGATGTTCGCCGGGCTCACCGGGGATGTGTTTCCGATGCCGACGCGCGCGCCGCGCGAACTGGCCACCGCCGTGCGCTTGGCGGCGGGCGGCGTGCCCACGCCCGAAGTGATTGCGTACGCCGTGCATCCCGTCGCCGGCATCCTCGCCCGAAGCGACGTGATGACCCGTCTGCTCCCCGAGGGACGTGACTTCCCCGAGGCGTGGCGCGCCGACGACTCGGCGGCGGCGCGCGCGGCGCTCATCGACGCGGTGGCGGTGCTGCTGCGCGCCCTCTCGTCGACCGATGCGCAGCACCCCGACCTCAACCTCAAGAATGTGTATATCGCCGGAGTCGGCGCTGCCGCCACCGCGTACGTGCTCGACGTCGACCGCGTGTCGTTTGCGCCGGACGCGCAGGTGGCGGCGCGCAACTTCGCCCGCTTTGCGCGCTCGGCGCGCAAGTGGAACGAGGTGCATGGCCTCGGCGTCGGCGACGACGCGCTGCTGCGGCTGGCGACGGCCGCCTGGGTGGACGGGTGACGCGCCCCCCCATCGGGCCGCTCGACCGCGTCTGCATCGTGATGATGAGCGCGGTGGGCGACGTGGTGCACGTGCTGCCGGTCATCCACGCCATCAAGCGACAGTATCCTGACGCGCACATCACCTGGGTGCTGCAGCCCGGCCCCGCGGCGCTGGTGCGCGGCCATCCGATGGTCGACGACATCGTGCTGTTCGACCGCGGCAAGGGGGTGGCCGGCTTTCTCGAGACGCGGGCCCAGCTGCACACACGCCGGTTCGACGTGGTGCTCAACCTGCAGGTCTACTTCAAGGCCGGCGTCATCACCGCGTTCACGCATGCCCCCGTGAAGCTCGGCTTCGACCTCGCCCGCGCCCGCGACTTCAACTGGCTGTTTACCAGCGACCGCGTGCACGCGCGCGCCATGCAGCATGTGCAGGACCAGTACTTCGAGTTCACCGAATGGCTGGGCATCCCGCACGAGCCGGTGACGTGGGAGCTGGGTCCGTGGAACGACGCCGAGCGCGCCTGGCAACGCGAGTTCCGGGCACGGTTCGACCGCCCCATCGCGCCCATCGTCGTCGCGACGAGCAAGGGGCAAAAGGACTGGCTCCCCGAACGGTGGGCACAGGTGTGTGATGCGCTGGCCGGCGACTTCGGGCTGCAGCCGGTGCTCGTGGGCGGCCGGTCGCCACGCGAACTGCAGGCGGAGCGCGTCATTCTCGAGCGCGCGCACCGCAAGCCGGCGAGCGCGCTCGGGCAAGGCGGGCTCCGCGGGCTCGTCGGCATCTTCGACGCCGCCGCGCTTGTGCTCTCGCCCGACACCGGGCCACTGCATATCAGCGTGGCACTCGACCGGCCGGTGGTGTCGCTCATCGGCTACTCCAATCCCAAGCGCGTGGGACCGTACCGCAAGTTCCACGATCTCATGATCGACGCGTACGGCGAGCCGGGCGAGGCGTATCCGGTGTCCATGGAGAACCGTCGCGATCGCATGCCGCGCATCACGGTGCGCGACGTGCTCGATCGGGTGCAGCGCTGGAAGGACGCGTACCCGAGCGCTGGCCGCTGACCCGACGGCGCCGCCGAGCGGCGCCGCGGGATGGCGCGGCCGTGCTACTTCGCGACGACCTTGAGGTGGCCGCGCATGCCGAGTGCGGCGTGGGGATCGCACTGGAAGTAGTACGTGCCCGGCGCAAAGCTCACGGCGATGTCATGCGTCTGCGCGGGGAGCTGCAGCAGGCCGCTGACGGGCGGCAGGCCCGTCTTCCCGGAGTTCGAATCGGCGAGGAAGTTCACGTTGTGCACGCCGAGCGTGAGCTTGAAGCGCAGCACGTCGCCGGGATTGGCTTCGGGGTCATTGGGCGTGAAGTAGTTGCCCTTGTCGTCCGAGGTCATCGTGATCTCCACCACCTTGCCGCCAGCGGCCGGTTCGATGGGACCGTTGACCACGGCCGTGGCGGACGGCATGGGCATGCCGGCCATCGGGTCGGCTTTCTTGTCGCCGCCACACGCGGCCGCGAGGAGAAGGGCACTGATGGCGAGTACGTCCAGTTGGCGCATGACAACTCCCTGGGGTCGTGAAGGGGACTGCTAGAAATCGCGGCGAAGAAAACGGCGGCCCGCAAGGGCCAGCGGAACGACACACCAGACGACGAGCGTGGCGCCGGCCACGCCGGTGCCCAACGCGGTGCCAAACGTGTGTTGGAACAGGGCCCCGGTGTAGCCCATCAGCGCCGAGACGTCGAGCTGCGTGAGCACCAGTACGCGCGCCACGTCCACCGGGTTGGCCAGCATGAGCGCAAGCAGCGGACGCTCCAGCGGGTAGTCGCCAAACGCCGCCGTCGCGCCGAGGACCAGCCCGTCGTAGATCACCGTCGACGCGAGCCAGACGCCAAGCGCGATGCCAACACCCTTCAACCGATCGTCGGTGCGCAGGGCGATCCACGTGGCGATGGCGGCGAAGGCGAGCGACAGCCCCACGCCGGCCGCGAGGAGCGCAGCAACGCCGCCCAGCGTGGCGCCATCGTGCGCGTGCACCACAAACGGAACGCCGGCACCCACCACGAACGCGCCGGCCAGTGGCAGCGCGAGTCCCAGATAGAGACCCGCAAACAGTTGGCGGCGCGGCACCGGCTGCGCGAGCAGCAGCTCGACGAACTCGCGCGACGCGTACACGTGAATGGTGCCGAAGACGAGCGCGACGAGAGGCAGCACGAGCAGCACGAGGTTCAGCAGGCTCAACAGCACCTGCGGTCCGGTGCCGCCAAACCAGAAGAGCCCCTCGGCGATGCCGAGGAAGCAGAGCGCGTACGCCACGATCCAGCGGTTGCGTGAGAGGTCGCGCAGCCCCGCCAGCAGCACGAGGGAGACGATGTTCATGCGGCCCCCTCAGGTTCTGGCGCGCGCCATGGCGGCATCTGGATGGCCGCGCTGACCGTCGAGGCGCTGCGGTGGCTGGCGCGCTCGCTGCGCATGAGCCCCGCGATGGCGTCCTCAAGTGAGCGCTCTCCCGTCCGGCGCAACAGGTCGGCCACCGGCCCCGCAAAGCGCATCCGGCCGTCGCAGAGAAAGGCAACGTCGTCAGCCAACGACTCAAGTTCCGCCAGGATATGCGACGTCACCAGCACCGAGCGCCCTTCGTGGCGCACGGCGCGGATCTTGTCCTTGAGCACCTTGGCTGCCAGCGGATCGAGCCCTGCCGTTGGTTCGTCGAGGATGAGCACCGCAGGCCGGAAGAGGAACGCAATGACCGCATTCACCTTCTGCCTCGTCCCTCCCGACAGCGTGCCGACGAACTTGTCCGAGATCTCGTCCATCGCGAACGCGCGGCCGAGGTCGTCGTCCGTGGCTTCGCCCGGACGCAGGCGCCGCACGAGGTCGAGCACGTCGCCCACGCGCAGGTTGGACGGAAAATGCGCGGCCTGCGGCATGTAGCCGATCGCCTTGCGGTACGCACCCGCCTCGTCGGCCACGCGGCCGTCAACGTGCAGGGTGCCGTGGTCGGCGCGTGTGAGGCCGAGCACGATCTTGATGAGCGTCGTCTTGCCGGAGCCATTGGGTCCGACGAGCGCCGTGACGGCGCCCGGGCGCAGCGCCAGCGAGACGTCCTGCAGCACGTCGAGCACGCCGAAGCGCTTGCGAATGGTGTCGAGCGTGATCATCGGGGGGGACGCATGAGAGGATGATGGTCGACCAGCGTCTCTGGCGTGAGTACGGGCAGCACGCGCTCGGCGGCATCGAGCACCGCAACAAGCGGGCTGCGCAACAGCAGCAGCGCCGCCGGGTGCTGCTCCACGACCAGGGCAAACAGGCGCACCGGGTGGAACGCCGTGTCTCCCACCCCATCCTTGTTCAGGTCGTAGCCCGCGTATGCGTCCCACCAGTTCCCATCGAAGGTCGAGTTGGCGCTGCGCGAGTTGGTGGTGACATCAAAGGCGTTGCCCGAAAACCGGTTGCCCGTAAAGCGGTTCTCGTCGGCGTCGGCCAGCACCTTGGCCGCCCAGCCGTTTTGCGTGAAGGTATTGCCCCGCACCTCGAGCCGTGACGACCCCTCGACGAAGAGCCCGGTGGAGTTGCGATCGAACGTGTTGCTGCTGATCTCGCCGCCGCTGATGTCCTTGAGCAGGAGGCCGTACGCGGCGCTCCCCCACGACCGCTCGAAGCGGTTGCCGCTGATGACCACGCCGCGGCTGTACATCACCGCCACACCTGAGGTGTTTTCGCGGAAGGTGTTGTGCACGTAGCTGCACGAGTCACTGAACATGAAGTGCAGGCCATACCGCTGGCTCCGCTCGCTCACGTTGTCGCGCGTGACGCCATGCTGGGAGAACTCGAAGTAGATGCCGTCGCGGTGGCCGCGGATGTGGTTGCGCTCGATGCGGGCACCCGGCGAGTACCACAAGTGGATGCCGTTGCCGCTCGTCGTCTGGCGCTCGCCGTGCGCCTCGATGTCGTTGTCGCGCACCACGCAGTCCGCGGAGCGTTGCAGGTAGATGCCCCAGAGATTGTCGCGCAGCCGGTTGTGCTCGATGACACAGTTGCGCACGTCTTTGGCGCGAATACCGGCGCGGTCCTCGAGGTTCGAGACCCCGGTGTTGGTGGCCACCAGCCCGCGCACGGTGACATCATCGGCCGCGATCACCAGCACCTCGCGCGCCCCCTGACCATCGAGCACCGGCCACCCCTCGCCCTGCACCGTCACGCGCGGCGTGCGCACCACGAGCGTCGCTTCGCGGTAGGTGCCCGCGCGCACCAGCACGCGATCGCCGGGCTGCGCGGCGGCCAGTGCGGCGGTGATCGTCGCAAAGTGGCCGCCCGGGCCGACGGTAAGGTCGGCCGCGGGCTTCGGCGCGACCACCATGAGGCTGAGCAGCATCGGGCCCAGCGCGACCGGCAGCGTCACGGCGTCGCCGCGCGCACGGAGTCGGCCAGCAGTTGCTGCCACGTCATCACGCGCCCACCCAGCATCGTGCGCTGCTCCTCAGCGCGTGCCGTGTCTGCAAAGCCGGCAATGGCCTGTCCCATCGGGCTCTTGAGCACCGCGCCCTTGAGGAATCCGGCCGATGCCGCCGGCACGAACGCCCCCGGATGCTGGAGGTCGATCACGTAGAGTGTGCCGCGATCATTCGTCGGCGTCGCGCGCGCCCACCCGACCATGCACTCGACGGAGTCGAACTTGCGCACGCGCCCGGTGGGGAGCATCGCCTCCCCACCAAAGCGCGCGTCGGAGATGGTCATGCGGCAGAATCCGCACTGGTCCTCGTTGAGCACGATTGGCTCCGGCTGGCTCGGACGGCATGCCGCGAGCAGGAGGAGCGCGAGGAGGGCAAGGCGACGCGGGGGGACGGGTCGGCGCATGGAAGTCGCGGAAGACGGACGAAGGGACGCGCTACGCGGCGACCGACGGCGCAGGCCACGCGCGCCGCGTGGATTGCCAGATGGCAACGCCGACGAGCACGGTGGCGAGAACGAGCAGCCATCCTCCGGACGCAGGCCAGGAGGTGGCCGTGAAGTTCAGCAGCTGCTTGGACCCCAGGAGCGGCGGCTGGTAGGTCATGCCGGGAATCTTGATGATCGCGGTCTCGGTATCGAGATCGTGACCGTACTCGTAGCCCCACTTCCAGTAGTCGTAGAGCCCAGCGCCGAGCACCGTGGCAAGTCCGAGCGTCCATGCATAAAGCACGCGGCGGCGGCCAAGGGCGGCAACGAGCAATGCCGTGCCGACCATCGCCCCGAGGATCATCGACATGTAGCGCAGCTCGGGAATCGCATCTGGTTCGATGCGCTTCATCCCGATGTAGTGATTCAATCCGTTGATGCTGTTGAGGTCCTGCTCCTTGACGCCGATCACCGATCGCACGGTGATGAGCATCCCCAACCCCTCCGGGTACTGCGGCGCGATCAGGTCCACGCGCCAGAGCGGCAACACGAAGCCGGCGCTCATGAGCAGCGCGGCGACGGCAACGAGCAGGCGGGCAGACTTGGGCATGGAGAGGAGACGAGAGACGGAAGACGGAAGACGAGCGACGAGCGACAAGCGACGAGCGACCTGCCCGAATGGGGCGGGTGCAGCCAGGAGGCCGGCGACGGGACCGCCGCACCCCCGGGCTGGTCCTGCGCTTACTGCTTCTGCGTGGGACCCGCCTGCGCCTTCTTCGGCGCGGCCTGCGGGCCCTTGGATGTCGAGCCGCTCAGCGCCACGCCACTGCCAGGCGCCGAGACCCGCACATATCCCTGCATTTCCTGGTGCAGCGCCGAGCAGAAGTCCGTGCAGTACATCGGGAAGACCCCTGCCTTGCGGGGCACCCACGACAGCGTGCGCGTTTCGCCCGGCATGATCAGCAGCTCGCCGTTCGTGTTGCCCATGATCGCGAAGCCGTGCGGGACGTCCCAGTCCTGCTCGAGGTTGGTGATGTGGAACAGCACCGTGTCGCCCACCTGCACGCCCTCGATGTTGTCGGGGTTGAAGTGCGAGCGGATGGCCGTCATGCGGACGTGGACCTTCTTCCCATCGCGGCTGATGCCCGTCTCCTTCTCCGACCGCACCATGTTGGGCGCCTTGCTCTCGGCCAGCTTGAAGAACTTCACCTGGCGGTCCTTGATCTTCGACGCGAGGATCGCCTGCGCATAGTGCGGCTCGCCCTCGGTGGGGAAGTCGAGCAGCAGTTTCATCTTGTCGCCCGAGATGTCATAGAGCTGCGCGCTCTGCGCGAGCTCGGGGCCCGTGGGCAGGTAGCGGTCCTTGGTGATCTTGTTCAGCGCCACCAGGTACTTCGGATTCGGCTTCATCGTGCCGCCGCCCGGAATCATCAGGTGGCCCACCGAGTAGTACGTCGGCACGCGATCGACCACTTCCCAGGTCCCCAGCTTCCACTTCACGACTTCGGACGAAATGAAGAACGACGTGTAGGCGTAGCCCTTGCCGTCGAACTCGGTGTGCAGGGGGCCGAGGCCCGGGTTCTTCACTTCGCCAGCGAGGGTGGCTTCGTACTTCAGCACCGGGATGCCGTCGATCTCGCCCTCGAACGCCTTGGCGGCGATGGCCTTGATCATCCTCGGGAACGAGTGCACCGGGATCACCGACGCCAGCTTCCCGCCGGCCACGATGAATTCGCCGGTCGGGTCGACGTCGGCGCCGTGCGGCGACTTGGGCGTCGGCATGAAGTAGACGGCGCCCGGACAGGCCTTCGCCTCGAACTGCGGCACCGAGGTGATGGTCTCGCTCGTCGCCTGGCGCGTGAACGCGTCGGTGTAGTTGTGCTGGTACGACGCCGGGACGCTGTGCGTCACGCCGCTCTTGGCGCACGCCTCGATGGCCTTCCAGTTCACGGCGGCCACGAAGTCCTTGTCGTTCTGCGAGGCGTTGACCTCGAGCAGCGAGTTGGCCTGCTCGGTGTTGTACATCGTGAAGAAGAACCAGCCCTCGCTCATCCCCTTGCCGGCGCGCGCCAGGTCATAGTTGAACCCCGGCATGATCATCTGGAAATCGACCTTCATCTTTCCCGGCTGGTCGGCGCGGATGAAGGAGATCTGCCCCTTGAAGCGCTTCTTGAAGTCGCTGATCGGCACATCGGCGTTGGGCACCGGCACGCTGAAGCGCGTTGCCGACACGACGTACTCGCTGTTGGACGTCATGAACGGCGAGCCGTGGTTGCCGCCGGCGTTCGGGATCTCGAGGATCTCCTCGGTCTCGAAGCGGGTGAGGTCGATGCGCGCGATGCGCGGCGTGTTGTTGGCGTTGATGAACAGCCAGCGCCCGTCATCCTCGCCGTTGGTCTGCGAGAGGGCCGGATGGTGCGTGTCGTCCCACGGAATGAAGCCGTAGGAGGTGTTCAGCATCGGCTTGGTCTCTTCGCTGTAGCCGTAGCCGTTCTCGGGATACTGCGAGAAGACCGGGATCGTCTTCAACCGGCGCCCCGATGGCAGGCCGTAGACGCCGATCTGTCCATTGAAGCCGCCCGACATGAAGGCGTAGAACTCGTCATACTGCCCGGGGGCGACGTACACCCGCTGCGCGGCGTCGGCACTCAGCAGTCCGCCATTCGCGGGCTTCTTCGCGCAGGCGAAGGCGAGCAGCGCAACTGTTGCAATCGCGCCGACGCTGGCGAGGTGGCGGAACTTGGGGAGAGAGGCCATCACGGAACCCTCGAGGGACGTGGAGAGGTGGGGGTGCAGCGGCGGGCAAGGGACTACGGCATACTGAATGTAGTATCTAGAATACTGTTTTATAAAGTGGTATATTGGATGCCACTTGCAAAGTCAGGAGGAAGCCTGAAATCCTGTCAGGTATATCCTTGTGATTTGTCAGGTGAAAGGCTGATCCATGCGCGGCGCACAATCCGGTATCCTTCCGGCGTCTTTTCCCACCCACGCGAGGCCGCACCGACGTGCATCTCACCCGCTTCACCGACAACGCGCTGCGTTGCCTCACCTATCTCGCCCTCCATCCGGGAGAGCGCGAAACGGTGGGCGCCATCGCGCGACGCATGGCCCTCTCCGAGGACCATCTCGTCAAGGTCGTGCAGCGGCTGGCACGCCTGGGTTACGTCGAGACGCTGCGGGGACGCGGCGGCGGCGTGCGCCTGATCCAGGAGCCGGCGGCCATCAACATCGGCGCGGTGGTGCGCCAGACCGAGGAGAACTTCCGCCTGGTCGAGTGCTTCGACGCGGAGGCCAACCACTGCCCGATCGCCCCGTCGTGCGTGCTCGCCCCCGCCCTCGGCGAGGCCCTCGAGGCGTTCCTCGATGTGCTCGACCGCTACACCCTCGAGGACTTCACCAAGTCCCCCAAGAAGCTCGTCAAGCTGCTCATCGCCTGAGCCAGCGGCACTGGGCATTTGAGCGGGCGCGCCACACGGCGCGCCTGTCGCGTATCAAGGGGCCGCGAGCCCCGCGTCGTACTTGTACCGCACGCCCACCGCTGCCAGCAGGCTGACGAGCCGGCGCAGGCCCAGCCCCATCACGCTGAAGTAGTCGCCGTCCACCCGCTCGACGATGGTCGCGCCGTACCCCTGGATGCCGTACGCGCCGGCCTTGTCCATCGGCTCGCCGGTGGCGATGTACGCGGCGATCTCCGCGTCGCAGAGCGGGCGCATCCAGACGCGCACCGCCTCCACCGCACTCTCGGTGCGCGCATCGCGGGCAACGGCCACCGCCGTGTACACGGTGTGTTCCCGCCCCACGAGGCGCTTGAGCATTGCCATCGCGTGCGCGGCGTCGCGCGGCTTGCCCAGGATGTCGCCGTCCACCACCACAATCGTGTCGGCGGCGATCACCACCGCATGCGGATGCGCGTCGGCCAGCGCGTGCGCCTTGGCGCGCGCCAGCCGCTCGGCGTGCGGTGCCGGCGCCTCATGGGGCATCACCGACTCGTCAATGTCGGCCGGCATCACCTCGTGCGCGATGCCCACGAGCGCCAGCAGCTCGCGGCGGCGCGGCGACGCCGAGGCGAGGATCACGCGTGGCGGTGCGTTCATTTCTCGAGCCACAGCGTCACCGGCCCGTCGTTGACGAGTTCCACGCGCATCATCGCGCCGAACTCGCCGGTTGCCACGTGCAGTCCGCGTTCGCGCAACATGGCCACGAAGCGTTCGTAGAGCGGGATGGCGTGCTCGGGCCGCGCGGCGTCGACGAAGCTCGGGCGACGCCCCTTCTGTGCATCGCCGTAGAGCGTGAACTGGCTGACGACCAGCACCGCGCCGCCGACCTCTTCGAGCCCGAGGTTCATCTTGTCGTCGGTGTCGGCAAAGAGGCGCAGGCCGGCCACCTTGTCGGCCATCCACGCCACCTGCACCTCGGTGTCGGCGTGCGTGAAGCCAACGAGGAGCGCGAAGCCCCGGCCGATTTCGCCGGTCACCCGGTCGCCCACACGCACTTCGGCGCGCGATACGCGCTGCAGCAGCACTCGCATGGCGCGAAACCTAGCGCGCGGCGGCGCGGCCGCCACGGCTGGATGCCACTGGCGCCGTGCCGTATGATTGGCCCCATGACACACGAGAACCGCCTCCTGCGCGTGGCGCACAGCGGCATGATGCAGGCCGGTGGCGGCGCGGTGCTTGGCGCGTTCTTCGGCATCCTGCTGCGCGTGGCCGGCATGATCCATCGCGGCCCGCTCTGGCTGTCCGCGCTCGGGGGCGCGGTGGGGGGGTGGGCGATCTTCCGGACCATCACGCGCACCATCTTTGGGGGCGGTACCGAGCTGGCCAAGGCGCTGGTCTTCCCCGATGCCGAGGGGACGTACGCGCCGCAGTATTCGCACATCCAGGCGCTGGAAGTGCAGGAGCGGTACGTCGAGGCGCTGGCGGCATGGTTGGCGTTGGCTGGGGAGCGCCCCGACAATCCATCGCCGCTGCTGCGCGCCGCCGACCTGCAGTTGCGGCACCTGAACGACGCGCCCGGCGCGCTCGCGCTGTACGAGCGTGTGCGCCGCATGCCGGGCATTCGCGAGGAGCACGTGCGCTACGCGTCGCAGAAGATCATCGACGCCCATCTGGCGCCGGGCGGCGATGAAGGGCGGGCGCTGGTGGAGCTGCGCCGCTTTGTGACGCAGTTCCCCGAGGGACGCGAGGCGGATGGCGCGCGCGCGGCGATTGCGCGCCTCAAGCGCCCTACTCCACGGTGACGCTCTTCGCCAGGTTGCGCGGCTGATCCACGTTGGCCCCGCGCTGCACGGCGATGTAGTACGCCAGCAATTGCAGCGGAACGGACGCGAGGATGGGCGTGAGCAGATCCACCGTCTCCGGAATGCGGAACTCGTAGTCCACCAGCCCCTGCAGCGCCGGCTCGTCGCGCGACGTGATGGCAATGATGTTGCCCTTGCGCGCCTTCACCTCCTGCACGTTCGACACGACCTTGTCGAAGACGGCGTCGTGCGGCGCCACGAACACCACCGGCATCATCTCGTCGATGAGCGCAATGGGGCCGTGCTTCATCTCGGCCGCGGGATAGCCCTCGGCGTGGATGTACGAGATTTCCTTGAGCTTCAGCGCGCCCTCGAGCGCGACCGGGAAGTTCACGCCGCGCCCGAGGTACAGGAAGTTGGGCGCGCGCTTGAACTCGGCGGCAATGTGCTCCACCTGCTCGGCGCGGTCGAGCACCTGCTGGATCTGCGCCGGCAGCGCGGCGAGGGCCTGCGCGAACTCCATGCCGCGCGTGACGCTGAGCCCGCGCTTGCGCGCCAGCTTGAGCGTGAAGAGCGCGAGCGCCACCACCTGGCTGGTGAACGCCTTGGTGGACGCAACGCCGATTTCGGGGCCGGCGTGCAGATAGATGCCGCCATCGTCCTCGCGGGCGATGGTCGACCCGACCACGTTCACCAGGCCCAGGGTGCGCGCCCCGCGTCGCTTGGCCTCGCGCATCGCCGCCAGCGTGTCGGCGGTCTCGCCCGACTGCGAGATGACGATGCACAACGTGCGGTCGGTGACGATCGGGTTGCGGTAGCGGAACTCGGAGGCGTACTCCACCTCCACCGGAATGCGGCACAGCTCCTCGATCATCATCTCGCCGATGAGCGCCGAGTGCCACGACGTGCCGCACGCGGTGATGATGATGTTGTCGATCGCCATCAACTGGTCGTGCGTCAGGTTGATGCCGCCCAGCTTGCTGGTGCCGTCCTCGACGATCAGGCGGCCACGCATGGTGTTCTCCACCGTCTGCGGCTGTTCGAAGATCTCCTTGAGCATGAAGTGGGCAAAGCCGCCGCGCTCGATGGCGCCGAGCTCCCAGTCGATCTTGTCCACCTTGCGCGTGAGCGGGAGCGCGTCGATGTCGAGCACACGGTAGCCGTCGGCCTCGAGCACGGCGACGTCGCCGTCGTCGAGGTACACCACTTGCCGCGTGTGGGCCAGAATGGCCGACGCGTCGGACGCCACGAAGTGCTCGTGCTCGCCGATGCCGATGAGCAGCGGGCTGCCCTTGCGCGCCACGACGATCTTGCCGGGATCGCGGCTCGAGACGACGGCGAGCCCATAGGTCCCCTCGATCTTGCGCAGGGCCATGATGACGGCCTCCTCGAGCGAGCCGTCGAACAGTTCCTGCACGAGGTGCGCCACCACCTCGGTGTCGGTGTCGCTGCGGAACACGTACCCGGTATCCTGCAGCGCGGTGCGCAGCGCGTTGGCGTTCTCGATGATGCCGTTGTGCACCACCGCCACGGTGTCGTCGGCGCTCAGGTGCGGGTGCGCATTGCGCTCCGTCGGCGGCCCGTGCGTGGCCCACCGCGTGTGGCCGATGCCCACATGCCCTGCCACCGGCGCGGCGGCGAGCGACGCTTCAAGCTTGGCGATCTTCCCCGCCGCGCGGCGCGTCACGAGCGTCGCGCCGTCGAGTATCGCAATGCCCGCCGAGTCGTAGCCGCGGTATTCCATCCGGCGCAGCCCTTCCATCAAGAAGGGCGTCGCCGGTTTGCTGCCGATGTAGCCGATGATACCGCACATACTGGGAGCCTCCTGCGGGAAATCAGTGCGCGAGCTGCGCCAGCAGGTCGCGGGCGCGTTCGACGAGCGCGCGCGCTTCGCCGGCTGTGGCCGCCTCGGCGATGACGCGCACAATGTGTTCGGTGCCCGACGGACGGATGTGCACCCAACGGCCCGGCCAGCCGAGGCGCAGGCCATCCTGCGTGTCGGCCTCGGCGTCGGGGAAGGCGGCGCGCAGCGCGGCGTAGACCGCGTCGAGCGGCGTGGCCGGCCGGTCGAGCTTGTCCTTGATGATCGTGTAGCGCGGGTAGCGTGCCACGACCGCCGAGAGCGGCTCACCCGCATCGACCAGCATCTGCAGCAGCAACGCCACGCCGAGCGGCGCGTCGCGTCCCAGGTGCAGGTCGGGCAGGATGACGCCGCCATTGCCTTCGCCTCCCACCACCGCGCCGGCCGCGCGCATCGCCATGGCGACGTTGACCTCTCCCACCGGTGCGCGCAGCACCGTGGCGCCAAGCGCTGTGACCTGATCATCAACGACAAGGCTCGTCGAGAGGTTGGTCACCACGGGGCCGCGTGCGTGCTTGAGGACGACGCGCGCGGCGAGCGCCAGTGTGTAGTCCTCTCCGATGGCGCGTCCCGTTTCGTCGACGAGCGCGAGGCGATCGACGTCCGGATCAGTGGCGAACCCGATGTCGGCGCGGGCCGACTTCACGAGCGCGCAGAGCGGACCGAGGTTCTCGGCGATGGGCTCCGGCGGGCGCGGAAAACGGCCATCGGCCTCGAGCTCAATGGACTCCACCTCGCAGCCCAGCAGGTCGAGCAGGCGCGGAATGACGATGCCCCCCGCGCCTCGGCAGGCGTCGTAGGCCACGCGGAACTTGCGCGCGCGGATGGCTGGTACGTCGATCATCGGCAGGGCGAGCACGGCGTCGAGGTG
Source organism: Gemmatimonas sp. (assembly GCA_025361705.1). Classification (GTDB taxonomy): domain Bacteria; phylum Gemmatimonadota; class Gemmatimonadetes; order Gemmatimonadales; family Gemmatimonadaceae; genus PNKL01. The sequence continues at coordinate 103,569 of JANYJW010000021.1, forward strand.
TCGCGCAACGGCATCGCCGTCGAAGCGCGTTACACCGAGCTTGTCCCACGTGGCATAGGGCACGTCATCGACGAGTGCGCGCATCTCGGCTCCCGCGGCGGCGCTCAGAAACAGGCCATCGGGCCCGATGAACTTGAGCGCGTTCCACTCGATGGGATTGTGACTCGCCGTGATGCCCAGGCCGCCGGCCGCGTGGTGGTGCTCCACGGCCATCTGCAGGGTGGGTGTCGTGGTGATACCCAGGTCGATGACGTCCGCGCCGACCGCCTCGAGTGCGGAGCGCGCCACCTGATGGAAGAGCGGACCGGTAATGCGGCTGTCGCGCCCCAGCACCACCGCACGCGCGGTGCCCCGGGAAATGGCCCACGCACCGAAAGCCGCAGCGTACCGCGCGAACACTTCGGGGTTGAGGCCAAAGCCAACGCGTCCCCGGATGCCGGAGACGCTGATCATGAGACGTGGATCGGTCATGCTGTAAAGCTGGAGTGGGGTGGACTTGGGGGGTAGATGGGAGATGGCGGAGGGCGGAGGGCGGAGGGCGGAGGGCGGATGGCAGAGGGCGGATGCCATCGGACGGCGGTGGTGGGTTGCGGGTGGAAGTTGGGACGGCGCGCACGCAATTTGCGCTGGCAATGATCGGGCACTCCGTCCGCCATCCGCCATCCGCCTCTATCCCCGTGCCCAGCCCACTCTCCCTGCTCCCCATCGCCCTCGCCGCCGGCAACGGTTGCGTGGATGGCACGCCGGCAGCAGCGCTCGTTGCGGCGGGCTTCACGCTGCTGCAGCGGTCCGCGCCGCTGGTGCGAGCGCTCGCGGGACGCCGGAGCGCGATCCTGCTGCCGCCGTCGCGTGCCGCAATCACGGCGCTGGCGGCGAGCGATGGACGCGGCGCGGTGGTCCTCGACCCGTTCGCGCACGCCCCGGCACTCGGCGCGCAGCTCCGCGAGGCGGACGTGGGAGCGGTCTTCACGACGCGAGCGACCGCCGCGGTGCTCCCCGTGGGTGAGCGCGTGACGGTGTTGCTCGATGACGCGCCGCGCAGCGCGACGGTCGTGGTCAGCGGCACCGAGGCGCGCATCGACCTCGGCTCGCATTTTGGCCTCGACCTCGAGGGCGAGCCGGAGGAAGGACGCGACGAGGAGTGCCTCGTGGCCTTTGGCGCGCGCGGCGGCGCGGCGCACACGCATCGCAGCCTGCTGGCTGGCGCGCGTGGCGCCGTGGATGCGACGTCGATGCTGCCGCACGACCACGTACTCGCCGCGTTGCCGCTGACGGAGCTGTGGGCCTTTCTCGTTTCCATGGCGGCACCACTGCTGTCTGGTGCGCGGGTCTCGACGCTACCGCGGTTCGATGCGCCCACCGCGCTGCGTGCCATCGAGGAACAGGGCATCACGATGCTGGCCGCAACGCCATCGACGTACGAGGCGCTGGCCGCCGCGCTCGAGCAGCGCGGCACACCGTTAAGCGCACCGCCGTTGCGCGTGTGCCTGTGCGGCGGCGCAATGGCCACCATGCCCTTGCAGGAGCGTTGGCACGCGCTCACGGGCGTCGAGTTGCGCCAGGCATGGGGATGCGCCGAGGCGCCACTCTGCCTCTTCAACGTGCCGCACCTGCCCAATCGGCGCGGCACGGCGGGCATTCCCTTCCCTGGCGTACGGCTGTCGGTTCGCGACGCCCTTTCACACCGGCCCGTGCCGCACGGTGCACCTGGCGAGCTCTGGGTGCGCGGCGCGCAGCTCTTCAGCGGCTACGTGGGTAGTGCGCCGGCCGGACGCTGCGTGATCGACGGTTGGCTGCAGACTGGCACCGTGGCGCAGGAGCGCGACGACGGGGCCTTTGCGCTGGTTCCACCGGCCAACAGTGTGAAAGCTGGCGTCGTATGAATTCCATGGACATCCGCACCACCCTTGCCATCCAGGTCGCCATGTACGCGATCTGCGGCCTGGTGGTGTCCATGCTCTGGTTCCAGAACCATCGGCGATTCGCTGGCCTCTCGCTGTGGATGGCGTCGTTTGCCCTGCAGATCGTCGGCAACGGGCTGATCGCCCTGCGCGGCCGCATTCCGGATTGGGAGTCGGTGGTGCTGGCGAACGTGCTCGCGGTGGCCGGAGCGCTGCTCCTGAACCTCGGGCTCGAGCGCTTCGTGCGGCGGCCCGGACGGCAGGCGCACAACGTCGTGCTCCTGGGGCTCTTTGCGGTGGTCCACTGGCACTTCACGTTTGCGCAGCCAAGCCTGACCGCCCGGTTCGTCAACACGTCCGCGGCGCTCCTGGTCACCAGCCTGCAGGGCATCTGGATCCTGGCGCACCGCGCCGCACCCAGGCTGCAGCGGGCGGCAGCTCCCACCGTGGCCGTCCTCGCGGCGTTTGGCGTGCTGAGCATCGTGCGCATCGTCGACGCCGCCTATCTGCCGGAGCCCGGCAACGACTACATGAACGCGGGCGGCCTCCAGGCCGTGGTCCTCATTCTGTATCAGATGTTGTGGGTGCTGCTCACGTTTTCGCTGGCCATGCTGGTGAACGGCCGCCTGCTCGACGAGGTCCGCGTCGGCGAGGAGAAGTACGCCAAGGCCTTCCATTCCTCCCCGTATGCCATCCTGCTGACACGCCTGGCGGACGACCGGGTCATCGAGGTCAACCACGGCTTCGAGGCGCTGTCCGGATACGCCGCCAGCGAGGTCGTGGGCAGGACCACGGAGGAGTTGCTGCTCTGGAACCGGTCGGAGGACCAGACGGAGATCGCCAACACCATCAGGACGGGCGACAGCGTGCGCGACCAGGAGTGCACCTTTCGCACCAAGTCTGGTGAAACGCGGATCGGGCTGCTTTCCGTCGACATCATCGAGCATGACGGCGAGCCGTTGCTGCTGTCGACCGTCAACGACATCACGGTGCGCGCGCAGGCCGCGGCCGAACGGGCCGTCCTCGAGGCCCAGCTTCAGCACGCGCGCGAGCTGGAGTCCGTGGGTCGCCTGGCGGGCGGCGTGGCGCACGAGTTCAACAACATGATGGGCGTGATCCTCGGCAACACGGAGTTCGCGTTGCGTCAGGTGGAACCCGCGCTCCCGTTGCACGCCGACCTGCTCGACATCCAGCAGGCGGCCCAGCGCGCCGCCAACATCACGGGGCAGCTGCTGGCATACTCGCGCCGGCAGGCCGTGCAGCCCATCGCGCTGGACCTGAACGCGGCGGTCTCGGGCCAATTGGCAATGCTGCAGCGGCTGATCGGGCAGGCCATCGGACTCGTCTGGGTGCCCGGCGCAACGCTGTCGCCCATCACGAAAGACCCGTCGCAGTTGACGACCCTGCTCACCAACCTGTGCCTCAACGCGCGCGATGCCATCGAGGGCACGGGCACGATCACGCTGCGGACGGCCAACTGCGCCATCGACGCCGCGGCCTGTGACGGACACACGGATGCGGTGCCGGGAGACTATGTGCAGCTGACGGTACACGACACGGGGCGCGGGATGGACGCGACGACGCTGGAGCGTGCGTTCGAGCCGTTCTTCACGACCAAGGACTTCGGAGAGTCCTCCGGGCTGGGACTGGCCTCGGTGTACGGCGCCGTGAAGCAAGCCGGCGGGTTCATCACCGTCGCGAGCGTGCCGGGCCAGGGCACGACGTTCGCGCTGCATTGGCCGCGACGCACGGCAGAGGACCTCGCGGGCGAGCCCGAGCCTACGGCGGAAGCCCCGCGCTGACACCGATGCCGGCGCCAGTCCGCACCGTCAGGGGACCGCAGCCGCCATGCGCGGCGCCACCGTCGTCGCCGTCGTCGCTGTGGTCGCTGTGGTCGGTGCATGCGGCCAGCCATCGCCGAGGTCGCCGTCCATGGTGCGATTCATCTTCGCCCAATCGACGCCACCCAGCTCGATCACGTTGAGGAACGCATCCACCACGCCCTCGTCCCACTGCGTGCCGCGGTGCGTGCGGAGTTCCTTCACCGCCGTCTCGAGCGGCAGCCAGAAGCCGGGGCGGTAGGGCCGGCGGCTCGTCATCGCGTCAAAGGAGTCGGCCACCGCCGTGATGCGCGCCTCGAGCGGTATGTGCACGCCAGCCAGCCGGTCGGGACCGCCGCGGCCGTCGATGCGCTCGTGGTGCCAGCGCACGATGTTGAGTGCCTTCGGCGTGTCGTTGAGCAGCGGCGCAAGAATGCGCCAGCCCACCATGGTGTGCGTCATGATGTGCTCGTACTCGTCGTCGGTCAGCCGGCCGGGCTTGTTGAGCACCGACTCGCGCACGCCGATCTTGCCGATGTCGTGCACATGCCCGCCCAGCGCCACCTGCCAAATGTCGTCAGCGGCCAGGCCGAGCTCACGGGCGATGAGCGACGCGTAGTACGACACGCGGCCCGAGTGGCCGCGGGTATACCGGTCCTTGGCTTCGAGCGCGTCGGCCAGCGACTGGATGCTCGTGAAGAAGAGCGACTCGAGGCGGCGCTGCTGCTCGCTGACGCGCCGTTCCAGAGTGTCCTTGTAGTCTCGCGCCTCCAGCAGGAGCTTGCGCTTTTCGAGCGCCTGGCGGAGCCGCTGCCGCACTTCCTCGAGATGGCACGGCTTGGGCAGGTAGTCCATCGCGCCATCGGCGAGGCAGGTCACGGCAGTGTCGACTTCGTCGACGGCCGAGATCATCACCATGGCGATGTCGGGATAGCGCTGACGCACCGCCTTGAGCAGCTGCACGCCGTCCATCAGCGGCATCCGCAGGTCCGACAGCACGAGCGAGACGGTGTTCTCGGCCAGGACCTCGAGCGCCTCGACGCCGTTGGACGCCTCGTGGCAGATGTAGCCGTCCTTTTCGAGCACGCGCACCAACGCCTGCCGCAGGCGCGGTTCGTCGTCGACGACGAGGCAGGTGGCGCGCTCCATGGAGCGCCGCGGCACGTCGATCACGCGGCCTCCTCGTGGACGCCGGGCTCTCGTTCGCGCCGCACCCCGCGGCTATCTTTCCCGGCATCCTCTTCGCTCTGGGAGCCGGCATGACGCGGGTGTTTGACGAAGACTTCAGCGCACGATTCGCGACGCGCACCATTCACGCGGGCCAACGCCCCGATCCCACGACCGGCGCCATCATGCCGCCGATCTACCAGACCTCCACCTACGTGCAGGACGCGCTCGGCGAGCACAAGGGCTACGAGTACGCGCGGGGCAAGAACCCCACGCGCGAGGCCCTCGAACGCAACGTCGCCACCCTCGAGGGCGGCCGCCACGGCTTCGCCTTCTCCAGCGGCATGGGCTGCCTGGACAGCATCATGAAGCTGTTCAAGTCGGGCGACCATATCGTCTGCGGCGAGAACGTATACGGCGGTACGTTCCGGCTGTTCGACCGGATTCTGCGTCATTTCGGACTCGCCTTTACGTTCGTGGACACGCGCGATCCCCAGCTGATCGAAGACGCCATCACCGCTTCGACGGTTGCACTGCTCGTCGAAACGCCGACCAATCCGATGATGAGGATCACGGATCTCGCTGCCGCGGGCGACATCGCCAAACGCCGCGGGATCCTGCTCATCGTCGACAACACCTTTGCCACTCCGGCCCACCAGCGCCCACTCGAATTCGGCGCGCATGTGGTCTATCACTCAAGCACCAAGTACCTGAATGGCCATAGTGATATGGTCGGCGGCATCGCCGTCGTTCTTGAGGATTCGCTGGCTGAGAAGCTCCAGTTCATCGCCAATGCGGCCGGGGCGGTGCCGGGGCCGATGGATGCGTGGTTGACACTGCGCGGAACCAAGACACTGGCCCTCCGCATGAAGGCGCACGATGCCAACGGCATGGCCGTCTCCGCCTGGCTCGCGAACCGCTGGGGGGCAGAACGCGTGGTCTTTCCCGGACTGCCCACACATCCGCAGCACGAACTCGCCAAGAAGCAGATGTCGGGCTTTGGCGGGATGATCAGCGTCGAGATGGGCAGCCGGGAGAAGGCCGCGAAGGTACTCGGCCGCACACACGTCTATGCGCTCGCCGAGTCGCTGGGCGGCGTCGAGAGTCTCATCAGCCACCCCGCGTCGATGACGCACGCGTCGGTACCGGTGGACAAGCGCGACGCGATGGGCATTACCGACGGCCTCATCCGCCTCTCGACGGGCGTGGAAGATGCCGAAGACCTGATTGCCGACCTCGAGCAGGCGTTCGCCGGGCTCTAGGGCGCTCCAGCGACGACACTTCGCGCGGCGGGGGCCCGTAGGGCATGCATTGGTCCCCGTCGCACTTCGAGGAGAGCACATGGCTACCCGCATCACCCTGACCGACATCGCCCCGGCATCCTGGGAGCATCCCGCCGACCGGGCCGCACTCAACGCCCTGCGCGCCATCCCGGGCTTCGACCACGTGGTCCGCAAGATCGCCGCGTTCTTTGGAGAGCGCGGCCTGCGGCAGCTCTTCCTGGCCAACGCCGTGCGCGTGGGCCCCAGGCAGCGCCCCGAACTCGACGCGCTGCTCACGGAAATTCTCGAGACGATGGACTGGACGGAGCGCCCGCAGCTGTACGTCACGCAGGCGCCGATGGTCAATGCCGCGGCCCTGGGCTTCGACAAGCCGTTCATCGTCATCAACTCCGGAACACTGGAACACCTCGAACGCGAGGAGCAGAAGGTGCTCATCGCCCACGAGGTGGGGCACATCATCAGCGGGCACGTGCTCTACCGCACCGTCGCCACCATCCTGATGACGTTCGGCATCGGCGCGCTCCCGTTCCTCGCCGCCGCAGTCATCTTCCCGTTCCAGATGGCCTTCCTCGAGTGGTACCGGAAGAGCGAACTGTCGTCGGACCGCGCCTCGCTGCTCGCCGTGCAGGACCGGCGTGCGGTGATGATGACCTTCCTCAAGGTCGCCGGCGGCCCGGCGCACGGGCACACCATCGACCTCGAGGCCTTCATGGAGCAGGCCACCGAGTACGAGACGCAGGGCGACGCGTGGGACAAGGTGCTGCAGGTGCTCAACACGGTGTTCCGCGAGCATCCGTTCAACACCGTGCGCGCCGGCGAACTGCAGCGCTACATCGATGCCGGGCGCTACGACAAGGTGATGGCCGGCGAGTATGACCGCCGCAGCGACGCGCGTCCGTCGGCGGAAGAGGTCGGCCGCGACTTTTCCGAGGCGGGCGCCTACTACGGCGACCAGGCGAAGCAGGCGGCGGCCAAGGCCGGCGAGATGCTGGGGCGCGCCAAGGATGCCTTCACCGACGCGTTCAAGACCGGCGCGCGATGAAGGTGCTGGTTGTCGGCGGCGGCGGCCGCGAGCACGCGCTGGCGTGGAAGCTCCTGCAGGATGATCCGCGCCTCGAACTCGTGGCCGCCCCCGGCAACCCGGGGATGGCCACCCTCGGTCGCTGCGAGCCCGTCTCCGTCACCGACATCGACGGCCTGTGCGCCCTCGCCCAGCGTGAACGCGCCGACTTGGTGGTCGTAGGGCCCGAGGCGCCGCTCGAACTCGGGCTCGTCGACCGATTGCGCGCGCTGGGCATCGCGGCATTCGGGCCGACCGCCGCAGCCGCTGAAATCGAAACCTCCAAGCGCTTCGCCAAGGAACTGATGCTCGCCGCCGGCGTGCCGACGGCGATGGCGCGCACCTTTACCGATGCGACCGCGGCCAAGGCCGAGGTGCGGCGGCTCGGCGCGCCGGTGGTGGTGAAGGCGTCGGGCATCGCGGCGGGCAAAGGCGTGATTGTCGCGGCGACCATCAACGAAGCGGAGGCCGCGGTCGACGCGATGCTCGTCGACAATGCCTTTGGCGCGGCGGGCGCCGAGGTGCTGGTGGAAGAGTTCATGACCGGCGAGGAGCTGTCGGTCTTTGCGCTCACCGACGGCACGCACGTGCTCCCGATGATTGCCGCGCAGGATCACAAGCGCATCGGCGAAGGCGATACCGGACCCAACACCGGCGGAATGGGCGCGTACGCGCCCGTCTCGATTGCGCCGCCCGCGTTGATTGCAGAGTTCGTCGCGACGGTCTTCGAGCCGACGCTGCGCGCCATGCGCGAGGCCGGACGGCCGTTCACCGGCCTGCTCTATGCGGGCCTCATGCTTACGCCGCACGGTCCCCGAGTGGTGGAATTCAACTGCCGCTTTGGCGATCCCGAGACCGAGGCCATCCTGCCGTTGCTCCACTCGTCACTGCTCGAGCCGATGCTCGCCATTGCGCGCGGCGACTCGCTGGCGGGCGCGGCCCCGCTGCGGTGGAAGCCGCTGGCGGCAGTCACGACGGTGGTTGCGGCGGCGGGATATCCGGGCACCGTGACCAATGGCGACGCCATCACGCTGCCCGGCGAGCAGCTGAACGTGACCGTCTTCCACGCCGGCACGCGGTGCGACGCCGACAGGACGCTGCGCACGGCCGGTGGGCGGGTCCTGGCCATTACCGCGCTCGCGCCGACGCTCGCGCAGGCGCAAAAGGACAGCGCGCGCGCCGCGGCCAAGGTGCAGTTTGCCGGGCGGCAGTTCCGTCGCGACATCGGCTGGCGCGAACTCGCCCGCGGTGCCGGAACTTCCTGAGACCGAGACGATCGCGCGCGACTTGCACGCGGCGATCGTCGGAGCACGCATCGTCGCGGCGCAGGTGCTGCGCCCGGACGTCGTGCGGGGTGTCACCGCGGCCGGGTGTGCGCGCCGCCTGCATCGTCGCACGCTGCAGCGTGTCTGGCGGCGCGCGAAGAGCGTGGTGCTGTCGTGCGATGACGCACTGCACGCGGTCGTCACGCCCCGGTTCACCGGGGCATTGATCCTCGGCGCGCCGGACGTCGCGGACGCCTACGCCTGCATTCGCCTGACCTTGGCCGACGACCGCGAGCTGCGGTACACCGATGTGCGCCGGCTCGGCACCTTTGCCGTGTTCGACTCCGCCGCGTTGCACGCGTGGAGCGATGCGCTGGGCCCCGAGCCGCTTGACCCCGCGTTCACCGCCGAGCGACTTTCGGAGTGTCTTCGGGGCACCAAACGCGCGGTGAAAGCGGTTCTCATGGACCAGAAACGGCTGGCAGGAGTGGGCAACATCTACGCCAACGAGTCGCTGTGGCGCGCGGGCATCCGCCCGGCACGCCGGGCGGCGTCGCTGACGCGGCATGAATGCGCCATGCTGCATCACGAGCTCACTGGCGTGCTGCGCGAGGCCATCGCGGCGCGGGGCACATCGTTTCGCGACTACCGCGACGCGTTCGGCGCGCGCGGCAGCTATGCCGCGCAGCTTCAGGCGTACGGGCGCGGCGGCCAGCCGTGTACGCGATGCGGCCGCGTGTTGAAGATCAGTCACGCCATCGACGGACGCGCGACGGTCTGGTGTGCGGGATGTCAGCGATGAGCCGGCGCAAGGAGCGGCCGTCGTTTGCGCCCAGTGCCGCCGTGGCGGTGGCGCGCGCCGCAGAGATGCTCGCCCGCGTCAAGGGCGAGGCGCGCGACGTGCCGGGCGTGTACGAAATGCGGGCCGCCAACGGCGAGATCATTTACGTGGGCAAGTCCAAGAAGCTGCGCACGCGCTTGCTCAGCTATTTCCGGGCCGTCTACCCCGGCGACAAGGGGGCGCGCATCCTGCGCGAAGCCGCCGAGTTGCAGTGGGAGTACGTCCCCACCGAGTTCGCGTCGCTGCTGGAGGAACTTGCGCGCATCAAGCGATACCGGCCGCGGCACAACGTGGTCGGCAAGCGCGACGCGCGGCACTTTGCGTTCATTCGCGTGGCGCGTGGTGCGGCGGAGTCGTTTCGCGTGGCGCGTGGCTCGGGCAACGACGACAACGGCACCTACTTTGGCCCGTTTCACGGCGCGATGCAGCTCGAAGAGGCGCTGCGCGAACTCAATGATGCGCTGGGCCTGCGCGACTGCGCGCTCGACACCCCGATGCATTTTGCCGATCAGGCCGACCTCTTTGCCGTGCCGCGCACCCCGGGGTGCATCCGGCACGAGATCGGCAAGTGCATGGGTCCCTGCGTCGCTGCCGTGCGGCGCGACGACTACGCCGCGCGATTCGGCCTCGCGCGCGCTTTTCTCGAGGGGGCCAACGACGTGCCGGTCGCGGCGCTCAAGCGCGCGATGGACGAGGCCAGCGCGAAACTGGAGTTCGAGCGCGCCGCGGCGCTGCGCGACAAGATCGGGCGACTCGACTCGCTGCGCGCCCAGTTTGCGCGGCTGCGCTTCGCCGTGGAATCGCTGACGTTCGTCTACACGCCGGTGGCAGTCGAGGGCGATGCGGTGAGCTACGTCATCCGGCGCGGCCGCGTGCGCGCCACGCTGCCCGTGCCGCGCACCGCCGAGCAGCGTCGGGCCTTTGACGCCAGGGCGACGGCGATCTTTGCCCCGGTGGAACGCACCGACGGCACGGTGCCCGCGCACGAGATTGACGAGCTGCTGCTCGTCACCAGCTGGTTTACGCGCTTTCCCAGGGAGCTGGAGCGCACCAGCGGGTTTGCACCGGCGTCCTCATCGCCCCACGCGTAGGACGCGCTCGGCAGCGGCCGCCTGTTTCGCGGCCAGCGTCGGCGCGGGAGTGGGCGCGACGCCGCCCAATTGCACTCGGCCGACGGGCGTAGTCTTTCGGGTGGATTGGGCCGCGCGAGGGCGCTGCGCGCTTGCCGGTCCGTACACCACCGCAGTGTTGCGACGCATCAGTGTTGCGACGCATCAGTTGCGGGCACAATGGCCCGCAGGGCAAATTGGCTGCGGGATCGGGATCGACATTATGGCTCGGCAGTGCCGGGCAGCCGTGCAACTGGTGATGGTGCGATGTTTTCTGGCGACGAAATGGCCGCGTTGTTCACGTCGATGGGCATCACCCACGTGGTCTCGATTCCCGACAGCACGATAGGCGCGTGGCATCCGGCCATCGAAGCGTCGCCCGACCTGCGCCTCGTCCGGGTCTGCCGCGAAGGGGAAGCCTGGGCGGTTGCCGCCGGCCTCTACCTCGGTGGCGCCACGCCGCTCGTCCTGATCCAGTGCACCGGACTGTTTGAGTCGGGCGACTCGCTGCGCAACGTCCTGCACGACTGGAAGCTGCCGATCTTTGCCGTCATCGGGTATCGCAGCTATCTCAACCAGGACACGCTGCCGGGCGACACGTGCCTCGTCTTCACCGAGCCGGTGCTCGACGCGTGGCGCATCGACTATCGCCTCATCACGACGCCTGCGCAGCGCGAGGAGATCCGCACGCACTATGTGGCGTGCCGCGACGCCGGCACGCCCGGCGCGGCGCTGATCGCGGAGGGCAAGGCATGACCGGATCTGTGGAACGCATGCCGCAGCTCGAGGCGCTGCGCACACTGCACGCAGCCCGACGCGCGGACGACGTGATTATCACCAGCATGGGTGCCGCCCGCGACTGGATGGTGCTCGGCGCGGGCCCGCTCGACCTCCCGCTCGTCCCGTCAAGCATGGGCACCGCACCGTCCATCGGACTCGGCATCGCGCTTGCGCAGCCGCAGCGCCGAGTGATCGTGGTCAACGGCGATGGGGCGATGCTGATGAACCTCGGATCGCTCGTATCGATCACGGCCGCGGGGCCAGCCAACCTGATTTTGATCCTCGCGGACAACGGCGTGTACGAGATCACTGGTGCGCAGCCGACCGCAGGATCCGCTCCGGCGCGCGCCGACGGCACCAGCGTCGCCTTCATGGGGATGGCGCGGGCCGCCGGCTTTCGGACGGTGCACCGCTTCTCCAACGCCGCAGACTGGGCGCGCAGTGTCGGAAGCATCCTCTCGGCGACGGGGCCCACCTTCGTGCTGCTCGATGTCGGCGCGGTGCCCGGGAGCAAGGGCCCGCGGTCGCCCGGGCCGGCGGGCCCACGCGCGATCGAGCTGCGACGTCACATCACGCAGGATCCAGGGTAGGCACCCCGCGCGACTGCCCGTCGTTGCAGCGGCAGCAGCGGCTGGTCAGTCGGGCAGTTCCACCAACACGGCCTCGACGCGACCATCGGCGATCGTCAATCGCGCCACACTCGGGTGCAGGTCGAAGCGCGGCGCGCCGGCAGCGCCCGGGTTCACCACCAATACGCCGGCCACGCGCTCGATCTTCTGCACGTGGCTGTGCCCATACACGAGGACGTCGAAACCCGGGTACGCCGCCATGAGCCGCGCTGCACTGGGACGCCCCACCTCGTGCCCGTGCGACACGTGGATGCGCACGCCGTCCACCTCCACCACGCGCTCCTGCGCGAGCCCCGGCGTCCACGGAGCGTCGCAGTTGCCGAAGACGGCCTGCACCGGCGCAATGACCGCCAGCTCGTCGAGGATCGTGTCGCTGCAGACATCGCCGGCGTGCAGGATCATCGCCACGCCGGCCAGCGCCTCGTGCACCCCGGCCCGCAGCATACCGTGCGTGTCTGAGATGAGACCGATTTCGATCATGCGAGCACCCGCCGCGAAATTCCACGGAAGACGGCGAGCGCCACGGTCACCGTGATGATCTCGGCCCCGAGCATGCCCGTCATTCCCCACGCGTCGTGCGCCCAGCCCGCGCCCTTGACCAGCCCCAGCGAGCCCAGCGTGTTGAACGCGATGAACAGGCTCACCTTGGTGGATGCCGCCCCGCCCTTGGCGAGCGCAAGCGCCATGCCGGTAAGCGCCGCCGTGCATGCGCCGAGCGTCAACGTGTAGCTCGCGGTGAGCACGGCGAACGCCCACGGCTCACGCGGCGACACGAGCAGGAGCAGCGCGAAGACCCCCTGCGCGGCGCACGCCCAGAAGTAGGCGCGCCGCGGCGGCAGGCGGTCCTCGAACCATCCGCCGGCGAGTGTGCCGATGGTGATGGCACTGCCGGCCACGAGGCCCAACACAAGCGACACCATGTCCGGTCCCGCGTTCCACTCGCGCGCGACCGCCGAGAAGAGGAACTGCGCATTGCCAGTGCCGATGGGGAGAAACGCGAGCAGCAGGGCGAGCCGTCCGTCGATCTTCGACACCATGGTCCGCAGTTCGCGCCAGACGTCGCGCGCACGATCGCCGATGCGGCCCTCGCCAACGCGCGGGGGTTCACGCAGGGTGAGCAGCGGCAGGTTGCAGGCGAGCACCACGGCAGCGAGCACGGCACCCGCCATCCACGGCGCCGCCAGATGGCGCACGAGGTACAGCGCCGCGCCGCCGCCAAGCGTCTGCCCCACCATGTTGCCCGTCTGGTAGAAGCCGGCCGCGCGCCCCAGCAGCGCAGGGTCGCAGTTGTGCAGCAGCAGTCCCTGCAGGGCAAAGGCGATGAACGTCGCCGACAGCGCCCCGGCCAGCACAATTCCAGTCAACAGCGGCAGGGTGCGCGCACTCATCGGGACGACGCACATCGCGAAGAAGGCCAGCGCGCAGCAGGCGTTGGCCAGCACGTACCAGCGCTTGCGCGAGAGCGTGAGGTCGCCGACCGGCGCCCAGAGGAACTTGAATGCCGCCGGCGCAAAGGCGGTGCCGACAATGGTTGCCACCGCGCTCACCGGCAGGCCCGCGCGCGTGGCGAGCCAGCCGAGCATGACGGCGGGGACGCCGATCATCAAGCCATAGGGGAAATAGAGGATGCCGAAGAGGGCGGGATGGGTCACGACGACGATTCAGGATAAGGAATCCGGATTGCGATTGAGGGCCGCAAATCAGGATTGCGATGGTCGATAACCGCGCGCACGAATCGGACGAAGATGCCCACCGCAAACACAAAGGGCCAGCATCCGCCGGCCCCTGCTGCGCTCGCGATCCCCCGGCTCTCGCCGCCCGTCACCCGTCTCGCGCCTCGCCCCACCGCGGCGCCAACCCGTTCTCCACGCCAAGATGATCGAGCACGCGTGCCACCACAAAGTCCACCAGCTCCTCGATGCGCGTCGGCGCGTGGTAGAAGCCCGGACTCGCCGGCATCACCACGGCGCCGGCCTGCGTCACACGCAGCATGTTCTCGAGGTGGATGCTCGACAGCGGCGTCTCGCGCGTCACGAGCACCAGCGTGCGCCGTTCCTTGAGCGTCACGTCGGCCGCGCGCTCCACGAGCGACCGGCTGGTGCCCGCCGCGATCGCCGCCAGCGTCCCCATCGAACAGGGACACACCACCATCGCACTCGCCCGATGCGACCCACTCGCCGGTCCGGCGCCGCGGTCGGCGTCGTCATACACCGTCACGCAGCGATCCCACGCCGCGGTGCCAACATGGACGCGCAGCTCCTCCACCGAGCCGAGCGACGTCTCCGTCTGGAGAAGCCGCAGGCCGTGGCCGCTCACGATCAGCGACACCGTTCGCTCGGCCTGCACCAGCGCCTGGAGCAGCCGCACGCCATACGGCGCACCCGACGCACCGGTGACGGCCATGATGATGGGGCGCTGCTCGGTCACAGGAACACCCGCTCGGCGAGCACAAAGAGGAAGAAGGTCACGCTCAGGATGCCATTCACGCGAAAGAACGCCGCATCCAGTTTCGACTGGTCATCGGCCGACACCAGCGAGTGTTCCCACGCGAGGATGCCGGCCGCGACCACCACGCCGGCAAGGTAGAGTGCGCCCGAGCGCGACGCCACACCGGCGGCCGCGAGTGCGAGGACGGCAAGCACATGCAACGTGCGCGACACGGCGAGCGCCTGCGCCGTACCCATCGCGGCCGGCACCGAATGCAACGCGTGCGCCCGATCGAACTCGATGTCGGGCAGCGCGTACAGGATGTCAAAACCACCCACCCAGCTCATCACCGCCACGGCAAGCGCCGGCAGCAGCCACCACGGATCGCTCCACGCGCCGGTGACGGCGAGGTAGCCTCCGGCTGGTGCGATGCCAAGGCCCAACCCGAGCACCAGGTGCGCCCACCGGGTGAAACGCTTGGTGAGGCTATAGAACAGCACCCACGCCAGCGCCACGGGCGACAGCCACAGGCAGAGCGGGTTGATCCGCCACGCGGCGAAGATGAAGACGGCCGACGCCACGACGACGCTCGCCGTCGCCTCGGACACGCGCATGGCGCCGCTCGGGATCTCGCGCATGGCCGTGCGCGGGTTGAGCGCGTCGTAGCGGCGGTCCGCAATCCGGTTGAAGCCCATGGCGGCAAAGCGCGCCGCGGTAAACGCGAGCACCACCCAGAGCACCGTCGCGGCCGTCACCGGCGCCAGCCGACTGGCCAGCACCACGCCCACGAGCGCAAACGGCAGCGCAAAGACGGTGTGCGGCAGTTTCACGAAGTTGGCGTAGCGCACCAGCCGCGACGTCCCGCCGTAGGTCTGCCCCTCGCGCACCGTGGCGCCGCCGGGCGAGGTCACGCGCCCAGCCCAAGCCGCGCCCACACCGCGTCCATCTTGGCCTTGGTGGCATCGTCCATCGTGATCACCGTGGGCCACGACCGCGCGAAGCCCTCCTCGGGCATCTTCTTCGTGGCGTCGAGGCCCATCTTGGAACCGTACGTGAATGCGCGGCTGGCATGATCGAGCACATCCACCGGCCCCATCGTGAAGCGCACGTCGCGCTCGGGGTCGATGTTGTTGAGCGCCACCCACCACGCCTCCTGCGGGTTGCGCACGTTCACCCAGTCGTCGACGACGACGAGCACCTTGGCCAACGACATCAGCCCCGCGCCCCAGAGCGCGTTCATCACCTTGTACGCTTGTCCCGGATAGCTCTTCTTGATCGAAACGAAGACGAGGTTGTGGAAGCCGCCTTCGGCGGGCATGTGGTAATCCACGATCTCGGGCGTCGTCAGCTTGAGCAGCGGAAGGAAGATGCGCTCGGTGGCGTGGCCGAGGTAGAAATCTTCCATCGGCGGACGTCCGACGATGGTGGCGACGTACGTCATGTCACGCCGCATCGTCACCGCAGTCACATGCACCTTTGGATAGAGATCGGCCTCGGAGTAGTAGCCCGTGTGATCGCCGAACGGCCCCTCGGTCACGAGTGGCTCGGACGGATCGATGTACCCTTCGATGACCAGTTCCGCGTCCCACGGCACCTCGAGGTCGCATGACACCGCCTTCACCAGCCGCACCGGTTCGCGTCGCAGGAAACCCGCAAAGATGAACTCGTCGACATTCGGCGGCAGCGGCGCGCTGGCCGCGTACATCGACGCCGGGTCGGCGCCGATGACGATGCACACCGGCATCCGCTCGCCGCGCTCGGCCATCTCGCGCCAGTGCGCCGCCCCGGTCTTGTGGCGCTGCCAGTGCATCGCCACCGAGCGCTTGTCGAGCTGTTGCACGCGATACATCCCCACGTTGCGGATGCCGCGCGTCGGGTCCTTGCTGACAACCGCCGTCATCGTGAAGAACGGTCCGCCGTCGTCCGGCCATGTGGTGAGCACCGGAATCTTGTCGAGGTCGATCTCGTCGCCCTGCCAGACAACTTCCTGACTGGGCGGAGCGCCGTGCTTCACCCGCGGCGGAAATTTGGACAGCTCAAACAGGCGCGGCAGCAGCGAGAGCTTGCCCAGCAGCCCTTCGGGAACCTTGAGGTCCATCAGCTGCGTGATGCGCGCGCCGTGCTCGTCGAGCTGCGCGACGCCCAGCGACAAGGCCATGCGCTTGTGCGATCCGAACAGGTTGAGCGCCACCGGAAACGCCGACACGGTGCCGTCGCGCAGGACGGGGCGCTCAAACACCAGCGCCGGCCCGCCCCCCGGAAGCTTCATCGCCCGGTCGGCGATCTCGCACATCTCGAGGTGCACCGACACCGGCTCGGCAACGCGCACGAGCTCGCCGATGCCGTCGATGGCCTGAATGAAGTCGGATACTGAGTCGATTGCCATGGCTCCGCCGTCTACCGTCTGCTGTCTGCCGTCTTGGTTCCCACATGCACCGCCGCGATCCCGAAAGACAGTGCACCCCACCGCACGTCGTCGTATCCCGCGCTCCGCATCCGCTCGGCGAGCACCGATCCCTCGGGGAAATTCCGCACCGAATCCGGAAGATACGAGTACGCCGTCTTGTGCCCACTGACCAACCCGCCGATGCGTGGCAGGACATGGTGGAAATAGGCGTGGTAGAGCGCCCGCATCAGCCCGGCGGTCGGCGTCGAGAACTCGAGGATGACAAACCGCGCCCCTGGAGCCAGCGCCCGATGGACCTCCCGCAGGCAGGCATCGAGATCGGCCACATTCCGAATACCGAAGGCCACAATCGCCCCTGCCAATGTGTTGCCCGCCATCGGCAGCACGAGTGCATCGGCAACCACCGGGCTCACCCGCCGGCCCGTGAGTTTCGCACGTCCCGCCCGCAACATCGGCTCCGCAAAATCGGCGCCCACCACCTGTCCGGTGAAGCCGGGCCGATCACACAGCGTGGCGGCGACATCGAGTGTGCCAGCGCAGAGATCGAGGTACGTCCCCGCCGGCATTCGCTCCCAATTCAGGCGCGAAAGCGCGAAACGCCGCCACATGCGGTCCACGCCCATACTGAGGACGCGGTTGAGCAGGTCGTAGCGCGGCGCAATGTCGGAGAACATGCGCTGCACATAGGCGCGCTTGACCGCGTCGCCGGCCGCCGCGGCGCTCGCCTCACGCGCCTCGAAGTCGGTCGCTGGCATCACGCTCGAAAGGTCGCCGGGGCGGCGCGCGCGAGCAAGCGTTCGGGCCGCCAGGCGGACGCCGGCACCATGCCTGTCGGCAACGCGACCAGCAACGCGACCGGCCTCCTGCTGGTCGCTCGCATGCGCCGCGGCTACCTTTCCGCCGCTCCGCATGGCTCCCGCCCTCGACCTCCCCAACCTTCCCGACGCCGACGTCGCCCGCCTTGCCCAACAAGGGCGTGAGGCGGCGTTCCGCGAGCTCGTGCGCCGCTACGAACGGCCGGTCTTTTCGCTCGTCTTCCGCATGGTGCGCGACAGCGCCACCGCCGAGGACCTGGCCCAGGACACGTTCATCAAGGTCCTGAACCACATCGACAAATACCGCCCCGAGTTCAAGTTCTCCAGCTGGCTGTTCAAGATCGCCAACAACGTCGCCATCGATCACCTGCGGCGGCGCCAGCTCGACACCATCTCGATGGACGGCTCCCCCAACGCCGCCACCGCCTCGGACGTCGAGGCGACGTCGTTCGACATCGCCGACCGCTCCGAATCGGCGCTTGACCAGATGGAAGCCAAGGAACTGGGCTCCGCCATCGAGCGCGCCATCGGGGCGCTGCGTCCCGAATACCGCTCCTGCATCATGCTGCGCCACGTCGAGGGACGGTCGTACGAGGAAATTGCCGCCACCCTCGACCTCCCCCTGGGCACGGTCAAGACCTACATCCACCGCGCCCGGCACCAGCTGCGCGAAGCGCTCGATCACCTCCGGGAGTGACGGGGCCCCACCGCCCCGATCTCCCGCTTGAAACCCATTCTCAGTTCGCCCCGTAAGGCACGCCAGGAGGACCAGTGCAACACCGCCACCTGCTATCCAACGAAATCGACCTGCTGCTCGACGGCGAAGCCGGATTCGGCGTCGCACCGTTGCGCGCGCATGTCGACGACTGCGCCGAGTGCCTCGCGCGCCTCGACGAGGCGCAGGGAGTGGCCGACGCGTTGGAGCGCCTCCCGCACTTTGCACCGCACGCAGGCTTTGCAGACCGCGTGCTATCGCAGGTGCAGATTGTCGAACCGTGGCACGTGGCCGCGCTCGCCACGGCGCGCCGGGTGGTGCCGGAATCGCGTCCGCTGCGCGTGCTTGCCGTAGCCGGCGCCGGCGTGGCGTCGGTGACGATCTCGGCCAGCGCCGCGTGGATCGCCCTGAGCACCGACCTCACGATGGGCTCGGCGACGGTCCTCACCGGCCGCCTGCGCGACGTCATAATGGACGCCGCAACGCAGGGCCTCGAGCTCCTCCTGGGCTCTGCGGCGGCCGATGCCGTGCGTGCCAATGGCACGATGGCCGTGACCGCCGCGGGCGTCGCGTTGCTGGCCTCGGTTGGCGTTGCCGCGTTCGGATTCCGGTCCCTCGCGTCCGCCTCCCGCCAACGCGGGAGCTGACCCATGCGTCGTTCCCTGACGGCTGCCGCTGCGGTCATTCTCGCGCTCGGTGGCGCGGACGGTGCGCACGCCCAGAGCCCCGCGACGGCTGCCTCTGCGACGCCGCCTGCCGCAGCGCCCTCCGCGGCGGCCCGTGACTCGTTTACGCAGGCCCTCGACCGCGAGCGCGCCACCCCTGCCGGCCGCACGTTGCCTGCAGCCGACCGCTTTGCGTGGGGTGACCTGACGATCCCCGCTGGCGCATCGGCCGATGGGCCGGTGGCGGCGGCGCATGGCACCGTCAACGTGCGCGGCCTGGTGAATGGCGACGTCTTCGCGTTTGGCGGCGACGTCGTGGTGCATGCTGGCGGCGAGGTGACTGGCGCCGCGCGCGCGGTGCGCGGCAAGGTGATCATCGATGGCGGACGCGTGGGCGGCGAACTGCGCGCCTCGGCGCCGGCCGGCGCGGCAGCATCGTCCACCCCGCCGCTCACCGGCGCAGCCGCCGTGCAGCATGCGCTGAAGATCACCGCCGGCTGGTTGGTCGTGATTCTGCTGGTCGGCCTGGGCGTGATCGTCTTTTCTGGCGCGCAACTCGAGGCCGTAGCCGAAGGACTCGAGCAGCGGTTCACGACGGCGCTCGTGCTCGGCATCGCGGGTCAGGTGGCCATGCTTCCCCTGCTCGCCATGCTCTGCCTCGCGTTGGCGCTCACGCTCGTGGGCATCCTCCTCATTCCGTTCGCGATTGTGGCGTATGTCCTCGGCGCGGCCGGACTCGTGACGCTTGGTGCGCTTGCCGCGACCACCGTGGCCGGCCATGCCATTGTGCGTGAAGGCGCCAACGTGCGCGTGCGCGCCGTGCAATCGTTGGTCATCGGCACCGTGCTGCTGGTGCTGCCGTGGATCGCGGCGGCGTTGCTCGCAAACAGTAGGTGGGGCGAGATGGCGGCGCGCCTGGTTGCCGTGGCACTGACGTGGGTGGCAGCGAGCGCGGGACTTGGCGCGGCACTGATGGCTCGGGGCGGCGTGCGCCGCGTGCACGTGCATCTGGCGTCGGCCGAGGTGTCGCACGCGGCATGGCAGACGCCAACGCCGATTGGCGGGATCGTGGCCGCGCGCCGGCCGGCAGAGACGCCGTCGTCGCCGACGGGCAGTCCGCGCTGACGGCTGCTACGCTGCGCCGCCGTCGCGGCGCAGCGTCACCGGCGCACCGCGGCCAATGCCCAGCGTGCGCGACGCATTGCCACCGCGCACTGCCACTTCAATGAGCCCGTGCGACCCGACGAGCGCGAGCAGTGCGCCTTCGATGACGTCACCGTAGACGCGAGAAATGCGCAGGAGCGTGCCGGCGAGCTCCACCGTCCCCTCGCCGCGCCCCGTCAGGTTGGTGATGAGGTTGCCGAATCGGTCGACAGCCAGCACCTGCCCGTCCTGCCCTCCGTCGGCGCGCCGTTGCGCTTCGGGCGTGCGGCGCAGGGCCACATCGCTGCACGACGTCCCCAGCATCTCCAGCGAGTCGCCGCACAGCAGACGCACTGCAGCCGGCGCAAAGACATCGCGGCCGTGGAACGTGGGAGCGGCGCCCTGCGGAATCTCAATCGACACGGCGCGCGCGCCCGGCACGAGCATGGCCGGCGACAACACGCCGTTGTCGGGGCCCACGGCAAACCGGCCATCGCTCTCGATGGCCAGCGCCTTGCGCGACGTGCCGACCTCGGGATCGACGACGACCACGTGCACAGTCCCTGCAGGAAAGCGGCGCCAGTAGCGGGCAAACGCCAGGCGCGCGAATTCAACGTCCTGCGCCGGGACGTCGTGCGACACATCCACGAGCTGCGCCGTTGGCGCACCCGAGAGCAGCACGCCCTTCATCTCGGCGACGTAGCCGTCGGCAGTGCCGAAGTCGGTGAGGAGGGTGACGAGGGACATCGTTCGAGATCCGGTGGGGGGCGAGTACCGAGAACGACAATGGACGCTGTGGGCGGTACGCTTTACGCTCTACGCTGTACGCCGTCCGATTGTTTGCACGGACAGCGCAGGGCGTTCAGCCTGCAGCTCACGGCTTCTGTTGCAGTTTACCCGCAATCTCGACGAGCTTGGTTGCCGCGCTGCACGCCGGGTCTGCCATCACGATCGGGCGTCCGCTGTCGCCACCTTCGCCCACCGGCGGGTACAGCGGCACTTGGCCAAGCAGCGGAACACCCAGCTCAGTGGCCAGTCGCTGACCACCGCCGGAACCGAAGATGGCCATCGGCTTGCCCGTCTCGGGCGACTCGAACCAGCTCATGTTCTCGACGATGCCAAGCACCGGCACGCCCACGCGCTCGAACATCTTGGCGCCGCGCAGTGCATCGCCCACCGACACTTCCTGCGGCGTGGTGACGATCACCGCGCCCTCGATCTTGGCCGCCTGCACCAGCGACAACTGCGCGTCGCCCGTGCCAGGCGGCATGTCGACGAAGAGAAAATCGAGCTGACCCCAGTCGACGTCGCGCAGGAACTGCGTGATGATCTTCATCACGATGGGGCCACGCCAGATGGCGGGCTGGTCACGCTCGATGAGGAAGCCGAGCGAGATGACCTTCACGCCGTGCGCCTCGAGCGGGACGATCTTCTCGTTCTCCACCTTGGGAGGCTCGTTGACACCCAGCATCAGCGGCAGGTTGGGCCCGTAGATGTCGGCGTCGAGCAGGCCCACGCGCTTGCCCTGCATGGCGAGCGCCACGGCGAGGTTCACGGTGACGGTGGACTTGCCAACGCCGCCCTTGCCCGACGACACCGCGATGATGCGGCCGAGGTTGGGATAGGACTCGGGTTCCGGCGCCTTGGGCGTGCTTGGCGCGCCCGGCTGGCTCATCACCGGCAACGAGCGCGGTGGCTTGGCCGCCGGCGCGTCAGCGGTGACGGTCACCTGCAGGGCATCGCGCACATCCACGTGCACGCCGGTGACACCTTCGACTTTCTCGATTGCCTGCCGCACGGTGCGTGCAAGCGTGGCATCGTCGGCCGACGCGAGGCGCAGCTCGAGGCGCACCCTGCCGTCGAGCGTGACGGCGATGTTGGTCGCCTGTTCGCTGCTCACCAGGTCTTCGCCGGTGCGCGGGTTCGTGATCTGCTGCAGCGCGGCACTGACACGCGCGGTGAGGTTGGCGCTCATGGGAGTGGTGGGACCGGGGGGAGCCGTTCTGGAACTTGGAATTAGGGCGTGGGGGAGGGCTGATGGTAGGTATTCAAGACGAGGGGCGCGGGACCGGCGGCGACCACTCGACGGCGAGCCGTCAGGGTCGGAGGCCCATGAACGCCCGCGCCTCGGCAAGCACGCGCGCCTTGACCTCCTCCAGCGTGCCGGCAATCAGCGCCCCGGATGCCCGGGCGTGCCCGCCACCGCCGAACCGGCGCGCGAGTGCGTTGGAATCCACCTCGCCGACGCTGCGAAACGAGACCTTGACCTTGGCATGGCCAAGATCACGAAAGAGGAGTGCCAGCCGCGTGCCCTCGATCGAGCGCGGATACTCGGCCACCCCGTCGAGGTCCTCGGCGGTCACGTTATGGCGTTCGAGCAGGCCGTTGTGCACATCGACCCAGGACAATCCATAGGCCTCGTCTACGCCAAGCGTCTCGAGGGCATCGCGGATGAGCGCGAGGCGGCCGCGTGGCACCGAGGCGTAGATGCGCTGGTACATCTTCTCCGGATCAACGCCCACGGCGAGCAGGGCGGCGGCCACGGCGTGGCACCGCGGCGATGTGTTGGAAAAGCGAAAGCCGCCCGTGTCGGTGAGCATCGCCGTGTAGATGGCCGTGGCGATGGCCGGAGTCAGTGTGGCGCCCATCACCTGTGACACGTCGTAGATGAGCTCGCCGGTGGCGCAGGCGGTGGTGTCGGTGACATGGAGCGTGCCCGGCGGTTCGTCGCCCGGCAGGTGGTGGTCGATGACGAGCGGTGGCTTGGCGAGCGCGCGGACCGCATCGGCCAGCACGCCCAGTCGCTTGACGTCGCTGATGTCGAGCACGATCAGGCGGTCGGCGGCGGCGAGTGCCTTGCCACCCTTCGCGCTGCGGTCCTCGATGTCGCCTTCCACGAGCAGGTAGCGGAACATCGCGGGCCATGGCGTGGGGTTCACGATGAAGGCGGTGATACCGCGCTGCGCGAGCAGGCCGGCCAGCGCGGCCTCGGAGCCGCAGCCGTCACCGTCGCTGTTGATGTGCGTCGACAGCGCCACGGTCTGGCCGGGCGTGAGCTCTGCGAGCAGGCGCTCGATATCAGCGCGCCGGCCCGAGGGAACAGAAAAGAGGTCGTTGATCACGGAAGTACGTACGAGGGGAAAACGATGCGGCGGCGCCCCGCAATCGGGACGCCGCCGCAAAGATAACGGGAAATGCTCAGCCCTGGGTCTTTTGCAGCTTGGAGTGCGTGCGACCGTACAGGAAGTAGATGGCCAGGCCGATCGCCATCCAGACGATGAGCCGCAGCCACGTGTCACGCGGCAGGTTGTACATCAGCCATCCGCAGACCAGCACGCCGCCGATCGGCACGAACGGCACGAACGGCGTCCGGAATGGGCGATGCAACTCGGGCTGCGCATACCGCAGCACGAGGATGCCGGCGCACACGATGACGAACGCGAGCAGCGTGCCGATGGAGACGAGTTCGCCAAGCAGGCCGATGGGGAACGCGCCGGCGACGGCGGCGGCCACGATGCCGGTGACGATCGTCGCCAGGTACGGCGTCTTGAACTTGGGGTGCACCTTGCCGAACATCGGCGGCAGCAGGCCGTCGCGCGACATGGCGTAGAAGATGCGCGGCTGGCCCATGAGCATCACGAGCACCACCGAGGCGAGGCCGGCGATGGCGCCGATCGTCGTCAGGTACTTCAGCCAGGCAAGGCCCGGGCCCGCAGCGTCGAGCGCCACGTAGACGGGATCCGGCACGGCCAGGTTGCGGAACGGCGTGAGGCCGGTCATCACGAGCGCCATCAGGATGTAGAGCACCGTGCAGATGGCCAGCGACGCGAGGATGCCAATGGGCAGGTCGCGCTTGGGATTCTTTGCTTCCTGCGCCGCCGTGGACACGGCGTCAAAGCCGATGTACGCAAAGAAGATCACGCCCGCGCCAGCGAAGATGCCGGGCCAGCCGAACTTGGTGACGCCGGTATCGACGCCTGCGGCATCCTTGACCGCTTCAATGGCGGGAATGAACGGGTGCCAGTTGGCCTGATTCACGAACATGAACCCGAAGCCGATGACGAGCAGCACGATGACGAGCTTCACCGCCACGATGGCGTTGTTGAAGCGCGCCGACTCCTTGATGCCGATGACGAGCAGCGCCGTGAGGGCAAGCACCAGCACCACGGCCGGCAGGTTGACGATTGCGCCGGTGCGGATGAGATCGTGCGTGCCCTCGACCCGGTACGGCGCGTTGGCCAGCGCCGCGGGAATGGGAAAGCCGAGATCGTTCATGATGCGCGAGAAATACCCGGACCAGCCCACCGCCACGGTGGACGCCGCGAACAGGTATTCGAGGATCAGGTCCCAGCCGATGATCCACGCAAAGAACTCGCCAAGGGTCGCGTACCCATAGGTGTACGCGGAGCCGGCGATGGGAATCATCGAGGCGAACTCCGCGTAGCACAGGCCCGCGAAGGCGCAGCCGAGTCCCGCGAAAATGAACGAGATGACGATGGCCGGGCCCGCGTGCGTGGCGGCGGCCGTTCCCGTGAGCACGAAGATGCCGGCGCCGATGATGGCCCCGATGCCGAGCGCCGTGAGGTTGAGCGCGGTCAGCGAGCGCTTGAGGGAGTTTTCACCCTCGCCGCTCGCCTCCTGCATCAGGATGGACATCGGCTTCTTGACGAAAAGTCCCATTCGGCATCTCCGTGTGTAATAAAAAGGACGGCGGGGCGGGAGGACGCCCCGCCGCGATGGGTGACGCTATGCAACGCGGGAAGGTGCGGGCGGGCGCCGCCACTTGTCAATGCGGCGCCACCTCAACGACTCGCCTACGCGGCGCCCCGGTCAAACGCTGTAGTTCGGCGCCTCGCGTGTGATGGTGACGTCGTGCGGGTGCGACTCGCGCAGGCCGGCAGTGGTAATGCGCACGAAGACCGGACGGGTGCGCAGCGTGGCAATGTCCCGACAGCCGACATAGCCCATGCCGCTGCGCAAGCCGCCAATCATCTGGTACAGCACGTCGCCCACGGGGCCCTTGTACGGCACGCGCCCCTCGATGCCCTCGGGCACAAGCTTCTTGGCGCCCAGTTCGCCGTCCTGGAAGTAGCGGTCGGCGCTGCCGTCCTGCATGGCGCTCAGGGAGCCCATGCCGCGGATCATCTTGAAGCGTCGTCCCTCGAGCAGGAACGACT
Organism: Gemmatimonas sp.; assembly: GCA_025361705.1. Taxonomy (GTDB): domain Bacteria; phylum Gemmatimonadota; class Gemmatimonadetes; order Gemmatimonadales; family Gemmatimonadaceae; genus PNKL01. The sequence goes on from JANYJW010000021.1 coordinate 128,773, forward strand.
CGCCGGGGCTCTCTTCCGTGCCGGCAAGCATGGAGCCCATCATCACCGACGACGCACCGGCGGCGAGCGCCTTGACGATATCGCCCGAATACTTGATGCCGCCGTCGGCGATGACCGGCACATCACCGGCCCCCGCCACCGCGTCGAGCACGGCAGTGAGCTGCGGCACGCCGACGCCCGCCACCACGCGCGTCGTGCAAATGGACCCCGGCCCGACGCCCACCTTCACCGCATCGACGCCGCGCTCCACCAGCGCGGCGGTCGCCTCGCGCGTGGCGACGTTGCCCGCCACGAGCTGGACGTCGGGCAGCGCTTGGCGGACCTGCGCGGTGGCCTGCAATACGCCGTCGGAATGCCCGTGCGCCGTGTCGATGATGAGCACGTCGACGCCAGCGTCCACGAGGGCCTTGGCCCGCGCCATGAAGTCGCCGCCCGCCCCGATGGCTGCGGCCACGCGCAGTCGCCCGTGCTGGTCCTTGTTGGAGTTGGGGTACTGGCGGCGCTTGTGGATGTCCTTGACCGTGATGAGGCCGATCAGCTTGCCCGCCGCGTCGACCACGGGGAGCTTCTCAATGCGGTGCTTGCCGAGGATCCGCTCGGCTTCGTCGAGCGTCGTTCCGTTCGGCGCGGTAATGAGGTGCTCGCTGGTCATCGCGGCGCGGATGGGGCGGTCGAGTTCACGCTCGAACTGCAGGTCGCGGTTGGTGATGATGCCCACCAGCGTGCCCGCCGCGTCCACGATCGGCACGCCCGAGATGCGGAACTTTGCCATCAACGCAACTGCCTCGCGCAGGCTGGCCTCGGGCTGGAGCGTGATCGGATGCAGGATCATTCCGCTTTCGGATCGCTTCACGCGGTCGACCTCGGCCGCCTGCCGGTCGATCGACATGTTCTTGTGGAGCACCCCGATGCCTCCCGCCCGGGCCATGGCGATGGCCATCTCGCTTTCGGTGACCGTGTCCATGGCTGCCGAGACGAGCGGGACATGGAGGGAGATGCCGCGCGTGAAGCGCGACGTGGTGTCGACGTCCTTGGGCAGCGCGAGCGAATGCGCTGGCTGCAGCAGGACGTCGTCGAACGTGAGCGCCTGCTCGGGGCGGATGCGCGAATTGGTCATGTGAGGGCCGTCTGAAGCACGACGGCCCGCTGCCGGAAGACTCCGGTGCGGGCCGTTGGTGAGACAATCATGGTTGCCATAGTGAATTGTAGCGTTCCCCGCGGGCCGGGTCTAGGGCTGCGACGGCCGGTCAGATGGTGCACCCGCGTCCGTCGGCGCGCCCGGTGCCGGAGCAGGCGGCGACGCACTGGCCGGGGCAGCCGCCGCGGGAGCCGTCGCGTTGGGCTTGGCGAGTGGATTGGTGGTGATCTGCGAAGCCGTCGTCATCAGGTCGCTCGCCACCGACTTCCCCGCCGCCGATACGCCATTGAGCACGCCCATCGCCTTGTTCATCAGGTCCATGGTCTGCGCAATCGCGGTGGTCGAGACGCGGCCGGCGCGCATGGTGTCCTCAACGCCCTCGGCGAAGCGCGTGAAGACATTCGCCGGCGGCGCCTGCCGCTCCGCGTACTTCGACTCGAGAAACTCCACGTAGTCGAGCACCTGATAGCCGCGATCGTCGGGGAGCGATTCGATCTTGCGGAGGATGCGGTCTTTCAGCGAGGGGTTCATGGGGTTGGTGGTAGGTGATGGCGGATGGCGGATGGCGGATGGCGGATGGCAGACGGCAGACGGCAGATGGCGGATGGCGGATGGCGGATGGCGGATGCCATCACCCCTTCCACCGCACCTTCTTCCCCCGCACATCGATGTGTACGTACGGCACCCCATTCAGGTTACCGTACAGCCCCAACCCGCCGGCGTACTGCGGAAAGTCGCGCTCCACCTGTTCCACCTGCAGCGACACCAGCATGCCGTCGCGCCAGGTGACGCGGCCGTCGCCGTCGGCATCGATGGCGAGGTCGGCGGCATCGCCGTACTGATGGCGGCTGTCGCGCGCGGCGCGCGGCACGCGGCGGTTATAGACGGGCGAGCGGAATCCGGAATGCACGTCGACGTTCACGGTCTGGTTGCGGCCGCCGCGGAAGGCGCCGACGTACGCGATGATGAGCTCGGCCTTGTCGAGCACGCGCGCATCGAGCGCCACGTACTTGGGCCAGCGGTCCTGCTGCTCGTCGTGCGTGATGAAGTCGGACAGTTTCATGTGCTTGCTGACGGCGAGATCCACGGTTTCGGGCGTCACCTCGATGAAGCCGCGAGGTGTCGGCGGCGCCTCGCCGTCGATACCCGACCGGTAGTTGCCGATGCGGTACCCGTTGATCGACTGGCCGAGCTTGGCAGAGAAGGGCACCATCACGGCCACGAGGATCGAGTCGACGATGCGATGCCCCGCCTCGCGGTCGACCTCGAGGCGATAGACACCGGCGAAACCCGGCGCAATGACGACGGCGCCGGCCAGCGGTTGCGACGGGGTGACCGCAGCGCTGTCCTGCGCGCGCACCCAGGAATAGCTGAGCCCGGCAGGGTCGCCCTGCACCTCAAGCGGAAACTCGAACGACTCGTTGGGGAGCACCATCTGGATGCGCACCTGGCCGCTGCGCCCAAAGACGGCCGGCGAGGCCGAGACCGACGGGGCCCGCCGGTCTCGTGCGAACGGCGACGCCAGCAGGAGCTCGGGCGGGTGCAGGATGAGCAGGACGGCGCCAACGAGCGCCAGCGCACCGAGCAGCAGCGCCCACATTCCCGCCCGGGAGCCGCCGTCGGCGGACTCGCCCGGGAGGGGCACTGCTAGAAGCGCCCCCAGCGCGCGCGCACGCCGCGCACGTCGACGTGCACAAACGGGCTGCGCGACCGCGTGGCGCGATACAGGCCAAGTCCGCCCACGAGTTCCGGATACTGCCGTTCCACCGACTCAATGGCATCGGCCAGGATGCGCATGTCCTTGGAGTTGACCCGGCCGTCGTGGTTGAGGTCGTCCATCCGGCCGTCGTGGTTGTTATCGACGAGGATGTCGGCGGCATCGCCAAACTGATGGCGGCTGTCGCGCGCGCGCCCTCCGCGCCCGACCCCCTTCTGGTTGTACTGCGGCGAGCGGAACCCACTGACGATCGTCAGCCGCTGTGCGTCGACACCTCGGCGCTGCAGCTCCACAAGCACCAGCTCGAGCTTGTCGATGAGCGCCTCGCGCAGCACGAGATACTTGGGCCAGACGTTGGTCTGGTCGTGCGTCAGGAACTCGCCGAGCCGGAAATGCTCCGAAACGGGGGTGTCCTTGTTCTCAAGCGTGACTTCGATGAACCCGTCAGGATTCTCGTAGGCCGCCGAGCGAAGGCGCCCTTTTTCGGCCGGGAAACGGCCAATGTGGTAGTCCCCCACCCTCCCGTTCACCTTGTCGCCGAACGGCAGCAGGGTGATGAGCGACAGCTCGCGGCCGCTCGCCGTATCGGTAACGGCCACGGTGGTGGTGCTCTTTTGCTGGCGCTTGCCGAAGAGCCGGGCAATCGGCTCGACTTCCATCGAGTGCCGCGGGGCGAAGAAGCGCGCCAGCAACCGGCCGCTGCGGCCAAAAATCGTGTCGACGGCCGCAGGGTCCGGGGCGGGCTCCACCGTCGAACCCTGCCCCCACGCCTGCGCCAGCGGCGCCACAAGCAGCGCGGCGGCAAGCAAGGCGGGAGGCAGGCGGCGCAGGGAGATCACGAAGTCCGGGCTGGCAGACGAGTGCGCCGTAGCGCGTGGGCGCCACGGCGGAGGAATCCTCGGAACCTAAGGCCTACCCGGCGGAGGGGCTAGGCGTTCCATGTCCCAACCCCTCGGCCCAGCACAGGCGTCCGGTGGTCAGTAGATGTAAACAGGCGTTCCCACAGGTACGATGCGAAAGAGCGTCTCGATATCCTCATTGCGCACCCGCACGCAGCCGTGGCTCGCGCCGCGCCCGATGCTGGTTGGCACGTCGGTGCCGTGAATGCCATAGCCGTCGCCGAGGTACAGTCGGTTCACGCCGAGCACGCCCATGTAGCGACGCTGGTTGGTGTTCAACGGCGGCACGATGAGGTCGTGTCCAGCGACGATCTCTTTGCCTTCCATCACCTCAAACGGCACTTCACGCCCATCGGGATAACGCGTGACCACGTCGTTCCCTGACACGGTGATCACCGCGCCGCCGGCAATGGCAATGGGCTTGCCGCGCTCGAGGTGGCGCAGCCGCTTGCCGCTTTTGCGGGCCATTTCCACATAATGCCAGTCGGGAGGCACCCACGCAGGATCGACGTCCTTGCGGATCACCATCAGGCGACCGCGCGGCGTTTCGAACTTCCAGCGCGACCCGCCCGCTCGTTCGAGGTACTTGCCCGTGCCCGTCGCCACCCGAGTGCGGAACAGCACCGTGGATCCGCGCTTGTACCAGAGCCGGTTCTCGGCGATGCTGATCACGATGTACGGCTGGTCGCCGAGCGAGTCCGGCGAGGCCGCCAGGACGCGGTCGAGCGAGTCGCCGGCCGTCGCCGCCTGATCCCGAACCGTCGCCAGGATGTCGGCGTTGTCGTTGAACACTGCCTGCGTGAGGTCGCGCTCGCGCCGCGCCGCTTGCGCCGCGCGGTACTCGACGGCGGCCAGCGCGAGCGCGGCAATCGTCGCCACCACCCCGAGCACTGCCACGGTGCCGCCGCTGGCGGAGAATCCGCGGGACGGAGCGGGCGGGATCGTCATCAGTAGAAATACACTGGCAGGCCCGCCTTGAGATTCGGCAGGATGGAGATCAGGTCGGCCGCACCGATGCGCACGCTACCGGCGCGCACAGGGACGCCGGCGTCGCCGCGGTACAGCTGCGCGCCGCCCGACAGCACCACCACGGAATCGCCGCGCACTTCCTCCACGCGCCGCACCCCGCGCGGCGAGGCGATGGGAATGGAATCGTTGGCAGCGCGCTGCCATCCGTCGGCACCCACCTGCACCGTCGCGGTGCGCAGGATGGCGCCCTTCTGCTCAAGGTGCAGCACGCCGCTGTCCACCGAGATCGAGAGATGTAGATCGCCGGTGGTGCGCGCCTGCCGCAGGGCAAGCGCCATCATCACCTGCAGGCGTTTGGCGTCGGACGAGAGTGCGAGGTCGGCCTTCACCTTCTCGATGCCGCTCATCCCGGCGCGCAAGGCCGCGACCTCTCGACGATACTCGGCCGCCCGCCACGCCAATGCCGCCGCGCCACAGAGCGCGACGACGAAGGTCCAGGTGAGCAGCCGCATGAGGCGCGGGTGCTCGCGCCACGCCGAGCGCCAGCCAACCTCCGCCGGAATCACTGCTTGGAAAAAGAGAGGATGTCGAGAATCGGAATACCGACCGGCTGACTGCGTCCGGTGCGCACGCGCGCCGTGACGAGCAATCGCGTCAGCGCCTGCGTGGAGCGCGCCTCCGAAAGCAGCGACGGCGGGATGGCGAGGTAGAGCAGCTGATCCTCCGCGCCCGGTCCCTTGGCCAGGAAGTACGGCTCGTCGCGCGCGAGGTCGCGCCGCAGCGGATCGGCGTACTGCAGCGCCAGCACCTGCACTTCCCACCGCAGCGTCTTGCCGCGTGTTCCCTCGGGATCGGCGCGCAGGTCGGCCGCCGACAACGACGAACCGAAGGACGAGTCGGCGGGCACGATGTCGCGCTCCTGCACCCACACCTCGGTGCGCACCCGCACCCAGCCACGAGCGCGCGCGAGCGGCGCGACGATGATGCCCGCGCCGATCTGCCCCACCACCAGGCCATTCGGTGCGTTGCGCACCACGGTCGTGCGCGCCACGCGCATGGCGCCATCGGGCACGGTTTCGGTCGCGGGTGCCGGCTCCGGAGCTGGCACTTGCACCTTGGGCGCTGGCGGCGAGGCCGCCGCCTTTACCGCCGGTTTGGCGACCGCCAGCTTGGCCGTCGTCTTTTCCGCGGCCGGTTTAGGCGCGGGGGCCGCAGGCTTTGTCGACTCGGCCTTTGCAGGCGCCTTCTCGACGGGTTTCGCGTCACGCGGCAGCACCTTGGCGTCCACCCATCCGCCGCGGCGAATGTTGACCCACGAGACATTCTTGCCCACGGTGAAGACGCCAGTACCCGCCCGCACCTCGCCGAGGATCAGGCCCTTCATCGACGGCGCGGACCGCAGGCGCATCGCGATGTCGCCCGTGAGGTGCGCGGGGAACGAGTCCTTGGCGGCCCCGAGCTTGGACCCGTCCATCCACCCGGTGAAGGTGATGTAGACGTCGGCGCCGCGCGCCGCGCCCACGGTGACGGCCGTCCCCTGCTTGAGGACGGCGACGACGCTGCCGTTGGCGGCCGTTCGCACGGTCGCATCGGAGACAAGCGCAGACTGCGCCGCGAGCGGCGCGGCGGCGAGGAAGATCAGGAGGGAACGAATGGGTCGCATCGCTGGTAGGGGGGCGTAACCGGGGCTAACTTTACCAGGTTACGCATACTGCCGAACTTATCACCCGTTTCCGTACTCAGCCAAGATGACGCCCCGCACCGACCACCCGGTCGTCCTCATCGTGCTCGACGGTTGGGGCTACCGCGAAAGCTCCGAAGGCAACGCCGTGCGCTTGGCCAGCACCCCCAACTGGGACCGGCTCTGGGCCGGCGCGCCGCGCACGTTGCTCGAGGCGTCCGGCCGGGCGGTCGGGCTCCCGTCGGGGCAGATGGGGAACAGCGAGGTGGGCCATCTGAACCTCGGCGCCGGGCGCGTGGTGATGCAGGACCTCGTGCGCATCACGGCGGCCATCGACGATGGCGCGTATTTCACAAATCAGGCCTTCCTCGCCGCCTGCGCGCAGGTGAAGGCGAGCGGTGGCACGCTGCACCTGATGGGGCTCGTCGGCGATGGTGGCGTGCACGCGCATCAGGAGCATGCGATTGCGCTGGTGGGACTGGCCGCGCGGCAGGGCATTTCGCGCGTGGCGCTGCACTGCTTCCTCGATGGCCGCGACACGCTGCCGACGAGCGCGCTGGAGTTCACGCGCGACCTCGCCGCGCGCACGGCGGGCCGCGCGCGCATTGCGAGCATTGGCGGCCGCTACTACGGCATGGACCGCGACCAGCGGTGGCACCGCATCGAGCCGTGGTACCGCGCCGCGGTGCAGGGCGTGGGGCCGTCGGCCGCCGATCCGCTCGCCTTCATCAAGGCCAACTACGACCGCAAGGTGACGGACGAGTTCATGGAGCCGGCCGTGGTCGTCGATGCACAGGGCGCCGCGGTGGCCCCCATGCGTGACGGCGATGCGTTGATCACATGGAACTTCCGCTCCGACCGTATGCGGCAGATCATCCGCGCGATCGCCATCGACGGATTCGATGGCTTCGAGACGGGCGTGCGCCCCAAGCTCCACGTGGCCTGCATGACGCAGTACGACCAGTCATTCGGGCTGCCGACCGCGTTTGAGCCGTTCTCGATGGCCAAGATCATGGCTGAGGTGCTGCAGGAGCACGGACTCACCACGCTGCGCACGGCGGAAACGGAGAAGTACCCGCACGTGACGTACTTTTTCAACGGCGGCAACGAAACGCCGTATACGGGCGAGGAGCGCATCCTCGTCCCAAGCCAGAAAGTGGCCACGTACGACCTGATGCCCGAGATGAGCGCGGCCGGCATCACCGACGTGCTGTGCGGCGCCATCGAGGAACAGCGGCACCCGTTTACGCTGTGCAACTACGCCAATGGCGACATGGTGGGACACAGCGGCAACCTGGCGGCGACCATCCGCGCCTGCGAAGTGGTGGACGCACAGCTCGCGCGCATCATCAAGAGCGCCGAAAAGGTGGGCGCGCGCCTGCTGGTCACCGCCGATCATGGCAATTGCGAAATGATGTTCGACCCCGCCACCGGCGGGCCGCACACGGCGCACACCACCAATCCGGTGCCGTTGCTGCTGGTGCAAGATGGCACGCCGGTGCAGCTCCGCTCCGGTGGCGCACTCTGCGATGTGGGACCGACGGTGCTGGGGATGCTGGGCGTTCCCCAGCCGGCGGAAATGACTGGCAAGGACCTTCGAATCCAGGGAGCCTGACGTGACGCGACTGTGCGCCGCGATGTTCGCCGTGATGCTGGTGGCCGCCCCCGTGGCCGCACAGGTGGGATACATCCCGGCACAAAGCCCGTACCTTGACCTGCCGTGGAAGCAGTCCTTCAGCACCTTCATCGGCGGGTTCGACACGGGACGTGATCCCGCAGGCGTGGGGCCGCGGCCGGGATGGCTGGCCGGCGTCCGCTACGATGTGCGCCTTGGCGGCCCAGTGTCGCTGGTTGCGCGCATCTCCACGGCGCCCACTTCGCGCCGCGTCCTCGATCCCACCAAGGCGATTGCCGCGCGGCATGTGTCCGACCAAAGCGGCGAGCTGCTCGCGGCCGACCTCGGACTCGCCATCAACCTCACGGGTCAAAAGAGCTACCACCGCATCGTCCCGGTGCTGTCGGGCGGCGTGGGACTGGTCAGCGACTTCCACGGCACCCCCGACGTGGGCGCCTACCGTTTCGGCACCAAGATGCTGCTGACGTGGGGACTGGGCGTGCGGTACCACACGCAAGGACGCTGGGAACCGCGCATCGACTTCACGAACTACGTGTGGCAGCTGCAGTACCCGGCGAGCTACGAGGCGGTCGCCGCGGACGGCAGCAAGGCCATTCTGTCGACCGGCAAGAAGTCGCCCTGGATGGGCAACCACCTGTGGTCGGTGGGCATGACCTACCAGCTCTCCCGCTGAGCTGAGCGGAGCCGTGCCGCGCCTCTCGCTCACGCGCCGCGTCACCTTCGCGGCCGCGCACCGCTATCGGCGCCCCGAGTGGAGCGAGGAGCGCAACTTCGCAGTCTTCGGCAAGTGCTCGCGCGCACCGTGGCACGGGCACACGTACACGTGTGACGTGTCGGTTGCGGGGTCGCTGGATCCCGTGACGGGATTCGTCGTCGACCTGCGCCTCCTCGACGACATCCTCGAGCGCGAGGTGATGGAGCGCTTCGACCACCGCAACATCAACACCGATGTCCCGGAGTTCGCCGAGGGGCTGCTGGTGCCGAGCTGCGAAAACGTGGCGGCCTACATCGCCGCGCGGGTGCAGGCGGCACTCGGCACCGGCGCCATGGTCACACGCGTCTGGCTGTCGGAGAGCCCGACGCTGTGGGCGGAGTGGGTCGCCGACTGACGCGGGAGTGCAGGCCATGACACGACACGACGCGGTGGACGAGACGCCGGTCTGGCTGGAAGTGAACGGCGAGAGCGCCGTCACGTGGATGTGCACACCAGACCAGCTCCCGGAGCTCGTCGTGGGATGGCTCTTCGGCGAGGGCTATATCGACGCGCGCGCCGACCTCGTCTCGCTGCGCCCCTGCGCCAAGGAACTCGGTTTCTGGGCCGAGGTGCCGCGCGACCGCTACGAGACCGTCGAGGGAACCGAACGGCGCCGGGTGCTCGCCAGTGGGTGCGGCGCCGTGACCACCATCCTCGGCTCGCTCTCGTCGGTGCCACGCCGCGCCACGGTGCCACGCATTCCCGACCTCGCGCAGACGCGTCGGCTGTTCAAGGAGCTGTTTGCGCAGGGCACCTTGTACAAGGAGACCGGCGGCATCCACGCGGCGGCGCTCACCGATGGTGCGTCGCTGCTGGTGCACGCCGAGGACATCGGCCGGCACAACGCCGTGGACAAAGTGCTGGGTGCGATGCTCATGGCCGGTCGGCGTCCCGACGACCTGATGCTGCTCGTCACCGGACGCATTTCGGGAGAGTTGGCGTTCAAGGCGGCGCGCGCGCGGCTGTCGGTGGTAGCCACGCCGAGCGTGCCGAGTTCGTTGGCCGTGGAGATTGCGCGGGCGGCGGGGATGGCGCTGGTGGGGCGGGCCGTGTCGGGAGAGCCGCAGGTGTGGTTGGGAGACGAAGGACGGAAGACGGGAGACGAGTGATTCCGTGCGTCGGGGTGATCCTCGCCGGCGGCGGCGCCCGGCGCTTTGGCGGCCAGGCGAAAGGGCTGCAGGTCGTTGAGGGGGCGCGCATCATCGATCGCGTGGCCGTCTCGTTGCGTGAAGCGGCTGACGAATTGCTGCTCATCGCGAACGACCCGGACGCGCACCGCTGGCTTCCCGGAGTACGCGTGGCGCCCGATGTGCGGCCGGGCGACGGGGCGCTCGGCGGACTGCACGCGGCGCTCTCGCATGCCGGGGGCTCCGCAGTGGTCGTCGTTGCATGGGACATGCCGTTTGTGCCGGGCGGATTGCTTCGTGCGCTGCGCACGCTGGGTGAGGCGGGCGTCGACGCCGCCCTGCCCGAGAGCGTGCTGTCGGGACGTGGTGTCGAGCCGCTGTGCGCGTGGTACGGTCCTGGCTGTCTGGCCGCCATCACGCGCCGCCTCGAGGCTGGCGACCGGCGCGCCGTGTCGTTCCTCGACGACGTCCGCGTATCGACGCTACCTGCCGCGGAGGTGTCGCACTGGGGAGACCCGGCGCGCATCTTCTTCAACGTCAACTCGCCTGACGACCTACCCCCCGCGCCTCCGCAATGACACCGCCACTCCTTTCCATCGTCGGCAAGAAGAACTCCGGCAAGACGACGCTCGTCGTGCGGCTTGCGGCGGCGCTCACGCGCCGCGGCGTGCGCGTGATGACCATCAAGCACGGGTCGCACACGTTCAACATGGACCCGGTGAACACCGACACATATCGCCACTACCACGAAGGCGAGGCCGAGCGCGTGGCGATGATTTCGCCCGACAAGTTCGCGCTCGTGGTGCGATGGGAGCAGCCGCTCACGCCCGAGATCGTCGCCGAGCGCTACATGCAGGACGCCGATCTGGTGCTCTGCGAGGGATTCAAGCTGAGCGCGCTGCCCAAGGTGGAGATCTTCCGGCGCGGGGCACATGCCGCCATGCTGTTCGATGCGACGCTGCCCAACGCCGGCACGTGGCAGGCGATGGTCACGGACACACCGACGAGCGATCTTCCCTTCCCCGTCTTTTCGCTCGACCACGACGGCTGGTTGGACCAGCTGGTCGCGTGGGTCGAGCAGCACCACCTCCCTCACCGGACCTGACTGATGCGTCGCCTCGTCCTGCTCGGCAGCGTGTGGGCCGCTGCGTGCGCTTCGCTGGGCACCCCCGCGCTCCCAAAACCGTCTGCCGAGCGCGCGGAGTTCGTGCGCGCGATCGACTCCATGGCCACGCAGGACGCGTTCCGCAACGCGCAGTGGGGCATCCTGGTCGTCGACCCTGTGCGCGGAGACACGCTCTACGCGCGCAATGCCGGCAAGCTGTTCATGCCCGCCTCCAACATGAAGTTGCTCACGGGTGCCACGGCGCTCGCGCAATTGGGTGCCGACTACCGCTTTCGCACGGAGTTTGCGGCCAATGGCGCGCTGGTGAATGGCGTGCTGCGCGGCGACCTCGTGGTCATTGGCCGCGGCGATCCGACGGTGAGCGACGCCGCGTTTGGCGACGCCATGACGCCGCTGCGCGCCGCGGCCGATTCGCTGTGGTCGCGTGGTGTGCGCGAAATCGCCGGCGCCCTGGTGACGGGCGGCGATGCCTTCCCAGATTCCACGCTGGGCTTCGGCTGGGCCTACGACGACCTCGACTACGGCTACTCGGCGGGAGTCGATGAATTGATGTTCAACGAAGGCTTCGCGCGCGTCACCGTGCGTGCGTCGAAGACCGTGGGCGGACAGGCGACCGTGCGCACGGCGCCGGCGCGCACGGTGCCGGGCGTGGGGCGCGTCACGGTGGTGACGGGCGGAATGATGGAACCCGAGGCGCAGCAGCGGAACCACATTGTGTGGGAGACCGACGTGCGCGGTCCGCGGCCACTGCTCAACCTCTCGGGCTTCGTGAAGGCGCGTGACAGCGCCACCGTCGAAGTGGCCATCCGCAACCCGTCGCAGGCCTGGCTTGAGGCGTTTGCCGAGGCGCTCAGTGCACGCGGCATCGTCGTGCGCGGCACCGTCATCAGCGCACCGGCCGTCGACACGGCGGGGCTTTCGCGGCTGTTCACGCTCTGGTCGCCACCGCTGCGCACCATCCTGCCGCTGCTCGAGAAGCCGTCGCAGAACCAGATCGCCGAGATCATGTTCCGCACGCTGGGCCTCGAGAAGACGGGCGTCGGCACGCCCGACAGCGGGCGCAAGGTCGTGGAACGCCAGTTGGCCGCGTGGGGCGCCGACACGGCCGGCCACGCGGTGCGCGACGGCAGCGGCCTGTCGCGCCACGACTACGTCACGCCGCAGACGGTCGTCCGCGTGCTCGACGCCATGCGCACGCACAAGGACTTCAAGACATTCTACGACGCGCTGCCGATTGCCGGCGTCGATGGCACCATCGGGTCGCGGATGAAGAACACGGCCGCGCAGGGCAACGTGCACGCCAAGACGGGGACGGTCGACAAGGCGCGTTCGCTCTCGGGGTATGTCACCACCGCCGACGGACGCCTGCTGCTGTTCAGCGTGCTGTGCAACAACTTCACCGTGCCCAATCGCGCAGTGGAGCAGGTGCAGGACGCCATCGTCGTGCGCCTCGCCGCGTCGCGCGGCCTGCGGTAGGGCGCCCATGCTGCGCGTGGCGGAGGCGGTCGATCGCATCACGGGCGACGTGTCGGCGCTCGACACCGAGCACGTGCCGCTGCTCGACGCCATGGGGCGCGTGCTCGCCGAGGACGCGCGTGCACCGTACACGTTGCCGGCGTGCAACAACTCCGCCATGGATGGCTATGCCGTGCGGGCCACGGAGCTCGCGGGTGCGTCAGCCGGCGCACCGCGCGCATTCCACGTGGTCGAGACCGTGTCCGCTGGGCAGTTCCCCACGCGCGCCATCACCACGGGCGAGGCCACGCGCATCATGACCGGCGCGCCCCTGCCGATGGGTGCCGACTGCGTGGTGCGCGTGGAAGACACCGACGGCGGCGTCGACGCGGTGCGCGCGTTCAACGACCGCGATGCCGGCAAGAACGTGCGCGCGCGCGGCGAGGACTTTCGCGAGGGAGACGTCGTGCTGGCCGCCGGCCAGCCGTTGGGCGCCGCGCAGGTCGGCATACTCGCGTCGCTGGGCCAGGCCACGGTGCGCGTGCACCGCGCGCCGCGCGTCGCAATTCTCGGCTCGGGCGACGAACTGGTGGATCTCGACGAGTTCGACCGCGTTGTCGCCGGCGAACGGATCGTCGCGTCCAACAGTTACACGCTGCACGCGCTCGTGCGCGCCGCCGGCGGCGTGCCGGTGCCGATGGGCAATGCCCGCGACACGCCGCACGCGATGCGCGACATCTTCACGCGGGCCATCGAGGCGAAGCCCGACCTCATCGTGAGCTCAGCCGGCATCTCGGTGGGTGAGTTCGACTACACGCGCGATGCCCTCGGCGCGCTGGGCGCTGAGCTCAAGTTCTGGAAGGTGCGCATGCGCCCCGGCGCGCCAGTCGGATTCGGCGTGGTGGCCGGCATTCCGTGGATCGGGCTGCCCGGCAACCCCGTGTCGGCGATGGTGACGTTTGAGCTTTTCGTGCGGCCGGCAATCCTGCGCATGCTTGGTCACGCGCGGCTGCATCGCCGCCCGGTGGCGGTGACGCTCGAAGAGCCGGTGCAGATTGGCGCGGGCCTCACGCATTTCCTGCGCGCCGTCGTCACAGCGCGGCCTGACGGCGAGCTGACGGCGCGCCTCACGGGGCCGCAGGGATCGGGTATCCTCACGTCGATGGCGCGTGCCAACGCGCTGCTCGTGGTGCCGGAGGACCAGCCTCGCCACGAGGCCGGCAGCCGACTGTCGGCGCTGCTGCTCACGCCCAGTGCCGATCTCGCCGAGACCTTTGCGCTGTGAAGGCGCGGTGAGCGTCCCGCTGGCGCCTGAACTCGCCGCGCTCGATCGGCGCTTTGTGCTGCAGGCCCGCGCGGTGGAGGCCGGCCGCCGCACGTGGCGCCTCGATCTCCCGCGCAGCGCCGAGGACCTGATCAGCGAGGCCGACTTCGAGCGCGACGAGCGCCTGCCCTACTGGGCCGACCTGTGGCCCTCGGCCATCGTGCTGGCGCGGGAAGTTGCGACGCTCGAGGGCGCCGGTCGTCGTGCCATCGAGTTCGGCGCCGGACTCGGCCTTCCGTCGCTCGTCGCCGCGGGGGTGGGATTCGACGTCACGGTCACCGACTACTACGACGACGCCCTGCTGTTCGCGCGCCGCAATGCCGTGTGCAACCTCGGGCGCGACGTCACCGCCGCCCATGTCGACTGGCGCGCATCCACGGGCGACCTCGGGACCTTTGACCTGGTGCTGGCGGCGGACGTACTGTATGAGCGACCGTACGCGCCGCTGGTGGCGCGGGCGGTCGTCGGGGCGCTCGCACCCGGAGCGATGGCACTCATCGCCGACCCGGGGCGTGTGGCCCTGAACGCCTGCCTCGCCGAGTGCGCAGTGCTCGGCGCGACGGTGCGCGAACGGTGTGCGGTGCGGCACGAAGACGGTGCGGCGAGACACACCATCACCATTCACGAGGTGCGGCTCGGGTGAACCAGCCGTTGCTGCAGATGGACCTGCGACTTGTCGCGCTCGCGGTGCTCGTCCTGGGCATCGCCGTGAGCGCCATCTGGTGGGTGGGGCGTCGCCTGCGCGGCGAACTTGGGCCGGCGCGCTCCATCGACGCCCCCAATCCGCTGGCGCCCCCGGCCGGCGTGCCCTCGCAGGTGGTGAAGGCGCTGCAGGCGCGCGGACTCGCCAGTCCGGCCCAGCTCGCCAAGATGACCGAAATGGAGCGCCATCTCCTGTTCAGCACGATGTCGAGCACCATCAACAAGGCAGCCGACGACGATCCGGAACCGCGGGTGGTCGGCGCGCGGGCGTTCATCCGCCCCGAAGAGCTTCCCACGCTCTACTGTCCGACCTGCAGCTACCGCATCGAGCGTTACTCCAGCACACCGCCCATCACCGGCAAGTGCGAGACGTGCGGCGCGCGCGTCATCGTGCGCCGTGACGGCGCGCGCATCATGCTCACGGTGCTGCCAGCAGACGACGCAGAGCCGAAGCGCCGCGACCTCCGGCTCGACTCGTAGCGGCCTCGCCGCTACGCCAGCCGCTCGGCCACCACTTCGGCGATGTCGTACACCGGAATCGCCGCGTCGCGCGACGAGATGGAGTCGTTGAGCATCGTCATGCAGAATGGGCACGCGACGGCCACCGCCTGCGCGCCCGTCGCCAGCGCTTCGTCGGCGCGCTCGGCGTTGATGCGCCTGCCCTCGTTCTCCTCCATCCACATGCGCCCGCCGCCCGCGCCGCAGCACAGGCCGCGGTCGCCCGAGCGCGGCATTTCCACGAGGTTCACCACCGGGAGCGCCCGCTTGAGCGTCTCGCGCGGCGCGTCGTAGATCTGGTTATAGCGCCCCAGGTAGCACGAGTCGTGATAGGTGAAGGTGCTCACCGCCTCGTGCAGGTCCTGGCGCAACGGCACGCGCCCCTGCGCCATCAGGTGCTCGATGAACGTGGAGTGGTGGATGACGTCGTAGTTGCCGCCGAACTGTGGATACTCGCTCCCCAGCTGGTGCATGCAGTGCGGGCACGCCGTGACGATGGTCCGCACCTTGTACTTCGCCAGCGTCTCCACGTTCTCGCGGGCGAGCATCTGGTACAGGTACTCGTTGCCCATGCGCCGCGCGGGATCGCCGTTGCACTTCTCCTCGCGGCCGAGGATGGCAAAGTTGACGCCGGCGGCCTGCATGATCTTCGCGAAGGCGACGGTCGTCTTCTTTGCGCGCTCGTCAAACGACCCCATGCAGCCCACGAAATACAGGAGGTCGGCCGTCTCGCCACGCTCGGCCAGTTCCGCCATCGTCGGAATGTGCATCCCGTCGGACCACTTGCCGCGCTCGCCCGGGTCGAAGGCCCACGGCGACCCGCGCTGCTCCATGCTTTCGAAGGCCGGCACTACCTCTTCTGGGAAGCGCGACTCGCTCAGCACGAGGTTACGGCGCATCTCGAGAATCACCGACACGTGGTCGATGGACACCGGGCATTCCTGCACGCAGGCGCGGCACGTCGTGCACGCCCACAGCTCCTGCTCCGTGATGAAACCGTCCAGCAGCAGCCGGTCATCTGCCACCGGCCCACTGCCATCTGCCATCAGCACCGCCGGCGCGCGGGTCTCGAGTCGCTCGCGCACGTTCACGATGATCTTCCGCGGCGACAGCAGCTTGCCCGTGATGTTCGCCGGGCACACCGCCGTGCAGCGCCCGCACTCGGTGCACGCGAACCCGTCCATCAGGCTCTTCCACGACAGCTGCTCGATGTCCTTGGCGCCAAACTGCTCGACATCGGCCTCGAGGTCCATGGACTGCATGACCCCCACCTGGCCGGGCCCGCTCGTGTTGGACAGGTAGACGTTGGGCAGCGAGGCTACGACGTGCAGATGCTTGGAGTACGGCAGGTAGTTCAAGAAGCCGAGCACGAGCAGGCCATGCGCCCACCAGCTCACGGCATGGATGACCTCTGCGGCGCCCACCGGCACCCATGTCAGCATGGTCGCCAGCGCAAAGGAGATCGGCCGGTAGAACGGCGTCGCCGACTCGGCATGCGCCACCATGTGGAACGACTCGGCGAGGAACATCGTGACCATCAGCGCGCCGATCCAGCTGAGGATGAACAGCGGGTCGTTGGCGTGCGTCTCGGCACCCTGCAGGCGCTTCACGCGGTGCGTCAGGCGGCGCCAGAGGGCAAAGGCGACCGCCCCGATGACGAGCGCGCCCCACAGGTCCTGATTGCCCATGTAGAAGCGGAACGCCCACTGCGGCATGAAGCGCGCAAAGCTGAAGCCCGGCACGATGCCGGCAGCGAGAAACTCCACCGTGCCGGCGCTCAGGACGCAGAAGCCCCAGAAGATGGCGGCGTGCATCGGCCCCGCGACGGCATCACGGAAGATCTTCCGCTGGAAGACGCCGATCGTGACGAGGTTCCAGATCCGATGCGGCACGTCGTTCCAGCGCGAATCGTCGAGACGGCCGACGCGCAGGTAGCCGACGAGCCGCTGGACGTTGTACGAGAAGAAAGCGGCGGCGGCAACGACGATCAGGGCAAAGATGCCGTTCGATGCGGTCACGGAATGCTCACTGGGTGATGGCGACGGACGGGGGGCGCACGGCGCGCATTGACCGGCAATGCGCTGCAGCAAACGCTACGTCCGGTGCGTCCCGCCGACAAGCGAACGGGAAGCCACGCGCCGGGTTGCGCGCTATTTGCCCGGCACGCCCAGCGCCGCCCGCACGCGGTCGAGCAGATAGGCCTCAAAGCGGCCCGTCGAACCGCAGGGAATCTTCTCGCTGCTGGTGCCGCCGAGGTCTTGACCCATGGGGACGAAGGTCGTCTGCACCGTCGTGCCGCCCTTGCCGTCGGCGATCACGTCGGTGAGCGACGAGATGGTGATCCGATACGATGCCGATCGTGGTCCCGTCATTCCCGAACCGCAATCGACGAACAGCACCATCGACTGACCGGCAAGTTGGCGCGTCTTGTAGAAATTCGGATTCCCTATCTTGTGCGCCGCCGGATTGTCGACGGTCAGGGGAATCTCGAAATCGCCGTACACCTTCTTCACGGCCAACCAGACGGAAGCCGGTGGGGCGGCGATCTCGGCGGCAATCGCTCGCGCCCGCTCGCCAAGCAGCACCCCGGTCTCAGGGCTCGAGAATATGGCCGCTTGGCGCGGGGCGGACCCTTCGGGCGTGCTCCCGGCGCTCGCGCACGCGGAGAGCGCAAGGAGCAACAGGGCGCCACGCATTGCTACCACTTCGCCTGCGAGCCCCAGACACTGTGCGGAATCGCAAAGACCACCATCGTGACGACGGTGGCGACCACCACGGCGACCTTCGCCTGACGCCCGCCCCTCAGCTGGAACGCGGCCAGAATCCAGGCCACCCCCGCAATGAGCGTCTTGTTGTCCGTGAGGTCATAGCCAAACGGAATGCCGGTCCAGTACGCGTCGAACGCATACTTCTGCACGATCGGCCCAAGCACGAACCCACCGAAGACGAGCAGCGCCGTTGTCGCGTAGCCCCATCGGCGCGTATCGCCACCGCCAACGGCGGCAAACAAGGCGCGCATTGCAAACAGCATCCCGAAGAACATGGCGAAGACGTGCGGGATCAGGACCCACGCCGGAACGTCGCCCTTGAATCGCGTCACCGCGGGCCTGTCGGGAAACACCACCTGCTCGGCGCCGCGCGTGAGCTTCACGCGATACTCGAGCTTGCCGGCCATCGGCATCAACGCCTCGGGCGCCGGTGGCAGCACGGCCGAGAGCTCGTTGCCCGCACGCACCATCAGCTCGGTGCGCCATGGGTCGCTGGTCGGGAAGCGCCGCCATTCCACCGCGCCCGTCACCGAAGAGTCGGCAACCGTGACGGTGACCGGCTGCCGCGCGGTGATGGAATGCGTGCGCAGCAGGCGGAGTGCAATGTCCTGACCACCGAGACTCACCGTGCCCCGCGCCGGATAGGTCGGTCCGGTTCGCCGCTGGTAGATGGCCGAAATGAGCGTGATGATGACCGCCAGCACCCAGTGCATCCATGGCGTTCGCATGATGTGCCTCACGCTCCCGCCTTCGCCTTCTTCACTTCCTCTGCCAGTACAGGCAGAACGTCCATCACGTCGCCCACGATGCCGTAGTCGGCCACCTTGAAGATGGGCGCTTCCTTGTCCTTGTTGATCGCGACGATCGTCTTGGACGTGCGCATGCCGGCCAGGTGCTGGATGGCGCCCGAGATGCCGCATGCCACGTACAGATCGGGGCTCACCAAGCGGCCCGTCTGGCCAATCTGATCCGAGTGCGGCCGCCAGCCATCGTCGGTGACGGCGCGCGTGGCGCCCACCGCCGCATTGCCGAACGCCGCGGCGAGATCTTCGACGAGCGTGAAGTTGGCCGCTTCCTTGAGGCCGCGCCCGCCGGCGATGATCACCGGCGCCTCGCCCAGGTCGAGCTTGCCGCCGGCCGCCTTCTCGGTCAGCGTCACCTTCACGCGCACGGCAGACGGATCGCCCACCACGGCGAGCGCTTCGACGGCACCGGCCTTGGCGTGCTCCACCGGGAGCACCGCGCCGGCGCGCAGCGAGATCAGGGCCGGCGTGGCGTTGAGCACAAAGCGCTGGACGATCTTGTTGGTATATCCCGGATGGGCCACAGCCACGCGGTCGGCCGTCACGGTGAACTCGGAGACATCGGACGCGTACGCCAGCTTCATCCGCGCGGCGACGCGCGCCACGAGGTCGTGCCCCTGCGCGCTGGCTGCAAAGAACGCGGCGCGATAGCCGCTGCCCAACCGGGCCGCCAGTGTCGCCGTGAGCGCTTCGGGATTGTAGTTGGCAAAGGCGTCGTGTTCGATCACGAGCACCACGTCGGCGCCGTGCGCGGCCAGCCTCGCCGCGTGCTGGGCGACGCCCGGACCACCGGCAAGCACGGCGTGCACCTGGCCGCCCGTGGCATCGGCCACCGTGCGGGCGGCCGTGACGGTCTCGAGTCCGCACCGGCGCAGGTCGCCCAGTCGCGTTTCAGAGAATGCAAGAATGTTGGTCATCAGAGTACCTTCGCCTCTTCCTTGAGGAGGCGGACGAGTTCAGGCACGGCGTCCTTTCCCTCACCGACGATGCGCCCCGCGGCCCGTTCGGCCGGAAGCTCCATCTTCTCGAGCTGGTAGGTGATCGCGCCAAGCTGCGCCGGCCGCACATCCATCGGCTTCTTCTTGGCAGCCATGATCCCCTTGAGCGAGGGATACCGCGCCCGGGCGATGCCCTCATCGATGGTGACGACGGCCGGCAGCGGACACTCGATGAGTTCGTACGCCCCCTCGAGTTCGCGCCGCGCCCTTACCACGCCGCCCTCGACGTTGAGCTGCGAGATGGCCGTGATCACCGGCAATCCGAGCAACTCGGCGATGAACGCGCCCGTAGAGCGGTTCTGCGTGTCCACGGCCATGCGCCCACAGAGAATGAGATCGTAGCCGCGGTCCTTGAGCTCCGCGGCGAGCGCGGTGGCGATGGCGAGCCCGTCGCTCACCGGCGCGTCGTGCTTGAGTTGCACCGCGCGGTGTGCGCCCATCGACAGCGCCTTGCGCAGCGTCTCCTGCACCACGTCGGGGCCGAGCGAAATGACCGTCACCTCGCCGGCGCCCAGCTTTTCGGTGATCTGAATGGCCACCTCGGCAGCGTAGCCGTCGAAGTCGGACATGTCGAATTTGAGCCCCGCCTCGTCAATGCCCGTGCCCGATGCGGCAATCTTGAAGCGCCCTTCCATGTCAGGAACGCGCTTGATGCACACGGCCAATTTCACCGTGAAATCCCCCAGTGAGAGTGCGCCCGAAAGCTACACCGTTGGCGTGGGGGGCGGCAGACGGCGGACGGTAGACGGTGGAAGACTGCCGGCGTTGGTTTCGCACGGTGAGGTGGGGAGTGGCCCTGATTGGAGCGTACCCGCATCTTCTCCCCTGCCGAGGCAGCGCCCACGGCATACGATCTCCCGTCTACTGTCTCCCGTCTCCCGTCCACCGTCTCGCAAATGCCCCTCGCCCTGATCACCGGCGCTTCCGCCGGCATCGGTCGCTCCTTCGCCGAGGCGCTCGCCCGGCGCGACTACGATCTCATTCTCGTGGCGCGCACCACGGAGCGCATCGAACGGCTCGCGCGCGAGCTGGCCGACCGCCACGCGGTGCGCGCCGAGGCCTGGACGTCAGATCTCTCGTCAGACGCCGGGCGCGAGGAGGTGGCCGGCCGCATCGCGGCGCTCCCCCGGCTCGACCTGCTGGTCAACAACGCCGGCTTCGCCACCAACGGGAAGCTGGCAAAGATCCCGCTTGACCCGCAGATGGAGATGCTGCGCCTGCACATGCTTGCGCCCATGCGCCTGTCGACGGCCGCATTGCCCCGCATGATCGAGCACGGGGCAGGCGGCATCATCAACGTCAGTTCCATCGCCGGCTTCCTCTACGGCCCCGGCAACGTGAACTACTCGGCGACCAAGGCGTACCTCACGAGCTTCTCACTTGGGCTCGACACCGAGGTGCGCGGCGCAGGCATCCGCGTGCAGGCACTGTGCCCCGGCTTTACGCACACCGAGATCCACGACGACATGCCACACGTCAAGCAGCAAATTCCGTCGTGGCTCTGGATGCAGGCCGATGACGTCGCCGAGATTTCGCTGCGGCAGCTCGCGGCGGGCGGTGCCGTCATCTGTGTGCCGGGCACGCGCAACCGGATCTTGCGGCGGCTCCTGTCGCTGATGCCGCATGCGCTGCGGCGGCGGATGGCGGTGCGGCGGAAGAAGCGGGAGAGGATAGCGCAGACAAGAAACGGTAGACGGTAGATGACAAAGCGTTCCTCAGCCGTCGTCCACCGCCTACCGTCAATCGCCTACCGTCAATCGCCTACCGTCTACCGTCTACCGTCTACCGTCTACCGTCTTCCCTACGGCTTCGGGGCCAGGCTTTTCTCGCGAATCGCCTTGAACTCGCTGCCCGGTTTCCACTCGGGGAACTTGCCGGCATTCGCCACGCGGAAGCCGATGGCGAAGTCGAACTGCAGGTCCTGCGCGGCGCCCGACAGGTCCCACGTCGGCTTGATGTCGTCGCTCGGCTTGTGGTAGTCGTTTGCCACGTAGTCGGCGCGCGTCCGCATGCCGAACGTGGAGTCCTTGCCGACAAACGTGATGCCCGCCCCCGGATAGAACGCCGGCACGCCAACCTTCGCGAAGTTGAAATGGTCGGAGCGGTAGTAGTACCCCTTCTCGGGTTCCGCATCGGGCCGCAGAATGCGATTGCCCTGCTCGGCCGCGGCCGCCTTCGCGTAGTCATCCAGGTCCGAGGCGCCGTAACCCATCACGACCACGTCGGACGTGCGACCCCAGGTGTTGAGGCCGTCCAGATTGATGATGGCAAGCGTCTTGTTCAGCGGGTACAGCGGGTTGGTGGCGTAGTACTGCGACCCGAGAAGGCCCTGCTCCTCTGACGTGACGGCCACGAAGAGGATGGAGCGCAGCGGCTTCACCTTGGCGGCCATGAAGGCCTTGGCCAGATCCAACAGGCCGGCGACACCCGTCGCGTTGTCCGATGCGCCGTTGTAGATCGAGTCGCCGTTCACCTTGGCGCCGACGCCGAAGTGATCCCAGTGCGCATTGTAGATCACGAACTCCTTCCGCAGCGTCCGGTCACTGCCCTCGATCAGCCCGACGAAATTCCGCGAATCCACGGTGCGCAGCGTGTTCCTGAGCTCGATGCTCGCCGTGACACCGAGCGGCACGGGCGCGAACTCCTTGGTCGCCGCCTTTGCCTTGAGTGCGTCGAAATCCTGGCCACCCATCGCAAAGAGCGCCTTCGCGCGATCGAGCGTGATCCAGCCTTCCACCTCGCTGCGCCCCATGTTCTTGTCGGCCGTCACGAGGTCGAACTGTTCAGCGGTCTTGCCCTGCACGACCGTGAACGGATAGCCGGCGGGGGCGGTCTCGTGCACGATCAGCACGCCTGCCGCCTTGTGCTTCATGCCCTGCTCGAACTTGTACGTCCACCGCCCGTAGTACGTCATCCGCGGCCCGCCAAACACCGCCGTGTCGGCCACGGGGGGATCGTTCACGAGGACCACCATGGTCTTCCCCGTAAGGTCGACGCCCTTGAAGTCGTCCCAGCCGTACTCAGGCGCCTCGACGCCGTAGCCGACGAAGACGAGTTCCGACTTGGCAAGGGCCGCGGTCGGCGCCACGTGCTTGGTCCACGCCACGAAGTCGTCGCGCCACTTGAGCGTCGCCGACTTTCCGCCCGCGGCGAACGTCAGCGTCGGGCTGTTGGTCACGGTGATCCCGACGAGCGGAACCTTCTGCGTGTAGCTGCCGTCCGGGTTGCCGGGCTTCAGCCGCATCGCCATGAACTGCGCTTCGACGTACGCGGCCGTCTTGTCCTCGCCGGCCGTGCCGGGCCCGCGCCCGAGCAGCGAGTCGGCGCCGAGCACACGGATATGCCGCATAAGGGTCGCCGTGTCGATCACGGCCAGCGACTCGGCAGGCACCGGCGCCTTCGTCGGGTCGCCGGCGCACGCGACGCCCAGAACCGCGGCGAGCAGGAGGGCGTGATGCTGTTTGAACGTTTTCATATGGGACGTACCTCTTGGGAAGTCGATGGATTGCATCAGAAAGCCCGCCAATGCTGCGTCGTTCCGCCTCGTGATGACCGGTGGAAATCTAAGGTGCTTGCGCCGTCGCCACGAGATTGTCGGAGAACCGGCAGCCGCGCAACAGGCCGAGTGACGCCTGTTGCCACGTCAGCGCCAATTTGGGTATGCGGCCGTGCCCGGAATACCGGATCTGAATGTTGACGAACCCGGCCTCCGCCAGCACGCGCCGGACGTCGGCCGCCGTGAGCGCCGTGATGTGCGCCGGGTACCACGGCTCGGTGAACGGCAGAAAATGGCCGCGCGCGACGAGTGCAGCCAGCGAACGAATGCACTCGACGTTCGGAGTCGACAGCACCACCTGACCGCCCGGCTTGAGGAGCCGCCGCCATTCGCGCGCGACGGCGCGCGGATTCTCGAGGTGCTCGATGATCTCGACGGCCACCAGCAGGTCGAACTGGTGGTCAGGCACGGGGAGCGGCGCATTGAGATCCGCCTGCAGCCAGTGCACCCCGCGCTCCGCGCCGGCGCCACCGCCGCCTGGCGTCACCAGGTCAGCGGCCGTGACCGAGGTGACGGTCGGCCGGCCAGCCACGAGGCCACCGCGCCCGTGCCCGCGCCGAAATCAAGCACCGCACCTCGGGCCACCGGCAGCGCCTGCCGGAACACGGCATCGTAGATCGGCCCATGGCTGATTCCGCCCGACCGCACGGCGTTCTCGATCCGACGTTCCGCAAGGCCGCCGCTCATCGGCGCCCGCCACCGTCGGCCAGGACCTCACTCGCCACGATCACCCCTTGAACGCATTCAACCCGGTCTCCGCCATCCCGATGACGAGCGAGTGCACATCGTGTGTCCCCTCGTACGTATAGACGCTCTCGAGATTGGCCATGTGGCGCATGGAATGGTATTCGGCGAGGATGCCGTTGGCGCCCAGCAGACGGCGCGCCTCGCGGGCGATGTCGGTCGCCACGCTGACATTGTTACGCTTGGCCAGGCTGACCTGTTGCGGGGTGAAGGTCCCTTGGTCCTTCATGCGGCCCAGGTGCAGCGCGAGCAGCTGCCCCTTCACGATTTCGGTGAGCATGTCGGCCAGGCGCACCTGCTGGATCTGAAAGCCGCCGATGGGCCGGTCGAACATCACGCGGGTCTTGGCGTAGCTCAGCGCCTCGTCGTAGCAGGCGATGGCCGCGCCCATCGCGCCCCACGCAATGCCATACCGCGCCTGCGTGAGGCACATCAGCGGGCTCTTGAGCCCCTTGGAGTGCGGCAGAATCGCATCCGCTGGCAGGTGCACGTCGCTCAGCACCAACTCGCTCGTGATCGACGCGCGCAACGACAGCTTGCCCTTGGTTTCCTTGATCGCGTAGCCCGGCGTACCGGTGGGCACGAGGAAGCCGCGCACGCTGTGCCCGTCGTCGTCGCCGTCATCGGTCTTGGCCCACACCACGCCCACGTGCGACAGCGATCCGTTGGTGATCCACATCTTGGCGCCGTTGAGCACCCACGAGCCGTCCGCCTGCTGGCGCGCGCGCGTGATCATCCCGGCAGGATTGGAGCCGTAGTCCGGTTCCGTGAGGCCAAAGCAGCCGATGGCCTCGCCCGTGGCCATTTTCGGCAGCCAGTGACGCCTCTGCGCCTCGCTGCCGAACGTGAAGATCGGGTACATCACCAGCGCGCCCTGCACCGATGAGAACGACCGAATGCCCGAATCGCCGCGCTCGAGTTCCTGGTTGATGATGCCGTAGGCGACGTTGCTCAGCCCCGCGCAGCCGTATTCCTCAGGCAGGTTGGCGCCGAAGTAGCCGTTGGCTCCCATCGCGGAGATGAGTTCCGTGGGAAAGCGGCCATCGACGTAACACTGGCCGATGACCGGCAGCACCTTCTCGTCGACGAAAGCGCGCACCGAGTCGCGAATCGCCCGCTCTTCCTCGGTGAGGGCGGCGTCGATGTTGTACAGATCGCCCACGCGGGGTTTCAGCGTGGGCGAACCGAGCAGCGAATCAGTCATGGTTCACGGACCGGAATTGCAGGTTGAGTCAGTGGCGAAATGTAACCAATTTTCCGTGGCCCAACCGTGCCGCGACACGGGGGCCGGCGTGACAGGCGCGCCCATGCGATGCTACCTTCTGGCATCGTCGCAACCTGGTGCATGACATGGATCACGAGATCTTCGTTTCAGCGGACGGCTCGTACATCGCACTCCGGATCATCGGCAAGACGGGCCGGCACCGGATGGCGCAAGTCGAGGAAGCCCACGCGCTCGGCGCCCAGCGGGACATCCACCGGTTCCTCGTGGACCTGCGCGATGCCGTCAATGTCGAGTCGCCCGTGCAGGACTACCGGATGGCGTACACCGATTTCCCCGCGGCGCCACAGGTCGACCTGCACGCCCGCGTCGCGGCCCTCACCGTCCCGGGTGATCACTCCCATGACTTCCTCGTGACGGTCTTCCGGAATTCGGGCGCCTGGATTGAGCAGTTTGACGACCTCGAAATGGCCGAGGCGTACCTGCGGGGCTGATCCCGGCTCGGGGGCGGCGCGTCGCACGGCGCAGCGTCGACGCCAAGGCAGAACGGTGAACTGACGCTCCCCGTCAGTTCACCGTCTTCCGTCGACGGTCTCCCGTCCCGGGTCTATCCGTGCGCCGCCGCCTGCGGCCGGTCAAACAGGATCGACACCGACACCTTGACCATCAGCGTGAACAGCAGGAAGCCAACGCCGAAGACGCCGGCGGCCACGCGCAGTTCGTTGAGGCTCGGCACGTACTCGTACACCTGCCCCAGCTGGTCGGGTGTGAAGCCCGGGATGATCAGCGCGATGCCCTTCTCGATGTACACCGAGAGGTAGATCATCACGCAGCCGATGTTCATCGTCACCACGTTCCGGCGCGTCTTCGGAATGAGGAACAGGAAGAACGAGACGATGGCGAAGATCAGCGACGCCCAGGCGTACGGCGCAATGGGCGATGCCTTGCCGTGCAGGCCGGCAAACAGGTACTCGTAGTGCACCAGGTGGTGCGTGTTGGAGTAGTACTCCTTGAACAACTCGGCGCCAAACAGGAACAGGTTGAAGCCCATCGCGTACGACATCAGCTCCGCGACCTTGTGGATCGCCTCGTCCTTGATCTCGAACGCCGACACCTTGCGCAGAATCTGGAACAGGATCAGCAGCAGCGCTGGCCCGGAGCAGAACGCCGACGCAATGAACCGCGGCGCGAGAATGGCGCTGTTCCAGTACGGGCGGCTTGCCATGCCGTTGTACAGGAAGGCGGTCACCGTGTGGATGCTGACGGCCATCGGGATCGACAGGATCACCAGCGGCACCACGATGCGCTTGTCGTAGTGGATGCCGTGGTAGGCGCAGTACACCAGGTAGCTCGCCACCGTCAAGTTGATGACGAGGTACAGGTTGAGCACAATCGAGTCCCACGCCATGATCGCGCTGGGCAGGTTCATGTGCCCGATGCCGGGGATCAGGTGCCAGAACCGGTCCGGCCGCCCCATGTCAACCAGCACAAAGAGCAGGCACATCACGATGGCGGCGACGGCGAGCAGCTCGCCGAAGAGCACCACTTCCTTGATCGGCTTCCAGTCGTAGATGTACGCCGGGATCACCAGCAGCACCGCGGCCGCCGCCACGCCCACGAGGAACGTGAAGTTGCCGATGTAGAAGCCCCACGACACCGAGTCGCGCATGTTGGTGCTGATGAGGCCGTGCTGGAACTGGTTGGCAAACGCGAAGCCCGCCTGCACGATGCACAGGAGCAGCAGGCCCAGCCACGCGTAGTACACCTTGTTCCCGCCAAGGAACGCCATGCGCGCGGTGCCCGTCACGAAGTCCGAAGTCTTCCGGATGAAGCTCATGGGGTAGGCCTCAGAGTCCGTAGTAGTAGAAGAACTTCGGCTGCGTGTTCAGTTCTTCCTTCAGGATGTACACGCGCTTGTTCTCGATGATGTAGCGGATCTCGCTGTCCGGATCGAGCAGGTTGCCGAACTTGCGCGCGCCCACCGGGCAGACTTCCACGCACTTCGGGTACAGCCCCTTGCGCGTCCGCTGGATGCACCACGAGCACTTCTCCACCACGCCGCGCTGGCGCGGCCGGTTGCCGAGGTACTCCGTCACCGGGTTGAGTTCGTCCGCCGGAATGTTGGGCGTGCCCCAGTTGAAGCGCCGCGCCCCATACGGGCAGGCCGCGATGCAGTTGCGGCAGCCGATGCACCAGTTGTAGTCGATGACGACGATGCCGTCCTTCTCCTTCCACGTCGCCTGCACCGGGCAGACCTTCACGCACGGCGGGTTCTCGCAGTGCTGGCACGCCACGGGCATGTAGAACTTGCCCGGCGCGGGCACCGTCTCGTGATCGTAGTAGGCGTTGGCGTCCTGCAGATTGACGCCCCCTTCCTTGTCCATCTCGAGCACGGTGATCCAGTGCGTCTGCGGATCGCGCGACTGATTGTTCTCTTCCACGCAGCCGTAGACGCAGCGCCGACAGCCGATGCACCGCGACAGGTCGAGCGCATAGCCGAACAACACGCCCTCGAGGGGCGGCGTGGCACTCACCGATACGTGCTTGCCGTACTGCTCCGAGTACTTCTTTTCCATGCGCGCGAGCACGGCCTTGAGCTCGTCGCCCGAAAGATCCTTGAAGTGCTTCTGCAGATACTCGTCGAGCGCCGTCTTGTCGCTGGCACAGCCGGTCGTGAGCGCGGCGCCGGCCAGGGCGAACAAACCGAGGATGAGGGCTTCGCGCCGAGTGTGGCCCTTGGCTGGCGGCTCCGGAATGGCCAAGGGTGCGGCCGCGTGGTCGATCATCGGATCTTCTCCTGCCTTAGCGGGGGGCGCTTCGGCTGCAGGGGCTTGAAATGCGGCGAGTGCGGGCTGTGGCAACTCGCGCACAGCAGGTACTGCTTGGCACCCGACCACGACCCTGTGCGCTTGCCGTGCTCGCCGGCCTTCCAGTTGCGCAGCGTCGGACCGTGGCACTGCCCGCACAGGCGGTACGACTCGGTGAAGTCGATCAGCCGACCATCGGCGAGGTGCAGCTTGTCGCGATGCTGCGCATCGTGGCAGTCGAGACACCAGCGGTTCTTCTCGTCGTGCTTCAGGACGATGTCTTCGTGAAACTCGACGGCGTGCGGGACGCGATTCACCTTGTCGCCGGGCTTGTGGCACTCGGAGCACGGAAAGACGCCGTCGGAAAAAGGCGGCGGCGCGACGGGGAAGAGCGCCGTGGCGGGCG
The DNA here is from genome assembly GCA_025361705.1 of Gemmatimonas sp. Classification (GTDB taxonomy): domain Bacteria; phylum Gemmatimonadota; class Gemmatimonadetes; order Gemmatimonadales; family Gemmatimonadaceae; genus PNKL01. The sequence continues at coordinate 157,103 of JANYJW010000021.1, forward strand.
TGGCGGGCGTGGCGGGCGTGGCGGGCGTGGCGGGCGTTCCGGCAGCCTTGGCCGCGCCTTCAGCGCCCTTGCCATACCTGGCACCCGGATCCTGCACGGGGCGGCACGCTACCGTCAGCAGCAACGCCGCGCTTGCCGCAACGGCCAGTCGGACTGCTCGTATCCGCATTGAGATTCCCCACAGTGGATCGGTGTCGCGCTGTCGCGTCGGGGTGACATGCGCGCAGCGGACAGCTTGTGGACACTATTCTAGTGTTCGCGCACGGCGACGCACGTAGGCGAAAATCCCGCACTTGCGTGGGTGTTTGCCTTATTGGGACAGGCGGGTTCTACGACGGGTCCGAGCACCGCGCCAACAGCCCCGCTACGGTGCCGCCAGATCAAGCGACGAAGCGTGGATCGCAATCCGGTCGACGAACTCCCGCGCCTACACCTCGATGACAATCGTCCCTGCCACTTTGTCGCCGAGCCGCTGGTTGCGCTCGCCGAAGATGAAGACCCAATCGATCGGCCCGAGGAAGAAGAGAAAGAGGTTGCGCACGAACGACTGACCACACGTGCACGGCTTGCCCGTGAGACGATCGACCACCCGCGTGCCGAGCCACTGCTTGGCGAAACTCTGGCCGTTGGGCATGCAATCGGCGAGGAAGTAGTAGCAGAGCGCCCACAAAATGGCGATCAGATAGACCAGCGCGCCGAACTTGTCGCTGACGGCAAACGCGGCCACGCCCAACAGGACAGGCGCCACGCCGGCCAGCGTATCAAGGAACTGGCCCAAAAGGCGATTCGTGCGCGACGCCAAGGTCATGGGCCTCTCGGAGATTGTGTCCAACGTGCCGTCGACACCATGCAGCCCCTCAATCCACCACCCGCTTCGCCCGCCCCACAATCCCCACGCTCTTCGCCTTCTCGCGAAACCGCCGGTCGTGGCCCAGCGGATGCCCCTCCTCGTCCTGCCACTGGTGCACCATCTCGTGCAGCAGCGTCGCGAGCGACTCGGCCATGCCGTGTCGCTTCATGTGGCGGCGCGAAATGGCAATCTCGGCGGTGCGCCCCTGCTGCGCCGGCGCATAGTGACCCAGCCGCGCCCGCATGCGCCGCGACACGCGCACACGCACTCGGCGCAATGCGCCGGCGAAGCGCTCGGCATTGTACCTGGCGTGCCACTCGGTGAGCGTGGCGGCGAGCTTCTCGTCATCGGGATGCGTGCGCTCGGGCGTGCGCGGCGGTCGCCGTTCCGCATCCCCGATGGGAAACGCCACGAGCACGCGGCGCGCGGCCACCCGTTCGGTACGGCGCGGCGCCATCAGGAACCGCACGATGGCGCGATGGACGGAGTCGGGCGCATCCAGAAACGCACGATGCACGCGCAACGCGCCGTCCACGGCGCTCACCACCACCGACCGATTGCGCGTGAGCGCGAGCGAGCGCACGCCGCGCAGTCCCATCGCGGTCAGCCGCGTGAGCAATTCGGCGCCGGTGCGCGGTGCACGCGCCAGGTCGAGCGCGAGTTGCTGCGCGTCGCGCGCCGGCGGCGTGCGCCGAGCGCCACGCAGTCGGTCGATCAGCGCGCGAAAGACCACGATTGTGACGGAATGAAGTCAGTTGCCGTCGCGCTCCACTCCTGGCGCGTCACCGTCACCTGCGCGGCATCCCACGCCACCTCATGGAAGCAGGCGGGACGCCCGCCGCGCGCGCGCGTCGAGATGGTGTTCACCTGCGACACCACATACCGGCGCCCGTGGCGCTCCACCTGCGCCACCTGCGCCTCGTGATCGTGGCCGCACAGCACCACCTCGCACCCGGTGCGCGCCACCTCGTCGAGCCCGCGCTCCCGCGCCGTGAGTCCCCACCGGTGCGACAACGTGCCACGCAGCACGTTGTGGTGCAGCATCAGCACGCGCAGGTCGCCGGCGTCCGCTGCCTCGAACTCGCGTGTGGCGCGCGCCCACTGCGCCGGCCGCGCCACTCCCACCACCGACAGATCGCGCAGGCGCGACGTCAGCGTGTGCCACTGGATGCCCTGCGACGTATTGATCGACGCCACCGTCGCGCCCGAGGCGCGCAGCGTCGGCTCGAGGTCGGCGCTGATCCACCGGCGGTAGCCGCGATACATCATCGCCCGCACGCCGAGTCCGCCCACGCACCACCACCACGCCACATCGTGGTTGCCGGGAATCGCGACCGTGGGTGCCGATGCACGCGCCCTCTCAATGAAGGTGCGCGCCCTTGCGAACTGGGCGCGAAATCCACGCTGCGTCAGGTCACCCGACACCGCCACCACATCCCACCGGCGCTCGGCGAACCGCCGCTCCACCGCGGCGACATGCGCCGGCACTTCGGGCGGACCGAAGTGGATGTCGGAAAGATGGACGAGCGTTGGCATGCGAACCTGGGCGACGGCTACTGCGGCGCCACGACGAGTTCGGCGACCCGCGTGACGAGCTTCTGCAGCAAACCGGGCGAATACACGGCAGCGCTCTCACCACTGAGGTCGGCCTGCCAGAGCGCCGCATTGAGGCGCGCGTCGATGAGCAGCAGTCGCACGCCGAGGTTGCCGCCCGACTTGCCGGCGTCGACGTGCAGTTCCACGGGCACCAGGACATAGCGCGCGTCGTGCAGGGCCACCACGCGCCGCAGGTTGCTGGCCAGGGGATCGGGAATCACCCCTTCCTTGGGCACGCCGTAGCGCACGGGAAATGCGCCGAGATTGCGCGGGTCGCCGGTGTACATCGCGTTGCGCTTGGCCGACCGGATCACCTGCGCCGGCGTGGCCCACATGCCGCCCAGCCCGTGCTCGTTCATTGCCTCCGACAGCAGGCTGTCGAATGCGGCACGCATCGCCGCCGCGGCCGGCGCCGCAAACACGCTCGAATCAGCACGGAAGAACTGGACGGGAACCACCGCCACCTTGGTGCTGGCGTACGGCGCGAGCGGCGCCGATTGCTGGGCAGACAGGTCGGCGGCAACGATCGCAACGAGGAACAGCAGGCGGCGCATGCACAGCCCCGTGGTGGTGGTCCCGGAAAGGTAGACATTGCACCACCCCCTGCGCGACGCCCAGATTGTGCCGACCCCACAACCGGGCCGACCATGCCACGCTGGCTGAACGTTCTGCTCTGGACCGCCATCGCCCTCACCGGGGCGTTCGCGATGGGCTACCTGGCCCTGTCGCGCGGCGAGGGCGTCAACGCGGCGTGGCTGCTCACAGCCGCCGTCTGCACCTATCTGGTCGGCTACCGGTTCTACAGCCGCATCATCGCCGCCAACATCTTTGCGCTCGACGCGCGCCGCGCGACGCCTGCGGTGCGGCTGAGCGACGGCCAGGATTTTGTCCCCACCAACCGGTGGATCGTCTTCGGCCATCACTTTGCCGCCATCGCCGGCCCGGGCCCGCTGGTCGGCCCCACGCTCGCCGCCCAGTTCGGCTACCTGCCGGGCGCGCTCTGGATCATCGTCGGCGTCGTCCTTGGCGGCGCGGTGCAGGACTTTGTCATTCTGGCGGCCTCGGTGCGACGCGACGGCAAGTCGCTGGGACGCATGGCGCGCGACGAGATTGGCCCGGTGGCCGGCGCCACGGCGCTCGTGGCCGTGCTCGGCATCATGATCATCCTCATCTCGGTGCTCGCGCTCGTCGTCGTCAAGGCGCTGCAGCAGAGTCCGTGGGGGACGGTGACCATCGGCCTCACCATTCCCATCGCGATGCTGATGGGCGTCTACCTGCACTACGTGCGCCCGGGCCGCGTGCTCGAGACGACGGCCATCGGCATCGTGCTGCTCATCGTCGCGCTGTACGCGGGACGCTGGGTGGCGCAGGACCCGACGCTCGCGCCGATGTTCACGCTCACAGGCCCGCAACTCGCCAAGTGGATCATCGGCTATGGCGTCGCCGCATCGGTCCTTCCCGTCTGGCTGCTGCTCGCGCCGCGCGACTACCTGTCAGCCTTCGTGAAGATCGGCGTGGTGGTGGCGCTCGCCGCGGGCATCCTCATCGTGCTGCCGCCGCTGCAGATGCCGGCGATGACGCGCTTTATCGACGGCACGGGCCCGGTGTTCGCGGGCAAGCTCTTTCCGTTCGTCTTCATTACGATCGCCTGCGGCGCCATCTCGGGCTTCCATTCGCTCATCGCGTCGGGCACCACGCCCAAGCTCCTCGAGAGCGAGGCCGACGCGCGCTTCATCGGCTACGGCGCCATGCTCACCGAATCGCTGGTGGCCATCATGGCGCTCATCGCGGCGTGCGTGCTCACGCCGGGCGTCTATTTTGCCATCAACGCGCCGCCGGGCATCATCGGCACCACGGCCGAGAGCGCCGCGCAGGTCATCCGCACCTGGGGATTTGTCCTCGACCCGGCGCAGCTGCACGCGCTCGCCGCCAATGTGCAGGAGCAGTCGCTGCTCTCGCGCACGGGCGGCGCGCCGTCGCTCGCCGTCGGCATGGCGACGATCTTCGCCACGGTGCTTGGCGGCACGGGGGCGATGGCGCTCTGGTACCACTTCGCGCTGATGTTCGAGGCGCTCTTCATTCTGACCACGGTGGACGCCGGCACGCGCGTGGGACGCTTCATGCTGCAGGACATCCTGCGGCACATCTGGGCGCCGCTGGGACGCACAGCCTGGTATCCGGCCGTCGTCTTCTCGAGTGCGCTCTTTGTGGCGATGTGGGGCTACTTCCTGTATCAGGGCGTCACCGATCCGTTGGGCGGCATCAACTCGCTGTGGCCGCTCTTCGGCATCGCCAATCAGCTGCTCGCCGCAGTCGCGCTCTGCGTGGGAACCACGGTGATCATCAAGATGGGGAAGGCGCGCTACGCCTGGATCACCGTGGTCCCGCTGGTCTGGCTGGCGATCGTCACGATGACCGCAGGCGCCACCAAGGTCTGGTCAACCGACCCGCGCCTTGGCTTCCTCGCCCACGCCAGTGCCGTCGAAGCGCAGATGGCCACCGGCGTGCTCCCCGCCGGCGCCAAGAGCACGGCCGACGTGGTGCGCATGGCACTCAACGACCGGCTCGACGCGGGCGTCGCACTGTTCTTCATGGCAGCCGTGGTGGTGATCCTCGTGGCGTCGATGGTGGAATGGATGAAGGTGCGGCAGGGGCGCGGGACGGCATCAAGTGAGGTTGCGGCTGTGGTGAGAGCATGAGGTTGAAACGGCCACTGTGACATGCAGACCATACGCCGCAGGCTGTCCGTACGTACAGCCTGCGGCGTAGCGCGTACAGCCGCTGCTTCAGTTGCACTTCATCGAACCGCCCCAAGCAGGTCACCCAATACTGCGCTCGCTGTCGCGCTCCCCCCCGCTCCGCGCCCTTGCAGCCGCAGCAGCCCCAACGACTCGCTGTCGATGTGCACCGCGTTCTCCTCGTCGCGCACTGCGGCCAGCGCGTGATCGCGCGGGATGATGACGGGCCGCACCCACGCGCGCACGGTGCCGTCATCGCCGCGCACCGCGCCTGCGAGGTACTTCAATACACCGTCGCGCGCCTTGGCCAGCGCCGCCAACGGGTCGGGGTCGGCGGGCAGCGGCTCCACGCGCACGTCCAGCGTGGACGGGTCGACGCCCCACGCGAGCCACGCGAGAATGCGGATCTTGTCGGCCGCGTCGAGCCCATTCAGGTCGCGTGATGGATCGGCCTCGGCGAATCCGCGCGCCTGCGCGTCACGCAGCGCATCGGCAAACCGCGTGCCCTCGGCAACCGCCGTGAGCAGAAAGTTGGTCGTCCCGTTGAGGATGCCGGTGATGGTGCGCACGCCGTGCCCGCCGAGTTCTCCGCGCAGCGTGCGCACCACGGGCACACCGCCGCCCACGGCCGCCTCGAATTGCAGCGACGCGCCCTGATCGTCGGCGAGCCGCTGGAGTGCCGGTCCGTGCGCCGCGATCAGCGCCTTATTGGCGGTCACCACGTGCCGACCGGCGGCCAGCGCCTCGCGCACCACACGCTCCGCTGGGTCGAATCCGCCGATGGCCTCCACCACCACGTCCGCGTCGGTGCGCAGAAAGTCATCCATCGACGTCGTCAGCAGGTGACGCGGCAGCACAACCCCACGCTCTTTCGCCGGATCGCGCACGAGGATGCGCACCAGCTCGAACGTCACGCCGTGGCGCGCTTCGAACAACGCGCGCTGGCGGCGGATGAGCGTCACGAGCGATGCGCCCACGGTGCCGCAACCCGCGAGGGCGACACGCACCACCCGCGGCGCACGGGCGCGGGCGCGCGGTGCGCCGTGGTCCCGTGCCCCCGAACGGTCAATGGCACTGGCAGTCATGCGACGTCCCTCGTAGCGTCGGCGTGCGCGGTGACTTGCAACGCCTCGCGCAAGATGGCACCCACCTGTTCGTGCTCGAGCAGGAATGCGTCGTGCCCGAAGCTGGATTGCAGTTCGCGATACTCGGCGCCCGCGAGCGTGGCCCACTGGCGGACGACATCAGCAGAGTACAGTTGGTCGCCCGGCACGCCGACGGCGTAGACGGTTCCGCGCAGGGCGCGCAGCGCACGTGAAAGACCGCCGCGTCCGCGCCCCAGATCGTGCGCGTCCATCGCGTCGAGCAGGGTGCGATATGACGCGGCGTCAAACCGCGCCGACAGTTTGTCGCCCTGATGCGCGAGATAGCTCTCCACGGCAAAGCGCCCGTCGGGCGCCGTGCTGCGTCCAAAGCGCGCCTCGAACTCGCGCTCACTGCGAAACGCGATCATCGAGATCTGGCGGGCAATGGCCAGCCCGGCGTCGCCCGCCGCATCGAGGCACGCGCGCTGCACGGCGTTCCATGCGATGGCGTGCGCGGTGTGCGCCGCCGGGGCGGCCAACGCCACCGTGGCGCGCGTGCGGCCGGCGAACGTCGCCGTCCACTCGAGCGACACCATGCCGCCCAGCGATCCGCCCGTCACCAACGCCACGTCGCTGACGCCCAGCGATTCCACGAGCAACGCTGCGACGCGCGCCTGGTCACGCGGCGTCACCGCGGGGAACCGTTCATCCGGATGATCGGATGGACCGGTGGTACCGTAGCACGAGCCAAGCAGGTTCGGCACGAGCACCGCGTATCGCGTCGTGTCGAGCGCGCAGCCCGGCCCGACGACGCGCGGCCACCAGTCGCCCGCTGCATCGGGCGACCCCGTGAGCGCGTGGAAGACCAGCACGAGGTTGTCGCGTGCCATGTTCAGCGTGCCATCAAGGTGGTACGCTTGCCGCACGTCGTGCAGCACGTCACCCGACTCAAGCGTGAACGTCGGCACCACGAGCGTGCGAAGCGCGCGGGCGCTGGGGGTCACGCCGCCTCCGCGGCGCCGCGGCGCAATGCCTGGTCGAGATCGCGCAGCAGGTCCTCGGCGTCCTCAATGCCCACCGACAGGCGAATGAGATCCGCAGTGACGCCGGCCGCTGCGCGCTCCGCATCGGACAGCTGCTCGTGGGTGGTGGTCCACGGATGGATGATCAGGCTCTTGGCATCACCGACGTTGGCGAGCAGCGAAAAGAGCGCGGTGGACGATGCCACGCGCCGCGCCGCGTCGGCGCCGCCGCGCACGCCAAACGTGAGCACGCCACCAAAGCCGCCGTCGAGCGTGCGCGTGGCACGCGCGTGCGACGGGTGGCTGGGCAGTCCGGGGTAGCTGACCCACGTCACCAACGGGTGCTCGTCGAGGAACCGCGCCACGCGCAGCGCGTTCTCGCAGTGCCGCTGGATGCGCAGGTGCAGCGTCTCGAGCCCCTGCAGGAAGAGAAACGAGCTGAACGGCGACAGCGCCGCGCCGATGTCGCGCAGCAACGACACGCGCAGCCGAATCGCGAACGCCACGTTCGCGCCGCCCAGATTGCCAAACGCCTCGGCGAACCGAAGGCCGTGGTATGCCTCGTCCGGGTCCTGGTAGAACGCCTTGAAGCGAGGTGCCGTGCCCCAGTCAAACGTTCCGCCGTCCACCACGATGCCGCCAATGGAGGTGCCGTGTCCGCCAATCCACTTGGTGGCCGAATGCAGCACGATGTCGGCACCGTGCTCGATGGGACGGCAGAGAATGGGCGTGGCGAAGGTGTTGTCAACAACGAGCGGCAGTCCGTTGGCGTGCGCGAGGTCGGCGAGCGCGCGAAGGTCGGGAATGTCGAGGCGCGGGTTGCCGATCGTCTCCACGTAGACGGCGCGCGTCGTGTCGTTGATGGCGGCGCGCACCGCATCGAGGTCGTGCACGTCGACGAACGTGGTGGTGATGCCGAGGCGCGGCAGCGTGTGCGCGAGCAGCGCCACGGTGCCGCCATACAGCGTCTTGGAGGCCACGATGTTCTCGCCCGCCTGCGCGAGGTTGAGAATTGCGAGCGTCTGCGCCGCCTGGCCGCTGGCCGTCGCCACCGCCGCCACGCCGCCCTCGAGCGACGCCACGCGCCGCTCGAAGACGTCATTGGTCGGGTTCATGATGCGCGAGTAGATGTTGCCGAACTTGCGCAGCGCAAAGAGGTCAGCAGCGTGCTCCGCGTTGTCGAAGACGTACGACGACGTGGCGTAGATGGGCACCGCGCGGGCGTTTGTGGCCGAGTCGGCCTGTTCCTGCGCGGCGTGGACGGCGCGGGTGCCAAGTCCAAGGACCGGGGTGTCGCTGATGGTGTCGAGGGCGATGGTGGTCATTGTCGTATTCCGGGGTTGGGGGGCGAGTGGATCGTGGGTGCGGACTGGGGAGAAAAGCAAAACGGCCCTCTCCGTTTCGGGAGAAGGCCGGGGGAGCATCGCGACGCGCTGTCCGCTTATCTCGCTGGTGGCGCCTTGCCGCGCGCCTCCGCCCGACCGTCTCTCCCAAGGGGAAAGCGGCACATGGACATCGACATGGGCATCGAAGCGAGGTGCGGACTGGGCATGGAGATCCGGGACTGGAGGGACGCTGTGGGCTCTACGCGGTACGCCGTCAGCCGTACGTGGGTCGTCGTGGGAGCAATCCAGAAAAACGAAAAACCCGCGGGGATACAGCGCCGCGGGCAGGTACGCTTTTTAGCTCTTGTTTTACGAGGCAGCAATACGCGGCAAATGACCTCGGGACGCTTCAGTTGTGGACGGAAGGCTAGCGACGTCGGTTGGCGGCGTCAAGGGCACCGCCCGTGGCACCGCCCGTGGCACCGCCCGTGTCGCCCCCAGCGGCCGGGCCTTCCGCTCCGTAGAATTGCCGCAGCACTACTCCATTCGACCTGAGCGTACAACGCATGCGCCGTCTCATCACCGCCCTCGCTTTCGTCGCTGTGCCGCTCGCGGCGCAGCAACCGCGCTTCGACTTCACCATTGCCAACATCATGCGCGGCCCCGAGCTGTACGGCCGCGAACCCGGCAACGTGCGCTGGACCCCCGACGGCCTGTGGATCTACTTCCAGTGGCTGCCCGCCGGCAGCGATTGGCGCGCAACGCTCAAGCCGTATCGCGTCCGCGCCCTGGCCGGCGCAAAGCCCGAGCAACTCACCGAGGCGCAGATGGACTCCGTGGCGCCGCTGATTGCCGATGGGCCGCTGTCGCCCGACCGCGCGCGACGCGTGGTGAGCGTGCGTGGCGACCTCTTTATCGTCGACCTCAGGAAGTCGGTGACGCGCCGCCTTACCGAGACCGTCGTGATGGAGAGCAACCCGCGATTCTCGCCCGATGGCCAGCGCGTGGTGTTTGTGCGCGACGGAAATGCGTGGAGCATCGACCTGGGCAGCGGCTTCACCCGGCAGCTCACGGACGTGCGTACGGCAGATGCGGCGCCGGGCGCTCCAGCGGGCACGATGTCCGGTGGTGCGCGCGGTGGACAGGCAGCCGGACGCGCCGGCGGCGTGGCGCGAACGGCGGGCGACACCCAGCGCGGCGCGCTCGAGCGCGATCAGCGCCAGCTCTTTGAAGTCATCCGCGACCAGGCCAACGCTGATTCCGTGCGACGCGCCGAGTCGGCGGCGCGCGACTCGCTCGGCATCAGGCCGGCAACACTCGCGGCCGGCGAACGACTCGCGCAGCTCTCCGTGAGTCCGGCGGGCACGGCCCTGCTCTTCACCACCACCACGGCCGCCGCCGACGCGCGCAGCGGCATCGTGCCCAACTATGTCACGGCCTCGGGTTTCACCGAGGATATTCCCAACCGCACCAAGGTGGGCGACGCGCAGCCGCGCACGCGACTCGGCTACCAGCAGCTGCCGCGCGGCGAGGTGAAGTGGTTGCGCTCCATCGACAGCGACTCGCTCATCGCCAACTCGCAGCTCGTCGGGTGGAACGACGCTGGCACCGTGGCGCTCGTGATCGGATCAAGCAGCAACTTCAAGACGCGCCAACTCTCCGCAGTCGATGGCGCGACTGGCGCGCTGAAGGCCATTGACGTGATGCGCGACACGGCGTGGGTGGGCGGGCCGTGCTCGTTCGGCTGCGCCGGCTTCTACGACGAGGATCGTCGCGTCTACTTCGTCGATGAGTCGACGGGGTGGGCGCAGCTCTGGTCTGCCGCCGTGGATGGCAGCGACCGCCGCGCACTGACCAGCGGCCAGTTCGAGATCTCCGATGTGGCGCTGTCAGCCGACCGCAAGAGCTTCCTCTTCCATTCGAGCGAAGTCTCGGCGTTCGACCGCGACCTGTATCGCATGCCCATCGCCGGCGGTGCCCGCCAGCGTCTGACGCTCGGTGCCGGCGGCCACAGCGCCGTGCCCTCACCCGACGAGAAGCAGCTGGCCGACGTCTACTCCGTCACCACGCGGCCGCCCGAGCTCTTCCTCGCTGGCGCCTGCATGCCGGGAGCCCTCTGCCGGATGGCGCCGCCCAGTCAAATTACGGTGTCGCAGACCGCCGACTGGCTCGCGTTCAAGTGGATCGACCCCGCTATCGTGATGATCCCCGCGTCGGACGGCGTGCAGGTGCCGGCCCACATCTACCGGCCGCAGGACATCGGCGCGCAGCCCAACGGCGCGGCCGTGATCTTCGTGCACGGCGCGGGCTACCTGCACAACGTCGGTCATTTCTGGAGCCAGTACCCGCGCGAGTTCATGTTCAACAACTACCTCGCGTCCAAAGGCTACGTGGTGCTCGATCTGGATTATCGTGCGAGCGCCGGGTACGGCCGCGACTGGCGCACGGCCATCTACCGCTTCATGGGCGGCCGCGACCTGCAGGATCAGGTCGACGCCTCGCGGTACCTCGAGAAGACCGTCGGCATCAACCCCGAGCGCGTGGGCATGTACGGCGGTTCGTACGGCGGCTTCATGACGCTGATGGCGCTGTTCACCGAGCCGAAGCACTTCGGGGCCGGCGCTGCGCTGCGGTCGGTGACTGACTGGGCGCACTATAACCACGGCTACACGGGCTCCATCCTCAACCTCCCGCAGACCGACACGCTCGCCTACCGCCGGTCGTCGCCCATCTTCCACGCGCAAGGGCTCGAGGATCCGCTGCTCATGCTGCATGGCATGGTGGACACCAACGTCAACTTCCAGGACATCGTGCGGCTCACCGAGCGCCTCATCGAGATCGGCAAGACGGGGTGGGACCTCGCCGTGTACCCGGTGGAAGACCACGGCTTCGTGCGCCCATCGAGTTGGACGGATGAGTATGGACGCATCTTCTCGCTCTTTGAGCGCACCATCGGCCCCAACGGCAGCAAGGCCAAGCCATGACTGAACGCGCCATCGTGCCGCGTGCTGCCGGCGATGCGCCCGGCGGCACGCCACAGGTGGCCGAGCGCGTCGCCGAGCGCGTCGCCGAGCGCGTCGCCGAGCGCGTCGCCGAGCGCGTCGCCGAGCGCGTCGCGCGGGTGATCCGGCGCATCATCGGCGTGCCCGACTACGACGCCTATGTGGCGCACATGCGCGCACATCATCCGGGGCAGCACCCGATGTGCGAGCGCGACTTTCAGCAGGAGCGCCTCACGGCGCGGTACTCGCGCCCCGGCAACCGCTGCTGCTGAGCGTCAGGCGGCGGGCTGCGGCCGCACGAGGAACAGTCCGACGGCGGCGAGGCACGCGCTCGCCGCGCCGACGGTGAACGCGAACGCGCTCCCCTTCCAGTCCCACATCAGGCCAAACGCCACCGACGCCGGCAGCACGGCGGCGCCAATGACACCGTTGTACCAGCCGAACGCCACACCACGGCGCGTCGCCGGCACGAGGTCGGCCACCAGCGCACGCTCGACGCCCTCAGTCAATCCGAAGAACAACCCATACGCGATGAAGAGCGCCCACGCGTGCCACGTCGCGCTCGCCATCGCGAAGCCGAGATAGACGATCGCGTACCACAGCCACCCCGCCGCGATCATCGTGCGGCGTCCCACGCGATCAGACCAGACGCCCGCCGGAATGCTGGTTGCCGACTTCACCACGTGCAGCGCCGCCCAGAGAATCGGCAGCAGCGCCGCCGTCACGCCGAGTTGCGACGCGCGAAGCAGCAGGAAGGCGTCAGTGGAATTGCCGAGCGTGAAGAGCACAAGGACACCGAGGTAGCGCCAGAACGGCCGACCCAACGGCGCGTGGTCGGTGATCCGTGCGCCACTGGCAGGTGCCTGATCCCTGCCAGGTGGCGCGGCGGTGACTCCGAGTGCGGTCCGCCTCCCGTCCCCAGTCTCCCGTCGCCCGTCCTCCTTCACCCCAAACACAGCAACCAGCACCGCAATCACACCAGGAATGGCGGCAAGCAGAAACACGGTCCGCACGCTCACCCCCACCCACTGCAGCAGCACAAACGCGATGAGCGGGCCAATGAACGCCCCCGCGTGATCGGCTGCGCGCTGTGCCCCGAACGCGCGGCCGCGCTCGCTGCCCGGGACGGCGTCGGCGATCATTGCATCGCGCGGCGCACCGCGGATGCCCTTGCCCACGCGGTCGCCCACGCGAATGGCAAGCACGTGCCAGCCGGCCGTGGCAAACGCCACCAGCGGCCGCAGCGCCGACGCCAGCCCGTATCCCCACACCACCAGCGGCTTCCGCCGCGGCACTCGGTCCGACCACCACCCGCTCGCCAACTTGAGCAAGGACGCGGTGGCGTCGGCCGTGCCCTCGATGACGCCCACCCACGCCGCGCTCACTCCAAGCGTCGCGGTGAGAAACGCAGGCAGGAGCGGATAGATCATCTCGCTCGACGCATCGGTGAACAAACTCACCGCCGCAAGCGCCTTGACCGTGCGCGGGAGACGCGGGCGCGTGGCCTTGCCCGCTACCGGGCGCACGTCGGCGCTCACGTGTCGCCCCTCGACGCGCCGGCTGACGGCACCATCACGCGCGCCACCTCGCCCCGCGAGGTTCCGCTTCCCGGCACCTCGGCGTACGCAGCCATCCACGCGCTGGCAAAACGTTCCGCGTCGCCGTCAGTCACGAGCGCCCAGACGGCACCGCCGAATCCGGCGCCAAACGCGGTGGCCGCCATGGCGCCGTGTGCGCGCGCATGCGCCGCAAGCCACGCGGTCTGTGGCACCTGGTTCTGCAGGCTGTCCTCGGCCATCGCCTGCGAGTGCGACATGAGTCGCGCGGCATCGCCAGCGTCAGCCCGCGCGATGGCGTCGACCATCGCGGGCACCACGACCGTGGTCTCCTCACGGTACTGCCGCAGGCGCCCGCGCAGATACTCGGCGCTCACCGCCTCCGTGGCCGCGCGCTCAACGAGCGAGAGCGCCCGCTCGCACGCGTCGTGCGCAGACGCCAGCACCTCGCCAAGCGTCGCATCGGTGCGCCCGGTTTCCACGTTCCACACCGCCACAAGCGCCCGCATGGAGTCGGCCACGCGATTGTACGCATGCATGGCGTTGCCCGTCTTGGTCGCCTTCACACCACTGTTCGCCACGACTATCCGCCAGTCGGCCGGCCACGGCACGCGGCGCAGCACGCGACCCGGCAGGTACGCATACTCGCCGACCTCGCCGGCGCGCGATGCGCAGATGGCAATGTGGTCCTGTGCGCCGCCGCGCGTGCCCACGCCACTGTCCCCGGCGAATCCCTCCCAGGCGGCGCCGCTCTCCACCGCCGCGCAGTATTGCGGAAAGGCGAGCTCGTCGCCCGCCACCGCGCGCCATTCCGAGGTCTCCCACAGCGCGTTGGCATCGAACAGCGCCATGGTGACTGCCACGATGAGCGCGCTGGAACTGCTCAGGCCGCTCGACGTCGGAATCGAACTGCCGAGCTTCACCGCCACGCCCGTGCGCGCCGACGGAAAGTCGCGCGCTACCCGCCGCGCCACGGCCGCGAGGTACACCGACCAACGGGCCGACGCGGCAGGGGTCGCCGTGGGCGACAGCGTCACCTCCGCGGTCGACCGGCTGCGATTGTCGTGCACGCGCACCACGGGCGACGACAGCGCGTCCACCGCGGCGTGCATGTGCAAGGGCGTTGCGCACGTCAGCGACGGGCCGCCCGCGTAGTCGGTGTGCTTCCCCACCAGTTCCACCCGGCCGGGGACGCGATACTTCCAGGTCACGGCTCCACCACGACGTCGCGCAGGTGGTCGGCGATTGTCGTGATGTCGGCCCGCCGTGACAGGTCGAGCACGCCCGCGTGCGCGTGGACCACGCGGAAGACCTCGCCCAGCTCGTGCGCCGCAATCATCACGGCATCCTGCAGCTCGAGTTCGCCCCGCACCGACGGCCGCACGCGGCGGCACGCCTCGAATATCCTGGGCGTGAAGCTCCACAGGTTCATCGACACCCAGCGCTCGGCGCGCTGCGCCAGCGGATGGTCTGCGGCCGGCTTCTCCACAATTGCCTGCAGCACGCCCGCGGCGTCGATGTCGAGCAAGGCGTACGCCATCACCCGTTCGCGGTCGATGTTGCCGTCGCGCACGAGCGCCTCGCCCTCGTACGCCACCAGCCCCGCGCCGCCAAGCGCGCACAGGGCGTCGTAGGACGACACGGGGTAGTAGTTGTCGGAGTTAAGGACGAGCAACGGCGCGTCGCGCACGTGTCCATCCGCCGCCGCCACGGCGTCCGCGGTGCCGCGCGGCTCGGCCTGTACGGCCCAGCGCAGGCGCACGCGCCGCGGCGGCCTCTCGCGCTCGTAGTACGCGCGCATCATCGCGTGATCGGGCGCGACGACGAGCGTCACATCGGTGATGCCGGCGTCGGCGAGCGCTGACAGCACGAAGTCGAGGAATGGCCGACCGAGCGTCGGCATCATCCCCTTCTGCCCGGCGTCGGCGGCGCGCGCTTGCGCATCGTCCAGTGCCACCGCGGCCTCGGCTCGCCGCATCCGGGAGCCGAGGCCGCGCGCAAGAACGACCGCCTGGGTGGTACGCGTCATGGGGAACCGTTCATCAGTTGGCGTCTGCGCCTTCCGTCCAGAATCCCTGCAGCACCTTGTACACGCCGATTCCGCTGATCACCACGATGGTCAGGCACGCGTAGAACTGCCCCATGTGGCCGTAGAGGAACGCGCCCACGCCGAACAGCGCCGAATAGACGAAGCTGCAGCCGAGCACCCAGCCGAGCATCGCCTGCGCGATCCCGTCGGCCGGCGCCACGGCGCCCGCTTGGCCCACCACCGCCTTCCACCCCGGGCCCGACGGGCGCACAAGCTGGTAGAACTTCACCAGCGTCTCCTTGTCGGCCGGCGCCGTCAGCAGCGTCACCGACACCCACACGACCGTCGTGAATGCCACGGTCAGCAGCAGCGAGGTCGTCGACGAGATTTCCATTCCATTCTTGCGCGCCACGAAGAAGCCGAGCGCAAGCACGAACGACCCCACCATCGCCGAGATCTCGCTCCACGCGTTGATGCGCCACCAGAACCAGCGGAGCAGATACAGCAGTCCGGTGCCCGCGCCGACCGAGAGAATCAACTCGAACGCATCCTTGGCCGTGCCCAGCAGGTAGGAGAAGAGCACCGCACAGAACATGAGCCCCGCCGTCGTCAGGCGGCCGACGAGCACGTAGTGCTTCTCCGTGCCGTCCTTCTTCATGAAGCGCCGGTAGAAGTCGTGCACCAGGTACGACGTCCCCCAGTTCAAGTGCGTCTCGATCGTCGAGCGATACGCGGCGAGCGTCCCGGCGACCACCAGCCCGAGGAAACCGGCCGGAAGGAACTTCATCATCGCCGGGTATGCCATGTCATGCCCGATGAGCGACGGATCCACATACGGGAACGTCTTGCCGATGTCGGCAAGCTGCGGATAGATGATCGTCGACGCGAGCGCGGTGAGGATCCACGGCCACGGACGCAGCGCGTAGTGCATCACGTTGAACAGCAGCGTGCCGATCACCGCGTCCTTTTCTGTCTTCGACGCGAGCATGCGCTGGGCGATGTAGCTGCCGCCCCCCGGTTCCGCACCCGGGTACCAGACCGACCACCACTGGACGGTCAGCGGGATGACAAAGACCACCAGGGCCGAGCTCCAGTTGCCGAAGTCCGGCAACATGTGCAGCGATGACGCCGGCACCTTTTCGAGCAGCCCGTGCAGCCCGCCGATTTCCGGCTGCTTCAGGGCGAAGTACGTCACGGCAAAGGCGCCCGTCATCGTGATGCCGAACTGCAGCGTGTCGGTCACGAGCACGCCCCACAGCCCCGACACCGACGCGAAGAAGATGGTCATCACCGAGCAGACCAGCAGCGTCTGCCACGTCGGCCATCCGAGCACGATGTTGCCGATCTTGGCCGCCGCAAGGTTCACCGTGGCCATGATGAAGCAGTTGAAGAACAGCCCGAGGTACACCGCGCGGAAACCGCGCAGCATGCGCGCCGCCTTCCCCGAGTAGCGGATCTCGTAGAACTCCAGGTCCGTGAGCACCCGCGACCGGCGCCACATGCGCGCATAGAAGAACACCGTCATCATGCCCGTCAGCAGGAACGACCACCACGCCCAGTTCTCCGCCACGCCCTTCTCGCGCACCATGTTGGTCACGAGGTTCGGCGTGTCGGTGGAAAAGGTGGTGGCCACCATCGAGATGCCCACCAGCCACCACGGCGCCGCCCGACCCGACGTGAAGAACTCCGTCGTGTTCTGGCTCGCCCGCCGAGCGAAGAAAATCGCCGGCAGGAACGAGATGATGATGCTGGCCGCGATGATGATCCAGTCGATTCGTGCGAAAGTCATCCGGGAGACGGTAGAGGGTAGACGGTAGAACGTGGGCTCCGAACTACGCCTTCCAGTTGCCGCGCGTGAAATCAGGGAACTTCACCGGCGCCGATCCCTTGGCCACCGAGATCTCGCTCAGCGGCAGCGGAGCGCTCCACGCCGCCGAGTCGTACACATCGATGTCGGGCGCGAGGCCCTCGCGCAGGCACTGTACCAGACGCCACGCCATCACGAAGTCCATGCCGCCATGCCCGCCATTGCGCGCCTGCTCACCGAGCTTCGTCCACAACGGGTCCTCGAACTTCGGCTTCCAGGCGTCAATGGCACCCCAGCGCTCGCCGCCCGCCTGGCCCTCGACATAGATGCGCGCCGGATAGTCCTCGAAGAGCCCCTTCGTCCCCTGAATGGCATTGAGGCGCGAGTACGGACGCGGGTTCGACACATCGTGCTGCAGCAGGATCGTGCGCCCCTTCGCCGTCTTGATGAGCGACGAATTGAGGTCGCCCGTCACGTACCGTTCGCTCCACTTGGCGCTCATCTTGTCCTTCACCGTCTCTTCGCGATGGATGCTGAGCCCGCGTTCCTCGGTGCTCATCGACACCATGTACTCGAACGTGTCGCCCTTGTGGATGTCGAGATACCACGACACCGGCCCCAGGCCATGCGTCGGGTACAGGTTGGCATTGTTCGTCGTGTGCCACCGGCGGCGCCACAGCCCTTCGTCGCGGTCCTCAAAAAGGATGCCGCGCAGGTCGTGCAAATAGGCGGCCGCGCCGTGCAGCGGCTCGCCGAAGACGCCGGCGTGTACCATGCGGTTCACCAGCATCTCGTTGTAGCCGTAGTTGCAGTTCTCGAGCTGCAGGCAGTGCCGGCGGGTCTTCTCGCTGGCGTCCACCAGCTCCCACAGCTGCTTGAGCGTGGAGCCGAAGGGACATTCGCTCGACACGTGCTTGCCGGCCTTCATCGCGGCGAGCATCACCGGCACGTGCCATTCCCACGGCGTCGCCGTGTGGATGAAGTCGATGTCGTCGCGCTGCACCAGCTGCTCGAACGCGTGGTCACCGTCGGTGAACAGCGCCGGCGCCGGCTGCCCCGCATCGGTCACCATCTTTGCAGCCTGCTTCGCCTTGTCGGGCACGTTGTCGCAGAGCGCCGTGATCTTCACACCCGGGCAACCCAGAAACTCGTGCAGCACCGACCGCCCACGCAGGCCCGTGCCGACAATGGCAATGCGCACGACGTCGCGCTTCTCGAACGGCACCCCCTTCATTGACTTGGCCCCCGCTGGCGACACCGGGGCAAGATCGGGATGTGCGCCCGCCGTCGCCGACTCGGCCACTGCGGGAGAAAAGACGCCCGATGCGCCCAGGGCGGCGCCGGCCAAGGCGGCGGATTTCAGCAGGTCGCGGCGGCTCAGGCCGGCACGATCATCGGGCGGCATCGACACGGTAGATCTCCGGTAATTGAGACCGGGAAAAACTACGCGGACGCACGCCCAATCGCGAGGCGCCCCGACGGCCGGCGGGCCGTCGGGGCGTGCAACTATCGGCGCGTACGCTCAGCCCGGTGGAACGCGCGGCTTCGCGGTGCGGCCGGCATCGCCGCTGCCACTCCCCGTCGAGCTTGAGGCTGGCGCGGTCGACTGCCCGCCGGACGAGCCGCTGGCGTCGCCCGACGAGGCGCGTGGAGTGCTCGCTGGCGCCGCCGACTGTCCGCCGGTGCGACGCGTATATCCGGCGCCCTTGACGGCCTGACCCTCGACTTGCGATGTCGTGCCCGGCGTGCTCGGCACAATCACCAGCGGGAGAGGACCGTAGTAGTACCCGCTGTATTGGCCGTTGTAGAGGCCGTAGTCGTACCGGCCATATCCGTAGCCGTAGCCCTGACCGTAGCCGTAGTACCCTGACATGCACGGATCGCCGGAGTAGGCGCTGTACGTCGTCGGCAGGTACCCGGCGCGGCAGTTCCACTCGTCACCACGCAGTCGCGAACCTCCAAAATACCCGCCGCCACCTGACGCGCCCTCCCAGGCGTTGCGACCCGTCTGATCCGGCGCCCTGCGCTGCACGGCAAACCGCGTCGGGTACGACAGCGCGACCATCAGGTCGATCATGCTGGGTGGCATGCCGGCATCGGCAAGGCGCACCAGCTCCCTCGCGTTCAGTACAAAGCCCTGCCCGAGTTCATTCAGCCACGCCTCGGCTACCTGCCCATCCACCGCCTTGGCGACCTCGAGCACCGCATCGGTCCGTACCGCTTCGCCGGCCCCCTGCCGCGCGTACCGCGCGGCAAAGGCCTGCGTCGGCGCGAGGGCAAGGGTCACAGAATCCATGACGGCGCCAGCGACCTTCGTGATCGTGTACCCCGACGGGCGATAGTGGATTGCGCGCGCCGTCGCGTTGCCACCCACCGTCGTGCCGCGCACCTCAATCCAGTCGCCCTCCGACGAGATGGCAAATACGCTGCTCCCCTTCACCACGGTCTGGCCGCACGTGAACTCCGAGCGCAAGAACAGACGGCGATTGTCCGCCGACCACGTGCCCGATTCCCATCCCGGACAGCGCTCCACCGTCTTCGCCACGCGCTGGCCCGTGGCGGCAATGGCTTCGCGATGCACCACGGTGCCGTTCGCAACCACGGTGACTTCCACCCCTTGGCCGCTGTTGGCAGGCACGATGCACACCAAGCCGTCGGTCGTGGCGCCAGTCCAGCTGCGTACAGTCTGTCCGTTGCTCGCGCTCCAGCAGCCCAGCCACGGTTGCCAGTGCGCATCAGGCACCTGCGCCGTCAGCAGACCGGCGCTCGCGAGGCTCGCCAGCATCAATCCGCACCAAGCGGCGATGCGGCGAGGAACCTGTGGGTCCGTGCGCATGGTTCGCCTCCTAAAAGCGAATGGCAAGGCCCGCCGTCACGGCAAGGCCCGACAAGTCGATGCGGTTGAATCCGGAGAAGTCACTGCTCATTCGTGCGCTACCAAGGTCGTACCGTGCCTCGGTGACGAGTCCCATGCGCGCCGTCATCGCATAGTCCATGCCCACCGCGCCATAGGTCGTCGTGACCCATCCACTCGACTCCATGGTCGTGCCAAAGACGTCGAGTGTCTTGTAATCCACGAAGTCGCCGCTCTGGCGGAACCGGTACCACGTGTAGCCTACGCCTGTCGCCACATATGGCACGAGACGCGTTGGCACCCACGCCAACTGCCCAATCGAGCGCCCTGGCGGCACCAAAGCGTAGCGAACGCCCACTGTCAGTGCCGTCCGACGCAGGTCGGTGGATTGCTCGATGGGACGGTTGCTGTTGTCCACCCAGTCCCGGTACTCGCTCGGCACGCTCCGGCCCGACGAGCCGGCACCCAACACCACCGCCGTGCGGCCCGTGACACGGATGGCGATGTCGCCAGAATACGAACTGCTCGCAAAGCTGGCTTGTCCCACGGTGAGATGCTGGCGCACGAACGCGTAGACATCGCTGCCCGTCGAGGGCATCGCCCGGCCCCCGCGCAGCGTGATGCTCAGACGCGGGGCGCCAAACAGGAACCCGTCGCCAGAGCCCGGCTGCGCCCCGACACCCAGGGGAACCAGTATCGCGCAGGCCCACAGGGCGGCGCGCAACGCACGGCAACGATCACGCATGGTGCGGCTCCTCAACGGAGCGAGAAAACGTCTGAACCGGCCGCATCCGACCTCGATTGCAGTATACACGATCCTGCCCGAGGTCATACCCCCCGGCGAGCCTGGTGTTCGCCGCAAGGGAATGTCGGAGGAACCGGGTCACCAAGTCCATACACCGGTACTCCGCGACCCATCGCCAATCGCACTCCGGATTCGCGATCCTCGATCGGAATCCGGATTCCAAGTCCTGCATCGCCGAGCTATGCCCTGCTCCTGACCTCGGAATCATCCCCGACCGTGACGACTCCCTTCACCCCCTCCAGCACCACCCGGTCGCCCACCAGGGAATGCGTCAGCGTGCATCGCGCCAGCATGCTCTTGGTGCCGATGAGCGTGTGGCTCACCGTGCAACTCAGCAGTTTCGACTCGGCAAGCACGCAGACGTTCGGCCCGATGGTCGACCCCGTCAACACCACGTCGTCCTCGATGTACACCGGGTCGATGATCGTGCAGTCCTCGAGATCCCTCGGCTTCCGCGCAAGTCCCTTCTCCAGCATCACGCGGTTGGTGTCGAGCAGCGTGTCGATCTTGCCCGCATCGTACCACCCGGCCACGTCGAGCACCTTCAGCTTGGCGCCGTGGTCGATCATGTACTGGAATGCGTCCGTCAGGTAGTACTCGCCCTGATTCTTGGGCGCGGCCAGCACGGCAGCTATTCCCTCGTACAGCAGCTTCCAGTCGCGGATGTAGTACAGGCCGATGTTGGCCCGCTTGGAGATCGGCGTCTTGGGCTTCTCGATGATCTTGGTCATGTGGCCGTTGGCGTCGGTCACCACCACGCCGAAGCGCTGGTAATCCTCGACTTCCTTGGTCCAGATGATCCCGTCATCGAGGCTCGCCTTGATCACCCCGAGGTCGGCGTCGAATATCGTGTCGACGAAGATGATCAGCACCGGCTCGTCCACGCGCGGCTTGGCCAGCGCCACCGCCCCCGCCGTGCCGTCCTGCACCTGCTGCTCGATGAAGGTCGCCGGCAGGTCGCTGTAGGCGGCGCGTGCGTGCGCCTCCACCGCGTCCTTCAGGTGCCCCGTGATGTAGATGACCTCGCTCACGTCGCCCAGCCGGCGCACGTCGTCGAGCACATAGTCCATCACCGGCTTGCCGCACACCTTCAGCATCGGCTTGGGCACGGTGTGCGTGTGCGGACGCAGGCGCGTCCCCTTGCCGGCCAGCGGAATGATCACTTTCACGGTGCGCTCGTCCCCTCTCGACCGTAGCGGTCGTTCAATCGTACGACGTCGTCGAGGTGCGGCGTACTCGCCTCCAGCACCTCGCAGTCCGTCACGGCTTCCATCTGGTGGATCACGCCCGGCGTGTTGCGGTAGCTCTCGCCCACGGCGAACGGCACCTCCACCAGCCCGCGGCCATCCTTGCCGTCGATGCGGTAGATCATCTGCCCGCGCAGCAGGTGAATCGTCTCGTCCTTCTCGCGGTGGTACTGCACGCTCAGCGCGTGCCCCGCCTTGATGTGCAGCACCTTGCCCACGTAGAGCGCGTTGGCGGCCCAGATCACCTCGTGCCCCCACGGCTTCTGCACGATCGTCACCTTCTGCGTTCCGTCCACGTCAGTTCCTCACGGGTCGCGCGGTCATCGCGCTCGGCGTCGTCACGCACGCCGTCACGCACTTGCCGCATCCGGTGCAGGCCGCCCCGATGAACGGCCGTCCCTTCGCATCGATGGTAATTGCCGCGTCGCCCACCGGGCAGACACGCGCGCAGACGCCGCACTCGATCCCCTGGAATCCCAGGCAGCGGCGGTCGTCCACGCCAATCACCGCCATGCGCACATCGGCCCAGCCCTGCGTCGGCGCCAGCAGCGCACCGGTCGGGCACGCCTTCACGCACGGCATGTCCGCACACATGATGCACGCGCGGTCGTCCACCTCCAGCACCGGCGTTCCCGCCGCGATGCCGTGGTGCGACGGCAGCAGGCGAATGGCCAGCGCCGGACAGACCACGCCGCACTCGCGGCACCGCGTGCACGCCGCAAGGAACGCCGGCTCCGCAATCGCGCCCGGCGGACGGATGAACGTCACCGGCGCCATCTTGTCCGAGACGGCATCAACCACCTGCCCGAGCAAACGCGACAGGCCCTGCGAAAAGAAGCCGCGCCGGTCGAGAGGGGTGTCTGCCATGGATGGGAAGTTTGCCCTTGCGAGGGGCGAATTGACAGGGACGTCGGCCGTGCCGCCACGCCCTCAGCGCGTCATCGACGCCCGCAATGTCCCCAACCGCCGCTGCACCGATCCGTCCATCACCGTGTCGCCCACCCGCACAATGACGCCGCCGAGGATCGCCGCGTTCACTGCCACGTGCGGCACCACGGTCTTGCCCAGCGCCTGGCCAAGCGCCGCCGCCAGCGCGTCACGGTCGGCGTCGTTCATCGCGCGCGACACCGTGACGCGCGCGTGCACGCGCCCTTCCTGCTCGTCGCGCAGATTGTTGTACTCCGCCGCCACCTCACCCAGCAGCATCTGCCGGCGGTTGGTCACCATCTTCTGCACGAAGCGCACAAAGAGCGCCGGCGCCTGCCCCGCGAGGGCCTTCCCCAGCACCTCGTTCTTCTGCGTCTCACTCACCTGCGGCGCGGCCAGAAAACGCCGGAACGTCCCGTCGCGTTCCAGCACGTCGGCCAGGCCGTTGATGTAGGCCCCATAGCGGTCGCGGCCGTTGTCCGTCGTCGCCAGCGTCAGCAGCGCGTCCGCGTAGTTCCGGGAGATGGCGTTGCTGTGCATCACTTGGTTCCGATCGAGGCCAGGTAATTCGCGACGAGCGTCCGGTTCTGCGCGTCATCGAGATTCTTCTCGATCACCTTGGACGCACCGGCGATCGCCAGGTCCACCGCCTCACGACGCAGCTCGGCGATGGCGTTGACCTTCGCAGTCTCGATGTCGCGCTTGGCGCGCTCGAGCATCTCTCCCTGCTGCCCACGCGTCTGCTCCAGCAGGTCGCCGCGCATCTTCTCGGCCGTCGTGCGGCCGTCGGCGATGATCTTCTGCGCGTCGGCGCGCGCCGCGGCCAACTGCTGCTGCTGCTCCGCCAGCAGCGTGGCCGCGGCGTCACGGTCGGCCTTCGCCGCATCCATCGCGTCCCGCAGGTCCCTCTCGCGCCCTTCCACGGCGCTGAGAATCGGCTTGAACGCAAACTTGGAGAGCACGAAGAACAGCACCGCGAACACCAGCACCGTCCAGAACATCAGGCCGCCCACCGGCGACAGCAGGCCGCCCTTGGGCGCCTCGGCCTCGTTGGCAAGCGCCGGCGTGGCGGTGGTCGCAACGAGCAGCAGCGCGCGGGTCAGGAAGGAACGCATCGGAATCAGGAATCGGGGAAAGGAAGGGGCGGCACGCCCGCGACCACCAGGGTCCGCGGGCGGCCGAACTGCCTAGAACTTGCTCTGGATCAGGAACGTCACGACGACGGCGAACAGCGCGGCGCCTTCGATGAACGCCGCAAAGATCAGCGCGGCCGTCTGGATCTTGGCCGCGACTTCCGGCTGACGCGCCATGCCCTCAACCGCCTGGCCGCCCACGCGGCCAATGCCCAGGCCGGCGCCGATGATCGCCAGTCCGGCGCCGATGCCGGCACCCATCATCGCCCACCCGCCCATGTACTCCTTCGTGTACGCCGCCGCCTGCATCAGGGGGAACATCATCGTCGCAACTCCGCATCGTGAAGTGGTACCGCCTCAGCACCCGCAACGGGATTCCCCGTCACCATCCGCCAATGGACCCGGTGGTCCAGCGGACCTCGCCAGGCATTGTGCCCGGCTACCGACACCGCGCCTGGGTGAAGGGCGCGGCCTGCATCAACTGACAACTGATCACGGTGAACGGACCACTGTAAACAGTTTTCCGTTGTCCGTTTTCGTCTCCCGTTAGTGGTGCGACTCCCGCACCAGCCCGATGAACACCGAGCTGAGCAGCGTGAAGATGAATGCCTGCAGGAACGCCACCATCAACTCGAGCAGCATGATCGCCACCGCCATCGCCACCGGCGCCGGCGCAATCAAGTACGACTGGAACGTGAAGATCAGGCCGACGAGCGCCAGCACCACGATGTGTCCCGCCGTCATGTTGGCGAAGAGACGGATGGCCAGCGCGAACGGCTTGGTGAACTTGGAGATCAGCTCCACGGGGCTGAGGATGATCGACATCGGCACGCGCATCAGGATCGGCATGTCGTGCGGCCAGAAGATGATCGTGTTGATGTACCCCTTGCCCAGCGCGCGCATGCCGGCCACCTCGATGACCACGAACGTCATGATCGCCAGCGTCGCCGTCACCGAGATGTTGCCGGTGGCCGTCGCCATGTACGGCACCAGGCCGAGCAGGTTGGCAATCAGGATGAAGAAGAAGATCGTCAGCAGGTACGGCACGAAGCCTTCGCCGTGGTGCCCGACGTTCGGCAGGATGACTTCATTGCGCATGTACAGGATCACGGCCTCCATGGCGCCGGCCATGCCCTTGGGCGGCAGACCCTGCGCCGCGCGCCTGGTATGCGCGCGCGCTGCGCCAACCAGCATCACGATCAGAATCGCCGTCACGATCCACAGCATCACCACCAGCTTGGTGGGCGATGTGTCGATCGCGAATGATCCCAGGTGAAAGACCGGCCAGCCCGTGGGAAGCGTCACTTCCCGGGCGAAGCCATGCGCCGCGTTGAACGAAGGCAGCTCCATGTGACGCCCGTCGGTGATGTGCGGCGTGATGATGTCGACCTTCGCTGCACCCTCCGCGGCCGGCGTGGTCGCAGCCGCTGGCTCCTGTGCCGCTCCCGGAGCAGCAATGACCACGGCGGCTAGCGCGAATGCGAAAAATCCAGACTTCATGGCTTGAGGAAGACGGGTTCGATGAGCGTGGAAACAAAAAAGAAAGCGGCCAGACTCAGCAGCGCCGGTGCCGGGGGAAACCCCAGGAGCCGCGTGCCGATCAGCGCGTGAAGGACCAACGTCAAGAACCGCAACAGCATCCCCGCGCCCCAGCCGGCGATGACATGCGCCGGCACGAGCACGCGAACGAAGAGGAAGCCGATCACCTGGATGCCCAGCGCGATGCCCGCCGAGAACCAGACTGCCTGCTGGGACATCGGGTCGGGCCAGAGCCTCGCGAGCAGCCAGGCCAGCCCCACAATCAGCACCAGCGACAGCCCCGCAAATGCCAGGGTGCGCGTCACTTCCGCTCCTTGTCCATCCGATCCTGCTCCTCCTGTCGTCGTTCCGCCACCTTCAGCGAGCGATACATGCTGTAGAACGCCGCCGATGCGCCGGTGAAGACCCCGAGAATCAGGAACCACGGCGACGTGCCCAACTTGCCGTCCACCCACTTCCCGACATACAGGAACAGGAGAAGCGACAGCACGAACTGCAGTCCGAGCCCCATGAACTGGACCCCCGGACCCGACCCGAACGCCCCCTTGGTGAGCAAGGCCTCGGCTCGCCTGCGCGCGTCCTCCGAGTCAGTCGCCACAGCCCGGAAAAATACCCGACTGTGAAATCAATGGCAAGCGAGAACGGCACGTTTTTCCCTCTCAAACCAACCGGTTTCTCGTGTCGGTGCCCGGCCGGCATACGCCAGGCGCACGCTGCGGCACCCGCGCCTTGATCCGGCCTCGGCGAGCCACCTGGCGTGGACAACTCACCCCCCTGCGCCTTGCTTGCACTCGCAATCGACCGCCCAATCTCACGACAGCCAAAACGGCGGTCGGTCATTGTGACCTATACACCAAGTCCCGATGCTGCCAGCACTTGGACCGTGACCATCGGTTTGACGGATCGTCAACCTGACGGTATGTTCCACGGCGTTACAGCGTGATCCCGACGCGCAGGGATCACAAATGTTCGCCCTAATGGCGAAGAGAATGAACGGTCGAGTCTCTTTCGTGATGTTGGCCATCGCCGTGCTCGCGTTTGCGTGCACGCGTTCGCGCACACCCGATTCACTGGTCGGCAGTAAGCTGCAGCATAAGAAGGGTGCGGCCGTTGCGTCATCGCTCGATGTACGCGTCGATGACGGAGTGCACTTTTCGCTGCGCGTGCACAATGACGGGGATCGCAAGGTCGAGGTCACCTTCCCCAGCGGAATGACGCACGACATCGCCGTGCTCGACGCCAGCGGCCGCCAGGTGTGGCGCTGGAGCGATGGCCGCCTCTTCACCGCCGCGTTCCAGAACAAGGTCCTGCGCAGCGACGACACGCTCTCGTTCAACGAGTCATGGCACACCCCGGCGCGCGGACACTACACCGCGGTCGCTCGGCTCGTGTCCAAGAACTATCCAATGGAACAGCGCGTCGCCTTCGCGATTCCCTGAACGATCCGCCATCCGTTGCGTAGAACACCGGGCGCCCTTCCACACGGAAGCGGCGCCCGTAGCTTTCCGGCGACACACACGCTGTTGTCCCCCGTCTCTTGTCCTTCGGCTCCCGTCTCCGTGACCACCGACTCCCGCGACCTCGAACTTCTCGACCAGCTCAAGGTCGCGCACCGGCAGATCGCCGACGAAATCGGGCGGCGCATCATCGGCCAGCACGACATCGTCGACAGCATGGTCTCGGCCATCCTCGCCGGCGGCCATGTGCTGCTCATTGGCGTGCCCGGCCTCGCCAAGACGCTGCTCATCCAGACCATCGCCGAGACGCTCGACCTGCAGTTCTCGCGCGTGCAGTTCACGCCCGACCTGATGCCGAGCGACATCACCGGCACCGAGCTGCTCGAGGAAGACCACGGCACGGGCAAGCGGTCGTTCAAATTTTCCAAGGGTCCGGTATTCGGAAACATCGTGCTCGCCGACGAGATCAACCGCGCACCACCAAAGACGCAGGCCGCCCTGCTGCAGGCCATGCAGGAGCACACGGTGACAGTGGCGGGCAACACCTACCCGCTGCCCGAACCGTTCTTTGTGCTTGCCACGCAGAACCCCATCGAGCAGGAAGGAACGTACCACCTGCCCGAAGCGCAGCTCGACCGCTTCATGTTCGAGCTGCGCGTGGGGTATCCCACGCAGGACGAGGAAGAGCGGATTGTCAGCACCACCACGGGCGCCGGATCGGCAACCCTGCGCGCGGTCCTGTCGGCCGACGAGATCCGCGAGATGCAGCAGCTTGTGCGGCGCCTGCCGGCGCCCCCGAGCCTGGTGAAGTTCGCGGTGGACATCGCACGCGCGACGCGTCCGGGCGAACCGGGGGCGAGCGAGATGGTAAAGAAGTACATCGCGTTTGGCGCGGGGCCGCGCGCCGGGCAGAACCTCGTGCTCGGGGCCAAGGCGCGGGCGGCCATGGACGGCCGGCCGGTGGCTGACTTTGACGATGTGCGGGCCATCGCGTTCAGCGTGTTGCGCCACCGCATCGTGCTGAACTTCCAGGCCGAGGCCGAGGGAGTGGGCGTGGAGCAGATCCTCAACCTCAAGTAAGCCGGGTCTGGGCTGTGCGTGGGGCGAGGGCGCCCGCCGCGCAGTGTCGGCGGGCGCCCTCGCGGGCACGTGGCCCCCTGTTGCGCCCGCGGCATCGGTGGCAGAATGACGCGTCTGTGACGCCACCTCATCTCTTCCTTGCATGGGTCGCACCGGGGTGATTCCGCTGGTTGTTCGTGGGCTGGGGCGTGCCGAAATCACGCTTGGCTCGCTCACGCTGGTGCCGGACGCCGGCATGCTCTTTCCGCTGGCGCTCGTGCTCGCCCAGCGTGCCGGCGAGCGGATTTCGCGTACCGAATTGCTCGAGCTCTTCTGGCCCCATGTGTCGGAGGCGGCTGGGCGACATTCGTTGCGACAGGCCCTGTACCGGCTGCACAAGGCCGGACTCCGGTCCGACGATCGGGCCGATGACCTGCGCGTCGAACCGGAGGCAGTCGACAGCGACCTCACTGCCGTGTTGCGTCACGATTGGCCGTACCGGGCGGATCCCGTCGAGATTGAGCGGGCGGCGAGCATTCTGCCCGGCGCATCGATGGGCGACGGCACGGCGCTGGGCGAATGGCTCGAGGTGCAGCGCTCGCGTGCCGGGGCGCAGTTCCGGCGCGCCGCGCTGCATCGCATCTCGATGGCTCGACGCGAGGGGCGCTGGCGCGAGGTTGAGCATTGGGGGCTGATGTGCCTGCAGGGTGATCCGCTCAATGAGGAGGCGACGCTGGCGCGCGCCGAGGCGGCGGCGATGGTCGGCGCCAAGCACCAGGCGCTCGAGATTCTCGACACCTTTCTGCGCGAGCTCGGCGATCGCACCAAGGTCATCGGTTTGCCCGCGCGGCTGCTGAAGCGGCGCATCTCGGAGCTGACCGACACCACCGGACGGCGGGTGACGGCCACGTCGGCGCCGTTCGTGGGGAGGCACGACCTGCTTGCGCGCGCGCAGGACGCGCTGGCGGAGGCGCGCGGGGGGACGGCCTCGGTGTTGTGGTACGTTGGCCCGCCGGGCATTGGCAAGTCGCGCCTGCTGCGCGAGGTGCAGCGGGCATCGCGCATGGCCGGATGGTGCGCCATCCTGGGTGACGCGCGGCCGTCATATGAGGACCGCCCGTTCGCGCTGCTCACCGAGATGCTGCCCCAGCTGCTCGACGCGCCCGGCGCATTGGGCGCCGACCCGTACGCGCTGACGTTGATGCGGCAGATGGGGCGCGCCGACACCGGCGAGGAGCCGTTGGCGCCCGAGGAGGCGCGCGGGCGGCAGTACGCCGTGTATCGGTCGTGGGTGGAGTTGATGGAGGCCGTGCTGGCCGAGACGCCGCTGGCGCTTCTCGTCGACGACGCGCAGTGGAGCGACCCGCTGACGCTGTTGATGTTCGCGCGCTTTCTCGAGGGCCATCCGTCGGCGCGTGTCGCGATCATCCTGTCGACGCGCCGAATGCCGATGCGTGAGGACACGGCGGGGCAGCGGCTGCTCGGTGCCGCGCAGGAGCGCGTGGGGCCACTGACGGACGAGGAGGTGCGCGACTTTACGCAGGCGGCCGGGCTGGGCACGGACGCCGAGTTTGAGGAAGTGACGCGTCGGCTGGGCCACGCCAGTGGCGGCAATCCGCTCTTCCTCGGCCATCTCGTGCATCAGCACCAGACGAACCGCGCGCCCGCGTCAATGCCCACGGACCTCGCGACGCTCATCGACGAACAGGTGCGCAGTCTGTCGCGCGAGGCCACGCGACTGCTCCAGTCGTGCGCGCTGCTCGGGCAGCACGCCACGCTGCCGCGTGTGGAACGGGTCCTCGGCATTGACGCGTCGGGGCTCGTGACGCCCTTTGGCGAGCTCGACGACATGCTCGCGCTGCCGTCCGAGCCCGGCGCACCGCTGGCGCCGCATGACCTCTGGACCGAGCGCGTGCGGCACGGAATGACGGCCGGGGTGTTTCGCAGCCTCGCCGTCAGCGCCGCGCGGGTCCTCGAGGCCGATGCCGTCGCCGACGGCGGGATCGAGCTCTACTGGGACGCCGCGCGCCTGTACCAGGAGAGCGGCGAGAAGCAGCTCGCCTACGCGACGATGATGCGATGCGCGGAGTATTTGACGAGGTCTGGCGCGACACTCGAGTCGTGTCGCGCATTTGCCGCCGCCGCGGCCATGGCAGGTACCGCAATTGCGCTCAATCGCGCGCTCTCAGGTCAGTTGCGTGATCTCGCGGCGATGGGCGAATTCGCAGCCGCCCTACCAGTACTTGACGAGTTGAGGCGCCTAGGATCGGACAATCCACAGCATCCACTCACTACAGAACAAGAAATCCTCGCTCTCGAGATAGCGCACTTTAGCGGATCCGCCGATGACCGTCAGGAAGAGCTCATGCGGATTGTCAACGATCCAGAAACCAGTCCAGACCATCGCCTCCACGCGATCAAGATAGGTCTCATCACTGCCGACAACTTCCA
The DNA here is from genome assembly GCA_025361705.1 of Gemmatimonas sp. Taxonomy (GTDB): domain Bacteria; phylum Gemmatimonadota; class Gemmatimonadetes; order Gemmatimonadales; family Gemmatimonadaceae; genus PNKL01. Next base: position 187,585 of record JANYJW010000021.1, read on the forward strand.
CGACCTAAGTTCGCGCAAGAGATTCTCCTCCTCACTCGCCGCATCGCGTGATGCCCCAGAAGATGTTCTCTTCCTGCTTCGGGCTCAGGTCATCGACCTGACGCTTCAAGCAGACTTCACCACGGCGTGCGCGACCGCGGAACGACTTCTCCTCGAGGCGCGAAAGAGGCCTCATCGTGCCGCGCTTCTCGCAGATCTACGCTTCTGCTCAATTCCGTTTCGACGAGGCGGCGAGCCAACGAGATGCCTCGCACTCCTTGAAGAGGCACAGGTTCTTGCGCGCAAATTCGGCTTCGGCTATGGGCAGTTCAGGGCAGCCGATATGCGAGCAGGCCTACTTCTGGACTACGATGACTTGACTGCTGCCGAGCAGGCACTGATCGAAGCAAATGTGCTATTCTCGGAATCACTTGGTGCATTTATGCGCGAGTCGCTGGACCTAACCGCGGCATTTTGGCAACTCGCCATTGGTGATTGGGATGGAGCGCGCAGCACCTCAGCGCGAATCGCGCCATTCGATCCCGGGAGTCGATCGCGACACAGCATTCTCGCTGCCGCACTTCGCCTGAGAATCTGCATTCGCGAAAACAACCACGATGAGAGCGCGGCTCTTGTCGACTACATATTGGTGCAGAACGGCGACGTACTCAGTCATGGTGGCTCAGACCAAGTCGCCCTTGCTCTTCATGAAGCGCTCGGCGCGCTACGAAGCCACGTCGACGCGATTGAGTTCGCACGCCGGTATGTGCTCGAACTGCGTCAAGAGCGCTTTCCAGCACCTTCGCCCCTTCGACTTGCTACAATGGAGTCGTCGGATATTGCGAAGAGTGGTGAGGGAAGACCGAGCCGTCGGTAGCGGAATCGGCAGGAAACTCCCGCGCCGCAATCTCAACCTCGAGACACAGATCCTTCCAGTGCTCATCTTCGAGTATCTTCGCACAGATCCTCGGGTCGAACTGTGTGCCGGCGACTCGCTCGAGCTCCACGCGGACTTCATCCATGGGCCGCGGCGGTCGGTAGGGCCGAACCGTCGTCATAGCATCGATAGTGTCCGCAATGGTGACTATGCGAGCTCCCAACGGAATTGCGTCCCCGGAGAGCTTATCGGGATAGCCCCGGCCACTCCAAGCTTCATGATGACCGCGCACAGTGGGGACGATCGACTTGAAGTGCGAAACCTTCGCTACTAGCGCCGCCCCCTTCGTCGAGTGCGTCTTCATTACCTCATACTCAGCTTCAGTCAACTTCCTTGGTTGCCTCAGAATCGGGGCAAATTCCTCGTGAATCTTCCCGACATCATGAAGAAGGGCTGCCGTTCCGACCTCTTCAACCTGCCGAGATGAGAGTCCGAATGCTCGAGCGACTACCCGGCTATACCGTGCGACGCGTTGCGAGTGCCCCGAGGTGTACGGATCGCGTGCTTCGATGGCGGCGACCATCAACTGTAGCAATTCTTCATTGATGCGTTCTAGATCAAAGACGGCTTGATACAATTGGCGCACGCCGAGCATCGGCAAGGCGACTACGCCGGTCCAAATCGGATTGAACCGAGCGTAGGCAAGCGCAATCACTAATACAAGAGGCAGCGCGAGCAGGTCATTGACGAGCGTTCCCTTGAAGCCTCGGGCGAGCTCGCGAGGAAACGACGTGCGATTGGCGAGAGAAAGTACGTACGAGACGACCGTCTTGTTTGTGATCATGTAGACCGCAAACAACGCTGCCGCCGGAGCAAAGTTTACTCGACTGCCGACGATCGACTTTCCGCCAAGCGAAACGTAGGCAAGCAACGCCAAGGCTACGGCGAGCACCTGCTGCACAATATTGAACTGCGCCTTGAGTAGATCGCGCCGAATGATCAGCTCGCCGAAGAACATGGCGACGAACACAGAGGCGATCGCGGCGCCATTTGGAGCGATTGTAGCAATTGCCAAGAACGGGAGAAACCCGATGGTCCCGGATCTTCCCCGCGAACGCTGGTATTGCAGCGCTTCCGCTAGAATGCCGAACCCGGCAAAGAACGCGGCTGCAACTAGGTCATCCCGGCTCCACGCCCCCGCATACACAGATAGCACCGCGGCGGCGACAAGCGCTGCGATGCTAACCACCAGGACATAGACCTTGATGCTCTTCAACAGACACCTCACTACGAGGGTAGAGCCCCGTTCCCGACCTTCAGCTAGCTCCAGACCAGCGTGTCAGCCAGAATCCCGAAGAGCTTCAGCATAAGTGCCATTTGAGTGTCACCTCCCAATCGCAGAGTCACAGGTGGCGCTCGCCATGCTGTGCTGCCGCTTAGGTCGGCTCCGCTCGTGGTGCACTGGTGCACCGGTACCGCTCAGCTCGCTATCGCTCGCTCGGGAACGGGGATCCC
>JANYJW010000024.1 GCA_025361705.1 Gemmatimonas sp.
GAGTCAAGGGGGAGGGGGGAGGGGAGGGAAGTCCCCCTGACGGATGGGGGGTTGTGAAAGCGGGAAAGCTGGTAGAGTGGAGCGCGTTGAACAGGTAAGCAGTCCCTCTCACTCGAAAGGCAGGACCCCATGGCTGATGAGTTTGCGTTTTTCTTCTTCGACGCGGCGGGCGACGCGCAGACGTTCGTGACGTACGCCGAAGCTCTCGACGCCGCGAAGCGCGAAGCGAAATCCGAAACGGTGGATGTCATCGTGCGTCACTTCCCCTCGAAGAACCGCGCCGCGATGGTCGGCGCGCGCGTCGCGAAAGTCGTCGGACACGTCGACCTCTCTCAGCGCGAGCGCGACGCCGCCGCGAAGAAGAACGCGCGGCACTCGGCGGCGAAGACTGACGCGCCGTTCAACGGCATCAAGGGACTCGGCGGCGGGCACAAACACCGCTTCCTGCCCTCGAAGGGCTGCTCGTGGAAGTGCGCGTGCGGCGCGCGCTTCACGGTGTGCATCTGCGGCAAGCGCTGCGCTGAGGGCGCGTCATGAAGACCGCGAAGAAGCCGACGAAGAACGAACTCCGACTCGCGGGGGTCGTGCTCGCCGTCGCCGTGGGGCCGGAAGACCTCGCGACGCTCGCACTCGACGGGAGCTTCGCCACGTTCGCCGCGTACCTGAAAGGCGAAGCGAGCGCGCTGCGCGAGTCGCGTCGGAAGAAGGCGGCGGCGCGGGTTCCCCTCGTCGCGCCGCGCTACGCGAAGACGCTCGCGCAAGGGATTCTCGCGATGCTCGCTGCGCACGTCGCCGCGAAGACGCAACCCGCCCCGTGGGCGTCGCTCGCGCAGCCCGCGCTTCATGCCGCGTACATGGCCGGGAGCGTTCCGACGCTCTCGACACACGACGCGCATCCGGGGTCGCGCGCGGGCGTGGTGATGGTCGACCTCCGCAAGCCCGAAGAGTTCTCGACGGCGGCGGGCGAGCTGACGTTCGCGTCGGTGCTCGCGCGGGTGACGGGGGAGCCGCGTCCGTGAGTGTCGGCGCGACGTGGCGGGATGACTGCCCTCACCTCGTCGAGTGCGGCTCGCTCGACGAGTGCGAGAGCAAGGGAAACGAAGGTCGTAGCGTGGCGAAGCTCGCCGCGCGTCTGACGCGTCGGGGCGACTCCCGGACTCAACCGGAGGCAACAACGATGAACGAAGAAACGAACGGGGCGACGCTCGCGTCGCTCAAGGCACAGCTCGATACGGCGAACGGCGAAATCCGTGCGCTCACGAAACAGCTCGACATGGCAGAGCGGCGCGACAACACGCTCGGCTTGTCGACCGCCGACTATCGCCGCGAGAAGCTCTGCGCGACGCTGCTCGACGTGTCGGAAACGCTGCGCGCGCTCGCGGGCACTGGCGTTCCGAGCGCGCTCGAAGCATGCGCCGTGCTCTCGCATGAGTTGACGATGCTCACGAGCGAACTGTCGGCGATGCGCCGCGCCGAGCGGGAGGGCCGTTGAATCGCCTCGTGTCCTACGCGCACTGTGGCTGTGGAACCCTCGTGCGCTGCTCGAAGCTGCACACGACGGGCGAAGCCGCCGAACAGCTCGCCGCCGCCGGAGGCGAAGCCTTTGGCGCGCTCTGCCCCGCGTGCAAGGCGGGCGTCACCGTCACCGTCATTCCGAGCAATGAGAGCGCGGACAAGCCCCGCGTGCTCACGCTCACGGCGATGTAAGAAGCACTGTCGTTCAACCCAAACCAGAGGAACACCCGATGCGAAAAATCGACTTCAAGTTTGACCCTCCGAAGTGTTCGCCGCGCCCGCTGTCTTTCGAAGTCTTCGCCGCCGAGTGCAAGGCGGCGGGCATGGAGCCGCGCAACAGCGTGGGCGCCATGTCACTCGATGCCACGTGGATGGGGCTCCCGGCGGGCGCTCCCGTGCTCGTCGTCGTCGGCACCAACGGCGGGAGCGTCTTCGCCGCCGAGAGCAACGCGGGCGACGTGCTCACGTTGCGCGACCCGAGCACCGGACTTCCCCCGGTGACTGACTTGGCCGTCGAGGCGGCGAGGCGCGGCCCCGTCATCATCACCATGGAGGGCGGCGGCGTCGAGCTGCGCCGACACACCGTCGTCGACGCCGCGCTCGATGCTGCATGGACGCTCGACGAGCTTCGCCAGCGCGGAGCGGGCGAGCGACCGGGCGCCGAGCCCGTCGCCGTGTACGAAGGCGACCTGACGGCGCTGTTGCTCGCGCAGACCGAAGCTGACGAGCTGCGCGCACAGTGCGCCGACCTGTCGAAGGCGCTCGCCGCGACGAAAGAGCAGCTCGCCGCCGCTCACAGCATGGGCGTTCCCGCGTAACGGGGAGTCGCGCGTCGAGGGGGCGAGCGGTCCGCCGCTCGCCCCCTGCTCGCGCAATTCCGCGCACTGCAACACCGGAGACACAACCATGGCCGCAAAGTCCAAGAAGTCCGAAACCCTCGTCGACGCCGACGGGTGGGAAGCACAGCCGACCGTTGACGGAAGCGAGGGCGAGCAGACGTTCGCTGACGCCGAGTGGGTCGAACCTGCGCCGGGAACCGTCATCGAAGGGAACCTCGTGCGCGGCTTCGTCACGCCCGACACGCTCGGCGGAAAGAAGCCGTTCCGCGCCTGCTACGTGGTGATGACGAAGCAGGGGCACGAGTTCACCTTCGGTGAAAAGGCGGCGTTCCGCACCGCGATTCGTCAGCTCAACATCGGCGACGAGATTCGCGTCGAGTTCCTCAAGAAGGAAGCCATCGTCATCAAGGGCAAGCGCGACGGGCGGACCGCGTGGCGCGTCGACTTCAAGGCGAAGCGCACGGGCACCGGGGGCAACATCGCCGACGAGCTGACGAAGTCGCACACGCTCGCCGTCAAGCGCGGCGACGCGACGCCCTTCTAAGCCACTCGTCGTTCACTCGCCGGGCGCGCTTGTACGGGCGCCCGGCTTTTTCTGGAGCAATGCCCATGACTGACAAAGAAATCGAAGACCTCGTCGCCGAGTGTCGAAGCCGCATCGAAGAACTCGACACGCTCTCAACCGTGCTGCGCGTGAAGCTCGACGCGCTCAAGGCGCCGCCTCACGTCGCCGATGCCATCGAGGGCGCCGACACTGCGCGCCGTCGCCGGGATTACCTCTGCGGCGTGCTGTTCGCCGCGCGCCTGAATGTCGTGCGCGTCAACCGGAAGCGCGAGACGAAAGAGGGCGCGTTTTGAAGACGCCTCGTCTGCCTGTCTCGGGGCGCCGACTCGTGGTGATGCTCGTGCGGCTCGAAGCGCGAAACTTCGGCGCGGCGACGTATTCGTTCATCGCGAACACGCTCAAGCTGCACGCCGACAACGCGAAGAAGCTCGCGCTCGCGTCGTCGCGCAGCTCGCCGCCCGCCGTCGCAATCAAGACGGGCGTGGGGCGCGGGAACAAGTCGACCGTCTCACTCACGCCCGCCGGGCGCGAGCTGGGGCGCGCACTCGTCGCCGCACACGAAGCCGAAACGAAGGCCGGAGGCGTCGGTGTCGCGGTTCCGCCTCAAGGCGACGCCGGGCAGTGAAGGAACGCTGACGGGCACGCTACGGCGACGCGAGGGCGACGACTTTCGCGTCGCCGCCGTGCTCGGCGGCGTTGAATGGGAACTACCGGCGGTCGAACACCTCGTCGCTCGATGCGCCGCGCTACTTGAGCCGTGGGAACAGTGTGAAGTGGTGCTCTCTCTGCGCTGGGCAATGGCGCCCGGTGCTCAACATCCGAGGCCGATATGGCGCGTCAAACGAAGAAGTCCAAGCGAGCAACTCAAGGGCGAGCATCAAAGCGAAATGTTCCGCGCCGGGGAGTGAAGAAGCTCACGAAGAAGCAACAGGCGCAGCTCGCCGACTTGGGCAAGCTCGTCGCGCTGCGCGTGAAGCGGGGACAATCGCCCGCGCGAGCGTTGAAGAACGCGACGAAGTACCAAGCGCGTCCGCCGAAGAAGAAGGCGAAGCCGAAGAAGCGCGCGGCGGTGAAGAAGACGACGCCGTCGCGCGAAGTGGTGCCGGAGGCCGAAGCCTTCACTGCCAGCAACACGACGAGCACGAGTCACGTGGAACATCGCTTCTTCCGGGGCGGCTCGGCGTTCCTCGGGTACGTCGAGGGCAGGCCGGGCGTGCTCGGCGTGCTCTCAGCGGTCCCCTCGCGAGGCGGCGAGCCCGTGCGCGAGCTGACAGGCGCCGCGCTCGCGAGCCGCGTCGCGGCGCGTGAAGAAGCGTCGGAGCGGCTCAAGAATTCGCCGCCGGGGCAGAGCATCGCCGACGAGGGGGGCGCCGCGTTTTCGACGTGGCTCGACGACATGTTGACGGTGTGGGATTTCTGCGAAGACGGCGGCGCCCTCGTCGAAGCCGAGGTCGATTACTAAATGGTGATGCGGCGGAAGAACTCGGGGAAGTCGCTAACAGCGCCGTTCGCCGTGCTCGACATCGAGGCGGCGAAGCTCGTCGGCGGCGAATGGCAAAGCTCGTGGGATACGTTCCGCGTCGCTCAATTCGTCACGTCGGCGGGCGTGGAAGTGAAGTGCGAGACGCCCGCGCAGCTCACGCGCGAAGTGGAGTCGTTCCAAGGGCGCGTGTTCGCCCACTATGGCGGGCGTTACGACTTCTTCTTCCTCGACGAGCCGAAGACGCTCACGCTCTCGGGCTCCGGAATTCTGCGCGCGCAGTTAGGGCGCGCGACGCTCTATGACTCGTGGTTTCTCTTTCAAATGTCGCTGCTCAAGCTGGGCAAGGCCGTGGGCGGGAAGCAAAAGCACGAGGGCAAGTCTGACGCGATTCAACATCTGAGCGACGCCGAAACCGCAGAGCACTGTTTGAATGACTGCCACGTGCTCATGCAAGGCCTCAACTCCCATCGCGAATGGTGCTCGAACCGGGGGCACGAGTCGCCCCGCTGGCCAGCGACGGCGGGCGGAACGGCCGTCTACTGCCTTGAAGCGTATGAGCCCGACGGCGTCGACTTCCTCGCGAAAGAGCACTTCGACCTTGAGACGTGGATGCAGCAATACGCCGCCGTTACCGGGGGCCGCGTCGAGTTGTGGCGCATTGGACGCGTGAAAGGACCGGTGCACTCCTACGACATCAACAGTAGCTATCCGCAATCGTGGTGCGACGCGCCGCTTCCGCTGGGGCCGTGGGTCAAGGTGACGCACGAGACTGGCGTCGCCGCCGTCTACCGGGCGACGGTGAAGCAAAGTCGGCGCTTTCTGCCCGTCGTCGCGCCGGGTCACGTGTGGCGCTACGACGGTGAAGTGTGGCTCACGAGCGAAGAAGTCGCACGCGTGCGCGAGTGCGGCGGAACCGTCGACGTGCACGAGGGATGGAGCTGTCTTGCTGACTCGCAATGGTTCGCGCGCGACTTCGCCGCTCAACTCTTCAAGGCGAAACAGCACGGCGACCCGTGGGCCAAAGTCGGCGTCAACTCCGCACACGGGAAATTCGGGCAGAGCATCATTCAGACGACGCACGTGAAGCGGGGTGGCGCGTGGGAAGTGGACTTCGAGCTTGGGTTTCCCTCGTGGCATCAGCGCCCGCTGATTTCCGCCTTCGTGCTCGCGCGCGCCCGGATTCGTCTGCACGTCGCGCTAACTGCACTGCGCGAAGCGGGGTGGAGCGCGTACTACGTCGACACCGATTGCGTGCACACCGACTGCCCGCCTGAACTCTTTCCGGGAAAACTCGGCGACGCGCTCGGCGAATGGAAGCACGAGGGCGAAGCGCTCGAAGCCGTATACGTGGCGCCGAAAGTGTACGGGCTGCGCATGAAAGACGGCGAGCTGAAAATGGCGTCGAAGGGGCTACCGCGCAAGCAAGTGACGTGGAAAGCGATGCGCGCGGCGGCGGGCGGCGAAGTCGTGCGGTTCAACAGTGACGACGGGCTAGTGTCGTTCCGAAGTCAAAAGGGGACATGGGGTCCCCGTCAGCAGCACTCACAGCGCGCGCTGCGCGCTCAAACCGGAGGCAAGAAACGTGGTTACTCGCAAACAGGTGAAACGGGGCGGCTCTCATACAAAGACGACGAAGCGTGCGAAGGGGGAGAGGGCGGCGCCGCCGCCCTCAGCGCCGGAGCCCGCCGCGCCCCTCGCCGTCGCTGACTTCGACGACGCAACGATGTTCGGCGGCGAGGTCAACGACACGCACAACGCGCAACAGCGGGGCGCGCGCGCCGACATCCACGCCGCCGACGAGGTCGGCGCGTCAATCGAGAGTCCGGGAGAGGAGCAGGCGCCGCGTCGCCGGAAGAAGCGCGGCGAGAAAGAGCCCGTCATCGTCACTGACGACCAAGTCGCCGAAGCGCTCGGCGCCGTCATGCTGTTGACCGGCATGTACAAAGCGAACGCCGACCGCAAGTGGGGCGACACCTTCGCTCCCGAGTGGAAGAAAGAGCAGCTCGACAAGCTCGAAGTCTCGCAAGACGAAGCGCTGACGGTCGCCCGGCCGCTCGCGCGCGGAATGGCAGAGCACGGCATCACCTTGCCATGGTGGGCGCAGTGCGCCGCCGCGTCGCTGGCCATCATGCAGCCCCGCATGGCCCTCGTGAATGGCATCGACGCCGCCATCGAGAAGCGAAAGAAGCTCGAAAGCGAAGGGAAAGCCGATGCCCCCGCTTAAGCCGCCGTTCTCGATGGAGGCGGGCGAAATCGGCTCACTCGCCCTCGATGAACTCGAAGACGAGTTTCCCCCTTGCGAGTCGCCGACGTGGCGATGCACCTGCAACGCACTGGGGTGCCCGGCTGTGAGCAGTGCGAAGGATGCTCGTGCGAAAGGCCCGCCGCGCGCGGCGCGCGCGATGCGCGCGAGGGGACCCCCGTGAAAGGAAGGCGAGCCGATGGGTAGGGAGCGCAAAGTCACCGTCATCCTCGGGGCGCCCGGCATGGGCAAGACGGCGCTCGTGAAGCGCGTCGTCGCGGCGTACCAGCGCCAGCATGGGGAAAAGTCCGTGCGCGCGCTTGACCCGTCAGGCGCGTTGCCCGGACTCGGCGAATGGCCGGGCCGTCGCAACACGACGGAATGGATTGAGGAACTCACGGCGGAAGGTGAAGGGCCGGGCGCGGGCGGATGGGGGCCGGGTCTGCTCGTGCTCGACGACGCCGACCGCTACTTGCTCCCGATGTCACTCGACGCGTGGCGCGACGTGTGGCTCGCGAATCGTCACTTGGGTCTCGATGTCATCGTCACCGGACATCGAGCGCAGGGACTCCCAAAAGACTTGCTCGGCGCCGCATCCGAGTTCTGGCTGTTCGCTCAAGAGGAAGTGCGCGCGCTGGATTACCTCGCGTCCATTCCCACGCTGCGCGGCGCCTTCAAGGCCGTCAGCTCGCCGTTGCCCACGGTGAAGGGCCTCGCGCTGCGCGTCATCCCTGCAACGCGGAGTGTGCAGCTCATGCGCGTTTGGCCGGGGGCTGACGAGCGCGCTGGCGTGCCGAACGTCGTCGCGACTGAAGACGACGAAGAAGAGAGCGACGAAGTCGCCGACTGAAAGACAACGGCCCTTAGGCGCCCTCCCCTCTGAGGGGCGCCTAAGGGCCGTCGGAGTGCGGCGCCGGAGAACTCCGCCGCCCTCTACTTCACCACCTTCCACACGACGAAGACGACGACGCCCCAGTACAGGAGGCGGCCCCACGCGCTGCGCGCCTGCACGAGCGGCGGGTCGCTGACGTAGATGGGGTCGTCGACGGTGATGGTATAGGCCGGAGGCGGGCGCAGTGTTTCGGTGACGCCCTGCTCGCCCTCGTCGCCGAGCTTCCCGGCCATTACGGCGCCCCCGCGTCGACGGTGAAGCGCAGCTGATTCGCGACGCGGTTGCCCATGGCGCTCGCGAGCGCGTTGCAGCGGTTCTGATTCACGGCCGCTTTCAGCTCGACGAGGTCGCTACAGGCGACGAGCTGCGAGCCGCCGTCGCTCGTGCTGACGGTTCCGCACCCGCGCGCCGCGCAGCCCCCGTCAGGGCGCGGCGCGAGCACCACTTCAGTGACGACGAGGTCGGCGGAGTCGAAGAAGTCGTCACGCGACTGCGCGAAGACGGCGGCGGACAGAATTGCGAAGACGACGAGTGTTCGTTTCATGTCGGTTCCTTTCACCACAGCTCGACGGAAGAATTTCCGGCGTACAGCGTCACGGCCGAAGCGGCGCGCGCCTCGACGGAATAGAACGGAAGCAACGGATAGCCCGCGCCGAGTCCGGCGGTCTGGCGCAGCTTCGCCACGCCGTTGACCCACCAAACACACGCCGTCGTGCCTCCCTCGATGCAATCGATACACAACGTGTCGAAGGTCGTCGTCAGCGCGGAGGGCGCGACTCCGGTGTCAACGCACGTGGTCCCCACGCCGTTGCCGTAGCAGGCCTGCCACTTCGAATCGCCCGCCGTCGTCGAGTAGCGGAACGCCTCATGCGACGTGGCAGGGCTGTCATTGCTTCCGGGGAGCGCGCTCGCGATGCCCAGCCATACGCGGATGTTCGCCGCAGTGCTCAAGCTGACTTTCTGGCACCAACGCGGCGATTGCGTCGCGCGCCGGATGAAGGCCGAAGTAATGACGGTGCTGATGCTCGCGATTGCGGCCGTCGTCACACTCGTGCGCGCGTCGTAGGTTACCGGGTTGGCGCCGATGGCTTGCGTTGCTGATGCCGCCGCGTCGACGACCGTCACCGTTGCAGAGGCGCCGCCGAGTCGTGGCGTTGCCGGGTAGAACGTCGGCGTCGCGCTGCTCTCGAACCCCATGTCGAGGCCGAACACGTGCCGCTGCATGACGGGGTGTGGAAAGCCGCCGATGTCAATCGGGGGAGTCTGCGCCGTAGGCGTCGTCGGCGCCCAATACACGCGCCCGTCCGTCGAGTTGCTCTGAAAGGCCTTGGCTCGCCCGGCCATCGCGGTGGCGATGACGCCCACGAGCTGAAAGCCGTCAGGGTCGTCTACAGTCACCCCGACCGACGCGGTCGTATTGCGCAGCGGTCCGAACGCGTCGATGTATCCGCTCCCCGGATTGAGCGTCACGTTTGAAGTGCCCGCCGACACAGTCGAGTCGGCCGTCGTCAGTGACGAGGTCGCCCCGAGTGTCAGTTTGTTGGCCGTCGTCGGACCTTCCAACACGCCCGCCGTCGCGTTGAAAACGAAGCTGCGCGTTCCGTTGGTCGTAACGCCGATGTTGTCAGCGGCGGGCGAATAAAAACCGTTGTTCGTGTCGCCCGAAAAATACACCTGAGGAATCGCCGCAGAACCGACTCCCATCGAAACGAAGCCGGCCCCCCATGAGAGAATCGAGTTTGCCCCTGACGAAAAATTCTGATTCGTGGCCATGAAGGGCGCGCAGGAAAACTGAGTCGTGCCTGCCCCCGTGTTGACGAGCACGCAACCGTTTCCAAGATTCACGCTCCCCAGCGTCTTGAGCTTGCGAATGTTGGTGCAGTCCGCGCCGGTTTTGCAGACTCCGGTTTGCGCGAGGGCGAGTGAAGCGAACAGTGAGAGAATGAAGACGATGATTTTCATGGTGAGTCCTTTCAGGAAACGGAGAGGGAAACGGTGATGGCGCCCGCGCTCACGGTGATGTTGCGCGCTTCCGCGTAGACACGGTCGCCGGGGTTGCACGTCGCGAGCATCTGTTCGAGGCCCGCCGCGTCGCGCGCGCCGATTTGAATCTGTTCGACGAGCAGCGTTTCGGACCAACGCGCGATGGCCGAATTGTACTTCCACCAAACGAGGCCGTCGGACGCGCCCGCGCCGATGGCGCTGATGGTTTGTCCGACCGCCGCGCTCACGGTCGCGTACGCGCCCCGGTGCCCAGCCGACACGGCGAGTCCGTCGGTCGCGCTGCTCGGCTTGTTCGCCGCCGCGCTCGCACTCGTCTGAGTCCCCGCGCCTGCCGGGCCGATGTTCGCGCGCAGCGGCGACGCGATGCTCGCCGCCGCCCCTGCGAAGCCGTTCAGCATCGGCGATGTGCCGGGGTCCATCACTTCGTAGCAGTCCTCAGACCAGAACACGCGGTACGTGGTGCCGCCTTGCCCCACGAGCGTCATGGCGGAGAAACCGGGCGACCGAATCCAATCGGGGCCGGGCACCGCGATGACATCGGTGATGCCTACCGGAGCGATTCCGGAAATCGCGCGCGCGTTCGAGCTGCGCAGCATCGTCACGACGAGCGGCGCGTACGCGGCGATGACATCCGCGATGGTAGCGCCCGCAATGAGAATCGGGATGATGCGGAAGCCCTTGAGGGGGAACCCCGTGGGCATTCCGGCGGGCGTGTCACTGCCACCCGTGGCGACAACGTCGACGTACTTCACTTGTCACCTTCCTTCTTCGTCGGCGCCGCCGTCTTGAAGGTGTCGCTCGCGTTCAGGGCCTTGGAAATCAGCCCGTCGAGTTCTTCCGGGGTGAGCGCGTTCGTGAAGTACGCGACGACGACCGCGACGATGAACAGCGCGGCGGCGACCAACAGGTTCCACGGCGCGAACGTCACGAACGCGCCCGCGACGGTCGCGAGCGTGACGAGCATGGCGATTGCGAATTTCTGCAACCGCTGTTTCCGGGCGAGCTGGGCAAGCGTGGTGCTGTTCGCCGCCGTGGCCACCTGCGGCGCCATCGGACGGTCAAGCGGGGCGGTTTCGAGTTTCTCAGTTTCCATTTGCGTGGTGACTCCTACTTCGAGGGAACGGCGGAAGCGTTCAGCTCGCGCTGAACGGTCGGCGTGCGCTCGATGCGAGCGACGCGCCGGAGAATGAGCAACAGGTGAAGGTGAATCGAAAGCAGGGCGAACGTCGCGAACGGCGTCGCCCCCCACTTGCCGAAAACGTCTGAGAGATTCACGCGAACAGGACCTTTCCGAGAACGAAGAGAGCGACGAGCGCGCCGACGACGGGAAACAGTCCCGCCGCCGTAGCAGAGTTGATTTCGAAGTGGGGCAAGTCCGGCCCGCTCGCGAGCTTGAAGCGACCGCCCCAAGTGAGCCCCCGCGCTTCCCCCTTTGCGCCGAGCGCCGCGTAAGCGGCGTCGAACAGAGCAGGCGCTTGCGCCTTGAAGAGAAGCGGGGCGCCGTCAGGAAGCACGACCCACACGTCGACGGCCTTTCTCTGGCCGTGCTTCCCGTTGCGCGCACTGCTCGCGTTCGTCACCACGTCGGCGGGCGAAGTGATGACCCATTGCCCACCGACGAGCGAGCGTCCCTTCCTGTAGAGCGCCATTTGCTCGTCATCGGTGCGCACTCCGCCTTGCACGCCGACCGTGAGTGAATACGTGACGCCGTTGACGTACAGTCCTTCACGGTGAAGCTGCGCGAGAAATTGCCGAAGCGGCGCCTCGACGCCGTCGGCACGGCTCGCGTTCATGAGGTAGCCCGGCCCTTGGACTTCATCGAGGCCGAACCCGTCGAGCAGCGCGTTTGCGGCGGCGTCGCCGTCGCGATTGTCGAGCCGCCCCGCGAGTGCCCGCGCAGCGTCGCGCGGCGTCTGCATGCCCTCGCGCGCGAGGATGACGCCCGCGCGATAGTCGGCGCACGGCTCGCACTTCGCGCCTTCGATGTGCCCGCGCTCGTGCGCGAGAATCGCCGCCCGCGCGTCGACGCTGCGCAGCGACTTCCAGAACGCGGAGTCGAGATAGATGGCGCGGCGATTCGGGTAGGCGACGGCCTTGCGCCCCTTCGCAGGGCCATCCCATTCGACCTTGATGGCGTCGAGCGGGACTTCGGTGAAGCTGCACGCGGGCGACTTGGCGCAGCTCACTTTTTCACCTGCACGAGCAGATACAGAAGTCCGATGCCCACGGCGACGGCGAGCAGCGTCGACGTGTCGCCGAGCAACACTTCGAGGGCGGATTTTCCGCCCTGTCCGCGTCGGTCGTTCTCGATGGAAACGCCCTGCCCGGCCCTCACCACGTCGACGCGGACAGGGATGGGGCCGTCGAGCATTCCTTCGCTCATGGCGACGAACAGGTCGGCACCCGGCTTCACCATGATGGACTTGAACGTCACGCTCTGCCCTTGCGTGTAGTTCTGGACGCCGCGCACGACGGGGCCGTCAGGCCAATACGCGATTCCGAGTTTCTCAGTGTTCTGGAGAAACGCGGGCGCCGCCGAGCTGACGACCACGTCGACGAACGGCGCGCCGTCGGCGAAGTGGTCGACGTTGTCTTGCCAAACGACGGTGTCGAGGTCGCTCGACGCGAACAGCGACCGAATTTGCGACTTGTTCGGAGTGCTCACGCGAGCACCTTCAAGAGAATCAGAGCCCCCGCGCCCCACGCGAGCTTCTCATTCTGCGCCGCCGCTTCTTCGTCGGCGATGCGCTGTTGCTCGGCGGCCGACTTCTTCCCGGCGAGTCCGCCCATGAGCGCGGAGAGTGGGTCATTGCCAGAATTCGACGGGCTCCCATCGTCCGTCGAGGTCGGCGGGCTGAACATGCCGATGATGGCCGGGGCGAGTGCGAGCACGGCCGACAGGATGACGACGATGATGGACGGGTCGAACCCGTAACCGCTCTGCTCGTCGAACCCCATCGCTTCGGCGCGCTCGCGAGCCGCCGAAGCGCAGCCCCCATCGCACTCCGAATCGCACCCGTAGTTCCCGGCGCGGCACTCGTCGCACCCGTAATAGGTGTCGAAGCCGAACGGCGAGACGTATCCGGCGAGCGCGGCGTCGCCGTCGTCGCCCGCTTCGTTGAAGACGAACTCTTCGTCGCCCGCAAGGTCGGCGGCGAGTTCATCGCGGTCGAGCATTTCGCTCTCGTCTTGAAACGAGAGGTCGTCACCGACGCTGTCATCTGCGCTCGGGTCGGTGCTGTCATCGGGCGCCCACGCGCCGTCATCGCTGACGTAGCCCGAAGGGTCGGTGCTTCCCGCCGACTGCGCCGTCGTCATCTGTGCTTGTCGCTGCGCTTCGGCGTCTGCGGCGTCTTGCGCGGCACGGTCTGAAAGCGCCGCGGCTTCCCGCTCGGCGCGAGCCGCTTCGGCGGCACTCGTCGCGGCGTCTTTCTTCGCCTTCGCTTCGGCGTCGCGCGTGCGCTTCGCTTCGGCGTCGTAGTCCCGCTGCGCGTCGTGAAGCTCCTGAGTCGCGGCGACGACTCCCGCGCGCGCGGCTTCGAGCTTCGCTTCGTTCTGCGCGATGCCGTCATTCAGCGGAACCTGAAACCCTTCCTGTCCGGCCATGCCCACGAGGGCGCCTGTCTGAAGACTCTCGATGCGGTCTTGCCAGATTTTCACCTGTCCGTCCGCGTACAGATTGCGAGCCGCCGCGCTGACGCCGAGCGTGAAGACGTCGCCGACCTGCACCTTCTGAGCTTCCTTCTGAGCGGCGACGGCGCGCGCGAGGTTCGCCTGATAGGTGCGCAGCATCCCGCGCAGCCCCGTCAGCTTCCCCTGTACGGCGGACACGGCCGAATTCGCCGCAGTGAGCGCAGCTTGTGCGGCGTCGATGCGCGAGCGGTCCGGGTCGAGTCCGTAAACCTCGTCGAGCGAATAGGCGACGTTCGCCAGCCCCGCGACGGCGGCCGGGCGAGTCATCGCCGTGGCGGCGAGGTACCACAGCCCTTTTTCGACAGTGTCGGCGGCGGCGCGCGGGTACGTCTTGCCCTTGAAGGTCACCGACGACGGCGCGCGCGCGAGCGTGGCGTCGAAGATTCCTTTGTTCTGGTTGGCGGCGATGCGGAGTGCGTCGGGTGAAGCGATGCGGTCGGTCATGGGGTTGGTTCCGTTCGGGTGGACTTCAGAAAAACTTGAGCAGCTTCGCGAGCAGCACGGCGCCGATGAAAATCATGGGCGCGCTGATGCTCGACTTCTTCGTCACCGTCGGCGATTTCGGCGGCGGCATGAATGACGGGGGCATCGGAGGCGGGAGCGTCGAACCCGACGAGCCGCCGCCGGGGCCGCTCGTGTACGGCGATGCCCACTCACTTCCAGCGCCTGCGTTCGACGCGACAGGCGCGGGCGGCGGCGTCATTTCGCCGTAGCCCTGTTCACCCGCTTCGGTGATTTTCCCGCCGCCGCCGGGGCCGTCTTCGTTCGCCATGCCCATCGCCGTCGCGATGATGACGCCCGGCGCGACCTGTCCCGGAATCGCGCCGCCGATGGTCGGCGTTCCGCGCGTCGTCGAGGGAATGCCGCCGCTCCCGCCGCGTGAGGGAAACTGAATGACCTCCGCGCCGCCGCCCGTCGTCGGCTTGCCAATCGACATGCCGCCGCCGCCGCGCACGCTCTGGCGGACTTGTGCCGCGTCGCGCTCCCACGTGCCGCCGAGCTGCGCCGCAATCGTCTTGCGGCCCTTGTCCTGAAAGCTGTTGCCACTTCCGCCGCCGCCGAACGCGGGGCCGCTGTTACCGGTGTTGAACATCGGGTTTGAAGGCATCGGGGGTTTCTCCTGTGAAGCGTGGAAAGAAAAAAACCCGCCGCCGCGCGAGGCGACGGCGGGTTTCATTGCGAGACGACGGGCGATTACTTCCGGTTGACCGCGACGACGCCGCGCCCGCCCGGCCGCATCGCGAGCGGGGTTCCGCCCTTGAGCTGCTTCCGGTTGTCGGTGCGACGACCGATGAGGAACGTCAGGTTGAGCGTCACCGTCGCACCCGAGCCGTTCACGTCGGTGACGAGGTTCAGGAAGCTGAACGAATCGAGCGCCACCTTCAGGGGGATGGTCGCGCGGTTCGCCTGAAAGTCCTGCGTCGTCTGGTAGCTCTGCACGCGGACTTCGTTGCTGGCCGACAGGCCGAACGGCGTCACGCGCTTGGGAGCGATGCGCAGCGAAGACAGCACCGGGGCGCCGCCCGTCGCGCTCTCGTTGCTCTGGATGATGATGCTCTGGAGCATCGAGGCGGACGCGAGCAGGTACGCGATGATGTTGCGGTACGCCGCGATGACGGGCGAAGCGATGCCCGTCGGAAGCGCGGCGGCGCTGAGGTCGTCGACCTTGAACAGGTCGAGCGAAAGCGAAGCCGCGTTCGCGATGGTGAGCTGAATGGGAAGCGTGCTGAGTCCGGCGGACTTCACCGGGTCGTCAGCACCGAACGCGTCTTCGTCGGAAACGTCGGAGTCGAACTGATTCATGTTGGGATTGTCTCGGGGGTCGTTGTCGAAGCCCTGCACGTTCTGCAACAGAGCTTCGGCGTATTCTTCGCGCGTCATGTTGAGCCTCGACTTGGGTTGATGGATGGAAACGGGGCGAGGGCGCGCTTACTTCTTCGCGCCCGCGAACACCGGAATCACGTTCAGGGTGCCCGCGTGGTACAGGCCCACGACGATGGCGGCGATGACTGCGGTGGTGACGGCGGTCTTCATGTCAGGCATTTTTTGAGTCTCCTCTGTTTGTCGGGAAATCCGACGTGCCCAAAGGATGCGCATGTCAAGTGCGGGCGTGCAAGTGCCATCGCCATCACAGCTTTCCCGCTTTCACAACCCCCCATCCGACAGGGGGACTTCCCTCCCCTCCCCCCTCCCCCTTGACTCTCGCGCTCGACGGGTGGGGGACTTGGGGCGTGGGGCCAGGAGGGGGGG
>JANYJW010000035.1 GCA_025361705.1 Gemmatimonas sp.
GCCCGCACGCTGAAAGCCGAAGGGATCGAGGTGGTCTTCGGCATCATCGACGGCACGTATTTTGGTTTCTACACGGCGCTCAAGCGCGCGGGCATCCGGCTGGTCACGCCGCGGCACGAAGCGAGCGCAGCGCACGCCGCCGCCGCTTACGCCCGCGTCACCGGACGGCTCGGCGTCTGCATGGCAAGCAACGGACCGGGTGTCGCTAACATCCTGCCGGGGCTCGTCGTCGAGGAGGCGGAGGGGAATCGCGTCCTCTGCATCACCAGCGCGCGGCGCACGGGCGCCATGTATCCCCTGCGCACGGGCACCTATCAGGGCTTTGACCAGTCGGCCGTGATCGGAGCGTTTGCCAAGTGGAGCCGCGCTGTGCCGTCGTTCGACCGCCTGGCCGAGTTCACGCGTGGCGCCCTGCGCGAGTGCTGGAACGGTCGTCCGGGCGTGGTGCACCTCGACGTGCCCGAGAACGTCATGAATGGCAAGGTGCCGGCCGGCCCGGCCATCCTGCCACCCTCGGCGTACCGCCGCACCACACCGCTCGCCGTCGATCCGGCGCAGGTGGAGGCGGCAGCCGACCTGCTGCTGCGCGCCGAGATGCCGGTGATCCACGCTGGCAGCGGCGTGCTGCATGCCCGCGCCTTCGACGCGCTGCGTGCAGTGGCCGAGGTGCTGGAGGCACCGGTGACCACCAGCTGGTCGGCGCGCGGCGTGATCTGCGAGGACTTTCCGCTCGCCATCCCGATGACGCACGTCAAGCTGAACTCGATTGTGCGCACTGACGCCGATGCCGCGCTGATTCTCGGCTCGCGACTGGGAGAGACCGACTGGTGGGGCAAGGCGCCATACTGGCGCGCGCCCGCCGAGCAGCCCACGGTGCAGGTGGACATCGACGAACGCATGCTCGGCGCCAACAAGCCCGTGCAGGTGGGCATCTGCGCCGACGTCGGCGTCTTTCTTGCCGCGCTGCACACACGGCTCGTTGCACGGCGCGGCGAGATGAGTCTCGCCGTGCGGCGCGAGCGGCTGGCGAAGTACCGCACGCTGATGGGGCGCTACCAGGCCACGCTGGCGAAACCCCTCTCCAACACGCGTTCGCCCATGCATCCCGCGCACGCCGGGACGATACTCGGGCGCCTGTTGCCGGCCGAGTCGCCGTTCATCGCCGACGGCGGCAACACCGCCGTGTGGGCGATGTTCTACCACAGCGTGCGCGCACCAGGGCGCATGCTGTCGACGTTCAAGATGGGCATGCTGGGTGCCGGCATGGGGCAGGCGCTGGGCGCGGCCATCGCGGTGCCCGACGTACCAACCGTGTGCGTGATTGGTGACGGCGCAGCGGGGATGCACCCGCAGGAAATCGAGAGCGCCGTGCGCCACAAGCTGCGCATCATCTGGCTGGTGCTCTGCGACCGGCAGTGGGGCATGGTGAAGATCAACCAGTCGTTCGCGCTGAAGCCGCTCAAGATGATCCTGCGCAAGCGGCTCGCGCCCGACGAGAACCTCTGGACCGATCTCGGGGAGATGGACTTCGCGAAGATGGCGCAGGCGATGGGCGCGCACGCCGAGCGCGTGGCCGACGCCGAGGACCTGTCGCATGCAATCACGCGCGCGCTCGGCGTGGATGGCCCGTCGGTGATCCACGTGGACGTCGATCCCGTGGCACACATGTGGGCACCGGGGCTCGTGCACTTCAAGGCGATGCACCAGGAACCCAAGGGGAAATGAACGGCATCGATGCCGTTCGGCTGAACTTCAGCCCGGCCACACTGCACCTGCTGAACGCGATCCTCGGGATCGTCATGTTTGGCGTGGCGCTCGACCTGCGCGGCGACGACTTTCGCCGCGTGCTCGCCAACCCGCGGCCGGTGCTGATCGGGCTCGCGGGGCATTACGTCGTCTTCCCCGCATTCACGTTCCTGCTGGTGCTGGCCATCAAGCCGCCGCCGAGCGTGGCGTTGGGCATGATGCTCGTGGCCAGTTGTCCGGCGGGCAACATCTCCAACTTCCTGGTGCATCTGGCGCGCGGCAACACGGCGCTGTCGGTCAGCATCAGCTCGGCGTCCACAGTACTGTCGGTGGTGGCCACGCCGCTGGTGCTGCGCTTCTGGGGATCGATGTACGAGCCGACGCGCGTGATCATGCGGGCGGTCGCGGTGGACCCCATGGACATGTTCGTCACCATCTTCGCGCTGCTCGGCCTGCCGCTGCTGGCGGGAATGCTGGTGCAGCGCCACTGGCCCGCGTTCACCGACCGGGTGCGCGCGCCCATGAAGCGGCTGTCGATTGGAATTTTCGCGGCCTTTCTCGTGCTCGCGCTGGCGGCCAACTGGCAGTATTTCGTGAAGTACGTGGGGCGGGTGGTGCTGGCCGTGGTGCTGCACAACGCATTGGCGCTCACCACCGGCTACTGGACGGCCGCGGCTTTCGGCCTGCCAGTGCGTGATCGCCGCGCCGTGTCGTTCGAGGTCGGCATCCAGAACTCGGGCCTCGGCCTGATCCTGATCTTCACCTTCTTTGGCGGCCTCGGCGGCGCGGCCATCGTGGCGGCGTGGTGGGGGATATGGCACGTGATCGCTGGACTGTCGCTGGCGACCTACTGGAGTAAACGGACGGCGGATAGCGTATAGCGAACGGCCACGGGTTCCTTTTGAACTGCCGCCGTGCGCTGGACGCCGTTCGCTGTACGCATTGAGCACCATGCACACCAACTCCCGCGTCCTCATCACCGGAAGTTCCGGGTACGTCGGCTCGCTGTTGCTGGCCGAACTCGGCGCGCGGGTGGTGGACGGCCGACTGGGCACCGTGGTGGGTGCTGATGTGCGCGCACCGCATGTGCTGCCCGACGGCGCGTCGTTCGTGCGACACGATGTGCGCGATGCCGGATTGGCGGATGTGTTGCGTGCCCACGGCATCACCTGCGTGGTGCACCTCGCGTCGATCGTCACGCCGGGCAAGGGCAGTTCACGGGCGTTCGAGTACAGCGTCGACGTGGACGGCACGGCGCGCGTACTCGAGGCATGCGTGGCGGCCGGCGTGCGACGCGTGGTGGTGACGTCGAGCGGGGCCGCCTACGGCTACCATGCCGACAACCCCGCGTGGCTCACCGAAGAGCACGCCGTGCGCGGCAACGAGGCCTTTGCATACAGCTGGCACAAACGACTGGTCGAAGAGATGCTCGCCCGGGCGCGTGACGAGCACCCCGCGCTCGAGCAGGTGATCTTCCGCGTCGGGACCATCCTCGGCGCGTCGGTGAACAACCAGATCACGGCGCTGTTCGAGAAGCCGCGCCTGCTCGCCATCCGCGGGGCGCGGTCGCCATTTGTGTTCATCCACGACGCCGACCTCGTGGCGTGCCTCGCGCAGGCCGTCGATTCGCCGGTCACCGGCATCTTCAACGTGTCGGGAGACGGCGCCATGAGCATCGAGGACATCGCGGCGGCGCTCGGCAAGCGCGTGGTGCGGCTACCCGCGTGGCTGCTGCGCGCGGCGCTCGCGGTGCTGCAGCCGCTCGGACTCACGCGCTATGGCCCCGCGCAAGTGGACTTCCTGCGCTACCGGCCGGTGCTCGACAATGCGCGGCTCAAGGCCGTGTTCGGGTTCGTGCCGCGCTTGAGCTCGCGCGAGGCATTCGAGGCGTGGTGGGCACGCCGGAAGACGAGGGATGAGGGACGAGAGACGAGAGACCGCGGCGTGCGCTGAGGCTGGTCCATTCGTCGTCCCTCGTCCCTCGTCTCTACTTCGCCGGCTTGCACCCCATCAGCCCAAAGTGCCCGAGGATCTTCTCCAGCGGGCAGAAGCCCGTAAAGCTCGACTGCAGCAGGTTGACACCGACGAAGGCGGTGAACCAGAGCCAGCCCGGGTGCACGAACGAGGCGAGGGCGAGGCTCAGCAGGATGAACGCGCCGGCGAAGCGGCGGATGACGGCATCAGCACACATGAATGATCTCCAGGTTGAGGTCAGCGAAACTGCTCGACGGGCAGTACGGCAAAGTGCATGCGCTCGCCCGGCTCGAGGTGGTCCTGCAGGGCGATGAGGCCGTCGGCGACCTGCTGGGTGTGGTCATCGTGCACGACGGCCGTGACAACCGTCTCTTCGCCCGGCCAGGCGCGCGTCCCCTCGATGCGTCCGTGCACCCCGGCCCCGTGCGCGTGGGGAAACTCCGTGTAGCCCGGCGCGCCGTGCGATCGCAGCACCTCGGTGACCCGCGCGGTGCGCGGTCCCGCATAGATGACCCAGAACATGCGCATCAGCGTGTCTCCTCGGTCGGGCGCTGCAGCTCCCAATAGAGCAGCGGCACGACCACCATGGTGAGCAGGGTCGCCACGATCGCGCCGCTGATCAGCGCGACGGCCAACCCCTGGAAGATCGGGTCGAGCACCATCACCACGCCGCCGGCCACCACCGCGGCCGCGGTGAGCGCGATCGGGCGGAACCGCACCGCGCCCGCTTCGAGCACCGCATCGCGCAGCGTGCGACCGCGGTCCTGTGCCATCTGGATGAAGTCGACCAGCAGGATGGAGTTGCGCACGATGATTCCGGCCAGCGCGATCATGCCGATCATCGAGGTGGCCGTGAAGAACGCCCCGGTGAACGCGTGCCCCGGCAGGATGCCGATGAGCGTCAGCGGAATGGGCGCCATGATCACCAGCGGGATGGTGAACGACTGGAACCAGCCGACTACCAGCACGTAGATGAGCACCAGCACGATGGCAAAGGCGAGGCCGAGGTCGCGGAAGACCTCGATGGTCACCTGCCACTCGCCGTCCCACTTGAGCGCCACCTCGTCGAGCCGGTCGGGCTGTGTGGCGTTGTAGCGGTGGATCGCCGCCCCCTGCACGCGCAGCGAGTCGATGCGCGTGTTCATGGCGAGGATGGCGTACACGGGCGCCTCCACCGACCCGGCGACGTCGCCGGTGACGTAGACCACCGGCCGCAGGTTGCGCCGCATGCGCGTGCTCTCGATGGTCAGTGAATCGACCACCACGTAGCGCGCGAGCGGCCGCGGCCCGAATGCTGTGGCCACCGGCATCGCCAGCAGCGCCGCCTCGGACGACCGGCCGTGCACGTCGAGCCGGGGCGTGATGGCTACGCCCTCGCGCGCTTGCTCGGACGACGCCCCGGTCACCGGCATGCCGCCGAGTGCGAGCATGAGCGAGCGGGCAATCTGCTCCACGCTCGCGCCGTCCTGCGCGGCACGCACGCGATCCACGCGGAAGCGCCGCGCCGCGCCGGGCGCGTCGACGCTCCAATCCACGTCCACGACACCCGGCGTGGTCTCCATCACCCGCTTCACCTGCGCGGCCGTCGCCACGCGCAGCGAATCGGTGGGCGCGTAGATCTCGGCCACGAGCGTCGACAGCACGGGCGGCCCCGGCGGAATCTCCGCGACCTTGGCGCTCGCACCAAAGGCGCGGGCGATCGAGTCGACGGCGGGGCGCACCGACACGGCGATCTCGTGACTCTGCCGCGACCGCTCACCCTTGGGTTTCAGGTTCACCTGCAGATCGGCCTTGTTCGCGCCGCGCCGCATGAAGTAGTGGCGCACGAGCCCGTTGAAGTTGAACGGCGCCGCCGTGCCCGCGTACACCTGCGCGTGGATCACCTCGGGGACGCGCCGCAGGTACTCGGCGATCTGCCGCGCGGCGGCCTGCGAGGTTTCGAGCGTGGTGCCCTCGGGGAAGTCGAGCACCACCTGGAACTCGGACTTGTTGTCGAACGGCAGCATCTTCACCTGCACGAGCTTCACGCCCACCAGCGCCATGGACCCCACGAGCAGCACGCCGATGACGGCATAGAACCGGACGCGGAGCGTGCGGTTGCTCATCAGCGGCTCCATGATGCCCGCGTAGAACCTGGCAAACTCCGTCTGCTCCTCCGGCTCGTGCTCGCGCCCTTCCACCGGCGCGGCGAGCGGCTTCACGTGCCCGCGCAGCAGGCGCAGCGCCAGCCACGGGGTGACGATGAACGCCACGCCCAGCGAGGCAAGCATCGCCACCGACGCGCCCACCGGGATGGGACGCATATACGGCCCCATGAGTCCGGAGACGAACGCCATCGGCAAAATGGCCGCGATCACCGTGAACGTCGCGAGGATCGTGGGGTTGCCCACTTCGTCCACGCCCTCCACCGCCGCGTCTTCGGCGCCCACGCGCCCCATCTGCAGGTGGCGGTAGATGTTCTCCACCACCACGATGGCGTCATCCACCAGGATGCCGATGGAGAAGATCAGCGCAAAGAGGGTGATGCGGTTGAGCGTGTAGCCGAGCGCATAGTACGCAAAGAGCGTCAGGGCGAGCGTCACCGGCACGGCGACGAGCACCACCAGCGCCTCGCGCCAGCCGAGGAAGATCCCGATGAGCAGCGTCACCGACAGCGTGGCGATGATCAGGTGCAGGATCAGCTCGCTCGCCTTCTCGGCGGCGGTCTCGCCGTAGTTGCGCGTCACGGTGTACGAGACGCCGGCCGGGAGCAGGCGCGCGTGCGCCGCTTCGACGCGCTTCAACGCCTCCTCCGCAACCGTGGTGGCGTTCGATCCGTGCCGCTTGGCTACCTGAATGGTCACCGCCGACTCGGCATCCTTGCCCGCGGCCACGTGGGCCACGTAGTTGGCCGCCTCGCCAAAGCCCTCGCGCACGTCGGCCACGGTCGCGACGTACACGGGCGCACCCGCACGGGTGCTCACGACCACGCGCCCCACGTCGGCGGCAGTCGACAGGCCCGCGCCGACGCCCACGCGGTACACCGCATTGCCGGCGCTGAACTCGCCCGCCTGCAGTCGCGCGTTCGCGCCCTGCAGCGCCATGGCGACCTCGCCCGGCGTAACGCCCCCCGCGGCCAGCCGCGTCGCATTCATGGACACCGTGATCTCGCGCGGATGTCCGCCGATCACCGACGTCGCCGCGACGTCGGACACGGTGCGAATCTCGTCTTCCACATGCAGCGCCACCTGGCGCAGCGCGTTGATGTCGGCCCCGGCGCCGTGCAGCGTGAGCGCGAGCACCGGCACGTCGTCAATGGCATGCGGCTTCACGAGCGGCGGCAGCACGCCCGACGGCATGACGTCCATGTCGGACATCAACTTGGCATGCACGCGAACCACCGACCGTTCCTGATCCTCGCCCACCTTGAAGCGCACCGTCACCACCGCGTAGCCGTCACCGCTCTGCGCATACACATGGTCCACGCCCGACAGCTCCCACATGCGCCGCTCCAGCGGTCGCACCACGTGGTTTTCCACTTCCTTCGGCCCGGCGCCCGGCATGGCGACGATCACGTCGACCATGGGGACCGAGATCTGCGGCTCTTCCTCTCGCGGCGTCGCCACGAGGCCGAGCGCGCCCACGGCCAGCGCGGCCAGCGTGACCAGCGGCGTCAACTTGGACGTGAGAAAGGCGCGGGCAACGCGTCCGGCGATGCCCACAGTCAGCGCCCCCCGGCGGGGAGCGCCACGCGCTCCCCCGCCGTCAGGCCTGTGCGTACCGCCACGCGGTCCCCGCGCGCGTCGCCCAGGCGCACCCAGCGCAGTTCCATGCGCCCGTCCCGCACCACGTGCACTCCGGTGAGGTCGCCCTCACGCACAACAGCGGCCTGCGGAATCAGCAACGTCCGCTCCATCGTGCCGGCCAGCACAGACAGCACGGCCGCACCGCCCGATGGCAGCGCGCCGCCACGGTTCGGCACCATCGCATTCACCGTGTACATCGTCGCGGCCGACGGCACGACACCTTCCACCACCGCCTGCGCCACCATGCCCTCAATGCGCGCGTCGAGGCGCATCCCGGCCTTCACGAGCCGGGCCATCGCGGCCGGCACGGCAACGCTGATGCGCAGCCGCGAGGCGTCCTGCACGGTGACGAGCGGCGTGCCTGGCGCGGCAAAGTCGCCGACGTCGACAAAGCGATGCGTGACGACGCCGGCGAACGGCGCGCGCAGCACGCTGTACGCGCGCACCGCGTTCAGTTCGGTGGCACCCGCGTGCGCGGCGTCGAGCCCGGCCCGGGCGCGTGCGAGCCCGGCCTCGACGGCGTCGAGCTGCGCGCGAGGCGCCGCGCTGTCTGCGTACAGGGCGCGAATGCGCGTGGCTGTGGCCTGCGCCTCGCGATACGCCGCCTCAGCGCCAGCAATACCCGCGGCGACCTGCGCCGACTTGGCGTCGAGGTCGGCGGCGTCCAGCCGCACCAGCGGCGCGCCGGCCGCCACGCGGGCGCCCTCCGTCACGAGCACGGCGGTGACGGCACCCATCAGCTTGGTGCTCAGCGTGGCGTCCGCTACTGGAAGCGCAGCACCCGACGCGTCGAAGACGGTGGGCAACGTGGTGTCGACCACGGCAACCGTCGGGCCGGCATACGAAGCGGGGAGCGCCGCGACCGCAGCGGTGTCTCCGCGACCGCATGCCGCGGCAAGAAGGAGTGCCGGCAGGATGCCGGCCCGGAAGATGAACGTATTGTGCATGGCAGTTGTCTCAGCGGGAGGCAGAATCTAGAGTCGCGAGGAGAGCGGGATCGCCACCCCACGCGCGGAGCCGCGCGGCGGCGCCGGCAATCAGGCGGTAGCGCGCGTCGGAGCGCATCAAGCGCGCCTGCGTGTTGGCCGCAGCGGCGTCGAGCAGTTCACTGATGGCGGCGAGGCCGCCCTCGTACTTGCGGCGCACGATGCGCACCGCTTCGTCGGACTGACTCACGGAGGTGTCGGCCATGGCGGCACGCGCCGCGGCCACGCGCCACGATTCGTCGGCGTCCTGGCGCTCGAGCGCCGCGGCGGCGCGGGCGCTCTCCATCTGCACGTCGGCGGCGCGCAGGCGGGCCGTGGCTCCGCGGAGATCGGCCAGCTCGGCGCCGCCAGCAAAGGGCGACCACGAGACCATGGCACCCACGGTCCACATCGGCTTGCCCGCCGCAGGACGACCGGGGGAGTTCCATTCGTAGCGGGCGAACCCGTTCAGGCGCGGCAGTATCGACGCACCCGCGCGCACTCGGTCGAAACGCGCCGCCTCGCGCGCTTGGTCGGCCGCGTGGACATCGGCACGCGTCGCCACATCGGCCTGTGGCGTCTCCGGCGCCAACGCGAGCGGTAGTGCGTCGGGCAGGGTGAAGGCGGTGTCTTGCGGTGTGCCAAGGACCATCGCCAGCTGCGCTCGGGCAAGCCGCGCCCTCGACTGCGCCTCCAAGGCCTGCATCGTCACCTCGCCGGCCCGCACGCGCGCCAGCAGGGCATCCGACCTGGTCACCAGTCCGCTGGTGGCGGCGAGTTCCGCCGCCCGCACATGCTCGCGCGCTGCACGCTCGGCGGCGCGCATGGTGGTCTCGAGTTCATGGGCCAGCACGGCGCCGTAGAACGCCTGAATCACGGTGGCACGCGTCGTGAGCCGGGCCCAGTCAGCCTGTGCGTCAGTGGCCGCGGATGCGGCCCGTGCGGCGCGGAGTCCGGCCCAGGCGTCGCCGTTAACGATCGGCTGCTGCAGGGTGACACCGGCGGCGTAGTTGGTAATGCGCGCCGGATCGTTGAGCGACGCCGGCGCAAAGCTCGCCATCGAGACGCCTCGCTGCTTGAGTGAAAACCCGAAGGCGTTGATGGGGTCCGTGGTGCGCAGCGCCGAGGCATCGGCGCCGAGGGAAGGGAGCACGCCGCGCAGCGCGCCCGAGGCTACCGCACGCTGGGCGTCGGCCGCGGCGCGCGCGCCGCGATTGGCGAAGGAGGCACGGTCGGCGCGGCGGAGCGCCTCAGCGAGGGTCAGCCGTGGCGGGGTCGCGGCAGTTTGGGCGGCCACCGGCACAGCAGTGGCAAGGGCGGCCGCGAGGAGCAACCGTCGGATCATGGCAAGGATGTGGGTGGGAGCGGGTGGGCGGACGCGGCGTCAACGGTGCCGGTCATCGTTGTTCTTCTATATAACTAATCAGGTATATAGTAGAATACAAGCCCCCCCCACTTCCCTTCAGTGGGCGCCCACCTGCTGGGCCGCCACCCATTGCCGCGAGCGCGACCGTCCGTCCGCCCACGCCCGGCGGCCTCGCGGCCTGTCGTGGCAAATGCCGAGGCGCCGGACCCCGTGCGGGGATCCGGCGCCTCTCTCCTCCACCCGGCTCAGCGCGCGGCGACGATCTTCTGCGACGCGTCGATGTCCGTTTCCAGCCGGTTGCACATGATCTCGCAGAGGGCGAGCACGTCCTTGTCGGACAGTGCATAGTGCACAAACAACCCTTCCCGGCGGCGGCTGACGAATCCGCAGGCGTGCAGCTGCTGCAGATGCTTGCTCAGGTTCCCCTGCCCCAGTCCGGTCGCTTCGACCAGTTCCGAGACGGTGCGTTCCCTCCCCTCGAGGGCGTGCAGGATGGCAAGACGGGCCGGCTCCGCCAATGCGCGGAACCTGCCGGCGATGAGCCCGAGCAATTCGGGGGTCGGCTCGCGCTTGGCGCGGCCTCGGGTGCGCGAAATCATGCACATAAGGTAATGCACTCACGCGTGTGGGGAAAATGCTCTTGCGAGGGGGTCTGGCGGGAATAAGAGTACATTCGTAATGACTAGTACAGTAATATACTCAACGCGTCAGCGCGCCTGGGGCACCGCCCTCACCCGCCGTGTGGTCATCAGCCTTGCCGGCCTGCTCGGCTTGACCGCACGCCCGACCCTCGCCGACGCGCAATGGCGCGTTGCAGCGCCCGCTGCCACGTCGGCCTGGTACGCCGCTCTCGACTCGGTGCGTCTGCCCGGCGCAGGCGCGTTCTCCTTTACTCGCGCCGCCGGTCCCGCGAACACGCCACTCGCTCTCGCGCTGGCCAGCGGACGGTTCGACGTGCTGCACTTTGTGCCGCTCTATTATCCGTCAGCCTCGCGCAGCGCACTCGCCGACGCACTGGATGATGCGGCGGGCTCCGCTACACCGCGGGCCCCGCGCGCCCAGTTGGTCGTCGGGATCCTCCGTCAGTCGATCGCCGACCCGCAAGACCGGCAACGACTGACGGAACTGGCCGCCCTCGTCCGACATATCGCGCCACCCGTGGTCGCCGCAGCCCAGATCGACGCATGGCAGGACGCCTGGAATAGGCGTTTCGCCGCTGGATTGGCGCCGTTCCTCGCCCGGGAACGCCTCGACGCCGGCATCCTGCTCGTCGTTCCATCGCTCGGACCCGAGGGGCGGCTCTTCGCGGGTATTCCTGCGAACCGCACCGATAATCTGATCGCCGTCGCGACGCCGTTGGGTCCAGACGATGCGGACGGACCGCTCTTCGCGGCAGTACGCGAACTCTGCTTTCCCCTCGTGTCACGCGTCGCCGATGGCTCGCCCGCCTTTGCTCGAGGTGCCGGAACGTCACGCGAGGCGGCCCGCCGCACCAGCATCGCCGCCGTGCGTTGCGGCGCCGACCTGCTCGAACTGCTGCTCCCTTCCGAAGCCCCAGGCTACCGCGCGCATTGGCGGGCGGTTGCCCACGCCAGTTCCGATGCCGCCTTCGACGACCTCTTTCCCCCGGATCCCCTGCTCTCGACTCGCCTCCGCACTGCGCTGCAGTCGCCTGCACCGCCACGGTGAGTACCCCGCAGTCCCCCGTTCGCCAGCCTGCGCGTTGGCGCCATCATCATCCCAAAGGAACCTTCGCAATGAGAATGCGTCTGCTGATTCCCCTCACCGCCGTCCTGACCGTAGCGTTGCCCGCCTCGCTCCGTGCCACCGACGGCCACTTCCTCCACGGCGTGGGCGCCGTCAACTCCGCCCTCGGCGGTACTGCCGTCGCGTCGAACACGAGCCTGCTCGGCTCCTTCTTCGTGAATCCCGCCGGCCTTGCGAGCTACGCCGGCACGAACGTCGAGATGGGCTTCGAGCTGATGAAACCCGAACGCACCGTCGAGTCGAGCTATTACACGATGCACGGGTCGACGACGAGCGGCAGCGAGTTCACGCCCATTCCGGCCTTCGGCTTCACCACGCAGCTCAGCGACAAGGTGGTCGTCGGCCTTGCCGGCCTTGGCATTGGCGGCTTCGGCGTGAACTACGCGGCTGATCCGTCCAATCCGATCCTCATGCCGCGGCCCAACGGCTTCGGTCAGGTCTATTCGAACTTCGGCCTCATGAAGATCGTGCCGGCCATCGCGTGGAAGGCGTCGCCCAAGCTGCGCCTCGGCTTGGCGCTCAACGTCGACTGGGCCACCCTCGCGGTGAACCCGATGCCGACGGCAGCCCCGGCGGCAGATCCGGGCCCGGACGGCAAGCCGTACACGGCGGACGACCGCGCGTTCTACTCCAGCGCGGCTGCTGCCGATGGCGCCTTCGGCTTTGGCATGCAGGCGGGTCTGCAGTACCAGGCCACCGACCGCCTCGCCCTGGGGCTGTCGTACACATCGCCGCAAATGTTCCAGGACTTCAACTACACGGCGGTCTACGAGAACCCCAACCTGCCGAACTACAATACGTCGCGCACCTTCAAGTTCCGCATGGACGCCCCGGCCATCTACGCCGCCGGCCTCGCGTGGAGCCCCACCAGCAAGCTGCAGACCGCGGCCGACGTGAAGTTCTATACGTATTCGAGCACCAAGGGCTTCGACCAGTCGGGCTACAACGCCGACGGGTCGGTGAAGGGCTTCGGCTGGGATGACATCATGGTCGTCGCACTGGGCGCCCAATACCAGGCGAGCGACAAGGTGACGCTCCGTGGCGGGTACAACTACTCGGGCAACCCGATTCCGGATGCGATGTCGATGTACAACCTGCCGGCGCCGGCCGTCGTGCAGCACAACATCTCGGGCGGACTCGGCTTCAAGGTGCGCCCGGGCGTCGAGATCAACATCGCCGGCTATGTGGCACTCGCGAATTCCATCGAAGGTCCGATGATGAAGCCCACGGCCGTGCCGAGCACGAGCGTCAAGAACACGATGTCGGAAAAGTCGATGCTCATCGGCTTCACGTTCACGCCAGTCAAGTAGGCGTGTCCGCAGGACACGAAGCCCCCGGCGCTCCTGACGCCGGGGGCTTCGGTGCCTGCAGCACCACGCGCCGGGTCAGCGCTGCTTCACTTCCGTCGGCAGCAGGTAGACGACGCCAAGGAAGATCGCGCCCAATCCGAGCGCCACACCCACGGCCGGCAGGTGCAGCACGTCGGCCAGCGTGATCTTGCCGTAGTCCATCAGTTTGTTGAGCGGCGCGATGAACGACGAGAAGGCGAGCGTGAAGAGGAACGCGCCCACCACACCGCCGAGCAGCGCGAAGAGTGCGTCCTTGCGTCCTTCGCCGGCGCCCACGACGCACGTGCCGGGGCAGTAACCACCCAGGCCGAAGCCCACGCCGAACACGAGCCCGCCTACAAGCACGCCCACCACGTACGTCGGCTTGATGTCAAAATGCATCGGCGTGATCAGACTGAGCAGGTACGCCAGAATCATCCCGACGGCGATGGTCATCGCCATGAACTTGATGACGACGAGGTTTTCGAGGCGCAGGTTCTGCGCGATCATCGCCGGGCTCGACGCGCGCACGCGCTGAATCAGCGCACCCATCGCGACCCCCACGAGCAGAGCATAGAAGAGGGTCATCTCAGCGCCCTCCCTTGTGCAGCATCTTGGCGGTCAGGATCCCCGTGGCAAAGACGCCGGCGGCAAAGATGAGCCCGCTCACCGACAGCTGGGTGATGCCCGAAATGATGTGCCCGCTGGTGCAGCCGCCGGCGATGCGCGCGCCAAAGACGATGAGCACGCCGCCGATGAACGCGTCACGATAGCGCTTGCCCGTGGTAGTCTCACCGGTGTGCACCGCCTCGTTCGTGGCGGCAGGGCCGCCCAGCCGCGAGGCGAGGAAGCCGCCGATCAGCAGTCCGATGACGAGAAACGTCTCGGGCTTGATGAGCGACCCCATCTTCTCGAGGTACGGATTGGCGTGCGCCATGTCGGGCACGATGCGTCGCAGCACCGCGCCGACGAAGCGCGGATAGGTGCCGGAAACGCCAATCGGCCCCCACGTGAGAATGCTGGCGGCTGAGACGACGCCAAAAATCGCGCCGAGCATGGCCCAGGGCGGGAGCTTGGCTGCAGTCGGTGCCGTGGTTGCGGGATTTGCCATGCGGTGTCCTCCTGTCGGTTCTGATGCCGGCTGCGGGGGGCCGCCGGTCTCCTGCACCTTCCTACTTCACCTCGCGACCGCCACGCCGGGTGTCGGCAACGAAGCGGTCTCTGTACGGCATCTTCACCTGCACGAGCGACGCCGAGTCGAGCGTCGCGGTCATCGCGATCACCTGATTGGATGCGAGCAGGAACGCGGTGAGCGCATACACCTCGTCGTTGGTCAGCGAGCCGGGCTGCAGGAACGGCATGGCGCGCCGCACGTAATCAAAGATGGTGGTGGCGTGCGGCCAATAATTGCCGATGGTCTTCGGCAGCTTGAAGTCCGAGGCAAACGCGAAGTTCTCGGCCTTGGGCTCGCGTCCGATGAGCTGCGGGTAGAGCGGCGCCATGCCCTGCCCCTTGGGGCCGTGGCACATCGAGCATTTCTTGACAAAGAGCTCGGCGCCCGCCGCCACTGAGCCGGAGCCTGCGGGCAGCCCCGCCCCGTCAGGACCCACGTCGATGTTGCGCAGGGCGATCTCTTCGCTGGTGGCGACGCGCCCGAGCCCGTAGTGACGCGACGGCCCTGCGACAGCCGTCGCCGACGACGTGGCGCTGCGATCGCGCGAGCACGCCGCAACGAGCACCGCGAGCATGAGCAGGGAGAGACGACGCATCATGTCTCTCCGTGAAAGGTGACATGTCCGTCCGCCGCCACCTTCCACCCGACGATCGGATTGAAGTGGAAGTCCGTGCCAATGCCGCGCACCTTAATGAGCGCCGCGCGCGTCGGCTGCACGTAGCCGGTCTCGTCGGTGGCGCGGCTCAGCAGCACCGACGCGCGCCCATCCCATTCCCACATATGCGTGAATCGCACGGGCGCCTTCGTTGCGCCCGTGGGCGACAGGGCAGCGTCGTGCCACGCTTGGCCACCGTCGGTGCTCACCTCAACGCGCGTGATCATGCCGCGCCCCGTCCACGCGAGGCCGGTCACTGGCCACCATCCCTTGGCGAGGACCTGCGGAAAGGCCGGTGCCGTGATGACGGACTTGGCGTCCATGTCAAAGCTGAACTGGCGCGCCGTGCCGTCAGGGAGCGGATCGGTGTACTTGCTCGTCTCCCAGCGCGTCATCCAGGCGCGCGTGCCCAGCTCGAGGCGGCGCAGCCACTTCACGCTCGTGTTCCCCTCCCAGCCCGGGAGCAGCAGGCGCAGCGGAAACCCCTGCTCAGGGCGCAGCGGCTCGCCGTTCTGCGCCCAGACCACGAGCGCGTCGTCCAGCGCCTTGCGCATGGGGATGCTGCGCGTCAGCACGCAGGCATCGCTCCCCTCGGCGAGCAGCCACGTGGCATCGCGCGTGGCGCCGGCCTCATTGAGCAGCACGGTGAGCGGTACGCCGGTCCACTCGGTGGTGCTCACCAGACCGGCCACCTTCTGCGGCGTCATGTCGGGCTTGGGCTCGCGATATGCGGCGCGGCCGTTGCCCGAACACTCGATGAAATAGGTGCGCGTCACCTGAGGAAAGCGGCGGAGCTCCTCGACCGTGAGCATCAGCGGCGTGCCGACGAGTCCGTGAATGAGCAGCGTGTGCCGCGCCGGGTCGATAAGCGGAATGCCCGCGTGGTGCCGCTCGAAGTGCAGGTCCGCTGGTGTAATCGTGCCCGTGAGGTCCTGCAGCGGCGTCAGCGAGTTGCCCGTGACCTCGCCAAACGGCGTGCGCGACGGCTTCACGAACGTCGATCGCGCACCGACCGGCGACGTGGGAGAGCCCGGTACCTTGGTGGGATCAACAGGAACGATGGGAGTGACAGGCGGTGCGGCAGCCGCCCTGACGCCCTGCCCATCGGCGACCAGCGGAATGCCCGCCACCACCGCCACGCCGAACGCACCGGCAGCGCCCGCGAGCAGGTCGCGACGCGACATCGATGCGTCAGCCGCGTTGTCCTTGCCGCGCGGCGTCGATTCGTCGGCCGCAGCGGCGGGGCCGCGCGGCGTCATCGCATCAGGCATGCATCCTCACTTCTGCCCGGCACGGCGCATGATCGACGCCGGATTCGGTACGAGCGCGCCCGCAGGATTGCCGCGCGTCACCAGCGACGCGGGCGGACGGTGCGCCGGATGTCCAAAGGTGTTGTACGGCACATCCGTGGGGGCGCCACCCACCGGCCAATCGCCTTCCTTGCCCGGCGCGTCGGGGCGCGGATGCGAGTTGATGAACGCCGAGAGGTCAAACGCCTCCTGCGGCTGCAGCGTGCCCGGCGCGGTCTGCGGCATGTTGTGCCAGATGAACGACGCCGCGCGCTCCTCGCGCGCCATCGACGCGCCGATGGAATACGACATCGGGCCCCAAAGCGCAGGAATCGGACCGTTCCCCTTTCCCTCGGGGCCGTGGCATGTGATGCACAGCTTGGCGGTGAACAGCTGCTCGCCGCGCGCCGCGTCGCCCACCAGCGTGTCCTTCATGGCGATCAGCCCGTCGGTGCCGGCGATGTGGGCGCCCACCGGGACGTCGCGTGAGATGAACGCGAGATACGCGAGGATGTCGACCATCTCGCGGCTCCCCACGGGTATCGCGTTGCCCGCCAGCGAGCGCGTGAAGCAGAAATTCACGCGATCGGCGAGGGCGATGACGGCGCCCGACCGCGGCATGTACTTGGGAAAGCGCGCCTGAGCGCCGGTGAGCGGCGCCGCCGACTTCTTGAGGCCGTCGTTCTGGTGGCAGCTCGTGCAACGCAGCGCCGACGTGGCGAACTGTGGCAGCGACTCGGGCGTGAACCGTACCAGGGAGAGTCCGCGCCTGATCGACGCCCCCAGCGAGTCGTTGGGGATGTCCTTCTCGAGCGGCGGCGCCCAGGCGGCTTCATTGAAGCTGAGGGCGGCGTCCTTCTTCGCGCCCGACCCGCAGGCGACCGCGAGTACCGCCGTGGCGACAGACAGCAGGCCCGTGATCCTGGTCGCTCGATGCATCGCAACGGACTCCGTCGAGAGAGATTGTCTATACGTCGATACAGTAATGTTAACGGGCACCGCCGGCAACGTGCCCCGCGCCGCACGGAACCTCCCCCAGCATCCTACGCCACGCCGAGCAGGCGCACCAGCGCAAGGCTGAGCGCGAGCATCAGCAGCAGGGTCAGCGTCACGGTGGCGCCCACGCGCGGCCCCACGCGGCGCACCGCCGCGAGATCCACCGCCAGCCCCAGCCCGGCCATCGCGACCACCGTGAGCAGGCGCGCCACTTCGCGCACCGCGTCGCCCGCCGCGTCCGGAATCACGTCGAGCGTGCGGAGCGCCGAGGTGACGCCAAACCCGACGATGTACCACGGGACCACGCGCCACCAGCGCACGTGCGCCGCGCGATGCTCGGTGAACGACAGCGCCAGCACCAGCGGGCCAAGCAGCAGCACGCGCATCAGCTTCACGAGCGTGGCCGCCTGCCCCGCCGCCACGCTCACGGGGTAAGCCGCGGCAATCACCTGCGGCACCGCGTAGACCGTGAGCCCTGCCACCACGCCGTACTGGTGGTCGGTGAGCCCGAGGAGCGGAATGAGATGCGGCAGGCCAAGGATCACCGCCACGCCGAGCACCGCCGTAAACGCGATGGCCGATGCCACTTCGTCGCGGCGCGCGCCCACCACGGGCGCCGCCGCGCTGATGGCGGAGTTGCCGCAGATGGCGTTTCCCACCGCGACGAGCAGTGCGTGCGACCGCGGCAGGCCAAGCCACCGGCCAATGCCCGTGCCCACGACGAGCGTCACCACGACAATTGTCACGACCCCGCCCAAAATGGCGGGGCCGGCCGCCGCGAGCGCGCGCAAGTCCGAACCGGCGCCCAGCAGCACAATGGAACATTCGAGCAGCAGGCCGCTTGCAACGCCCGCGCCACGCTCAAAGCGCGCTGGGTCGCGCACGAGGCATGCGCGCACCAGCGTGCCGAGCAGAATGGCGAGCACAATCGCTTCGAGCACGGCGCGGCCGGCCACCGACACCAGCGCACGTTCGCCGAGCCAGGCCAGCACCGCCACACCCAGCGCGAGTGCCAAGCCTGGAGTCACCGTGCGCGCACCATGTTCGTTCTCAGTCATCAATCATCGGTCGCCGTCCGTCCTCCGTCATCCGTCTCGCGCCTACTTGCTCCACGGCGGCACGATGCCGTTCGACCGCGCATACGCAATCATCTGGCCCAGATGCTCGTGCAAATGCGTGACCGTGAGCACCATCGCCTTCTGTCGCGTAAAATCCTGGCCAAACATCTTGATGTGCTCGCCGAGGTTCTGGTCGGTGGTCAGCGCCATCGCCTGATGGAGGTGCGTGAACGACGCCTCGAGGTCGGCCACCATCTGGTCCTTGCTGCGCACCCGCCCGACGTACGCGTCAATCGACTTGAAGTCGCCGTCCTTCATGCCCGTCTCCGCGGGCGCCGGCTTCCCCATCGAAATCGGGATGAAGTAGTTCTCGGACGTCACGTGCATGACGACTTCGCCGACCGAACGCACGCCGGCGCCGGGACGCCAGCCGTACGCGCTCTCCGGAATCGCTTTGGCGAGCGCAATGAACTTCTGCTGGACGTCACGCACGTCGCCGTGCAGGTCGGCCATCAGGCCTTGGGCGTGCAGTGGGGCGGCAACGGCAAGAGCCACTGCAATGAGGGAACGGCGCATGACAAAAACCTCGGTCTTGGGGGGCAAGCCTTCGGGATCACGGTGAAGATCGCCGCCACCGCTGGGCAGGACAAGGGAAGCACCCGGCACGCCGTGCCCCGGCGCCCACGGCAATGCCCTGCCACGGGAGCGCCCACGGCAATGCCCTGCCACGGGACCGCCCGCGCCCGCTCGCCACAGCCGCCGTCGCGGTGCTACACTTGCCGCCATGCCCCAGCCGATCCGCACCACGTGGCGCTTTCCCGAGCCGCTCTTCGCGCTCGTGCTCATCGGCGCGGTGGTCGCAGCCTACTGGCCGGCGCTGGCCGGCGGCCTGCTGTGGGACGACGACGCGCACATCACCATCGGGGCCATGCAGGGATGGGACGGCCTGCAGCGCATCTGGTTCGTGCTCGGCGCCACGCAGCAGTACTACCCGGTGCTGCACAGCGCCTTCTGGCTGGAGCACCGGCTGTGGGGCGACGCCGTCACGGGCTACCACCTGGCCACCCTCGGCCTGCACGCGCTGGCAGCCTGCCTCGTGGTGCTCACGTGCCAGCGCCTCGCCATCGGCGGTGCGTGGATCGCCGGCTTCCTGTTCGCGCTGCATCCGGTGAACGTCGAATCGGTGGCGTGGATCTCGGAACAGAAGAACACGCTCTCGCTCGTCTTCGCCCTGCTCGCACTGCTCGCCTGGCTGCGCTTCGACGACACGCGCACCGTACGCGACTGGCTGCTGGCGTTCGTGCTCTTTGCGCTTGCGCTCGGCACCAAGACGGTCACCGCCACGCTGCCGTGCGCCCTGTGCGTCATCACGTGGTGGCGTCGCGGCAGCATCTCCTGGCGACGCGACGTCGTGCCGCTCCTCCCATGGCTGGCGATTGGCGTCGCCTCGGGGCTCACCACCGCCTGGGTCGAACGCCACATGATCGGCGCGGCCGGTGCGGAGTTCGCACTCTCACCGCTTCAGCGCGTGCTCATCGCAGGCCGAGTGACCTGGCATTACCTGGCCACGTTCTGCTGGCCGGCCGGCCTCGTCTTCACGTATCCGCGCTGGAGCATTGACCCTCGCACGCCGGCAACCTGGGCATACCCGGCGGCGATGCTCGGCCTCACCGCCGCCCTCTGGACACTGCGGCATCGCACCCGGGCGCCGCTCGCCGCATGGCTCATCTTTGCCGGCACGCTCTTTCCGGTGATGGGATTCCTCGACGTCTATCCGTTCCGATACGCGTTTGTCGCTGACCACTTTCAGTACCACGCGAGCGTCGCGCTGGCTGTGCTCGTGGCGGCGGGCATCATCTGGCTCGTCCATCGCGCGGAGCCCGGCACCGAACAGTGGCTGATCAACCGCAGTGTCCATGCGCTCGTCGTCGCCCTCGGCGTGCTGACGTATCATCAGGCCGGCAATTACCGCGATGCGGAGACATTGTATCGCGCCACGCTCGCCGTGAATCCCGACAGCTGGATGGCGCACCACAATCTCGGACGGTTGGTGAGCCGCAAGGCGGGCGGTCTCAACGAGGCCATCGTGCACTTCGAGGCCGCCATCCGCCTCAAGCCCGATCACGCGCGGGCGCACTACAGCCTGGGCGTGGCGTTGCAGCGCGTGGGCCGCGCAGTGGACGCGGTGCCGCACTTCGAGGCCGCCATCCGGCTCGAGCCCGACAACCCGGTGATGGTGGGCAACGCGCATTTCCTGATCGGAAGCATTCTGCGGCACGATCCCGCGCGTCGTGACGACGCCATTGCCCACCTGCGCGAGGCGATGCGTCGCAAGCCGCTCGTTGCCGAGGTGCACCTGGTACTCGGCGAAGTCCTCGCCGATGCCGGACGGGTGCCCGAGGCGCTCGCCGAGTTCGCCGACGCGCTGCGCCTCCAGCCGGGATATGCCGAGGCGCAGCGTGCAGCGGAGCGTGCGGCTAGTTCTTCGTCAGGGCGAGGCCGCTGACCACGACTTCGGTGTTGTGACCGAAGCGCAGGCCGTAGGTGCCGTCGAGCGACTTCAGCTTGCCCTCGCCCACCGCCTCGGCCTTGTCGTAGGTGGCAACCACGGTGCCGTTGATGGCGCACGACACCTTGCCGTCCTTCACCGACACCGCGATCTCCTGCGTTACCGGCTCGCCCTTGGCGGTCGCCTTGTGCACCGCATCGTTGGCCGTCGCGCCGCGCCCGCCAAGGCGGAACGGCGCCGGGCCGAAGCCACGCACGATGAATGTGCCGTTGCCGTATGCCGTGCAGTAGAGCAGCGAGGCGTTGTCGGTGCCCAGATCGCTGCCGGCAATCACGATGCCATACGGATGCGGGTGATCGTTGAGGTTCTGGTACTTGGGCTCGGTAAACGTGGCCTTCACCGTGTAGTTGCCGCTCGCCGTGTTGGCCGGGCTCCAGTACGTCGAGGCCGGGCCCGTGGTGACGTGGTAGCCCTTGCCTTCGGCAGCAAAT
Organism: Gemmatimonas sp.; assembly: GCA_025361705.1. Taxonomy (GTDB): domain Bacteria; phylum Gemmatimonadota; class Gemmatimonadetes; order Gemmatimonadales; family Gemmatimonadaceae; genus PNKL01. The sequence continues at coordinate 21,104 of JANYJW010000035.1, forward strand.
TTGGCGCTGGCGATGGTGAGGCCGGCCTTGGCCTCACTGGCGTCGATGGAGCCGGCCCAGCCCTTCACGGCAATGCCACCCCCCGCGACGGCGCGCGACGTTTCGGTGGGCATGGTGCCCTGCGCCGCGGCGCGGGCAGAGAGCAGACTGAGGCACGCGAGCGTGAGAGCGGCGTGCACGGCGAACAGCGAGATGCGCGGGGGGCGGATCACGGGGGACTCCTCGTGGAGGTGTAGATCCAACGTTACATGCGGACGCCGCGCGGCGCGAGGCGTGCTGGCCGCAAGCGAAAGGGCCGGCTCTCCTTTTCAGGAGAGCCGGCCCTTAGCGCCTGCAAGTGGTTCTTAGCCGAGCTTGACAACGTTCTCGGCGGCCGGGCCCTTCTGGCCCTGCACGACGTCGAACTCAACCCGCTCGCCTTCGGAAAGCGACTTGAAGCCGTCAGCCTGAATCGCCGAATGATGCACGAAGCAATCCTTCGCGCCACCGTCAGGCGTAATGAAGCCGAAACCCTTCGCATCGTTGAACCACTTGACCGCGCCTTGCGTACGCATTGCCATACTCCTGGTGTTGTTTTGTTCTCGGAGTGCGGCAGAGCCGTACGTCCGCTAACTCACTGGTCAATGAAACAAGGGCCTTCACAAGAGCAAGGCCCCTGGTCATTGGGGGCATCCGCACCGTGTGTGCGCATACCCGGCCTTCAATATGTCATGGTAGGCTGCAAAAAGCCAATTCCAGCCCCCGGGGGCTGTTCGGGGCCCTCCGACCTGGGCCGCCGCGGCGGGGGCGGGGACATCCGCAGTGTCGGTGGCCGCACCACCGGCTACGACCATCCGCCGGGGTTCTTAGCGTGCCTACTTGGCCTTGCGCGCCCCCCGCGCCTTGAACGGCAGGGGCTCATCGACAAACGTCCGATAATCGGCCGTGAGCTCCTCGCCCTTCCGGATGCGGCGCAGGGCACGGAAGCGGCCGTCGTCGCCCGCCTCGACGTTCGGGCAGTCCGAGTGGTTCACGTACCAGCCGACCGACAACATGTTGAGGCTCGGCGGCACGCCGAGTTGGTCGCCGGCGACCATGCCGAAGTCCTCGTACAACGCCCGCGTGGCCTTTGGCATCCGTCGCACGGCGGCCCGCGACACCCACACGACGCGCTCGCTCTCGCCGTCGAAGACCAGCGTCTGCGCCGGAATGTCGCGGACCGCACGCACGCCCACGCCGTGGATGCGCGAGGGCCCAATGCGGGCATAGACGCCGTCGTGCGGCGCTCTGGATTTCATGGTTCGCTCTCGGTTGCTGGCTGCGTGCGTCCGCTGCCGCGGCGCGGAACAGGTGCCCGCACGATAACGCGAACGCATTGCGCCTGCACGTGGGAGACGATACGGTATGGTTGTGCGCGCGCCCTCCAGGCCGCGTACGGCAAGCCGCGGTGACTGGATCGCACGGGAGTGATGTGTCGGAATTCTATGCGCGGGGCCGAGCCATCTTCGCGGATGCCACGAGCCTTGCGTTCTTTATTGGCGGTTTTCTCGGGGCCGGCCCGTTCGCCTGGCCCGCGCTCCGCGCGTCGTTCGAGAACGGGGCGTACGATCGCGGGCTGGCCGTCTTCATTGCGAGGCTGTTCGGCAGCGGCATTGCCGTCGGCCTGCTCGGGTTCGTGCTCGGAACGCTAGCCGGGCGCCTGTGGCAGGGCTGGCACCAATGGCGCCGAGTGCGCCGCCAGCCAATCGCTGCCGCCGAAGAAAGCTCTGCACGCGCCGCATCAGGCGCGCCAGATCTCAGCGGCGGCATGCTGCCGGACCACGCGCCACCCACACCCCGCCGCGCACCGGCCTCCATGTCGTGCCGCGTCGGGCCGCTCTCCGCGTCCAGCTACGCCATCTTCGCCAAGCATCTCGCCGCGGACGCAAATGACCGGCGCTACGTGGAGTCTGCAACGGCCGAGGTCGTGACGCTCGCCGCATGGGATGGCTTGGAGATTGCCGGCGTCGCCCGGCTGCTGTCGGATGGGTACGGCGCGCTCTTCATCACCGACTTCGCCGTGGATCCGCACTATGTGGCGACGGACGTCGAGGAGACGTTGATCGGTTTTGCGAAGCAGCGCGTGCCGCGGGGCGGTCGACTGACGCGCGTCTAGCGAGCGCCGAGCGCGCTCCTGGCGCGCTCCTGGCGCGCTTCTGGCGCGCTCCTGGCGCGCGTCGCGCGCGCAGCGGGCCCCGGCGCGCGCCGTCGCCCGGCCGCCAGAAGTTTGGTCCAATGCGGGAATTCTCTGGCAAAATGGCCCCGCCTCCATTCAATTGAAGTCGCGCGCCAAGCGCGCATTCTCCCGTGCCCGCACGGCCCGACCGCTCGCGTTCATCCTGAGACATTCCATGACCCGATTCCAGAACAAGATCCTCTTCGTCGGCTACGGCGCGGTGGCCGAATGCACGCTGCCGATTCTCTTCAAGCACCTCAAGGTGGCGCCCGCCAACGTCACCGTGATGGATTTCGAGGACCGCACGGAGAAGCTGAAGAAGTGGACCGCCAAGGGCGTCCGGTTCGTGCGCGACCGCGTCACCGAGAAGAACATGGGATCGCTCCTCGGCAAGTTTGTCGGGGCGGGAGATGTCATCATCGACCTCGCGTGGAACATCGACGCCTGCGAGATCCTCGAGTGGTGCCACCGCCGCGGCGTGCTCTACGTGAACACGTCGACCGAGCTGTGGGACCCGTACGCTGCCGGCCCCAAGCAGCACCCGACGGAGAAGACCCTGTATTGGCGGCACATGAACGTCCGCCGCATGATGGCGCAGTGGAAGACCAAGGGCCCGACGGCGGTGCTCGAACACGGCGCGAACCCCGGCCTCATCTCGCACTTCACCAAGCAGGGCCTCGTCGACATCGCCGCCGCATCCCTCGCCGACAAGCTGTTCAAGGGAAAGAAGGCCGCGCTGATCGCCGAGCTCGCGCAGACGCAGGCGTGGAACCACCTCGCCCACCAGCTCGGCGTCAAGGTGATCCATTGCTCCGAGCGCGACACGCAGATCAGCAACAAGCCCAAGCAGGTGGACGAGTTCGTCAACACCTGGAGCATCGAGGGCTTCCGCGAAGAGGGGCAGACGACCGCCGAGATGGGCTGGGGCACGCA
>JANYJW010000040.1 GCA_025361705.1 Gemmatimonas sp.
CCGTCGGGTATCCGCCTGCGCGAATACTGGAGGGCCATAAACGGCGCGCGCAGCGCGCTCGCAGGCCCGAGAATTTCGCGAAGGCGGATACCCGACGGGCGCGACCCGATGCGCGTGACCCGATGCGCGCGACCCGAGCGGAGACCCCAGCGCCCTAGGTCGAACGTGTTCGCGCAGACACCGTTGCAATCACGATGCCCGCCAAGATCACCGCGCCGCCCACCAGCGTGCGCACTGATGGCACCTCGCGAATGGCCGGAATCGAAAGCGCAATCAGCGTGGCGCCCACCGGCTCGCCGAGCATCACCAGGCTCACCGTCGGCGCCGACACGTGCTTGAGCGCCCAGTTGAAGCCCGTGTGGCCCAGCAGCATCGGCCCCAGCGCAATGAGGGCGAAGATCCCCAGCTCGCGCGCCGGCTGCGGCGCCAGGTGCACGCCCGTGAACGCCGAGAAGCCCAGCAGCACCACGAAGCACGTGCCGTACACCAGCATCACGTACGGCCACACGTCGAGCTTTGCCCGCAGCCGGCGCGCCGACAGATAGTAGAACGCCACCGTGAGCGCGCCGAGGAGGGCGAGCGAGTCGCCGAGCAGCACGCGCGACCCCAGGCCGCCCCCCGAGAAATCTCCCCACGCAACAACCGCCGCCCCCGACAAGCCAATCGCCGTGCCGATGAGCTGCCGCCGCGTCGGCCGCTCACCCAGCCACAGCGCCGAGCCCGCGATCATCGCCACAGGATGCAGGTTCACCAGCAGCACCGATGCCGCCACCGTGGTCATTCCGAGTGACGCGATCCAGCTCCAGAAATGCACCGCGAGAAACGCCCCTGCCGCCATGGCAATGCCAATGTCGCTGCGGGTCAGCGTGCGCCATTGCCGCCATCCACGCGTGGCGATGAGCGGCACCGCCACGATGCAGAGCGAAAACCCCAGCCGCCACGTGGCGATGGCCAGCGGCGGTGCTTCGCTGAGCCGCGCGAGCGGACCGCTGGTGGAAATGCCGAGGAGGGCGAGGGCGAGCACGAGATAAAGCACGCGGGGAATATGGCGTCGCGCCCGCTCCACCGACACATTTACGGTATGCTCCGCACCCGCATCGCATCCCTGCTCCACAAGGCATCCACGCTCCGCCTCGCCGTCATCGGCGATGCCATGCTCGACGTCTACCTGCACGGCGACGTCGATCGCATCTCCCCCGAGGCGCCGGTGAGCGTGGTGCGCGTGCGCGACCGCAAGGACGCCCTGGGCGGCGCGGCCAACGTGGCGCAGAACGTCGCCGCACTCGGCGCGCGCGTGGAACTCGTCGCCGCCGTCGGTCGCGACGCCGCCGGGGCGCGCCTGCGCGACATGCTCAACGCCATCGGCGACGACACGCGCGGACTGCTGGAATGCAATCGCCCCACCACCACCAAGACCCGCGTGCTGGCGCGATCGCAGCAGTTGATCCGCGTGGATGAGGAAGTGGATGACGATTGTTCCAGCGACGACGTGGCGCGCCTCATTGCCGCCACCGACCGCGCCGTGGACGACGCCGACGCGCTGGTGCTCGAGGATTACAACAAGGGCGTGCTCGTGGCGCGCGTCATCGAGCATGCCATTACCCGCGCCCGCGCCAAGGGCATCCCCATTGTGGTGGATCCCAAGTACCGCAACTTCTTCGCCTATCGCGGCGCCACCGCCTTCAAACCCAATCGCCGCGAACTCGAAGCCGCACTCGGCGCCGCCGTCGACCTCGACCACCCCGATGCGCTGCCGGGCGTGCTCGAGAAACTCGGCGTCGACAATCTCCTGCTGACGCTGAGTGAAAAGGGAATGGCGCTGGTGCGAGCGCAGATGGCGGATGGCGGACGGCAGACCGTGGACATCCATCGCATCCCGACGACGGCGCGCGAGGTCTACGACGTCGTCGGCGCCGGTGATACCGTCACCGCCTACCTCGCCGCGATGCTCGCGGCAGGCGCCACGCCGCTCGAGTCGGCGATCGTCGCCAACTACGCCGCCGGCGTCGAAGTCGGCAAGCTCGGCGCGGCCACGGTGAGCCCGCAAGAAGTGCTCGAAGCGTACGACAGCCACGCGTCCCCGTAGGAAATGCTGACGCGCTCGTCGGATATCTGTTCGCGCGAATACTGGAGGGCCATGGACGGGGCGCGAAGCGCCCTCGAAGGCCCGAGAATTTCGCGCGGGCAGATATCCGACGAGTGCAGCGAGCAGAGAGGTAGCGCGCGCAGCGAGCAGCGATCCGACGAACGCGGCACACCGCACACACGGAGCACCCCATGAGACGCATCCTCGCCATCGCCGTGCTCATTGCCGCCCCAGCCGCCGCCCACGCGCAGTGGGAGTTCGGCGGCCAGATCGGCCTGCGGTCGCGCAGCGAAAACGGCGCAACGGTCAACGGCTCGCAAATCGGCGCCATCGTCGTGCGCAACGCCGGCGCCTGGTCGCAGACGCTTGACCTGCTCTCCGTGCAGATGCGCAACGCCAACGCCACGGGCGGCGCCGTGCGCGAAAACTCCCTCGAGGGCGTGCTCCTCTTCCGCCACGCACTCGGCGGCGCACTCGGCGGCGTCTTCGGCGCGTCCATTGGCCCCGCCGCGTCGTACTCCATTGGATGCACCAGCGGCGGCACCGGCGGCATCGGCTATGGCCAGGTGGGCTGCCTCAACGATTTCTCCGTCGACGGCGCCATGCGCCTCGGCTACGCCCTCCAACTCGACGCCGTCAAGGCCAATGCCCGCGGCGCCGTCTTCCGTGCCGGGCTCAGGGCCACCGGCCACACCGTCGGCGCCGGCAGCGCGAGTCCGAAGCCCAGCCTCTGGGCCGGCATGACCCTCCCCCTGAGATAACCAGAAGAAGCTGACGCGCGCGCCGGGTATCCACGCCCGCGAATGCTGGAGGGCCCACCGACGGCAAGCGAAGCGCGCGCGACGGGCCCGAGAATTTCGCGGGAGTGGATACCCGGCGTGCGTGCGTACAGAGCACAAAAGAAACGACCCGGCGAGAGAACCTCGCCGAGCCGCCTCCGTGCGCCGGAGCTGGGGGCCTAATCGTACAGGCTCACGCCCGCGCCATAGTTACCGATTCGAGAGCGCAGCAGCCAGCGGCTGCAACGCGGCGTGCATCGCCAAAAACTCTGCCGGCGGGTTCGCCAGCTGCGCCGGGCTCATCGCCGCCACCAGGGCATTGAACGCCACCGAGGCCGAGACGATGCTCACCGGGTTGACCGTGCCGCCCGACAGCAGGCCCGCCATCGCCTGCACCGCGGCATTGGCCTGCGCTGCCGGCAGACCCGCGCTCGTGAGCGCAGCGCCAACCGTGGCGACCGCGGTGGGCGATCCCGACGTGGCCAACCCGGCAACCGACGACGTGGCTGCAGCGCCCAGCGGGGCGCCCGTGAGCGGCGAGTTGATGCTGCCCGAGCTGAGCGCGGCGCCCACCGACGTGGCCGCACCGCCAATCGCCGTGACGACGGCCGGCGGAAGCGCTGCCGGCGCGCCCGAACCGCCAACGCCGCCGCCCGAGGCCACCGGCAGCGGCACAAATGCGCCGCCGCCCAGCGAGCCGCCGACCGGGCCCGTCACGTCTGAACCATTGCCCGTCTGGGCAAACGCGGTCGCCGCCGTCAGCGTGATCGCAGCAACCGCAGCCAGCCTGATGAACGTCTTCATGGAAGCTCCTGAATGACTGGAGAGAGTGTTCGCATGGGTGTTGATGTTCTGTCGTACGCGGTCGTGTTCTGTCCCACTCGGTCGTACGCTCTCTCGTTTAGAACTTCATGCCGATGCCGGCGCCCAGAATGAACCGAATCTTGTTGCTCGCCGTGCCCGTCACGTCGGCCAGCGCCGGCGTCAGGATCATCGGGAACTGCTTGAACGGCACAATCGACGCGCCCACCGTGAGGTCCTGGCCCGTCCAGTCGGCGATCGCCGAGAACTGGTCGGTGATCAGCAGGCCCGCCGACCCGAAGGCGTTGACCGTCTTGTTGTCCTTGGCCACGTCCTTCTGGAAGCGGAACCGGCCGTTGCCCACGCCGCCCGACACCGTCACGGCCTTGAAGTAGCCGTTGCTGCCGGCCAGCGGAATCACCTTGGAGGCCGCGATGTAGACGCTCGAGGCGCCGTCCGTCTTGCCGCCGCCGGCGATGAACGCGTTCTCCACGCCCACGCCAATGGCCGCGCTGCTGCTGACCATGCGGTGCGCCTTGAACGAGAACGCCGTGCGGTCACCAAAGCCCGACCGGAACGTGGAGAGCGATGTCACCACCACTTCGAGGCCAATCGCCTCGGTGGAGTTGCCCAGTCCGAAGCCGCCCGAAATGGAGCCGTCGGACTTGCCGCCGCCGCGCACCTGCTGATAGCCGCCACCCACGAAGGCATCGCGCCAGTTGGGGCCGAACCCCATGGGCGAGCCCGAGCTGGTGCCCGGCGCGCCGCGGAAGAACGGCTGCGACGCCATCTGCAGCGTCGGCACGTTGATGAGATACTTGGCGCGCAGGTCGTCCGCCGACTGCTGGGCGGCGAGCGGCGCGGCCACGGCGACCACGAGGGCAACGGCGGCGAGGCGCATGACGAAGTTGGAAGCCATCGGCGGTCTCCTGAAGTCCGGAACGGTGAAACTCGGCGCACCCCGACTGGGGCACGCCAACAATAGAGCAATGATCTTCAGCAATGTGGGGTCCATTCGCCCACATTGTCAAGTAATCCGCGTCACCGCCGGCGCGCGTCGCACACGGGGATCCCCCGGTGCGACGTGGCGAAGGCGACAATGCGCTGGTCGCACGTCAGCAATGAGCAGCCGCTGAGCTGGGCCTGCGCAATGAGCATCCGATCGGCCGGGTCGCCGTGCAAGGTGTCGGGCAGCAGCGTGCTCTGAATGAGCACCTCGCGCGTGAGCGGCAGGCCGCGGATGCCGGGCGCGTCGGCCGCCTTCGACAGCCACAACGTGGGGTCAATGGAAAAGGCCAGACGCTTCCTGGCGGCCTTGAGCGACACCTCCCAGAAGGAGATGTCGCTCACGTAGAGCCGCCCGTCGCGTGCCGCCGCCTCGATGAGCACCGCGGCCTGCGCCACCATCGCGTCGCGACGGCCGTCGAGCGTCCACACCCAGGCGTGCGTGTCGAGCAGCAACGGGTCGCGACGTCGTGGCGAAAGTGCCGCGCGCCAGCACGCGCTGTCGATGGCGCGTGCGATGGTCACTTGGCGCCGGCCTCGAGCGGATCGGCCGATGACAGCGCCCACGCCTCGTGCTCCGCCGCAACGAGCCCGAGATCGTCGATCAGCGTGTTCCGCAGGAAGCCAAATGGACTCGGCGTCACCGCGCTGACCGGCCCGACGGTCACCACCGGCCGGCCATGCTTGGTGACCACCACGTGCGCATGCGTGGCGGCGATCTCGTCCATCATCGCCAGGCAGGTGGCCTTGAATGCGCCCGCCGCCATCGTGGCCGGCGCGCTCTCGGCGACCCGCGTTGCTCCGGGATGCTTCTTTGCCACTGCTGTACCCTCAAAAGAGATTGTGGTCATAATATAATGGTCATAGTTGAGGGTTGCAAGTGGCCTGCGTCTGTGGCGCCCCAACAGACTCGCCGAACGCGTGCGGGAACGCGTCACCATCGGCGCTACGGCGCCACCGCCTTGGGCTCCTCCACCGTCTTCAGCACATCGCGCCACGCGAACTTGTGCCCGTTGCCGCGCACCCAATAATCCATCCACGCCATCTCGGCCGTGCTCTTGAACAGCTGGTTGCGCGCATCCGGAATGCCGTGCGTGCCGCCAGGATAGACGTAGAACTCGGTGGGAACGCCCAGCTTCTTGAGCGCCATGTGCAGGTTCTCGCTCTCCGGGCGCGGCACCCGCGGATCGCCGTCCACGACGTGGATCATCGTCGGCGTCTTGGCGTTCTTGATGTACGCCGCGGGCGACTGCCGCCACCAGCTCGCCTGGTCGTCCCAGTACATCTTGTCGCCCAAATACCACTGCCGGCCGCGCTGCGTGTCGCTCTCCCCCCACATGCTGATCCAGTTGTACACGCCGGCGCCCGTCGAAATGGCCTTGAAGCGATTGGTGTGCGTCAAGATCCAGTTGCTCCAGTGGCCGCCCGCGCTCCACCCCAGCACACCCATCTGCGTGCTGTCCACCAGCCCGGTGGCTATGAGGTAATCCACCCCGGCCATGATGTCGGTGTAGCCCTTGGTGAAATAGTCGCCCTGGCTCTCGATGGCGAACTTGTTGCCGTAGTTGGTCGACGCGCGGTAGTTGGGCATCAGCACCACGTAGCCCGCGCCGGCGTACACCTGCGATCCATACCCGCCGTTGAAGCCCAGCACATCGGCCGCCTGCGGGCCGCCGTGAATGGAGACGATGAGCGGATACCGCTTGCCCGCCACGTACCCCACGGGCTTCACCAGCACGCCGCCCACCGGCGTGCCGTCCTTCCCCTTCCACGTGATTTCGTCCGACGCGCCAAGGGCGAGCTGCTTCGTCCACGGATTGGCGTCCGTCAACTGCACCCACGACGCGCGGTTGCCCAGGTCACTGGCCGATGCCACGGTGTATGTCGTCGCCGGCGTCGCCGGATCGCTGCGCGTCACGAAGATGCGCCCCGTCTCCTCGTCCTGCTGGGCACGCGTGCTCGCCTTGTCGGTGGTGATCTGCCGCACCGTGTTGGCGGCGATGTCGAGCGCCAGCACCTGCTCGGTGGCCTTCACGCCCTCGTTGAAATAGATGGTCCCGCCGTCCTTGCTCCACCAGCCGATCGACAGGTCGCCGTCAAAGCCCGCGCCCAGTTTCTTGAACGCGCCGCCCTTGGCCGCCACGTCGCGCAGGTAGATGCGCCCGCTGTGCCGCATGATGAACTCGTCGGGCGCCGAGAAGGCCACGCGCTTGCCATCCGGCGAAAAACTGGGCGCGCTCTCCTGGATCTCGGCGTTCTTCGTCAGCCGTTCCACGCTGCCGCTCGCCACGTCGAGCAGATACAGATCGGCGTAGAGATTCTGCTCGAGAATGTTGCGCTCATAGCGGCTGGTCGACAGGCCGTGGTACGCCAGGGACTTGCCGTCGGGCGCAATTGCGAGATCGCCCACGCTGTACGTGGTGTCGCGCGTCAGCCGCGTCGTCTTCTTGCTGTCCACGTCCAGCGCCCACAGGCTGTACAGCGGCGTCTCCATGTTGCGGATGCGCACGTCAAACCGGTTCTCCAGGCGCAGGCGCGCGTCGGGGTCCAGCGTGTCGGCCGCGGCAAAGTAGATGCGCTTGGAATCGGGCGAGAACTTCCACAGCCCCACGCCCGTGGGGTGCTTGCTGATCTGCACCGCCTTGGCCGAATCGCCGGCCTCCACCGCGGCCACGCCCAGCGCAAACAACTGCTCGGCGCCCGCGCGCCCCGCGCGATACACCAGCCACTTGCCATCGTCCGAAAACGCAAAGCCCGACACGCCGCCCGGCGTGGCGTCGGTGATCTTGCGTGCCTCGCCGCCATCAGGGCGCATGATGTACAACTGGTTCGACCCGCCACCCGGCACGCCCACGGCCGGCGGCCAGTACGGCATGCCCGAGCCTGTGGTGGGCAGCGTGCTGCCGCGCGCGGCTCCCGCGGCGGCCGCGCCGGCGGCCGGCGCATCGCGATCACTCACGAACACAAACCACTGCCCGTCGCGCGTCCACGTGGGCGACGTCTCGCTCTTGTCGGCCGTGAACGTGAGGCGCCGGGTGCTCGCCACGCCCTGCGTGGTGCTCACCAGGTAGATGTCGCTCTGGCGCCGCGTCTCCTTCCAGTCGGGGGTGCTGAGCGTGTAGAGCGCGCTGCGCCCGTCCGGGCTGGGGGCGGGCGACGAGGCCTGCCGCATGTTCTGCACGTCGAGCCAGGTCATGGCGCGCGGCGCGGTCTGCGCGGCGAGCGCGGCGGGAGCGAACAGCGCGACGAGATAGACTGAGTATGAGCGATGCATGGCCTTGTCCCTGCAAAGGGTGGGCGGCGCGGGAGTCGGCGCCGGACCTTGAAACGACGCGGAAAGAACGTATCCTCCACGCTGGCGGTGCGACAGCAGGGCCCATAGCTCAGCGGTTAGAGCAGCGGACTCATAATCCGACGCGCGATGGTTCGAATCCATCTGGGCCCATTGATTGAGGATTGCGCGGGGCGGGGGTTTGCTGGCGGCAAACTGGCGCATGCCGAGTTGCGCAACTTCCTCCGCCGAGCGTACCGTATGCCCATGGCTGAACGCGCCGAGCATCGCGCCCGCACGCGGGCGGTCCGAACCCGCCTATGGACCCGCGCCGACCTTGCGCGACTTCCCGACGACGGGAACCGCTACGAGGTGCTCGATGGAGCGCTGCTCGTGACGCCGCAAGCGGCGTTCGAGCACCAGCGGGTGGCCACACGCCTGGCCGTTGCGCTCACCAGGTACTGCGACGCGCACGGTATTGGCGTGGTGGTCGCACCCGGCGCCGTCCCGCGCGGCAGGAGCGAACTGCAGCCCGATGTGCAGGTGGTACCCGGCACGCCGCCACGCCGCGCCAAGTGGACCAGCCTGCCCCGCCCGCTGCTGGTGGTGGAAGTGCTGTCCGATTCCACGAGCCGCCGCGACCTCGGCGTCAAGCTCGACGCCTACCTGCGCTGGGGCATCGCCGAGTATTGGGTGGTCGACATCGACGCGCGGTGCGTGCACGTCTTTCGGCCCGGCGGGCCCGAGGGCCGCGTGATCGATGCTGTGCTCACCTGGCAGCCGGTTGCCGGCGTGCCTGCGCTTGCACTGCAGCTGAACGAGCTGTTTGAGTAACTGGCCGCGCCCGCACCGCCGTGCGGGATGGGACATCCGCCGTGCAAGAGAGCTGTTAGTCGCGCACCTGCGGCAGCACGCCGCCCGGCCGCCCGAAATGCGGTTGCAGCGCCACAGGCAGCGCCACAGGCAGCGCCACAGGCAGCGCCACAGGCAGCGCCACAGGCAGCAACGCGTGCACGTCGGGCATCACGAACGTGCCGGTGTCGGCTGCCCAGTACAGGCAGCCCATCTCGTCGGGCGGTCGGCTGCGGATGAACGCATCGGCGGACTCCAGCGCGGATAACCACGCCCGCGTGGCCGCCACCAGGTCAAACGGCACCGTGAGATCCAGCCGGGCGAACTCCTCGGACCGGTATCGACCGCGGCGCTTGAGCAGCTCGAGCAGCGACAGCGGCGTGAACCCGGGGTCCTTGCCCGCACCCGCCCAGCAGACCGCGCCGAGCGGCAGCACGCGGGCGTGGATGAACAGGATGTCCACGAAATCGCGCGGTTCGTCGCGTCCGGCAAGCGCGAGCACCTTGTTGACCGCAAGGTCGACGGGGTGCAGCAGCAGTCCCCCCAGGGGGTCGCGAACGAGCGGCATGAAGCGCCACGCCGAGTCGTGCGCCCAGTCCACCCGCGTTGCGTGCGCATCACGGGCAACGGCCGCGCGCACAAAGCCGGGCTGACTGATCTCGACCGCAACGGAGCAGCCGGCCGACTCGAGCAGCGTGCGGTGCGCAGTGAACGCGGCGGCCACCCGCGCCACCGAGTCATAGAGGCAACGGTTACACCGATGATATGTACGGGATGCAGCGATGCGCGCCATGCGTTCCCCGATTCGTGAAGCGGTGAAGATCCGCTATTTCGAGGAGACGGACACGCTCCTGATCGAGTTCAGGGACGCCCTGGTCGCCGAATCGCGCGACCTCGACGAGAGCACCGTGCTCG
>JANYJW010000043.1 GCA_025361705.1 Gemmatimonas sp.
GGCATCGCGTGTGGCGGCAGCGCGAGCCGCGGTGGCAACGCCAGTGGCGAGCATGAGGGCGGCGTTGTCAGCGCGGAACACCGCGACGGCACCGAGCAGGACGATGACGCGAGCGAGAACTGCCGGCAGAGCTTTGACCAGGGTGCGGTCGTCACACTGCAGGCGACGGCCATCGGCGGTTCGGTCTTTGCGGGCTGGAGCGGCGCCTGCGTCGGCTCCTCCGCCACGTGCACGGTCACGTTGACCCAGGCGCGCGCGGTCACTGCGACGTTCAACAAGGGCGGCGCGACGACGTGGGTGCTCACGGTGGCCAAGGCAGGGCTTGGCGCGGGCGACGTGGCATCCGCACCGGCCGGCATCACCTGTGGACCCGCATGCAGCGCCCCGTTTGCCGCTGGCACCGTCGTCACGCTGACCGCGACGCCAAACAGCCAGTCGACCTTTGCCGGCTGGACGGGTGGCGGCTGCACGGGCACCACGACGTGCGCGGTGACGATGTCCGCGGCCGCGTCGGTGACCGCGACCTTCGTTCCGGCGCAGTTCGCCGTGACCGCGGCCAAGACGGGAACGGGCGGTGGCATTGTGGCAACAGCAGACGCCACCATCAATTGCGGGGCCACCTGCGTGGCGAGCTACGCCGCGGGCACCTCGCTGACGTTGACCGCGACACCGGATTCCATTTCGACATTCGACGGGTGGACGGGCGCCTGCACGGGCACCGGCCCCTGCACGTTCACGGTCAACGGCGCCCAGATGGTGACAGCGTCGTTCACGAAGAAGCAATTTGCCCTGACGGTTGCGCGCGTCGGCACTGGCGCCGGCCTGGTGAGCGCGACCGCAGGCCCGGGCATAGACTGTGGCGCCACCTGCGTCGCGACGTATGACGCCGGCACCACAGTGACGCTGGTCGCCACGCCGCAGGCCGGCAGCACGTTTGCCGGCTGGACGGGCGCCTGCACCGGCATGGCCGCCACCTGCACCGTGCCAATCAACGCCGTGGCCACCGCCACGGCGACGTTCGCGCTGATCACCTCGCCGCTGACAATTATCAAGTCGGCCATCGACCTGGCCGGCACGGCGGGCGGCACGGTGACCTCGAGTCCGGCGGGCATCGCTTGCGGCGCCACGTGCGGCGCGTCCATGCCCCTCGGGACGTCGGTGACGCTGACCGCAGCGCCCGATGCCAACTCGGTATTCAGCGGTTGGTCGGGCGCCTGCACCTCATCAGCCCTGACCTGCACGTTCACGCTCGGCGCGGCCAGTGTCGTCACGGCACAGTTCGCCAAGGCCCAGGTGGTGCTCGCAATCACGCGCGCCGGCACCGGCATGGGCATCGTGGCGTCCACCAATCCGCACATTCCCATCGCGTGTGCGCCAGGTCAGCCCACGTGCCTCGTCGCGATGGATGTGGGCACCGTGATCACGCTTCAGGCCGTGCCGTCCACGGGGTCGTTCTTCCAGGGGTGGAGCGGCGCCTGCAGCGGCGTTGCCAATTGCACACTCACGATGGACGTCGCGAAGAGCGTCATGTCGACGTTCAATATCCAGCAATACACCACCACGGTCGCGCGCAGCGGTACTGGCAGCGGCACGGTGAGCACTGCTGATGCGACGATCACCTGCGGTAGCACATGCGCCGCGACCTACGCGGCCGGCACCTCGGTGACCCTGACGGCGGCACCCGACGTCAACTCCACCTTCGACGGGTGGTCTGGCGCGTGCACGGGCACCGGCCCCTGCACGTTTACGGTCAGCGGCACCCAGGCGGTGACGGCGTCATTCACCAGGAAGACGTATGTGCTGACGGTCGCGCTCGCCGGCGATGGCGTCGGGATCGTGACGAGCACACCGAATGGCATTGCGTGCATCGGTGCGTGCACCGCGGCGTTCGATCCCGGCACCGTCGTAACGCTGACGCCAGCGGCCGACCTCACAAGCGCTTTTGTCGGGTGGAGTGGCGCGTGCAGTGGAGCTGGGGCTTGCAGCGTGCCAATGTCCGCGGCGGCCTTGGTGACGGCGACGTTCCAGAAAGTGTTCACCCTGCGCGTCATCGTCGGCGCGCATGGCCGAGTGACGTCCTTGCCGGCTGGCATTGACTGCACCGCCGCCGATTGTTCGTACGCGTTCCCGGCGGGCACCGTGGTCACGCTCGCTGCAGGCCCAGCACCGGGAGTACCACCGGTCACGGCTACCTGGGGTGGCTGCCCGGCGCTTGCGGGGATGACCTGCACGGTGTCGCTGACCAGCAGCGTCACGCTGAGCGTTGACTTCGCCGAACTGCGGTATCCCGTCGCCCTGTCGATCGCCGGAACCAGCGGCAATGGCGGCAGCGGGGGTGGCGCGGTGGCATTTGCCAATCCCGAACCTGCCTCAAGTGGCAACTGCACGTCGACCTGCAACCTCGCCTTCCTGGCGGGGAGCACCACGACGCTGACGGCCACATCCGACCAGTGGTCTGCCTTCGCGGGATGGAGCGGCGACTGCTCAGGCCTCAATTCCGTCTGCGCGCTCCCGATGAATGGAGCGAAGACCGCCACGGCAACGTTCCGGCGAAACACGCTGGTGTTGGCGGTCACCCTGAATGGCCCCGGCGCATCCGGGCACGTCACGTCCGAGCCCACCGGCATGGACTGCTGGGGCCCGGCTTGCGTGACGAGTTTCGCCGGTCCCTTTACCGGCGCACTGGTCACGCTCACGGCCACGCCGGCTGCCGGCAGCAGGTTTGTCGGATGGAGCGGCGCGTGCGCTGCCAGCACGGGCGCCACCTGCGCGGTGACCGTTGCTGGTGACGTGACCGCCGGCGCCACGTTCGAGGCCATTTCGCGGTCGCTTGCCGTGACGGTGACGACCGGCACCAACGCCGTTGGCCGCGTCGTGTCGCTGCCGATCGGCATCGACTGCACCTACGGCACGTGCACCGGACAGTTCCCGGATGGGGCGACGGTGACACTCACGCCGCAGACGACGGATGCGGGAACGCAATTCGACGGATTTACCGGCGCCTGCAGCGGCACGGCGCCCTGCACGCTGACGCTTGGCAGCAACGTCACGGTCGGGGCCTCGTTCTCCAGGAAGAAGTTCCGCGTGACGCTCTCCGCCGTGCAGCCCGCGGGTGCCACCAACGGCATCCTTGCGAGCGTGGGCGGCGCAGTGGTGTGTGCGACGCTCCCGTGCACGCAGGACTACGAGTACGGCACCGTGATGACGGTGTCGCCGGTGGTGGTTGATCATTATCAGTTCTCGTGGTGGTCCCCGCCGTGCACCAACGGCCCGCAGGTCTGCTTGGTCACCATCGTGCAGCCGACCTCGCTGGTCGCAACCTTTGCCGGCGCGCCGGCCGAACTGGTGCTGCAGACCAACGGCAACGGCACCGTGACCTACGGCATGCACGGGTCAAACAACACCTGCCCAGTGTTCAGCACCTGCCGGCCGACGTATGCGTACGGCGACACCGTCTCGATGTCGGTCACGCCGGCGCCGGGGCAGGTCTTTACCGGCTGGACGCCGGGCGGGCCCTGCATCGGCACGTCCACGACATGCACGGTGATATTCACCAGCGCGCAGGCGTCGGCGGCCGCCAACTTCGCACCGGTCACCTATCCGCTCGTCGTGACGACGATCGGCGTTGGAGCGGTCTCCTCGGTGCCGGCGGGCATCACCTGCGGGACCACATGCGCCGCATCGTACAATGGCGGCACGGTCGTCGGGCTGAATGCGCTGACCGACACCGATCACCTCTTCAGCGGATGGGGCGGCGCGTGCAGCGGGACGGGCGCCTGCACGGTGACCATGGACGCGGCCAAGAACGTCACGGCCACGTTTGCTCCCAAGTCATACCAGGCCATCGTCACCGTGAGCGGCACCGGCGGCGGCGTGGTGTCGTCAGCGCCCGCCGGCGTCAATTGCGCGGCGTCGTGCACGGGCTCGTTCCCCTTTGGCCAGGCGGTCACGTTCACCGCGACGCCGGACGCGACCTCTTTCTTCTACGGCTGGTACGGCGCATGCACGGGCACGGCGCCATGCACGGTGACGGTGGGTGCCGACATGCCGATCGGCGCGGTCTTCACGCGGAACAAGAACACACTCACTGTCGTCTCCACGCCGAGCGCTGGTACCGTGGTGTCGTCGCCCGCCGGCATCACGTGTGGCCCGGCATGCGCGGCGAGCTATGATGCGGGCACGATCGTCACGCTGAACGCTACCGCCAACCCGACATACACGTTTACCGGTTGGGGCGGTGCGTGCACCGGCACCGGCGCATGTGCGGTGACGATGGACGCGGCCAAGAGCGTGACCGCCACCTTCAACTCGCTGCCCTCGCCGTTCAACTCGCTGGACGCCGTGCCCAGCACCGACGCGTCGAGCGTGGCCACTGCCCGCCGCATCACCGTCACCTGGACGCTGCCCGCCGGTTCGCCGACCTCAAGCGTCTGGATCTACCGGCGGCCCTCGGGCGGCGCCTTCGACTTCAACAACCCGCTCGCCGCCAACCTGCCGTCGCCGTCTGGTTTCGGGCAGTACGTGGACTCCAACGTGCTCCCGGATGCCACCTACGACTACGTGGCGCGCGTCGGCGCGAGCGGCGCCAACTCGAACATCGTCTTGAACAAGCTGACGCTGCCCGATGCGCCGGCGGTCTCGTTCGCCGCCTCACTCGCCAGCGCGACCGCGGAGTGCGCGACGCCCGCCTGCATCGTCATCTCCTGGCCCGCGCTGCCCCCGGACGTCACCGGCTATTCGGTGTTCGGCTCCGACGCGGGCGCGAGCTACAGCGCGGTCAGCGGCACCGCAAGCTGCTCCGGCACCTGCCGCTTCTCCGAGCAGGGCCTGCTCCCCGGCAAGACGCGCTTCTATAAGGTGTCCGCTACCAACGCCACCGGCGTGGGCCCGCTCGGCGTGATGCCCGGGCCTGCCAGCACGCCGCCCCCGGCCCCCACCTTGCTCGCCGTGCAGGGAGGGATCGGCAGGATCGACCTCTCATGGAACGGCGCCAGCGGGGCGACGCAGTACAAGATCGAGCGCAAGCTCAGCCCCGGCGGTAGCTACGGCGCGCCGGTGATCGTGGTGGGCCAGACCAACTGCACCGACGCCGGCGCGGTGGCGGGCGCGCCGATCAACTGCTCGCTGGGCCCCCTCGCCGACGGCCTCAGCTATGGTTACCGGATCACCTCGCAGTTGGTGCTCGGGTCCGGCACCGTCATCGACGGCGGCGCGGCCACCATCATCGGGCAGGTCACGGCGGCGGCGGCGCCGTTGGAGCTCACCGTGGCCTCGACCGCCGGCGGCAACGTCGTCTCACAGCCGTTGGGAATCAGCTGCGGCTCGGCCTGCGCAAATGTGACCATGAACGCAGCCAAGAGCGTGACGGCCGACTTCCGCTACCCACTGACCGTCAGCAAGGCGGTCGCCGGCGCCCCGACGCGCGCCGCGTCAATGTCGGCGCTCGGCACGCAGTAAGGCAGCGCGCATTTGCCGGACGGCAGACGGGGCGGGCTCACGGGAGCCCGCCCCGTCTTCCTTCACCACGACCCGACCCCGCACCCATCCTGTCGTCGCGCACAGCACGAGGCTAGACTCGTGCATCTCCACTGCCCAGGACGTCCTCGTGCCGCACCGCCTGTTCGCGCTGGCCATCGCCCTGCTCTCCCCCGCCGTGTCACTGGCGCAGGGTACTCCCGTTCCGCTCGCGCCCGCCCCG
>JANYJW010000050.1 GCA_025361705.1 Gemmatimonas sp.
CGGCATCGCACAGGCCGCCGACCGTCTGGCCGCGGGGGACATGTCGACGAAGGTGAAGGAGCGCTCCCCGGAGGACGTGCTGTCGTGCAACATCAACCGGGCGACGGGCGCGCTGCAGGAGATCGTAGGCGAGGCGCATGCTCTCATCGAAGCGGCGCGGCAGGGCGATCTGGGAACGCGCGGGCATCCGGATCGCTTCCAGGGCACGTACAAGGAACTGATCTCGGGCATCAACGACATGCTCGACGCGCTCGCGCAGCCGATGGAGGAGGCGCGGGCCGCGTTGGAGTTGCTGGCCGCCAAGGACCTGCGCTCCCGCATGACGGGCACCTATCGCGGCGATCACGCCAAGATCCGTGACGCCCTCAACGCGGCGCTCGGCAACGTCGACACGACGATCTCGGCGATCCAGGCGGCGGTCGTGCAAGTGAGCGGCGCCTCGACGGAGATTGCGTCGGGCAGTCAGGAACTGGCCTCTGGCGCCAGCGAGCAGGCCTCGGCGCTGGAGCAGGTGACGGCGCGTATCAAGCAGGTGGAAGAACGCACGAAGCGCAGCGCCCAGTATGCCGCCGAGGCCCGCGACATCGTGGCGGCGGCACAGTCCAGTTCGCAGAAGGGCGCCGAGAGCATGCATCAGCTGGCCGACGCCGTCGAGGGCATCAAGTCGGCGTCGGACAAGACGGCGCGCATCGTCAAGACCATCGACGAGATCGCCTTCCAGACGAACCTGCTCGCCCTCAACGCCGCGGTGGAAGCAGCGCGGGCGGGTGACGCCGGCAAGGGCTTCGCGGTGGTCGCGGACGAAGTGCGCAGCCTGGCCATCCGCGCGGCGGAGGCGGCCAAGAACACGGCGACGCTGATCGAGGAGTCGGTGGCGGCCGCGGAGTCGGGCGTGCACCTCAACGCCGGCGTCCGTGTGCAACTCACGGAAATCAAGACCGGGGTCGAGCGGGCTGCGGCGGTGATGACGACGATTGCCGAGGACGCCATCGCGCAGGAACACGACCTCTCGGAGATCACGGCCTCGGTGGAGCAGATGTCGGCGCTGACGCAGCGCACAGCGGCCAACGCCGAGGAATCGGCGAGCGCAGCCACCGAACTGTCGGCGCAGGCGGGGGAGATGTCAGCCCTGGCCGCGCAGTTCCGCCTGTCGGAGACGACCGGCTCGCCGCACCCGTCGCTGCCAAGCGGCGGCAGCGGGCGCCGTCCGGCGCCGCCGCCGTCATTGAGACGCCGACCGGCGGCGCTTCCGTCGGCCAGCGCCTCGCGTGGCGCGCGCGCGGCTGACCTGATTCCGCTCGACGACGACCACGGGTCGCTCGCCGAGTTCTAGCGGCCGGGTTCCAGTGGCCGGGTTCGCAGGCCGACACGTTCCGACCCGGCGATGGCCGGACGAACGATGCGAACAGACGACCCCCCCGGCGCGCGCGCCGGGGGTGTCGTGCATGCGGCCTATTCGAAGTCCAGGGCGAGGTTCATGGCTGGCGCGGAGTGCGTGAGCGCACCCACCGAGATGCGATCGACCCCGGTTTCGGCGATGGCCCGCACCGTCTCGAGGCGCACGCCGCCCGAGGCCTCGGTGAGCACGCGCGCGCCGGCGATGGCGACGGCCTCACGCATCATGGCGAGGGTCATGTTGTCGAGCAGCACCCCATCGGCGCCGACGTCGACGGCGGCCTGCACCTGCGCCAGATGGTCGCATTCGATCTGCACAAAGGTGCCGGGCGGCGCGAAGTCGCGCGCACGGCGCACGGCCATGGCGACGTCGCCATCGAGGGCCGCCAAGTGGTTGTCCTTGACGAGGACAGCGTCGGAGAGCGTGGCCCGATGGTTGGCGCCGCCGCCGCAGCGCACGGCGTATTTTTCGAGGCGGCGCCACCCTGGGGTGGTCTTGCGCGTATCCACGATGCGGGCGCGCGTGCCGCGCACGGCGTCGACGTAGCGCGCGGTGAGCGACGCGACCCCCGAGAGGCGCTGCAGGAAATTCAACGCGGTGCGCTCGGCGGCCAGCAGGCCGCGCGCGCGGCCGGTGAGAAAGAGCACGGTGGCGCCGGCGTCGACGTGCCGCCCGTCCTCGACGTCGACGCGGATCTCGATCTTGTCATCGCACTGGCAAAACGCGGCCAGCGCGAGCGGCACACCGCAGAGCACACCAGGTTCCCGCGCCACGAGCGCCGCGCGTGCACGGCGCGTGGGGATGACCGTCGCGAGTGTCGTGATGTCGTTGGAGGCGTGGTCCTCGTCGAGCGCCGCCTGCACCAGGCGCGTGGTGCGGCTCTCGGACAGCGGAAAGTCGGGATCACCGCCCGCAAACACCGGCGCATCGCTGGCCGTGATCCGCCGCGGGGGCATTCGGCCTGGCGTCACTCGCCGGGATCCACGCCATCGCCCGCCGGCGCCGGCACGCCACCGCCGATGGCAACCATCCGCTCGATGGCCAGCCGCGCCCGGCCGGCGATGTCGTCGGGTACGGTAATGCGATGCTGCAGGTGCTCCAGCGCGTCACGCACCTTTGCGAGCGTGGTCACCTTCATGTAAGCGCACGACGCCCGCTCGTTGGCGGCGTAGAACTGCTTGCCCGGGTACGCCTTCCGCAGGCGATGGAGAATGCCCACCTCGGTGGCCACGATGAATGCCTCGGCATCGCTCGCGGACGGCCGCTTCATCATCCCCTCGGTGGAGAGGATGTGCACGCCGCGCGGATCGACGTCACCGGCCGAGACCGCTTCGACGACGCTGGTGGCACAACCGCATTCGGGGTGGATGAGGAACTCCGCGTCCGGGTGAAGCGTGCGCTGCAGCCGGATGTTCTCGGGATCAATGCCGGCGTGCACGTGACACTCGCCCATCCACACGTGGATGTTGGCGCGCCCCGTGATGCGCCGCACGTGCGCCCCGAGGAACATGTCGGGCAGGAACAGGATCTCCCGATCGGCCGGAATCGCGTGGACGACCTCGATGGCGTTGCCCGACGTGCAGCAGTAGTCGGATTCCGCCTTCACCTCGGCCGTGGTGTTGACGTACGAGACGACGACGGCGTCCGGGTGCTCCGCCTTCCATGCGCGGAGCTGCGCGGCGTCGATGGTGGCGGCCAGCGAGCATCCGGCGGCAAGATCGGGCAGGAGCACCGTCTTGGCGGGCGACAGGATGGCTGCGGTTTCGGCCATGAAGTGCACACCGCAGAAGACGATCACGTCGGCGTCGGTCCGCGCGGCTTCGCGTGACAGCCCGAGTGAATCGCCCACGTAGTCGGCGAGATCCTGCACCTCCGGCCGTTCGTAGTTGTGGGCCAGGATCACGGCGCGGCGTTGCCTGGCCAGGACCCGGATTTCATCGACGAGCGCGGCATGGACCACCGCGTCTGGCTGCGCGTTCAGCATCCGCGAAAGGTAGCCGACCCCCCGCAAGGCGGCGAGGCTGGGGTGGCTGGCGCCAGAGACGTTCCTCCGCGATCATCCAACCGTGCAGATTCTGATTGCTTTGGGTTCCGCGCTGATCGCCATGCTGTACCTGACGGCGATCGTGTTGCTGGTGGGCGCCACCACTTTCCATTTCCTGGTGTGGCGACGCACGTCGCTCCCCCTCGGCCCCGTGCGCGCGGCGGCCGAGGAACAGATATTCGCCTTGGTGGCTGCCGTGGGCACGTGGAGCGCACTTGCGCTGCTGCTGCTCACCGTCCCACGGGCGGCGGGCGTGTCGGCGCTGCTCGACGACCGGTACACGCTGCGTAGCCGCATGTCAGCCCTGGTGCTGCATTCCGAGTGGGGCATCGGCTTTGCGGCGATGGTGCTGGCGGCGACGCTGTCGCTGGGCGGCTACATCGCCATCGGCCGGCGGCGCGACTTCGGATGGGCCTTCGTGCTGCTGGGTGTCCTGCTGCTCGCCATCGGGGCCGGCCTGCAGGGCCACCCGTACGACGCCTTCTCCAAGCTGTCGCTCGCGCCGCTCTTCGACGGACTGCATGCCATCGGCACTGGCGCGTGGCTGGGCTCGTTTCTGCTTGTCGTACTCGCGGAGCGTCGTGTGCCGGCGCACACCGCGTCCCCATGGACCGATCCCCTGGGCGCGATCATCGAGCGGTACTTCCGCGCGTCCGGCGCGCTGGCCAGCGTCGTCCTGCTCACCGGGCTGTTCAGCGCGTCCACGCACCTCACCGGCTTCGACGACATTTCGGGTTCGCAGTACGGGAGTCTGCTCGCGGGGAAGGTAGGCATCGTCTTCATCCTGCTGAGCTTCAATGAATTCCACCGCCGTCACGCCGAACGGCAGGCGCGCACGGCCGAACGACCGCAACTGATGCACACGCTGCGCTTTCAGGCCGGGCTCATTGGGCTGGTGCTCGCACTGACGGTCCTGCTCATCGACGCGAGCCCGCCGGGCGTGAACGAAGTGCGGGGCGAGGTCTTCCGCAGCGCCCCCCGGGGCTCCATCGAAAGCTCGGACGTCGAGATCGAGCGCTAGTGTAGTGTCGCCAAAGTCTTATTCGCTTCGTTGACCTTCTTCAAGATCTTCTGCACGGTGGCTGTCCACACGAAGGGTGTGGGATGCTCGTTGCGGCGATCGATGTAGGTGGTGATCGCCTGGATGAGTTCCTCG
>JANYJW010000068.1 GCA_025361705.1 Gemmatimonas sp.
TGGGGGCGCCGCTACACCCGGGGCGCCCCTCTGTGCCTGACCTGCGCTCAACTCCGCTCGTCTCGCTGACGTCCACTGCAGAGGATCGGCCGCTGACCAGGGCAGCTTGACCCGTGGTTCCGTGCGCTGGACGACCGCCGAATAAACGCCGAATCGCTATATTGCAGGCATGGAGTCCCTCCCCTTCGACCTGCAGGCGCCGTTCGAGCCCGCCGGCGATCAGCCCAAGGCGATCGCCGAGCTGACCGCAGGGCTCGCGCGCGGAGACCGCTTCCAGACGCTGCTCGGCGTCACGGGGTCGGGGAAGACGATGACGATGGCCAATGTCATCCGGAATTACGGCAAGCCGACGCTCGTCCTGTCGCACAACAAGACGCTGGCCGCGCAGCTCTACGGCGAGCTCAAGTCGTTCTTTCCGAACAATGCCGTCGAGTACTTCATCTCGTACTACGACTACTACCAGCCCGAAGCGTACGTCCCGACGAGCGACACGTACATCGAGAAGGACGCGTCGATCAACGAGGACATCGACCGCCTGCGCCTGCGCGCCACCTCGTCGCTGATGGAGCGCGAGGACGTGATCATCGTCGCGACGGTCTCGGCGATCTACGGACTCGGCGATCCGGTGCAGTACCGCGAACAGATGGTGCACCTCACGGTGGGGCAGGCGATCCCGCGCGACGAGATCCTGCGCGGGCTCGTGAGGATCCAGTACGGCCGCAACGACGTCGCCTTCGAGCGCGGCACGTTCCGCGTGCGCGGCGACACGATCGAGATCTTTCCCGCCTACGAGGAGCAGGCGGTGCGCGTGGAAATGTGGGGCGACGCCATCGAGCGCATCTCGAAGGTGAACCCGATGACGGGCGAGACGATCACGCCGCTGGCGCGCGCCGCGGTCTATCCGGCCAAGCACTTCGTGACGTCGCGTCCCACGCTGGAACGCGCCATTCGTCTGGTGCAGGATGAACTGCGCGAGCGGCTGGCCGCGCTCAAGGGGGCGGGCAAGCTGCTCGAGGCGCAGCGCCTCGAGTCGCGCACGCACTTCGACATCGAGATGCTGCTCGAGGTCGGCACCTGCGCCGGCATCGAGAACTACTCGCGCCACATCTCGGGCCGAGGGGCGGGCGAGCGGCCGGCGACGCTCTTCGACTACTTCCCCGAGGACTTCCTCGTCGTCGTCGACGAGTCGCACGTCAGCCTGCCGCAGATCGGCGGGATGTTCAACGGCGACAAGTCGCGCAAGACGACACTCGTCGAGTATGGCTTCCGCCTGCCGAGCGCGCTCGACAACCGGCCGCTGATGTTCGACGAGTTTCTCGCGCTTACACCGCGCGCCGTGTTCGTTTCTGCGACGCCCGCCGACCTCGAGCTGCAGCTCTCGCAGGGCGTGGTGGTGGAGCAGATCATCCGTCCCACGGGGCTCGTCGATCCGATCGTCGAGATCCGCCCGGTGCGCGGCCAGGTGGACGACCTGCTGGGCGAGATCCGCCTCCGCGACCGCAAGGGCGAGCGGGTGCTCGTGACGACGCTCACCAAGCGGATGGCCGAGGATCTCACCGACTACCTGCAGCAGATGGGGGTGCGCGTGCGGTACATGCACGCCGACATCGACGCCATCGAGCGCATGGAGATCGTGCGCGGCCTGCGGCTCGGCGAGTTCGACGTGCTCGTCGGCATCAACCTGCTGCGCGAGGGGCTCGACTTGCCGGAAGTCTCGCTGGTCGCCATCCTCGACGCCGACCAGGAGGGGTTCCTGCGCAGCGACCGCTCGATCATCCAGACCATTGGCCGGGCCGCACGCCATATCGAGGGGCGGGCCATTCTCTATGCCGACCGCATCACCGGATCGATGCGGCGGGCGATGGACGAGACCGATCGCCGCCGCGCGGTGCAGGAGGCGCACAACGTGGCGCACGGCATCGTGCCCCACGGCGTCACCAAGAGCACCGACCAGATTCGCGTGCTCACGCGCGTGGCCGATGCGCGCGAGGAGCGTGAGGGTCGCGAGCGCGAGCGGGCCGGCAGCAAGAAGCAGAAGAAGGTGGCGGAGGCCGCCGCGCACTACGGCGTGGAGGACCTGCCGAAGCTGATCGTGCAGCTCGAGGACGAAATGAAGGTCGCCGCCAAGGCGCTCGACTTCGAGGCCGCAGCGCGACTGCGCGACGAGCTGTTCGAGATCAGGGCGGCAATGGGCGAGCGCAGCGGCAGTGCGCGCCGCCAGGCGCCGTGGCGCGGGGGCAAGTAGCGTGGCGCCGCTCCGTCCACCCGCCGCGCCCCATGGCGACGCACTGATGACGCTGGCCGAGCTCACGGTGTTTGGTGAGCAGCTCGGCGCAGCGGCCATGGCCGCGTTGCCGTGCACCATCACGCTCAGCGGCGACCTTGGCGCGGGCAAGACGACGCTCACGCGCGCCATCGGGCGCGGCTACGGCGTGGTGGAGCCCGTCACCAGCCCCACGTTTGCGCTCGTGCATGAGTACATTGCGCGCGACGTCCGGCGGCTCTTCCATCTCGACCTCTATCGCATCAAGGGACCGCACGAGCTTGCCAACATCGGCTGGGAAATGCTCAGCACCGAACGCGCGCTGCTCATCATCGAGTGGCCCGACCGCGCCGGCGACCTCGTGCCGGACGACGCGCTCGCCATCACGCTGGCGCACGTCGACGATGACGAGTCGCGGCGGCGGGTGACGTGGTGACGCGTGAATGGGGACGCCGCAATGGCGACGCGTGACGCGGTGACCGCCCCCGGACTGACGCTGGCGCTCGACGCCTCCACCTCCGTGGGGACCGTGGCTGTGCTGCGCGACGGCATGGTGGTGGCGGCGCGCGAAGCGATGATGCGCGGCGAGACCGAGGAACGGTTGATGCCCGCCGTGCTGGCCGCGCTCGCCGACGCGGGCGCGGTGCCGCGCGATGTGGCGCGTGTGGTCTGCGGCGCGGGGCCGGGGAGCTTCACGTCGCTGCGCATTGCGGCCGGGATCGCAAAGGGCATGTGCCACGGGGCCGGGGTGCCGCTGTACGCCGTGTCGTCGCTCGCGCTTGTCGTGGCTGGGGCGGAGCCAGCCTTGGCGCCGGGGCGCTACGTCGCCGCGCTCGACGCCATGCGTGGTGAACGGTACGCGCAGCCGATGATTGTTGAAGCCGGGGGGGCCGTGCATGCGGAAGGCACGCACGCGCTCGCGACGACGGAACAGCTCACGACAGCCGGCGTGCCCGTCGTGGGTCCGGTCGAGGCCGAGCCGACGATGCCACACGCACGCGGCGTTGCCGTGTTGCTCGCTGGTTGCCTTGCCGCGGGCCCCGTCGATCTCGATGCCTGGGAGCCGTCGTACGGGCGACTCGCCGAGGCGCAGGTCCAGTGGGAGGCGGCACACGGACGTCCACTGGCGTCCGGGTGATGGCGCTCGTCCGGCCGGCACTGGAAGCCGATCTTGAGGCGATCGCCGTGATTGAGCACGCATCGTTCAGTGACGCGTGGACGCTCAAGAGCTTCCGCGATTCGATGGCGCACGAGTTCGTCCGCATCAGTGTCGTCGAGGACGACGCGGGGATTGCCGGCTATTCGGTGGTGTGGATGGCCGGCGATGAATGCGAGCTGGCCAATCTTGCCGTGGAGTCGACGCGACGCGGCGGCGGGCTGGGCCGGCTGATGCTGGACGCGCTGCTGGCCCGGGCGCACGCGGAAGGGGCACAGGTGATCTTCCTCGAGGTGCGCGCTTCCAACGAGGCCGCCCGGCACTTGTACGCCAGCCGAGGGTTCCACGAAGTGGGGCGGCGCACGCAATACTACAAGCATCCCGTCGAGGACGCCCTGATCCTGCGGCGCGACCTCAGCTGACTGCAATGCCGTGCCACCAGGTGCAACCGATTGGTGGTGTCAGACCGGGGGGGTATCTTTACCGTCAACGACGACGTTCGGACTTCATACGACAGGAGGAGTTGTGAGCCGCAGCTTGAACAAGGTGACGCTGATCGGGAACCTCGGGAACGACCCGGAGATCCGCACGACGTCGAACGGCAGCAAGGTGGCCTCGTTCTCCCTCGCCACCAGCCGGTCATGGGGTGGGCAGGCCGGGAGCGAAAAGCAGGAGAAGACGGAGTGGCACAAGTGCGTGGCGTGGAACGCCAAGGGCCCGGGGACGGGGCTCGCCGACATCATCGAGCGCTACTGCAAGAAGGGCGAGAAGCTCTACGTCGAGGGGCGCATCGAGTACCGGCAGTACCAGGACAAGGAAAACCAGACCAAGTACATCACCGAGATCAACGTCCGCGAGATCATGCTGCTGGGCGGCAAGGGCGGCGGCGGCGATTTCGACAGCAGCAGCGCGCCCTCTCGCCCGCGTGCGGCGGCACCCGCCAAGGGCGGCAGCAACGCGCCGCCGGCTGGTGATTTCGAGGAGTTCCCCGGCGGGCTCGAGGCGGACGACGATTTGCCGTTCTGAGCCCTCCGACTGACATCCGGCAACGGTGAACTGACGACGGGTGTCCAGTTCACCGTTTTCCGTGTATCGTCTCCTGCACGCGCGGCCGGCCTCGTGTCATCCGTCGGCCCCTACCCGTCACTCGTTCCGCCAATGATCCTACGCTCATTTGCCGCGCTCGGCATCGTGATGGCCGCCGCCTGCAGCGCGTCCAAGGACTCGAGCACCGCCCCGGCCGCCGTGCAGACGACAACGGTGACCCTCGGTCCGGCGGTCGCGACGGATACGTACCGACCCAGCGGCCTGCCGGCGAGCTGGACCGGCTTCTGCCCCGTGGCCAGCCCGAGCACCGTGACGATGACGGCTGGCAATGCCTACCAGATCGTCAACCAGACGGGCCGCGCGGTGGACATCGTCACCGTGGCGAATCGTGCGGCGGTCGAGACGATCGCCACTGGCGCCACGGGGGTGCGGCACATCGAGTACGGGGCCGTCAGCCAGCCCACCTTTACCTTCTCGCTGACCATTGCCGGGTGCACCGACGCCACGTCGGCCCAGGGGCTCCTGAACGTCACCGTGAACAGCAAGTAGTGCAGGGGCCGACCGCAACCTTCGAACCCCTCGCTCGTCCATAGTTCAGTTGGCATCCGTCACCGCTTGAGTGCGGGGGCGGCTCCTGCCATGCTTTACAACGACCTCACCGTCGACCGGACCCGTCCATGGCCCGCATTCGCGCTTCGCTGCTCGCCTCCGCTGTTCTCGGTACCGCCCTCGCGCTGCACGCGCAGCAACCGGCCAAGCCGGCTGCCGCCACGCCGGCCGCACAGGCGCCTGCCGGGTCGACCCACGCTGTCGTGCGCGGCGAGACGCTCTGGAGCCTCGCCAAGCAGTTCCTCGGCGACGCGTACCTGTGGCCGGAGATCTACCGGTTGAACACGGCAGTCATCGAAGATCCGCACTGGATCTATCCCGGCGAGGTGCTCCGGCTGCCGGCGGGGGTCGCCGTGGCGCGGGCTCCGGCGACTGCCGCCGGGACGCCGGTGCCGGCGTACGACCCCGGCAACGCCACGATTTTCGATCCGCGCCGGTACAAGCAGGCGCGCCGGGAGCGCGCGGGCACGACGCTTATGGCGTCCCATTACGCGGTGCGTTCGGGCCAGTACCTCGCCGCGCCCTTTATCTGGGCCGTGGGCGGTCCCGCTGGGGCGGGGCGCGTGATCTCGTCGGCGACTTCACAAATTGTGACGCCATCGCACGCCGAGCGCTCGCACCAGTCGCAGGAGCCGCTGTTCGTCCGGCTTCCGGTCGGCGCCAAGCGCGCCAACGGCGAGCGCTTCATGACGTACGAGCTGGGCCCGGTCCTCGGTGCGCAGGGGCAGGTCGTGATCGTCACGGGCGTCGTCGAACTCCGCAATGACACGGGCACCGGTGATGCGCGCGTGGTGATCGTAAATCAGTTCGCGTCCATCATCGAAGGGCAGGGCCTCACGCAGGTCGACTCGCTCGTCCCGCGTCGGGACGTCATGCCGTCGGTACTGGACAACGGCATGCGGACCACCCTTGCCTGGATGCAGGGCGATCCGGTCATTCCGCAGATCGGTTCGTATCTGGTCCTGTCGTCCGGCGCGAAGGACGGGCTGGTGTCCGGCGACCAGGTGACGCTGTTTGCGTCGCTGGGAAAGGGAGAGGCCGGCGAGCAGCGCGCGCCGGAAGTGGCCGCGGTGGCGCAGGTGATGCGCGTGACGCCCTTCGGTGCCAGCGCGATCATCCTGAATCGCACGCAGGCGAACGTGGTGGTTGGCATGCCCGGACGGATCACCGCCAAGATGCCCTGAATGGGAGCGATCTCGCTCTCAGCGGGTTAGTTTTCACGCATGTCACCACGCGCGCTGATCACGGGCGGCGCGGGGTTCATCGGCTCGCACATTGCCGACGCCCTGCTTGACCGCGGATTCCATGTTGTCGTGCTCGACGACCTCTCGACGGGCCGGCGCGAGAACGTGCCGGTCGGCGCCGAGTTCGTGCAGGCTGACGTGCGTTCGGCCGACGCGGCCAGACTGGTGCGCGAAGGCGGCTTTGACGTCGTCCTGCACGAGGCCGCGCAGATCGACGTGCGCAAGAGCGTCATCGACCCGGTGCACGATGCGTCCATCAACATCCTCGGCGCCCTGAACCTGCTCGAAGCCGTGCGTGCCGCCGCGCGGCGCCCGCGCTTCATTTTTGCCTCGACCGGCGGCGCGATCTACGGCGACTTCGTGACGCCGCCAAACGTCGAGGAGTTCGCCAAGGACCCCGACTCTCCCTACGGCATCGCCAAGCTCGCCGTGGAGCACTACCTGGCGTATTACGGCCGCGTGCACGGCATCGAGGGGGCCGTCTTGCGCTACGCCAACGTGTACGGGCCGCGCCAGGACCCGCACGGCGAGGCGGGCGTGGTGGCCATCTTCTGCAATCGACTTCTCGATGGCGCGCCGCTCACGGTATTCGGTGATGGCGGGCAGACGCGCGACTATGTGCATGTGAAGGACGTGGCTGCCGCCAACGCCGCCGCCGCCACCGCGGTGCTCCCCGCCGCGGCGCGCCTCGATGCGCGGGCGATGAATATCGGCACGGGCATCGAGACTGACGTGATCACGCTCGCCGAAACGCTGCGTCGCGTCAGTGGCCGCAGCTCGGCCATAGAGTTCGCGCCGGCCCGCCCCGGGGAACAGCGGCGCTCCGCCGTGAGTACCGCCAAGGGGCAGCAGCTGCTCGGATGGACGCCGCAGCGCTCGCTCGAAAGCGGACTGAAGGACACGTTCGAGTATTTCGCCGCACCGCGCGGCTGAGCACGCCCCAGGATCGTCCATCGCACGCACCAGGCGCGACCCTGAATCACCATCCGGATTCCATATCCTGAATCATCCGTCATGAACTCTGCCATTCCCACCACCCCCCTCGAGCTCATCACCAATTCCGTCCTCGCCACCAAGGTGGTGCTGGCGCTGCTGCTGGTGCTCTCGCTCTGCAGCTGGGGCATCATGCTGGCCAAGTGGCTCGAGTTCCGGCGCATGTCCAGGGCCTCGGGGGTGTTCAAGCGCGAATTCGCCCGCGCCACCAAGCTGGAGCAGGCGGTCGCGATGGCGCGCAAGGCGCCGGCCTCGCCGTTCAACCGGGTCTTCGCCCGTGCGGTGAACTTCCTGCAGGACACGGCCATTCGCGCTGACGACGGCACGTCGCATCCATTGCGCGAGTCGCAGGTGGAGGCCATGCGCCTCCTGCTCGACGCCGAGGTCACCGCCGAGCGTGACGCGCTCGGGCGTTTCATTCCATCGCTGGCCGTCATCGGTTCAGCCAGTCCGCTCATTGGCCTGCTGGGCACCGTGCTCGGCGTGATCGATGCCTTCCTTGGCGTCGCCACCAAGGGATCGGGCAACCTGGGCGCGGTGGCGCCCGGCGTGGCCGAGGCGCTCATCGCCACCGCCGCAGCGTTGGCGGTGGCCATTCCGGCGGTCTTCGCGTACAACATCTTCGCCGCGCGTCTCAACCGCTTCGACGGCGAGCTCGAGGGGTTCGGCTCGGAGATCATCGCGCTGATGGCGCGCGAGGGGCGCGTCTAGCGTGCGCCGCCGCACCCATGGCGAACGGACGCCGCTCAACGCCGACATCAACGTCGTGTCGCTCATCGATGTGATGATGCTGCTGCTCGTCATCTTCATGATGACGGCGCCGCTGATGCAGGGCGGGGTGGATGTGTCGCTGCCCAAGACCGAGGCGCGCGCGCTCGAGCCCAAGGGCGGCCTCGTGGTGAGCATCACGGCCAACGGCCGGGTGTACGCCGACGAGACGCCGATGTCGCTCTCCGAGTTCAAGGCGGCGTTCAAGGCGCTCTCGTCCAAGGCCGGACGCGATGGGGTGTACGTGCGCGCCGACCAGGGGGCGCCGTACGGCATTGTGGCGCAGGTGCTCGCCACCATCCAGAAGGCCGGCATCGTGAATGTCGGACTCGTCACCGAACCGGAGACGGTGCGGCCGTGATTGCCGTCCGGGCGCGCGAGACGGGCATTGCCGCGCCGCTCTTTGCCTCGGCGCTGCTGCACATCGCCGTGGCCGCCGCGCTGGTGGTGGCGTCGAGCGTCGGCAGCCACACCGCGCTGCCTCCGATGTACAAGGTCGAGCTGATCGCCGCGCCGCCGGGCACTCCCGCAGTGGGCGTCGTGACCGATGCGCCGCGCGAGGCCGCGGCCTCGACGCCGCCCAAGGCGACGCCCAAGCCTGCGCCCGACGCCGTGCCCATCAAGAAACCAATTCTCAAGAGTGCGCCCAAGGCGCCGCCCAAGGCGCCGGCCAAGGCCACGCCTGGCGCCAAGGCCAAGCCTGCTGCCGTTGCGCCGCGTGCCGGCGGCGGCGCGGTGGGAGGCGCCGGCGCGGACGTGGCGAACATCCGCACCGAGGGGATCGACTTTCCGTTTCCGGGGTACCTGCAGAATATCGTGCGCCAGGTGCGCCTGAACTTCGCTCCCAGCGACCGCACCGTCCGCACGGCGGAGGTCTTTTTCCTCATTCGGCGAGATGGGAGCGTGGCGGGCTTCCGGTTCCTGCAGAAGAGCGGTTCATACGCGTTTGACCTCGAGTGCCAGGGGGCCGTCGAGGCCGCCGCGGCCGCCAAGGCGTGGGGCCCACTCCCCGCGCAGTTCATGGATGACGTGCTCCCTGTCATCTTCCGATTTGACCCGAAGACCCTGCGGTGATGATCTCTCGAGCTGTCCGTGCATTCGGAGTGCTGTGCCTGTGCCCGTTTGTGGCTGTCGCGCAGGATACGATTCCCCAGGGCGTCCGCGTGGGCCTCACGTACGACCCGAGTTCGCGTCCGGGCGTGTTCATCACCGCCGTTGGCGGCCCCGCCGGCGACTCGGTGCGGGCAATCCTGGCGCGCGACCTCGACTTCGGCGATCGCCTGACGGTCATCAGCGCCGAGGCCGGGCCACCGCCCACGGGCGCCATCAACTATGCCCTCTATGCCAAGCTGACCGCCTCGGCCATCGTGCAGGCGTCGGTGACGCCGCAGGGTTCGCTGCATGTGGCCGTGCACGACGTGGCCGGCAAGCGCGTGCTGAATGTGGGCGACTTCGCCTTCGGCACGGCGGCCACCTATTCGTCGGCGTGGCGCATGGCCGTGCACCGGGCGAGTGACGAGGTGGAACGGTGGGTGACGTCCACACGTGGGATTGCCGCGACGCGAGTTTTGTACGTGCGGGACCAGCGCCTGTATATCGTCGACTCCGATGGTGCCAACCTCACGCCCGTTGGCGTGGGCGGGACGGCACTCTCGCCGGCCTGGCACCCGACCGGGCGCTATGTGGCCTACACGCAGATGGCTGACGATGGCACGCACATCGTGGTGCGGGACATCATCAGCGGCCAGGGGCGGCGCGTGCCCGATCTCGGGGGGAGCAACGTCACCCCGGCCTTTTCGCCGGACGGCAGTACGCTGGTCTACTCGGCCGGTGATGACGGCACCGATCTGTACGCGGTGAGCCCGTTCGGCTCCGAAGCGCCGCGCCGCGTGACCGTCGGACACGGCAGTCCGAGCTCATCGCCGACCTTCAGTCCGGACGGGCGCAAGATCGCGTTTACCTCGGGTCGCCTCGGTCATCCTGAGGTGTATATTACGGATGCTGATGGCACGAACGCGGAGTTGTTGACCGAGAAGGCGGCGGTGGAGCAGCCGTACCGCACCGATCCTGATTGGTCGCCGGATGGTCGCAACGTTGCGTTCACGTCGCAGGAAGGCCCGAACCTGCAGGTCATGATGATCAATGTGCGTGATCGCAAAGTCCGGCAACTGACCGGCGACGCGCGCAACGAAAATCCGTCATGGGCGCCCGATGCGCGGCACATCGTCTTTACGTCGACGCGCAGCGGCGCCAAGCAGTTGTGGGTGCTGGATACCGAATCAGGACGTACGCGGCAGTTGACGCGAGGCGCTGGTGTGGCGCGTCAGGCGGCGTGGTCCCCACGCATGGAACAACCGTAGTCGCTTTCGATCGACCCCCACTGGAGACTCTGTCATGCACGCTCGCATTCGCTCGCTCGCCCTGGCCGCGCTGGCGCTCTCGGCTGTGACCACGACCGCCTGCAAGAAGAAGCCGGTCCTGGCGCCGCCGCCGGCCCCCGTGGTGAAGCCGTTCAACCAGGATTCTGCCAACGCGGCCGAAGCCGCCAAGCGCGCTGCCGCCGAAGCGGCCGCCAAGGCCGCTGCCGACAAGGCCGCCGCCGAAGCCGCCGCCAGGTACGCGGCAGCGGTTGCCGCGGCAAAGGCCTCGTTCGCGACGCCCGTCTACTTCGATTACGACAAGGCCGAGATTCGTGACGACCAGAAGGCCGCGCTCGAAGCCAAGCTGCCGATCTTCCAGGCGAACGCCGACATGCGCATCCGCATCGCGGGCAACACCGACAACCGCGGCTCGGACGAGTACAACATGGTGCTCGGCCAGAAGCGTGCGGCCGAGGTCAAGCGGTACCTCGTGGCGCGCGGCATCGACGCCGGCCGCATCGACGTCGTGAGCTTCGGGGAAGAGCGCCCGGCCGTGGCCGCGGACACCGAAGACGCGTGGGGCAAGAACCGCCGCGACGAGTTCGAAATCATCGCCGGCGCCAACCCGTTCAAGCTGCCCGGCAAGTGACCGCTCGCTGCATGCGGTTGTTGATTGCTCCGGCCGTCATTCTGGCGGCCGGGGCGTGCTTTGCGACGCGCAATGACGTGCGCACCCTGCAGGCCGACATCGCGGTACTGCAGGCGTCGGCCGCGCGAGCGGCGCATGCCGACACGCTGCAGGCGGTGCAACTGCGCCAGATCACGCAGGCGCTGGCTGCCGTGGCCGACTCGCTGCGACAGGCGTCGGTGACGCTGCAGCGCTTCCAGGGTGATGTGCAGATGTCCATGCACAGCGTCTCGCAGCAACTGCTGTCCATCCAGGAACTCACCGGGCAGAGCCGCAAGCAGGTGGATGCGCTGCGTGCCCAGCTCGAGGCGCGCGCCAACGAGCCCGTGGCGGCACCGACGACTGTGCCGCCGGTCGCGGGCGCTCCGGCGGCCTCGGCAACGCCGGGCGCGCCGGCTCCTGGACCGTACCAGTTGATGGAAATGGGGCGGCAGCAGTTGGCACGCGGCGCCTCGTCCGCGGCGCGGGCCGCGTTCAGCGACCTGCTCACGCAGTATCCCACGTCCGACTTGGCATCCGAAGCGCAGTACTGGATTGCCGAAGCCTATGCGTCGGCGGGGAACGCGCCGGAGGCCGACTCGGTGTTTGCACTCGTCGCGGAAAAGTATCCGACGGCAGAGCGCGCCCCGGTGGCCATCTACAAGCGCGCCCTGGCGCTCAAGGTGGCAGGCCAGACGCGGCAGGCTCGGCTCCTGTTCCAGCAGGTGCTCGACAAGTACCCCAAGTCCCAAGAGGCCACGCTTGCGGCCGCGATGCTTCGGGACCTGAAGTAACGAGGGGGCGGAGTGGCCGAGCGGGAGCGTGACCAGCAGGCGGAGATGCCGTTCCTCGACCACCTCGAGGAGCTGCGCTGGCGGCTGCTCTGGAGTGGGGCGGCGTTGCTGGTCGGCTTCTTCGTCGCGTTCACGCTGATCAGCAACTTCGACGTCATCGGGATACTGGCCTTTCCGGCCAGGGAATTCCTGCACGGCGGCAAGCTCATCTACACGCATCCTGCCGACCCGTTCTCGATCTTGATGAACGTGTCCTTCGGCGTGGGCATCGTGCTCGCCAGCCCGGTCATCGTGTACCAGGTCTGGGCGTTCCTGTCGCCTGCGCTGCACACGCACGAGAAGCGCGTGATCATCCCGGTGCTCATTGGCGCGGCCGGGCTCTTCCTGATCGGCTGCACGCTGTCGGCGCTGTGGGTGCTGCCCATCACGCTGGAGCTGCTGGGCGGCATCTCGTCGGCCTCGCTGCAGCAGATGATCTCCGCGTCCGAGTATTTCTCGTTTGCCGTGGCGCTCACGCTGGCGTTCGGGGCGGTCTTCGAGCTGCCGATCCTGATTCTCGCGCTCACGGCGCTTGGGCTCGTGACGCCCAAGTTGCTGTCGACGTATCGCCGGCACTCGTTTGTCGGGATGCTCATCTTGTCGGCGATCATCACGCCGGGCGACATGATCATCTCGACGCTGATGCTCTTCATCCCGCTGTACGGGCTGTACGAGCTGAGCATCATCATGTCGTGGTTCGTGTATCGAGCCAAGCAGAAGCGGGCCCGCCGCGAGGAGGAGGCAGAGCGCAGCGCGGCCGCCTCGGGCCGGTGATGCGCCGTCTGGCGGTCCGCCGGTCGATGCGAGGCGTGATTGCGCTGCGCACCACGCGTGCGCTGGCGTTCGTGCTGGCGTTTGCCGTCGGGGCCGGCGCGCAGATCCCCGGCACGCAGTCGGGGGGGCTGCCTGGAAGCGCGCGCAGCGTCCGTCAGCGGCCCATCGCCGCACCGCGTGCCGGCGCGGACACGGTCAAGCGCGACACCGCGCTCGTGCACTGGGTGCCCGCCGACTCGGTGGCGGCCGCGCTGATGCTGCGCAAGGGATACGAGGTGGTGCGGTATCAGGCCGATTTCGTGCACTTCCTGGCCGGCGATCGCACCATCACGCTCATCGGCACCAAGGGCGAACGCGCGGTGGTCGAGCGCGAGCCGTCGCTCATCACCGCCGACACCATCACCTACAGCGACTCCACCAACAAGGCGCTGGCGCTCGGGCCGGCCATCGTCGTGCGCGAGAAGGGGCGTGACGACGTCAACGCCAGCGGGCACACGACGTACGACATCACCAGCAAGCAGGGCACGGGCACCAACATCCGGACGGTGGAGAACAGCGGCGAGCGCTGGGTGGTGTCGGCGCACGTGGGCGGCTTTGCCGGCGACTCGGCGACAGGGCAGGCGACGTATGGCCGTGTCGGCACCATCACGAGCTGCGAAGACTCGCTGCCGCACTACCATTTTCAGTCCCGCGAAATCAAGATGGTGGCCAAGCACATGATGGTGGCGCGCCCGGCGGTGCTGTACCTGCAGGGCGTTCCCGTCTTCTGGCTGCCGTTCGTCTTTCAGGACATCCGGTCGGGGCGCCGCAGTGGCATCCTCACGCCGCGCTTTGGCTTTGCCGAACTCGTGCGCAACAGCCCCACGTACCGCCGCACCATCGAGGACATCGGCTATTACGTCGCGCTCAGCGACTACACGGACATCGCCGTCTCGATGGACTGGCGGTCGTCGGCGCGCGCGACCGTCGCCGATCCCGGCTGGGTGCGGCTCAACAGCCAGATCCGGTATCGCTGGCTCAACCGGTTCATGCAGGGCGGCTTCGCCGTCTCGCAGCACAGCCTGAGCACGGGCTCGTCCAACACGCAGCTGTCGTGGAACCACACGCAGGAATTTTCGGCGACGTCGCGCCTGACGGCCAACCTCAACTACGTCACGAGCACCAGCGTGCAGCGCCAGACGGCGCTGAATGCGAAGACGGCGCTGGCCACCATCAGCTCGATGCTCAACTACTCGCGCAGCGTCGGCCCATTTGCGCTGTCGGTGGGCGGCACGCGCCGGCAGTACCCGGGGCGCGACCAGGTCGATCAGGACTTCCCGAGCGTCAACGTCTCGTCCAAGGCCATCCAGGTCGGGCGCTTCATCGAGTGGACGCCGTCGTTCAACCTGTCGTCGTCGAGCAGTCGGCATCTCGACGCGCAGGGCGACTTCAAGTTCCGCTATTTCGACCGCAACGGCGTGCTCGACTCCACGCGCTTCGACCGCTCCACGCAGGCCACCACCGCCGCGCTCAACACGCCGTTCAAGATCGGCAAGTTCAACCTGCCGCTCTCGTTCAGCTACAGCGACCGGCTCAACGATTTTCCCGAGGTGCGGCTGATCGTCAATCCGGTCGACACGAGCCGGCGCGAGACGCGCGTCTACAGCCGCACCTACCTCACGTCGCTCGACTGGCGGACGGCCATCACGCTGCCGACGTTCTTTCAGGGGACGTGGAACGTGGTGCCCAGCGTGTCGATGGAAAACGTCGACCCGTCGGGCTACTTCGTGCGCTCCGAGCGCACGGGGGGCAACTTCATCTCCCAGCGCAAGCGCCTGTCGTGGGGCGTCGGCATCGCGCCCTCGTTCTTCGGCCTCACGCGCTGGGGCATCGGCCCGGTGGCACGCTTCCGGCACTCCATCACGCCAACGCTGTCATGGTCGTTCGCCCCGCAGTCGCAGGTGAGTGACGAGTTCCTCGCCGCGCTCGGCAAGACGCGCGCCGACTACCTGGGCGCGCTCGCGCAGAATCGGCTCTCCTTCGGCTTCAATCAGGCGTTCGAAGCCAAGCTGAAGAAGGCCGCGTCCGACACGACGCCGGGGACTGACGGCAAGAAGATCAAGCTGCTCTCGCTCGGCTTCACGCCGCTCGTCTATGATTTTGAGCGCGCCAAGAAGACCGGACGCAGCGGATTCGCCACCGACCGCATGAACATCAGCGTCAACTCCGACCTGCTGCCCGGCCTCACGTTCGACATGGGCTACTCGCTCTTCGAGGGGTCGGTGCTCAGCGACACCGCGCGCTTCGGGCCGTACCGCGAGTCCGTGTCGGCGTCGATGCAGATCACCCGCGATACGCCGATCATCCGCTGGATCGCGTCGCTCTTCGGCGCGCGCGGCGATACCCTGCCGACCATGGGCCAGCAGGGCGGCGGCGGGAACGTGGCGATGGGGTCGGCGATGGGCGGCGGCATGAACCAGGTGGCCGGCACCGGCATGCGGCAGCAACTCGTGACGGTGCCCACGGGACGCGGCTTCCAGGCGAGCATCAGCCTCAGCGCCAATCGGCAGCGCCCGCCCGGCGGGGATGGACGCGTCGTGCAGTACGACCCCACCATCCAGTGTCAGGCGCTCAAGACCAATCCCATCCAGTACGACGTCTGCGTGCGCAATGCGCTCGCCGCGCCGCCGGTGGACTACACGCAGTTCTCGGCCACCACCGCTGGCGGCTCGTTCTTCCGCATCCCGCCGCAGACGAGCATCAACTGGCGCACCAGTTTTGACCTGACACCCAAGTGGTCGGCGCAGTGGAGCACGAGCTACGACGCCGTGCGCAAGGAGTTCGCCAGCCACCAGGTGACGCTGCAGCGCGACCTGCACGACTGGCGCGCGATGTTCGGATTCACGCAGGCCCCCAACGGCAACTTCTCGTTCACGTTCTACGTGGCGCTCAAGGCCGAACCCGACCTCAAATTCAACTTCGACCGCGCCAGCTACCGGCAAAGTCTCGTACCCCTGCCATGACCCAGATCACTCCGCTCGCGCTCGACGGCTGCTCGCTCGCCATTGCCGACGTGCACGCCGTGGCCGTGGGCCGCCGCCCGGTGGCCGTTTCGGATGCGGCGCGCACGCGCATGCGCGCCACGCGCGCCGTCGTCGCCGACATCGTGGCGCGCAACGAGGTCGTCTACGGCGTCACCACCGGCTTCGGCAAGCTCTCCAACTTCTCCATTCCGCCGGAGAAGCTGGCACAGCTGCAGGTGAACCTCGTGCGCTCCCACGCGGCCGGCGTCGGCCCCGAACTGCCGGAGCGCGAGGTGCGTGCGATGATGCTCCTGCGCGCCAACGTCATTGCCAAGGGATTCTCCGGCGCGCGTCCCGACCTGCCCGACCTCCTCTGCGCGATGCTCAACGCGGGCCTCTGGCCCGTGGTGCGCGAGCAGGGGTCGGTGGGGGCAAGCGGCGATCTCGCCCCGCTCGCGGCGCTCGCCGTGTCGCTCATCGGCGAGGGAGAACTCAACACCGCCGATGGCCGCCGTCTCCCGGCCGCGCAGGCGCTGCAGTTCGCGGGGCTCACGCCGGTGACGTTGGGCCCCAAGGAAGGCATCACGCTCATCAACGGCACGCAGACGCACACCGGCATCGCCGCGCTGGCCGTCGCCGACGCGCGCACGGTGTGGGAGTCGGCGCACGTCGCCGGTGCCATGTCACTCGAGGCGCTGCTGGGGACGCCGGTGGCCTTTGACGCGCGCATTCACGACGCGCGCGGCCAGGACGGCCAGCGCGACAGCGCCGCACGCCTGCGCACGCTCCTCGACGGCAGCGCCCTGCGCGAATCCCACCGCGACAATGACCCGCGCGTGCAGGACGCCTACGCCCTGCGCTGCATGCCGCAGGTGCACGGCCCGGTGCTCGATGCCATCCGCTTCGCCGAGGGGATTATTGGGCGCGAACTCAATGCCGCCACGGACAACCCGCTCGTCTTCGACAACGGCGAGATGCTCAGTGGCGGCAATTTCCACGGGCAGGCCGTGGCCATGGCACTCGACTTTCTCGCCATCGCCATGACCAACCTTGCCACCATCGCCGAGCGCCGCATCGATCGCCTGGTGCATCCCGACCTCAACGAGGGACTGCCGCCGTTCCTCTCGGCCACGGCCGGGGTGAGCAGCGGCTTCATGATGGCGCAGGTGTCGGCCGCCGCGCTCGCCAGCGAGTGCAAGGTGCTGTCGCATCCGGCGAGCGTCGACACGATTCCCACCGATGGGTCCAAGGAAGACGTCGTCCCGATGGCCATGGGCGCGGCGTGGAAGCTGCGGCGCATCATCGGCAACGTGCAGCACATCCTGGGCATCGAGCTGATGTGCGCCGCACAGGGACTCGACTGCCGCCGCCCGCTGCGCAGCAGCCCGGCCGTGGAGCGCGCGCACGACACGGTGCGGCGCCACGTCGCGCCGCTCGGCGAAGATCGCGTGCTCACGCCCGACATCATCGCCCTCGCCGGCGCCGTGGCGCGCCGCGAGTTTGACGCTTCGTAGAGGATCGCGCAATGACCGCCACCGCCCGTGAGGTCCGCGCGCCGCGCGGCACGACCCTCTCCTGCAAGGGCTGGCCGCAGGAAGCCGCCCTGCGCATGCTGATGAACAACCTCGACCCCGACGTCGCTGAACGCCCCGACGATCTCGTGGTCTACGGCGGCACCGGCAAGGCGGCGCGCAACTGGGACTGCTTCGACGCCATCGTCACGGCGCTGCGCGCGCTCGAGAATGATGAGACGCTGCTGGTGCAGAGTGGCAAGCCGGTGGCGGTCTTCCGCACGCACGCGCACGCGCCGCGCGTGCTGATTGCCAACAGCAACCTCGTGGGGCGCTTCGCCACGTGGGACCACTTCCGCGAGCTCGAACGACAGGGCCTGATGATGTATGGCCAGATGACGGCCGGCTCGTGGATCTACATCGGGTCGCAGGGCATCGTGCAGGGGACGTACGAGACGTTCGGCTCCCTCGCACGCAAGCACTTCGACGGCACGCTCGCCGGCAAGTTCGTGCTCACGGCCGGACTCGGCGGCATGGGCGGCGCACAGCCGCTTGCCGCCACGATGCACGACGCGGCCTTCCTTGGCGTTGACGTCGATCCGTCGCGTATCCAGAAGCGTCTTGACACGGGCTACTGCGACCGCATGACCGCCAGCCTCGACGAGGCGCTCGCATGGGTGCGCGAGGCGCAGGCGGCGCGGCGCGGACTCTCGGTGGGGCTCGTCGGCAACGCTGCCGACGTGCTCCCCGACCTCGTGCGCCGCGGCGTCATCCCCGACGTCGTCACCGACCAGACGAGCGCGCATGACATGCTGACCGGCTACGTGCCGGCTAGCCACACGTTGGCGGAGGCCTCCGCGCTCCGCACCAAGGATCCCGCAGAATACGTGCGTCGCGCGACGGCCAGCGTGGTGGAGCACGTGCGCGCCATGCGCGCCATGCAGGACGCGGGCGCCATCGCCTTCGACTACGGCAACAACATCCGTACCGTGGCGCTCGACGCCGGGCTCGCTGATGCGTTCCGGATTCCGGGCTTCGTCCCGGAGTACATCCGTCCGCTCTTCTGCGAGGGCAAGGGGCCGTTCCGCTGGGCCGCGCTGTCGGGGGATCCCGCCGACATCGCGCGCACCGACGCCTTGGTGCTCGAGATGTTCCCGCACGACGAGCACCTGAAGCGCTGGATCACGATGGCGCGTGAGCGCATTCACTTTCAGGGGCTGCCGGCGCGCATCTGCTGGTTGGGGCAGGGCGACCGCGCGAAGTTCGGCGTGGCGCTCAACGACCTCGTCGCCAGCGGCGCACTGTCTGCGCCCATCGTCATCGGCCGCGACCATCTCGACACCGGCTCCGTGGCCTCGCCGTTCCGCGAGACGGAAGGCATGAAGGACGGCACGGATGCCGTGGCCGACTGGGCCATCCTCAACGCGTTGGTGAACGTGGCGAGTGGCGCGACGTGGGTGTCGTTCCATCACGGCGGCGGCGTGGGCATCGGCAACTCGCTGCACGCGGGCCAGGTGATTGTCGCCGATGGCACGCCCGAGATGCGCCTGCGCCTCGAGCGCGTGCTCACCAACGATCCCGGCATGGGCGTCGCGCGGCACGCGGATGCGGGGTACGAGAGTGCCATTGACACGGCGCGCGCCACGGGGCTCAGGCTGCCGATGATTGGGTGAGTGCGACGCCAGCCGCACGCACGCCCCGACGCTGCCAGCGCCTATCATTCGCTCACCCATGTTGAGCCCCCGCTACAAGCCCTGGCATCTCCTCCCCTTCGCGTGGAAGTACGCGCGGCTGCGCCTGGCGCGCCGCCCCGTCCTCGTGACGTTCGAGGTCACGATGCGCTGCAATGCGGCGTGCGGGTTCTGCGACTACCACAAGACGCCGGCCGACGAGAAGGCGCGCGAACTCGCATCGTTCGTCGACGCCGCCCGCGTCTTCGATCCGATGATGATCACCTTCTCCGGCGGCGAGCCGACCCTGCGCCGTGACCTGGAGGAGATCATCGCCGAGGTGTCTCGCGCCGTCCCGTACTGCTACCTCACGATGCTGACGCACGGGGGCATGCTCTCCCTCGAGCGCGCGCAGGCCGTGTGGGACGCCGGTCTCGACCAGATCAGCATGTCGCTCGACTACCTTGACGCGCGGCACGACGACGCGCGCGGCATCCCGGGTCTTGCGGCGAAGATCCTCGCGGTGGTGCCCGCCATGCGCGAGCGCGGCATGGCGGTGCGCTTCAACACGGTCATCAAGGACGACAACCTCGACGACATCGTGCCCATCGTGCGCCACGCGCACGCCGTGGGCGCGGGTGTCAACCTGTCGGTGTACACCGACTTCAAGAACGGCAGCGCCGCCCACCTCATCCGGGCCGACCAGCACCCGCGCGTGCGGGCGCTGGTCGACGAACTCCTCGCGTTCAAGCGCGCGCACCGCGGCGTCATCACCAACTCCGACTGGTATCTGGCGCAGCTCCCGCGCTACCTGAGCAACGCGATGCGCGAGCCGTGCCGTTCGGGAGAGACCACCATTCACATCGACCCCGCCGGCCTCGTCCGCCGCTGCCCCGACTTTCCCGCCGACAAACCGTGGCGCGACTACGACGGCTACGCGCCCATCGCCTGCAACGCGTGCTACTACGCCTGCCGCGGCGAAGCCCAGGCTCCGCTCACCCTCTCGCGCTTCAAGGACCTGTTGGCCTAGTTTCCCCATCTGCCATCCGCCATCCGCCATCCGCCATCTGCCATCCGCCATCTCCAGACCCGTGACGCTGCTCTTCGAACACGCCTCCCAAGTCGTCACCTGCGCCGGCGCCCCACACGCCCGTCGCGGCGCCGACATGCAGCACCTCGAGGTGCTCACCAACGCTGCCGTCTGCGTCGAGGACGGCCGCATTGCCGCCGTCGGTCCGCGCGAGACGCTGCGCGCGGCGCACCCCGACGCGCCGACGGTCGATTGCAGCGGCCGCGTCCTCATGCCGGGCCTCGTCGACTCGCACACGCACGGCATTTTCGGAAAGCCGCGCCACGAAGAGCAGGAACTGCGCGCCGCCGGCGACGGATACATGGAGATCGCGCGGCGCGGCGGCGGCATCCACAGTTCAGTGCGCGACGTGCGCGCACGGTCCGAGGACGACCTCTATGCGCTCGCCCTGCCGCGCCTGCGCCGCCTCGCCGCCCATGGGACCACCACCATCGAGGTGAAGTCGGGCTACGGCCTCACGCCGGATGACGAGATCAAGTCACTGCGTGTCATCCGCCGACTCCAGCAGGCGCTCCCCCTGCGTCTCGTCCCGACCTTCCTTGGCGCCCACGAGATTCCGCTCGAGTACCGCGGCACGCCGCACGCGCGTGAGGAGTACATCGCGCTCATCGTCGACGAGATGCTGCCGCGCGTCGCCGCGGAGCGACTGGCCGATTTTGCCGATATCTTCTGCGAACCCGGCGTCTATACCACCGACGAGGCGCGCGTCATCCTCGGTGCCGCGCGGCGGCACGGGCTGCAGCTCAAGCTGCACGCCGATGAACTCGAGACCGCTGGCGCCGCCGAGCTGGCGGCCGAACTCGGCGCCACCAGCGCTGATCACCTGGCTGCCGTGTCGGACGGAGGCATCAGGGCGCTCGCCGCCGCACAGACGGTCGCCACACTTCTGCCCGGCACCATGCTCTTTCTCGGCCGGCCAAAGCAGGCGCCGGCGCGC
The DNA here is from genome assembly GCA_025361705.1 of Gemmatimonas sp. GTDB lineage: Bacteria > Gemmatimonadota > Gemmatimonadetes > Gemmatimonadales > Gemmatimonadaceae > PNKL01. The sequence goes on from JANYJW010000068.1 coordinate 20,925, forward strand.
GCCCTCATCGACGCCGGGGCCGCCGTTGCCCTGGCCTCCGACTTCAATCCCGGCACGTCGCCCACCGTCAACTTCCCGCTCGTGCTCACGTTGGCCGTCAGCCAGCTGCGGATGAGCGTTGCCGAGGCCGTGCTCGCCGCGACCGTCAATGGGGCCGCCGCCCTGGGGCTTGCCGCCAAGGTAGGGCAGCTTGCGCCGGGCTTCTCCGCCGACCTCGCGTTGTACGACATCGAGGACATCCGCGAGCTCCCGTACTGGTATGGCGATCACCGGTGTCACGCCACCTGGGTGCGCGGCGTGGCGACGCACGGGGCGGGGTAGGGCGCCGGGCCGCCATCGGCGACTGGCCTGTCGGTGCGCCAGGCGCCCGGGCCAGTTACCCAGGCGGGACAATCGGTCCACCCCCGTTGTCATCCTCCCCTACCGAGGCGTACTTTTCCCAGTTGGACGGGTTCGCCGTCAATGGTTGTAACTCCGGTTCGGGTACGCTTCTCATCCCCATGGCAGATCTCGCCAAGCTGAAGAAGAAGGCTGCTGACTTTGAGGCGGCGAAGAAGTTCGACAAGGCCATCGCGGCGTATCGCGAAGTCCTTGACGTCTTCGACGCCGGCGATGAGAGCGATATCGAGGTTGCCCTGTACAACCGCGTTGGCGACCTGCTGATGCGCCAGGGCGATACCGCGGAGGCCGTCACGCTCTACGAGCGCGCCGTCGACCTCTATGCCGAGGGCGGCTTCTTCAACAACGCCATCGCACTCTGCAACAAGGTGCTGCGGACATCGCCTGGGCGCGCATCGGTGTACTACAAGCTGGGCAAGATCTCGGCGGCCAAGGGCTTCAAGGGCGACGCCAAGCAGAACTTCCTCGAGTACGCCGACCGCATGCAGAAGGCCGGCAACACCAAGGAGGCGTTCCGCGCGCTCAAGGAATTCGCCGACCTTTGCCCCGATCAGGACGACATCCGCCTGATGCTCGCCGACCAGCTGCTCAAGGCGGACCGCAAGGACGAGGCGGTGGAGCAGCTGTCGAGCCTGTACGAGCGCTATCAGGCGACGGGCCAGACGGCCGAGGCGGAGGCCACGCTCGAGCGCATTCGCGCGGTCGATCCCGCGGCGACGCCCAAGGCGCCCGGCCGCCACTCGCGCGAGGCCAAGGCACACGACGACCTGATCTTCATTGATCTCGATGCGCCGACGCCGCGCAAGTCGCGCCTTTCCACCGTGATGCCGCCTATCGTCGCGCCGCCAGCGGCGCCCGCGGCGCCCGCGGCGCCCGCGGCGCCCGCAGCGCCGCTGGAGCCGGCGCGGGCGACGGAGCCTGTGCCCGCACCAGAGCTGGAACTGGTGCCGGATCTGGTGGCGGAACCGGAAATTGACGTGGTGCCTGCATTGGTGCCTGCATTGGTGCCGGAGCTGGTGGAGGAGCCAATCATCGAGGTCCAGACCCTCGATGGCATCGAGGCCACCTCCTTCGACGCGGGCACCGCGCCCACGGATGCCGGCCCGATGCTTGGCCTCGAGACCACGTCGCTCGTGCCCGACGCCGCCGAGGACGCATCGCCGATGACGGCGAGCGAGTTCGCCGAGCTCGACCTCAGCGAGGTGGTGGAAGCGCCGCCGCCAGCGCGTGAGTCGGGGCGTGACCTCGCCCTGCCGGGCAACTTGCCTGTCATCGACACGTCGTTCGACGACGCCGTCGAGGTGATCGACGTCAACGCCGACCGCAGTGCCGACCGTCCCTCGGTCGATCTCCCGTTGCTCGATCTCACGACCGACACGACGCCAGCGGCGCCGGAGTTGCCCGAGCCGCCGCACGACATCGACTTGCCCTTGCTCGACCTCTCGGAGCCGGTGCCGGCCACCGCCGCGCCCGAGGCCGCCGAGGACCTTGGCTTCATCGACCTCAATGCGGCGCCCGTCGAGACGGCCGCGCCCGAGGTTGATGCGCCCACCGACTTCGGCGATGTCGACGTCGAGATCGTCGAGGCGCCGCCGCCGCCCATGCGGCGCACCAGCACGTCCATCGCGATCCCGATGCTCGCCACCAGCGTCGAGGATCTGCGCGAGCACGTCGCCCGGGAACCGGGCAACTGGAACCTGCGGCGCCAGCTGGCCGAGACGATGCTCGACGAGGGCCATCGCGACGAAGGCCTCGCGATGCTCGAAGAAGCAATGACCGGCTTCGAGCGCGCGGGCCAGCTGCACGAGGCGCGCTCGGTGGCCAACGAGATCGTGCGCCTCAATCCGGCGTCGGTCAAGCATCACCAGAAGCGCGTCGAGTTCGCGTTCCGTGACGACGATCGGGCCGGGCTCGCGCAGGCGTACGTCGACCTCGCCGATGCGCTCTTCCGCGAGGGGCAGGCCGACAAGGCGCGTGCCGTCTACCAGCGCGTGCTCGAGATTGTCCCCGACGATCCACGCGCCGTGGCCGCCATTGGCTCCATTGCCGCCGCCGACGCGCCGCCCGTCGTGCCCGAGAAGCGCACGGGGGGCGCGTCGCAGTCGACGTCGCAGACGGGGCGCCGCTACACGGGCATGTTGACGGCGGTTCCCGACGAGGCCCCGCCGGCCGCCCCGGCCGCCGCTGCGAACGACGACGACTTCGTGTCGCTCGGCGACTGGCTGCGCGAGGACGAAGAGCCCAAGTCCACGCGCATGGTCGTCGAGGAAAAGGAGCCGACCGGCGACGAGGATGCCGACTTCCAGGACATGCTCCGCAAGTTCAAGGCGGGCGTGGCGCAAAACGTCGAGGAAGAGGACCACGAGTCGCACTACGACCTCGGCGTGGCGTACAAGGAAATGGGCCTGCTCGATGAGGCCATCTCCGAGTTTCAGAAGGCGCTGCGCGGCACCGCCAAGCGGGTGCGCGCGTACGAGGCGCTCGGCCAGTGCTTCCTCGAAAAGGGGCAGCTCCCCGTGGCCCTCACCATCCTGCAACGCGCGCTGGCGGAACCGGGCGTCGGTGACGACCAGCTCGTCGGCGTCCTCTACCTGTTGGGCTACGCCTCCGAGGGACTCAAGAAGCCCGCCGAGGCCAAGGGCTTCTACGAGCGCGTCTTTGCGGTGGACATCCAGTTCCGGGATATCGGCAACCGGTTGAATGCCGTCGAGGCCGCCATTTCGTGAATGTCGTGACGCCCCCCGCCAGCCCGATGCCGCTCGCCCCGGCGCTGCTCGACATCCAGGCGCCCGTGCGCGCGCCGCTCGATCGCGTGCCCGAGGAGATGTGGCGCATCGTGCGCGCCGACGCGCCCATCGTTGAGTCGGTGAATGCGCACCTCACCGGCATGAAGGGGAAGATGTTCCGCCCCACCATGCTCCTGCTCGCCTCGCAGCTCGAGGATGCGCCAGACGACCGCGCCGTCACCATGGGCGCCATCGCCGAGCTCATCCACCTCGCCAGCGTGGTGCACGACGACTCGGTGGACCACTCCCCGTTGCGCCGCGGCATGCCCACGATCAACGCCCTCTTCTCGCATCAGGTGGCGGTGATCGCGGGCGACTATCTCTATTCGCGTGCACTCGCCGAACTCGTGGCGGTCGGCGACCTCGAGCCGTTGCGCACATTCACTGGCGCCTCCAATGCGATGACGCTGGGCGAACTGCGCCAGCTCGCGTCATACGACGCGCTGGAGTTCACCGAGGCCGACTATTGGCTGCTGGTGCAGGCCAAGACGGCCTCGCTGCTGGGCGCCTCGTGCGAAGTGGGCGCGCTGTGCGGCGCGCCGCGCTATCGCCGCGAGATGGCCCGGTTCGGCAACCTGCTCGGCATGGCGTTTCAGGTGGCGGACGACCTGCTCGACTACACCGAAACCGAATCCACCACGGGCAAGCCGAGCGGCAACGACCTCAAGGAGCACAAGGTCACGCTGCCGCTCATTGCCGCCATGCCGCAGATGTCGCGCGCCCAGCGCGCGCGCGTCGAGGCGCTCTTTGCCGCGCCGGTGCCCTCAGACACCCAGATCGTCGACGTCGTGGCCATTGTGCACGAGTGCGGCGGCATCGACTTTGCGCGACGCAAGGGCGAGGAGTTCGCCGCCGAAGCCGAAGCGGCGGTCACCGGCGTGCCCGCGTCCGACGCGCGACACGCCCTCATCGACGCACTCGGCTACGTCATGGACAGGCGGTCCTGATGGCACCCAAGGGATCCTCGAAGCACCGTCCGGGGTTTCATGCCCTGGTGCTGTCGATTGGCTTCATCGTCGGCGGCTTCTTCACGCAGTTCGCGCGGATCTTTCTCCCGAGCGGGGCCGTGAAGGAGTTCCTGACCACCGGCGTCACGCCGGCCATCGGGCCGTTACAAATCAACTTGATCATCGTCAATGTCGGCTTGGGACCCATCGCGCTCGACGTCTCGCTCTTGAGCCTCGTCGGGGTCCTCGTCGCGTATCTCATCGCGCGCTCGCTCTTCTAGGAGGCACCCATGTTCGGACTCGGCCCGGGCGAAATGCTGATGGCTCTGGTGGCAATCCTGCTCCTGTTTGGCGCCAAGCGCATTCCCGAGATCGCCGGCTCGTTCGGCAAGGGCATCCGGGAATTCAAGAAGAGCATGACGGACGTGCAAAAGGAGATCGAGGCGCCCGACGCGCGTCCCGTCGACCGCCTGCCGTCCGCGTCCGACCGCGTGCCGATGGACGAGGACCGCCCCGAGCCCAAGAAGCTGATCTAGGGATGTGAGGGCAGGGCGCGGAGGCTTTGCCGGGAGTGATGAGTGAAGTGCCGAGGGCGAGGCACAAGAAATGACAGAGGGGCGCCGCGATCATCGCAGCGCCCCTCTGTCGTTCCCGCCACCGCCCTCCGCCATCCGCCATCCGCCATCCAACTACGACGCCTGCCGCCGCAGCGACGCCTGAATCTTCTTGCGCCGGTCTTCGATCTTCGCATCCTTGCGGAGCGCCCCGAGGAACGCCTGCACGCGCGAGTCGCGCATGGACTGCATGGCCTGTTCGCGCTGCGTCACCTTCTGCACATCGAACTTGGCGCGGTCCGACACGATCTTCTTGTCGACGCGCAGGACGAAGATGGCCTCGTTGGTGCGCACCGGCGCGCTCACGACGCCCACCGGCAGCGCGAACGAGGCGCCGACGGCCTGGTTCAACTGGCCCATGCCCATCACGAAGCCGACGCGCGTGAAGAGGCCGGTGACCTGCAGCGACCGTCCCGCCGCCTTGGCCGCCGCCTCGAGCCCGCTGGCCCCCGCGATCGTGGCGGCCTTCTTCGCATCCGCCATCTTGGCGTCCAGCGACTTCTGGGTGGCAATCGTCCCGCGCACGTCGTTCTTCACCACGTCGAGCGGCTGCAGGCCGCCCTGGCGCAGCGAGTCGAGGCGCACGAGGTAGTAGTAGCTGTCGTCGTCAAACAGGTCGCTCGACTCGCCCACGCGCGCGCCGCTGAACGCCCACGCGCTCGCATTCGGCACCTGCTGCGTGAGGTAGCGGGCCGGCTGGCCCTCCTGCACCACGATCTGCGAGACCAGCAGCCCCATCGCCTTGACCGCCGCGTCAAACTTGGAGGCTTCCAGCGCCCCGGCCGCCGACTTCGCCAGCTCGTCGGCCTTGCGGTCCGTCACCACCGCCGACGAATCGCTCTGGCGAACCTTCACGAGGATGTGGCGCAGCGACAGCGAGTCGCCCGTGCGCGCATCCACCTTGATGATGTGCCAGCCAAAGCTCGTCCGCACCGGCGCCGACACGTCGCCCGCGCGCAGTTTGAATGCCGCGTCGTCGAATTCCTTGACGAAGCGCCCCTTGGGGCCCTTGCCCAGGTCGCCGCCGTTGGCGCCGCTCACGGTGTCGTCGGAGGCGCGGCGCGCCACGTCCTCGAACTTGGCGCCCTTCACGATCTCGGCGTGCAGCGTCTGGGCCCGCTTCAGTGCGTCCGCACTGTCGGCCGCATTCGCCGCGCGCGACACCGTCACCAGCGACAGCACCGCGCGCCCCGAGCGCTCGAACTCCTTGGGGTGCGCGGCGTAGTAGGCCGAAATTTCGGCGTCCGTCACGCTCTTCGCAAACGTTTCGGCGTCCGTCGCCAGAAACGACAGGAACGTCACGCTCACCGAGTCGTTGCGGTCCTGCCACATCTGCCACAGGCGCGCGTCGCTCACATACGCGTCGGCCGCGACCTGCGTGAAGAGCTTCTCCTTGGGGATCTCGCTGCGGTAGAACGCCTCGAGCTGGGCCAGCACACCCTGCTGCCGCGCCGCCGGGCTCGCGAGGAACCTGCGGTACTTGGCCATGTCGAACTGGCCGTCCGTCAGGAACTCGGGATTCTGCCGGAATTGCGGCGGTGGCGAGTACTGGGCCGACTGGATGACCTCGTCGTCCGTGACCCGGATGCCCCGCTTCTCGTATTCCTGTCGAAGGAGGACGTCATTGACGAGCTGGTTGTACGCCTGCTCGTCGACCTGCGCCCGTTCATCCATCGTCAGGCCGCGCCCCTGCTGCTGCTCCTGCTGCTGGGCAAGGCTCGCCGACGAGTTGGCCCACACCATATATGGGATGTCCTCGCCGTTCACCGTGGCAACGATCGTCGATGTCGTGACTGGCGACCGGCCAAGCAGGCCCGACGTCTCAGCCAGCAGGAAGCCGCCGACGAAGGCGACAAAGATGAAGATCCAGATGTACTTCGCGGCGCTCCGCATGTCTTGCAGCACGGCCCACGAACTCCCAGAAACGGTGTGAAGAAACGGCGCAATCACCAGCCGGGCGGGCCCAGCAGGCCCGCGACCCTCGGCGGCGGTCCACGCCCCTAGATATCAGCCTAGAAACCTACCCGCGAAGCCAACCTAAGATCAAGTGATGGTGGCACTTCTGATTGACGCTCCTTCGCGCAAAGTAGTATCTTGAATTTCGCACCGCACCCCGAACCCCTCCCGATGAGCCCCGCGCCTGCCCGCGTCGACGAGCTGAAGAAACGCTACGAGGAGAACCCCCGCCGGTTCTTCGCGCCGCTGGCCAATGAGTACCGGAAGGCCGGTGAACTCGAAGCGGCCATCGATTTGTGCCGCACGCACCTCGAGGAACAGCCGGGGCACCTGAGCGGACACATTGTCTATGGCCAGGCCCTCTACGAGTCGCAGCGCGCGGGCGACGCCAAGGCGGCCTTCGAGTCGGCGCTCACGCTCGATCCCGAAAACCTCATTGCCCTGCGTCACCTTGGCGACATCGCCAGGGGCGAAGGTGATGCGAGCACGGCCACGCACTGGTACCAGCGCGTGCTCGACGCCGATCCGCGCAACGACGAAGTCATTGCCCTCATCGCCGCGCTCAAGCAGGACGCGCCCCGCTCGTCAACAGTCGTCGTGGCCGTCGAGGCGCCCCCGCCGCCCGCGCCGTCCTACGCTGAAATTGCCGCCGAGGAAGCGGCCGCGCGCGCCTCGATGGCCGAGACGCCCATCATTCCCATCGCGGCCGTGTCGCCGCCCGCGATTGCGGCGCGCGGCAGCATCGGCCTCATGGACCTCGACCTCGATCTGGGGGAAACAGCGACGCCCACGGTCGACCTGATGTCCGTGGTGGCATCGACGCCCAGCGCGCCCGCAGTCGAGGCGCCCGCAGTCGAGGCGCCCGCAGTCGAGCCGCCCGCAGTCGAGGCGCCCGCAGTCGAGGCGCCCGCGCCCGACATGCCTGTACCCGACGCGCCGGCGCCCGCCCTGCCGATGTTTGCCGCCGACGACGTGCTGGCCGTCGATGAAGCCGCCCCGGCGTTCGAGGAAGGCTTCCCGATCGCCGAGGGACTGCTCCACGTCTCGACGAGCGAGGGTCCGGAGTTGCTCGGCGCCGACGACACCAATCGCGGGCTCGCCGCGCCGGACGACACGGTGCTCGATGTGCTCGACACGCACTTCGGCGCGCTGCCTGTGGAAGAACAGTCCATGTTCGCCGCGGCGTACGAGCCGTCGTCGTTTGGCGATTCGCTCGATATCACCGTGGCATCGGACTTCGAGCAGTCGCCGCCCCCGCCGCCATCGCTCGACGCGATGCCGCCGCGCGAGTTTGCGTCCCAGGGTCCGATCGTCGAACCGATCACGTCGACCTCCGGGCTGACCGCCGAACCGGCACCGGCCACGCCGGGCGACTTCGACATGCTCTTCGGGCACGCGCCCATTGCCGACGTGCAGGTGGGCGGAGACGGTGCGCCGCCGCAGGCCGACGATGCCGGCTTCACGGCCGATGCGTTCATCGGTCGCGAACCGAGCGACGCGATGCTCGACTCGGCGCCCGACGTCACGACGCCTCCGTCGCCGTTCGTCACCGAGACGATGGCGGAGCTGTACCTGCAGCAGGGCTTCCGCGACGAAGCGCTGGATGTCTATCGCCAACTGCTGGCGCTGAACCCGGGCGACTCGAGTCTCGCGGATCGGGTGTCGCATCTCGAGCACGGGACGCGGTCGAGCCTTGCCATCGACAGCGTCAGCGAGGAGATCGAGGCCGTGGCCGCCGCGGACGAGCTCCGCCGGTCCGGGAGCATCCCCACCGTGCCAGCCACGGCGGACCACGTGCCGATGCTGCCGGACGCGGTGCCGGCGTTCCTTGTCGAACCGCCCGCAGTCGAAGCTGCAGCGCCGGTTCCGTTGGTCGTGCCGGTCCCGCGCGGTCCGTCGGTGCGCGAGGTGCTCGCGCGCATCGCCCAGCGGCGCGCAATTCCGGGAGGCGGGTTTGCCCAGCCCGCCGCGGAACCAGTGACGCTTCCACACCCCGTGCCCACATATGACACCGGCTGGACGCCGCCGGCGGACGTCGCGGCGGCGCAGGTCGCCGAGCCCGCGCTGGCGGTGCCCGTTGCGGCGGGGGGCGCCATCGACCGCCTGTTTGGCATGGGAGGCGTGGGCACGGCCGACGAAGGCGCGGCTTCAGCGGTTGCCTCCGCATTCGGTGCCGCGCCCGCAACGCCCATCCGCGGCGAGCCCACGCGGCAGGTCAACGACGAGTTGTCGCTCGACTCCGTGTTCGGTGGAGAGTCTGCGCAGTCAGGTGCGGCCACGCCGCCCGCCGTGCAGCGTCAGTCGACCAAGCTCCGGTTCGACCAGTTCTTTGCCGGGGTCGACGAAGGGGTGCCATCGTCCGGGCAACCCGCGCCCGGGGTACCGGGCCGGGGCGCCGAGGACATTGCACAGTTCAGCGACTGGCTGAAGGGGCTGAAGGGCTCGTGAAGATCCTCGTCCTCAACGGGCCCAACCTGAACCTGCTGGGAACGCGCGAGCCGCATCTCTATGGCACCGCAACGCTCGCCGACATCGAGCGCGAACTGATCGGCGTCGGCGCGGAGCTTGGCGTCTCCGTCAGCTGCCTGCAGTCCAACCACGAAGGCGAACTGGTGGATTTCGTGCAGGCGGCGCGCGGCGCGGTGGACGGCATCATCATGAATGCCGGCGCCTACTCGCACACCAGCCTTGCCATTCGCGACGCGCTGGCGGCCGTGTCCATTCCATACGCCGAAGTGCACCTGACCAACATCTTTGCCCGCGAGCCCGAACGCCGTCACAGCATGCTCGCCGCTGGCGCACGCGCCCTGTTGTGCGGATTTGGCGCCCCGGGCTACGCCCTGGCCCTGCGCGGGCTCGTCGCCGCCCTGCGCGGCTAGGCGCGCCCGCGCCTCGCCCACGTCCGTATGGAACGCCGTCCGCTTCGTCTCGCCGCCCTGCGCGCCGCCGTGGCTGAAAGCGGATGTGACGCCATGCTGGTCACCGCGCTGCCCAACGTGCGCTACCTCACGGGCTTCACCGGCTCCGCGGCGCTGCTCGTCGTGCCGGCCGAGGCGCCGCCAGTCCTCCTGACCGACTTCCGCTACGACGTGCAGGTGCGCGACGAAGTCGGGGAGCATGCGGCGGTGCGCATCGAGCCAGCGTCGCTGTGGTCGGGCCTGCGCGACGTGCTGCTTGGCCTCGAGGGCGCGCCGCGCATTGCGTTCGAGTCGGCCCACCTCCTGCACGTTGACTTTGAGCGGCTGGCGGGGGACTTGGCGGGGCGCTGGCACTGGCGTGCGACCATCGGCATGGTGGAGGCGCTGCGCGAACGCAAGGATGCGGAGGAGCTGGCGTGCATCCGCGAGGCGGTGCGCATCGCCGAGGCCGCACTCGAGCGCACCCTCCGCGAGGTGCGGACCGGCATCACCGAGCTCCAGGTGGCGGGTATCCTCGAGCATCACCTGCGCGACCTCGGCAGCGAGGCCACGCCGTTCGAGACCATCGTGGCATCGGGCGAGCGGTCCGCGTTGCCGCACGCGCGCGCCTCACATCGCGTGCTGCAGGGTGGGGAGTTTCTCCTCATCGACTTCGGCGCAACGCACGGGGGGTATTGCAGCGACATCACGCGCACCGTCGCCCTGCAGAGCGTGAACCCGGAGATGCAGGCCATTCACGACGTCGTACGTGAGGCGACCCTCAGCGCTTCGGCTGGTGTTCGGGCAGGAATGCGGGGACGGGATGCCGATGGCATCGCGCGGGGATACATTGAGGGCCGCGGGTTTGGGGAGCTCTTTGGGCATTCGCTCGGGCATGGCATTGGCCTCGAGGTGCACGAAGGCCCTCGGCTCGCTCGGACCGCGGACGCCCCGCTGCCCCCCGGCGCGGTCATCACGATTGAACCAGGGATCTATCGCCCGGGGTGGGGCGGCGTCCGCATCGAAGACGACGTCTACCTCGCCGACGAAGGACCGTTGGTGCTGACCTCGTTTCCGCGGGAACTGCTCATCGTCGGGTAGCGCAACAGGGTCGTCGCGGCCTTTGATTGCCATCTGCCATCTGCCATCTGCCATCTACCGTCCACCACCCTCCCAGATGATTGATCTGAGATACGTCAAGAAGCTGGTCGACATGCTCGACGAATCGAGCGTCGACTCCATCGAAATCTCGTCTGACAAAGGGATGAAGATCCGCATCTCCAAGTCGCCGGTGGCCCGCGCCGCCATGCAGCAGATGCAGCAGATGCAACCGATGGCGATGCACGCCGCACCGGCCGCGCCCATGGGGGCGGCTGCCGCGCCGCTCGCCCTCGCGGCGGCACCCAAGGCCGAGCCCGCCTCGACCTTCACCGACGTCAAGTCGCCGATGGTCGGCACCTACTATTCCAAGCCCGAGCCGGGCGCCCAGGCGTACGTGACCGTGGGCTCCAAGGTCACGCAGGGCCAGGTGCTGTGCATCATCGAGGCGATGAAGATCATGAACGAGATCGAGTGTGAAGTGACCGGCACGGTGCGCGAAGTCTGCGTGACCGATGCGCACCCGGTGGAGTACGGCCAGGTGCTCTTCCGCATCGACCCCAATGGCTGATCCCACGGGGCCTCGGGTCTCGACGCAGCAGCCCGCACTGGGCGACGCGTCGTCGCCGACGGCGGCGCCGGTGCCCGCGTTCAACTACAAGGCCGTGCTGCAGGCGGCCGTGCAGATGGGGGCCTCCGACCTGCACCTCAAGGTTGGTCGCCCGCCGATGTCCCGCCTCAACGGGGAACTCGCGCCGCTCGAGATGCCGCCGCTGCGCCCCGAAGACCTCAAGTCCATCGGCGAACAGATCTGCCCGCCCAAGCAGAAGCGCGAGTTCGACTCCGAAAAGGAAGCCGACTTCGCCATCGGCGTGCCCGGCATCGGCCGTTTTCGCGTGAACATGTACCAGCAGCGCGGCACCATTGCGTTCGTCTTTCGCGCCATCGCGTTCCAGGCGGCGTCGCTCAAGGACCTCAATCTGCCGCCGGTGCTGGAACAGATTGCCATGAAGCCGCGCGGCCTCGTGCTCGTCACCGGCATTACGGGGTCGGGCAAGTCGACGGCGCTCGCCTCGATGATCCAGTACGTCAACGAGACCCGGCACGCCAACATCATCACCATCGAAGATCCCATCGAGTTCCTGCACCGCGACATCAACTGCAACATCAACCAGCGCGAGGTGGGCCTCGACACGGGGTCGTTCGCCTCGGCGCTGCGTCGCGTCCTCCGGCAGGACCCCGACATCATCCTCATCGGCGAGATCCGCGACCTCGAGACGCTCGAGATCGCGCTCAAGGCCGCCGACACCGGGCACATGGTGTTCAGCACGCTGCACACGACCGACTGCACGCAGACCATCAACCGCGTGCTCTCGTTCTACCCGCCGCATCAGCAGGCCGACGTCCGCTTTTCGCTCTCCACCGCGCTCAACGCCGTCATCTCGCTGCGCCTCGTGCCGCGCGTCGACCGCCCGGGCCGCGTGCCCGCGTGCGAAGTCCTCATCAACACCGCGGCCGTGCAGGACAACATCCGCGACATGAACAAGTCGCTCGACATTCCCGACCTGATCAAGGAAGGCACCACGCAGTACGGCATGCAGAGCTTCGACCAGTCGCTCATGTCGTGGTACTCCAAGGGCATCATCTCGTACGAAAACGCGCTCTTCTACTCGACCAATCCGAGCGAGTTCGCGCTCAAGGTGCAGGGAATCGCCGGCACCAGCGACACCAGTTGGGATTCGTTTACCCAGTGAGTGGGTACGGGATCGCAGAGGGCAGATGGCAGATGGCGGATGGCGGATGGCCGAGGCAATGACCTCTCGCCCCACTGTCCCGATCCCCTCCGCCCTCCGCCATCTGCGTTCCGCCCTCCGCCATCCGCCTTCTGCCATCTCCCGCCTTGTTCAAGAAAGTCCTCATAGCGAACCGCGGTGAAATAGCGCTTCGCGTCATCCGTGCCTGTCGTGAACTGGGCATCCAGACCGTCGCGGTGTACAGCGAGGCCGACCGCGAGTCGCTGCACGTGCGCTTCGCCGACGACGACGTCTGCATCGGCCCGGCCCCCGCGCGCGAGAGCTACCTCCGGATTCCACGCCTCATAGCCGCCGCCGAGATCGCCGGCGCCGACGCCATCCATCCGGGCTACGGCTTTCTCGCCGAGAACGCCGAGTTCGCCGAGACCTGTGCGGCCAGCGGTGTCACGTTCATTGGCCCCACGCCCCAGCAGATCCGCATGATGGGCGACAAGGCGGCCGCGCGCTCCAAGATGATCGAGGTCGGCGTCCCCGTGGTCCCCGGCACGCCCGGACCCGTCGAGGACGTGGAGTCGGCGCTCGCCGCAGCCATCGGCATGGGATTTCCCGTCATCATCAAGGCCGCCGCGGGCGGTGGTGGCAAGGGCATGCGCGTGGCCAACGATGTCGAGGAGTTCGCGCGCTCGTTCCAGATGGCGCGCACCGAGGCGCTCTCGGCCTTCGGCAACGGCGATGTCTACGTGGAGAAGTATCTCCAGCGGCCGCGTCACATCGAGTTCCAGATCCTCGGCGACACGCACGGCAACGTCATCCACCTCGGTGAACGCGACTGCTCCGTGCAGCGCCGCCACCAGAAGCTCATCGAGGAGTCGCCGTCGCCGGCGATGACGCCCGCGCTGCGCGCGCGGATGGGCGAGGCGGCCGTGCTCGGCGCCCGGTCCATCGACTACGTCGGCGCCGGCACCATCGAGATGCTGCTCGACACCGACGGGTCGTTCTACTTCATGGAGATGAACACCCGCATCCAGGTGGAGCACCCCGTCACCGAGATGATCACCGGCGTCGATCTGGTGAAGGAGCAGCTGCGCGTCGCCGCCGGCGAGCCGCTGCGCATCAAGGAGACGCCGCCCATGCACGGCCACGTCATCGAGTGCCGCATCAACGCCGAAGACCCGTTCCACAACTTCCAGCCGTCGCCGGGCAAGATCGAAGTCTTCCACCTGCCGGGTGGCAATGGCGTGCGCGTCGACACGCACGCCTACGCCGGCTACACCGTGCCGCCGTACTACGACTCGATGATCGCCAAGCTCATCGTGCACGGCGTCGACCGCACCGAAGCCCTGGCCAAGATGCGTCTCGCGCTCGACACGTTCATCGTGCAGGGCGTCCACACCACCATCCCGTTCTTGCGCAAGGTGATGAGTCATCCGGATTTTGTGCGGGGCGAAGTCCACACCAAGTTTCTTGAGGTTGAGGGGAAGGACTTGTTTGAGGGATGAGTGCAGGGTGCGGGGGTTTGTTGGACGGGGACGCGTAGGGAAGGCGTGCAAAGGCACAAGAGGGGGCGACCGGCCGGTCGCCCCCTCTGCTGTTGCCAATCGCTTCGCTTCGCTCCGCTCACGGCCGCGCTTTGCCGATGTCCACCAGGCCGTGGCCCTGCCGGTATCGCGCCGGTCGGTACACATGCACTTTCCACAGCCGACCCGCCGTTTCCGCCGGCGACACCGTAAACGCCCATGCCGCGAGGTCGGCAATGATCGAAGGTTCCATGGAAGCAGCCTAGGGCAGGGCACTCGCTGCCTCGTCATCATTCGATTGCCATAGGTGTCATTCGAGCGCACCCCCACACTCCGTACTCAATCCCGACCCGTGCCTCTCGAAGTCCATCTCGTTCCCGTCCCTGTAGCAGCCGACGTCGCCGTCATCATCGACGTCCTGCGATTCACGACGAGCGCCACCCACGCCCTCGCCAACGGTGCGCGCGCAATATTCCCCTGCGAAACACTCGACCAGGCCCGCGCTGCCCTCAGCCTCCTGCCATCTGAAGTCCTCCTCGCCGGCGAACGCCACGCCGTAAAGCCAGCCGGCTTCCACCTCGGCAACTCCCCCGGGGAGTTCACGAGCGTTGCCGTCGCGGGCCGCGACATCGTCTGGACCACCACCAACGGCACCCGCGCCATTGCGCTCGCCCTGGGCCGTGTCCTGTCCCAGGCACCACCCAGTGCCAGTGCCCCTTTTCACACGGTGCCCGTGCCCGTGGGTAAGGAACCGCGTGACCTCATTCTCGCCTCATACGTCAATCTCTCGGCAGTCGCATCCCTCCTCGAGCCCCTGCTCCGGGAGGGGGCGGTTGTTGCCGTCGCCTGTTCTGGCCGCGAGGGAGGGTTCGCGCTTGAGGATGCCGCCTGTGCGGGGCGCCTCGTCAACACCCTTCGCGCCCGGATTGGTGATGCGCTCACGGTGAATGACGGCGCGCGCGCAAGCGCATGCATTGACGAGGCCTATGGCGAAGACATCCCGCGGATCTTCCGCGACGCCCAGCACGGACGATTCCTCCGACAACTCGGAGGCGGAGCCGACCTCGACGCCTGCGCCGCGCTCGACGCGGTCCCGGTCGTCCCGCGCTGGCTCGACGGACGGTTCGTCGCTCGATGACCTCGACGTCGCCCCCAATCCGCGCCGCCGCCGCGACGCCACCAGTGAAGGCGACGACTACACCCCGCCACGTGCGCGCCGCCGGCCCCCGGTGACCGAGGACGACATCGGCGAGCCCGTGCAGCAGCGCGCCGCCCGCCGCGCCAAGGGCGCCGCCGCTGACGATGTGCCCACGCCCGACCAACTCGCCAAGGCCACGCGGCGCGAACACCTGAAGCGCGAAATCGGTGGCATCTCCCTCCTGCTCGGCGCCGTCTTCATTGCCGGCGCCCTGCTCGCACAGCCCGCGTACACCACGCAGGCGTGCAGCGGATCGGGGTCCATCTTCGGTCCGGTGGGCGCGTGCCTGCGCTGGTCGGTGCTCACGCTCGTCGGTGCGCTGTCGGCCGTCATCGTGCCGCTCATTCCCGCCGTGCACGCCCTGCGCCTGCTTGGCCGCATTCGCGACACCGACGATCGCCGCTGGTTGGCCTTCACCATCGGCCTCGCCGTGGTCGTGCCCGTGGTCGCCTCGCTCGCTCGCGGGCTGTACGGGAGCGCCGAGGCCGATCCGCTGGCCGGCGTGTGGGGCGCGTTCGCCGCGTTCTATCTGGTGAAGGCCATCGGCCTTGGCGGCGCCTGGGTGATTGTGGCCCTCGCGCTCAGCGCACTCTCGGCCGTCGCCCTCAACTGGAATCCCATTCGCGCCATCCTCGGTTCCGCATCGGCCAAGAAGGCCGACGCGGTGCTGACCAAGGCCGAGCAGATGGAGCCTGCCGCCATCGACATGCCGGCGCTCGACTTGTCGCTGATGCCGGACTTCGCGGTGCCTGCCGTCGCGGTGCCGGCCATCGAACCAGCCCCGATGGACAGCGCCTTCGAACTGCTCCCCGAGCTCCAGCCGAACGCCAAGGCGGAGAAGAAGGGAAAGCGGAAGTCGCGCGACGATTCGATGGCCGCCGAAATCGACGCCAGTGATCTCGTCGATCCGCTCGCCGAGGAGCTCCCGTCACCGGAACTGCTCTCGCTGCCCCCGGTGCGCAACGCCGACGTCAACAAGGCCCAGCTCGACGCTGCCGGCGCCAAGCTCATGGACGCGCTGCGCACCTTCAAGGTGGACGGCGAGCTCGTGGGCCGCACCAGCGGCCCCACGGTCACGCAATTCGAGATCGAGCCCGCGCCTGGCGTGAAGGTGCGTCAGTTTGCCAACCTCGCCAACGACCTCGCGCTCGCCATGCGCGCGCAGTCCATTCGCGTGGTCGCCCCCATCCCCGGCAAGGGCGCCGTGGGTGTGGAAGTGCCCAATCCCACTCCCGAGATGGTGATCTTCCGCGAGCTCCTCGAGAGCCGCGACTACACCACCAAGCCGCTCGCCCTTCCCATCGCGCTGGGCAAGGACCTCGAGGGGCGCGCCGTCGTGGCCGACCTCGCCAAGATGCCGCATCTGCTCATCGCCGGCGCCACCGGCAGCGGCAAGTCGGTGTGCGTCAACACCATCATCACGTCGCTCATCTACCGGCACACGCCCAAGACGCTGCGCTTCCTCATGGTCGACCCCAAGATGGTCGAGCTCAGCGTGTACAACGTCCTGCCGCATCTGCGCCACAAGGTGGTCACCGACAATCGCGACGCGGCCGCCATGCTCAAGTGGGCCGTGCTCGAAATGCAGGAGCGCTACCAGCTGCTCGCCGCCAACGGGGCGCGCAACATTCAGGACTTCAACGCCAAGGTGCGCGACGGCCACCCGCTGCTGAAGCCCAAGGACCCCAACGTCGGGTTCGAGGATCGCGCCTACAAGGGCAGCGTGCTGCCGTACATCGTGGTCGTCATCGACGAACTCGCCGACCTCATCATGACGTGCGCCGCCGAGGTGGAGACGCCGCTGGCGATGCTCGCGCAGAAGGCGCGCGCCATTGGCATCCATCTGATCCTCGCCACGCAGCGCCCGTCGGTGAATGTCATCACGGGCCTCATCAAGGCCAACTTCCCCAGCCGCATCGCCTTCCGCGTGGCGTCGCAGATCGACAGCCGCACCATCATCGACGGCATGGGTGCCGAGTCGCTGCTGGGCAACGGCGACATGCTCTTCATTCCGCCGGGCAAGAGCGAGCCTGCCCGCCTGCAGGGCGCGTTCCTGAGCAATGAAGACACCGAGCGCCTGATGCACTGGTACGCCGACCGTCGCGAGGCCCGCAAGGCGGCGCTCGAGGCGCAGGGCTTCATGAACGAGCCCACCGCCGAGGAGATGGATATTCTCGAGCGCGTGCGGCAGCAGGAGGCGCTCGAGGCCGGGGCGGGGCAGGAGAGCGACGCCGACGACAGCGACCGCGACAAGCTCTTCCGCGAGGCCGCCGAAGTCTGCATCCAGAATCAGGGCGGCAGCACGTCGCTGCTGCAGCGCCGGCTCAAGATCGGGTATGGCCGCGCGGCGCGTGTCATCGACCAGTTGCATCTCGCCGGCGTGCTGGGCCCGCCGGACGGATCGAAGCCGCGCGATGTGCTGGCGGGTCTCGAGGATCTCGACCGGATCTGCGGCAACCGCGAGGAGTAGGCACGCGCGGCTGAAGGCACGCGCAGCGCCTGGGGGGTGTTCCGGCTCAATTCTCGGGTGCGCGTGGCGGGACGAGCTTGACGCTGCAGAAGCGTCCATGACGATCAACAAGGATTCCGCATGAGATTGCCACCGGCGATTATTACTTATACCGAAGAAGTATTGCGTGAAATATTGCGTTTCACCGGCCCCGCGGACGGCACGCTATCGCACTATTTCCGCGAGCACCCGAAGCTTGGTTCGCGCGAACGCGGCGCCATTGCCGAGGGCGTGTACGGTTTGTTGCGCAACAAAGCGGTCTACACCAATTTTGCCGAGTCCGGCAATGGGCCGACCATGCGGCGCATGACCTTGCTCGGCTTGGCGGATGCGGTT
>JANYJW010000018.1 GCA_025361705.1 Gemmatimonas sp.
GGTCGGGGGCAAGCCGCTTTTCCCACAGGGGCTTGGGGACGACGCCGAACATCGCGCCGCCGTCGAGCATCTGCCCGCCGGCCTGCAGGGCGTGTACGGTATAGCGCCCGATGCGGCGCGTCTGAACGAGCGGAGTAGGGACGGTCATCCGCCCAATCTAGCGCACCCTATGCGCCCGGCCCCAGTCCCCGGTCGCTCACCCAGCGCGGCAGCGCGCTGCGCCGAGCCCGCGCGGCCACGGCGCGGCTCGCCAGCCAGCGGTACAGGCCCTCGAGCGTGTCCACCCCGTGCGGCTCGAGGTCGCGCAGCAGCCCGAGCAGCACGCGCGCCGTGGCGCGCGCATCGCCCAGCGCGCGGTGGCGGCCGTCAATCTCCACGCCGTAGTGGTGCGCCACCGCGTCGAGATTGCGCCGCGGCAGGTGCGCCAGCAGCCGGCGCGCCAGGCGCACGGTGCACAACGGCGCGCCCGTCAGCCCCTCGGCGCGTTCGGCGCGCGTGAACTCCATGGTCAGGAATCCCCAGTCGAACGCGGCGTTGTGCGCGACGAACGTGCGCCCCGCCAGCATGCGCGACAGCGTGTCCGCGATCGCATCAAACGCCGGGGCGCCCGCGACCATCGCATTGGTAATGCCCGTGAGATCGGTGATCCGCCACGGGATCGGTCGCCCGGGATTCACCAGCGACTGGAACTCGTCCGTCACGACGCCGCATTCCACCACCACGGCCGCCACTTCGGTGACGCGGTCACCGCCCCCATGGCTGGTGCCCGTGGTCTCGACATCGACCACGACGAAACGGCATTCGGCGAGCGGCGGCATGACTGAACGGTACACGCGCACGCCGCGCCGGAGTAGCGCGGCGCGCTACGCCCGGGTGGCCCGCAGCAGCCTCGCAAAATCCGTCGGCGTCAGCACCTCGGGACGTGCGGCGGGATCCAATCCCGCCTCCGCCACCACGCGGTCCGCCGCGTCGGCGCCCAGCGTGCAGATGGTGCGCACCACGCGGCGCAGCTGCTTGCGCCGCAGGCCAAACGCGGCCTGCACCAGCGCGCGGTAGCGATCTTCTTCCTCCGCCTCGAGCACCGGATCGGCGCGCGGCGTGATGCGCAGCACCGCGCTCTCCACCTTGGGCGGCGGCTGAAAGGCGCCCGCCGGCACCTTGAATACGAGCTCCGCCTGCGCCACCGACTGCACGTTCACTGACAGCGCACCGTAGTTCTCACTGCCCGCGGGCGCCACCACGCGTTCGGCCACTTCACGCTGCACCAGGTAGACCGCACGCATGGGGCGCGGCCGCTTGAGCGCGTGAAACATGATGGGCGTCGTGATGTTGTACGGGACGTTGCCGGCCAACACGAACGGCCCGTCGACGAGCGCGCCGAAGTTGGTGTCGAGCACGTCCGCCTCCACCACGACCAGCCGCCCATCGCCGGCGTATCGTTCGCGCAGCAGCCGCGCGAGATCGCGATCGACCTCGATGGCAATCACGCGCCCCGCGCGCTGCATCAGCACCTCCGTCAGCGCCCCGCGCCCCGGCCCGATCTCGATCACGGTCTCCTCGGCCGTCGGCGCGAGCGCGTCCACGATGCGGCCGAGGATGCGCGGATCGGTCAGGAAGTGCTGGCCGAGGCGCTTGCGGGGTGCGGGGTAGGAATTCACTGAAATGAAGCGACGTCTGCCGTCGGCCACCTGCCATCGCCCGCCCTCACGCCGGCCTCGCCGTGCGCAACACCACGATCGCCTGATCATCCCGCGGCGGCACCGCGCCCATGTGCCCAGCGACCAGGGCAAACACGCCGTCGACGATGCGCCACGGCGCCTCCGCGCGGCGCGCCGTCACTACTTCCAGCACGGGCGCCTCGCCCAGGCGTTTCTTCTCGCTGCTGCGGGCATCGGGAATGCCATCGGTGAACAGCACCAGCAGGTCGTCGTCGCGCCACGCCATGGACGACGCGTGCGGCGCGTAGTCCACCAGGCCCAGCGGCGGGTCGGTGGCGCCCAGCCGCGTGGCCGTGCCGTCGGCGGCCAGCACAAACGCGTGCGGATGGCCGGCATTGCACCACGAAAGCGTGCCGGCGCGCGGGTCGATGATCGCGTAGCAGACGGTCATGAACATCTCCGTCTCCCGCAGTTCGTCGGCCAACGACACGAGCAGCGCGCCCATGGTCGCCGCGGGATCCACCGACCCGCGCGCGTGAATGGCCGTGGCACTCATCGCGAGCGCCATGATGAGCGCCGACCGGTAGCCGTGGCCCGACGCATCGCCCACCATCACGCCCAGCTTGCCGTCGCCCAGTCGGAACAGGTTGTAGAAATCGCCCCCCACGCTCTCGGCGGGCGACACCTGCGCCGCGCAGTCGGCTTCGGGGGCGAGTGACCCTGGCAGCGGCAGCAACTTCATCTGCAGGTCGTTCGCGAGCTCCATTTCACGCGTCAGTTCGGCCTGTGCCAGCGACGCGCTCACGAGCTTGGTGTTCTGGATGGTCGTCCCCACCTGCGTGGCAATGGCCGTCACGAGCTTCTGGTCGCTCGCCGTGAATGGCTGCGACCCGCGCCGCCCCGACAAATTCACCACGCCCAGCGCCGTGCCGCCCTGCGGCGTGGCGAGCATGATTGGCACGCTGAGCATCGCCCCGCGCCGAATGGGGGCTTCCACGTCGCTCTGCATCGCCCCGTCGGCCACCAGCAGCGAGTGGTGCGACCGGAAGACGCGCGCCGTAACCGCCGAGGGATCGTCGGCGGCGATGGCGGCCAGCGGGCCGGTGGCGCCGAGCACGGCCACAGGATTCAGCAGGCCCGTCGTGCGTTCAATCACGTAAATCGCGCCGCGGCGCGCGCCGACGGTTTCGCTGATCTCGGTCAGGATCGTCTTGGCTGCGGCGTCCAGCGACACCGTGCGGCCGAGGATCTCTCCGATCGAATACAGCAGGTTGATCTCTTCGTAGCGTTCGGCAAGGTCCTGCGCCGCATGGCTCACCTCGAGCTGCGACCGCATCACCTGCGTCGAGACAGGCAGCAGCAGTGTGGCGCCCAGCCGCACGGTCGCGTGCTCAGGGAACGGCCCCACGCACAGCCACGACGGGCGGGCGCCCGGAATGCGCGACACCACCTGCCACCCGCCGGGCACTTCGGTCTCGAGCGACCCCTCGGCCGGGCGGCGGTCGGGTGACGGCGCGACGGCCTCGCCCGGGTCGCCGCCTTCGATGTGCAGCGGGTCGTGCGGCGCCGACTGCACCCAGACCGACGCTGGGCATCCAGTGGCCTCGCGAAAGGCCGACAGGACCGCGTCGAGGTCACTCACGCGGCGCGACCGTCGGACGATCGGCGGCGGAGCGTGAGGCGCACCACGTTGCCGCGCGCGCGGAACTGCTCCACGCGGTCCATCAGGCGGCGCATCAGGAACAACCCGCGCCCGTCCTCGCGGTCGAGGTTGTCGGCCGTGGTCGGGTCGAGCGTGCAGGCGTCGAGGTCGAAGCCGAGCCCGTCGTCTTCCACCTCGACGACGAGGAGGTGTGCGTCGACCACCACGCGCACGCGCACCGACTTGCCGCGATCCTCGCGGTTGCCGCGGAGGATGGCGTTCGACAGCGCCTCGGTGAGGGCCACCGGAATGTGGAACGCCAGATGGTTGCCCGAAAATGCCGCCGCCTCGCACGCGCGGAGCACCTGCGCCACCACCGCCTCAATGCAGCCGACGTCGCTCGGTATCTCCAGCTCGAGCGGCATGGAGCCCTGCGCCACTCAGAAACTCTCGAGGGCGCGGTCGCGGCTCTCCGAAATCTGGAAGAGCGTGTCAAGCTTGGTGAGCTCGAACAAGGTCTGGAGGTCGTCGTTGAGATTGGCGAGGCGCAGGTCGCCGCCGCTCTCGCGGATCTTCTTGGCGAGCGACACCAGCACGCCCAGTCCCGAGCTGTCGATGTAGGTGGTCTTCTCGAAATCCACGAGCACCTTGCGGGCCCCGGTCTCAAGCTCCTCGAGCACCTTCTGCTTCAGTTCCTGGCGATTGCCGACGATCAGCGTGCCTTCCACCTCGAAGATCGTGACGTCGTTTGCCTTCTTGACGGTGAAGCTCATGACGAGTGCGTCCTCGGGAGTTGTGAACGTTCAGCGGGCGCGGCCGTCGGCCGGTCCCTGCGACAGCAGGGCGGTGACGGCGGCTACATCAAAAATGGCATCAGGGCCCGCGCCGCGCGAGAGATCAGACACCGGAAGTGCCAACCCTTGCAGAATGGGCCCGATGGCGCGGGCCCCGGCCAGGCGCTCCGTCAGCTTGTACGCAATGTTGCCGGCGTCGAGGTCGGGGAAGACCAGCACGTTGGCCGTCCCGCCCACGGGGCTCTCGGGCGTCTTGCGCACCGCCACCTCGGGCACGAGCGCCGCATCGCCCTGCAGTTCGCCATCCACCACGAGGTCCGGCGCGCGGGCACGGATGAGCGCCAACGCCGCACGCACCCGTTCCACCGAGGGTGATTCCGCACTCCCCTTGGTGCTGAAGGAGAGCAACGCCACCCGAGGTTCGTCCCCCACGATCCGCCGCCGCGCCCATGCCGCCGCAATTGCGATGTCGGCCAGCTGGGAGGCCGTAGGCTCAGGCACCACCGCACAATCGGTAAACGTCAGTACGCGCTCCCCTGCCCCCTGGCCCACGCCGTGCCCGTGCCCCCCATCAAGCACCATATAGAAGGCAGATGATACCGTCTCCACCCCCGGCGCCCTCCCAATCAACCAGAGCGCGTACCGCAGCACGTCGGCGGTGGTGCGCACCGCGCCCGCCACCACGCCATGCACCGCCCGCTCGTGCAGCAGCCACATGGCAAAGACCAGCGGATCGTGCGCAAGGCGCTGCGCGCCTTCCAGGGAGAGTCCGCGATGCGCCCGCGCCAGGATGAGCGCCTCCACCAACCGCTCGTCCTGCGCGTCGCGCGCGGGATCCACGCACTCCGCCCCCGTGGCGCGCGCCGCGTCGTGCGTCTCGGGCGCCGCGGGATCGAGCACCAGCACCGGCAGCGCCACCCCTTCGCGACGCAGCCGTCGCACGGCCTCGAGCACCCGCGCATCCGCCGCCTCGGCAAACGCGAGACGGCGGGGCGATTCAGCGGCGCGGGCGTGCAGGGTGGAGAGAAAGTTCACGGGAAATTGAGTGCAGGCTGATTGCGTGTACCGAGTGACCCTGGGAGCGATGCCGTGGGCTCAGCCCTCGGCGAACTTCCGTTGCAACGCCTCCGCCACCACCGGATGCACCAGCGACCGAATGTCCCCGCCGAACCGCGCCACCTCGCGCACCATGCTCGAACTGATGTACGTGGTGTCGAGCGACGGGACCATGAAGACCGTCTCCATGGCGGGCGCCAGATGGCGGTTCATCAGCGCCATCTGGTATTCGTACTCGTAGTCGCTCACGGCGCGCAGGCCGCGGATGAGCACGGGCACGTCGAGCGACAGCGCGAACTCCACCAGCAGGCCCTGGAACGACCGCACCACCACGCGCGGATCGTCGTCGAGCGACGCGCGAATGAGCGCCTCGCGCTCCTCCACCGTAAAGAGCGACTGCTTCTGCAGGTTCACCGCCACCGCCACCACCAGCGTGTCGACGAAGCCGAGCGACCGCTTGATGAGATCGGTGTGCCCGTTGGTGATCGGGTCGAAGCTGCCAGCGTACAGTGCCACCTTGGGCATGTCAGTCCCTGAAAAAGGTGATCGCCGTATCTCCGTAACGGCGGGGATCCCCCGCCCCGGGGAGGGGCTCACGCGGCGAATGCTCTACGCCAAGAATGTGCGCGAACGCGGCGGCAAGCCAGCGGTCGGCCACGGCCGTGGCCAGTCCCTGTTCGTACGGCGGGTCGGCAAAGGCAATGTCAAACGCGCCCACGTCCAGCCCCTGCACGAACCGCACGGCATCGGTGCGCACGATGGTCACGCGATCCTCGGCGCCCAGCGTCGCCACATTCGCGCGCAGCGCGGCCAGCGCCTTGGGGTCGTCCTCGACGAACGTTGCCACGGCCGCGCCGCGCGACAGCGCCTCGAGCCCCAGCGCGCCCGAGCCGGCAAACAGGTCGAGCACACGCGCCCCGACCATCGAGGGCTGGAGAATGCTCATCCACGCCTCGCGCGCCCGGTCCGTGGTGGGACGGGTGGTGCGTCCCGCCGGTGCCGCGAGCGGTCGCCCGCGCCATTCGCCCGCGATGATCCTCACGCATCGGCCTCCGCGTGGAAGTCCACGAGCACCGCCTGCAGCGTGCTGGCGTTGCGGAACTCGTTGCGATCGAGCTTGTACGCAATCTCGATCGTCCCCGATCGCGCGGCGACGAGTTCGCCCGCGCGGTGCGCCAGCCCCCACCCCACGGCCTCCAGCGGGCCGCGCGACGTGGCGAGCCGCACCTTGATGCCGTCGGTGCCAATGCGGTCGGGCCCCGCGACCACGCGCACGCCCGTCGCCGAAAACACCGGCCCCGGATTGCCGATGCCGCACGGCTCCATGTGGCGCAGCAGCTTTTCGAGTTCGTCGGTGGCATCGTCGAGCGGCAGCGCGAGGTCCACCCTGAGCTCGGGCACCAGATCGTTCGCCGTGAGCCGCGCCCGCGCCACTTCATTGAAGCGCACCGCAAACTCGTCCAGGCGGCTCGCATCGATGGTGAGCCCCGCCGCCGCCTTGTGGCCGCCGTGGCGCAACAGCAGGTCGCCGCACGCCGCCAGCGCCGCGTGCAGGTCGAACGCCGGGATCGACCGCCCCGAACCCTTGCCGATGCCGTCCTCCACTGCAATGAGCACCGCGGGCCGCCCGGTCTGCTCGACGATGCGCGACGCGACAATGCCGATGACGCCGGGATGCCAGTCGGTGCCGTGCAGCACAAGCCCCCACGTGTCGTCGAGGTTCATCGCGCCCACGCGGCGCAGCGCGTCGTCGAGCATCCGCCGGTCGAGTTCCTGCCGCTCGCGATTCATCTCCTCGCACTGCCGCGCCAGTTGATGGGCCTCGGCCTCGTCGTCGCCCAGCAGCAGGCGCACGCCATCGCCAGCGCGCCCGATGCGCCCGAGCGCATTGAGGCGCGGCGCCAGAATGAACCCCACGCGCCCCGCCGTAATCTCCTTGGCATCGAGTCCCGCGGCGCGCACCAGCGCCCGCAGCCCGGCACTGCGCGACTCGCGAATCAGCGGCAGCCCGCGCCGCACAAATGCCCGGTTCTCCCCCCGCAGCGGCGCCACGTCGGCCACGGTGGCCAGCGCCACCAAGTCGAGCATGTTGAGCACCACATTCTCATTGCCGCCCAGCGCGCGGGTGAGCGCCAGCGCCAACTTGAACGCCACCCCAACCGCCGCGAGATCCTTGTCGGGCGACGTGTCGTCAATGCGCCGCGGATTGAGCACCGCGTGCGCTGCGGGCAGGGGCCCGCCCGGCAGGTGATGGTCGCTCACAATCACGTCCACGCCCGCGTCCTGCAGGGCCTGCACGCTTTCCACCGCACTCGTCCCGCAGTCGCACGTGAGCACCACGGTCGCGCCGAGGGCGAGCGCCGCCTGCACGCCGGCCGGCCCCAGGTCGTAGCCGTCGGTCATGCGGCTGGGAATGAACGGCGTCACGTCGCCACCCAGCGCGCGCAGCGCGCGCGTCATCAGCGTGGTGGAGCACATGCCATCCACGTCGTAGTCGCCGTGCACCAGAATCTTCTCGCGTGCGGAGATCGCGCGCGACAGCCGCGCAACCGCCACGTCGAGGTCCTTCAGCAACTCGGGGGCATGCAACTGATCGAGCTGCGGCCGCAGGTAGCGGCGTGCATCGCCTGCATTGGACAGGCCGCGCGCCACCAGCAGCGCGCACAGCGCCTCGGGCAGCGCGAGCGCCTCCTGCAGCGCACGCACGGCCTCCGCCGCAGGCTGCGGGGTGCGCAACCAGCGCGCCGCACTGCGGCGCCGGGGGAGCGGTGGTGCGGTCATGCCCTAGGGTCGGCCGCAGCCTGCGTCAGGCGCCACCATTACTCCGCGAAATACATCAGAACGCCGCACGCCTCGCACACGTCGATGCCCCCGTGGTTCGACATCTGGTTGCGCCGCTGCATCGGGACGGCCGTGTTGCACGCGCTGCACGCCAGCCCTTGCACCGCCCACGCCGCCTGCGATTTGCGCCGAATGCGGATCTTGTCGTACTTGCCCAGCAGGTTCACCGGCACATGCACCGCCTTTTCCGCCCGCTTGGCGCGCGCCACGGCCAGTTCGCCATCAATCACCGCCTGCTCAGCGGCCACCACCCCGCGCGCCTCGGACTGCTCGGCCGTGCACGCGTCCAGCGCGCCCTGATGCGTGTGCTGGCTGGCACGCGCCTCTTCGAGCCGGCGATTGACGCTCACCAGCTCCGCTTCCTCGTTGGCGACGATCTTGCGCGCCTCTTCCATCTGCGCCACGGCGGCGGTGGCCTGCCGCATCGTCTTCACCGCGTCCATCGCCGTCTGGTTGTGCTCGATCAGCGCCTTGTGCTCGGCAATCTTGTCGCGGAGGAACGCCTGCTTCTTCTCCTCGGCCGTCACCACCGTCGTCGCGCGCTCCAGCTCGGCGGCAATGCGCGTGCGCTTCACGTCCAGTTCCTTCAGTCGCGGCAACAGCGCCGACAGCCGCTCTTCGAGCCCATGGATCTCGGTGTCATCAAGCTGCACCGCCAACAACGCTTCGAGTTCTTGCTGCACGCATCCCCTCCGTGGTGTCGCGGTGCTCAGGGGCACCGATACCCGTACTCTCTCGCGGCGCTCAGGGGCGCCGATACCCTTTCCAACCCGTTGCGCCCATGTGGCGCAGTTCATTGTGCAATCGCTGCTTCTCGGAAATCAGCCGGTCCTTCTGTTCGCCCTCGGCCAGCGGGGTGAGGCGATCCAACTCGGCCAGCCGGTCGCGCATCGACCGTTCGCGCAGCCGGCGCAGCGCGCCATCGATACTCACCTGCGGGCTGGCCATGCTGCCCGGGTCGCCCAGCATGTCCTCCGCCAACTGCACCACCCACGGCTCCAGCAGGTCGGCGAGCCACGTCACCAGCGCCCCGCCCTGCATCGCCGAGTCCGCGTCGAGCAGCGCCTCGTACAGCGCATGATACGCCGGGTCGCGCAGCCCTGCCGGCGCGCGACCGTGATCGTCATCGTCCGGCAGCCATTCCGGACGGTCCGACTCGTCGTCGCTGAGGCGCCCCACGCCCTCAATCACGGCGTCAGCGAGCGAGCGGTGCAGCAGCATCACGCGCACCAGGTCGCGCTCCGACGACGCCGCCTCCACCGTGCTCTTGTACGGTCCCACCGGCGCGGACGCCGGCATCGCCTCGCCCTCGTCGCTGCGCGCGCGCCGCACGGCGGGGCGCGAGGACTGCGCGGACACGCGCGACCTCCGCGATGCCCCCGCGTCCAGCTCGCGCGCCAGCACGCCGCGGTCCACGCCCGCCGCCTCGGCCGCCCGCGCCAGGTACATCTCGCGCGTCAGCGGATCCTGCGCCGCACGGATGGTGGGCAGCAACGCGTCCAGCGCGCGCCGCTTGCGTTGCAGATCGGCAAACCAGCCGCCGCGTTCCAGCAGTTGCACCTTGCGGTCAAAGACATCGAGCGCGCCCGCGATCAGCTTCTCAAACGCCTCGCCGCCATGCGCCCGCACGAATGTGTCGGGGTCGTCGCCGTCGGGCATCGTCACCACGCGCACCGCCACGCCCTGCGCCAGCAGGACATCGGCCGCGCGGAACGTCGCCTTCTGGCCCGGCCCGTCGCTGTCGTACGCGATGAACACCGTCTTGGCGTTGCGCCGCAGCAACTCGCCTTGGCCCTCGGTGAGCGACGTCCCCAGCGGCGCCACCACGGCGCCGATGCCGGCCGCGGCGACACGCACCACGTCGAAGTACCCCTCGACCAGAATGGCGCGCTCCTCGCGACGGATCGCGCCTTTCGCCGCGTGCAGGCCGTACAGCGTCTGCCCCTTGTGAAAGTGGTCGGATTCGCCGCTGTTGAGGTACTTCGGCTCGCCGGGGCCCATCAACCGGCCGCCGAATCCCACGTGGTGCGACGCCGCGTCGAGGATGGGGAAGATGAGTCGGTCGCGGAAACGCGGACGCGGCTCCTCCTCTTCCTCACGCTTCACCAGCAGGCCCGCCGCCAGCAGACGATCGTCCTCCCAACCCAGGCCGTGCAGGTACGCGCGCAGCAGCCCCAGCTCGCGCGGCGCAAACCCCACCTCCCACTGCTCGGCCACCTCGCGCGTGATCGCGCGCGACGCCAGGTACGCGCGCGCCGCTGCCCCGCGCTCGTCGGTCCACAGCATCTCGCGAAACCACTCCGCCGCCGTGCCGTTGATCTCCCACAATGGCTCGCGCGGGTCGGGCCCTTCGCGCTGCCTGCTGATCTCGCGCACCTCAATGCCGGCCTTCTCGCCCACGTACTTCACCGCTTCCACGAACGTGAGGCCCAGCCGCTTCTGCACGAACGTGAAGACGTTGCCTTTCTCGCCACACACGAAGCAGGTGTACCCGCCCTTGGGCATCACCGAGAAGTTGCTGTTGGTCCCCTGATGGAACGGGCATGGCCCGCGGAACACGGAGCCCACGCGCTTGAGGCGCACGTGTTCGCTGATGATGGCCACGATGTCGGCCGCGTCGCGCACGCGCTCGACGTCTTCGTCGGGAATCACGAGAGTTGCACCAGGGTGACGCCCGCGCCGCCTTCGTTCCACGACCCCAGCCGCCACGCCTTCACGCGCGGGTCGCCCTTCACCATCTGCCCCACCTTCTCGCGCAGCGCGCCCGTGCCCTTGCCGTGGATGATGCGCAACTCGGCGAGGTCGGCCCGCAGGGCGCTGTCGATGGCCTGCAACACCGCGTCCTCCACCTCGCCAATCCGCATGCCGCGCACATCCACCTCGTGCTTGGCCTCGGCCTCGGGAATGTCGCCAATGTACGCCACCGCCGTCTCCCGCTCGCGCAGGTGGCGTGCGGCGAGGCGCGTGAGCGTGTTGGTCGGCACGGTGAGCTTGAGCGCGCCCACCACCACCACCGCATCGTGCCCGCGCAGTTCGAGCACGCGCCCTGCCTTGCCGCCGAGCGTCGACACCGCCACCGCGTCGCCCTCCTGCACCGACGCGCGTGCGTCGCGCGCATCGCGCGCATCGCGCTCGCCCGCCGCGCGGCCATCGCGTGCGCGGCGCTCGGCGTCGGCCTGCGCCTCGGCGCGCTCGCGTGACTCGAGCGCCTCCAGCGCCTCGCGCTCAAGGCCGGCGCGCTGTTCCAGCGCGCGCCGCGCCGCAGCAGCCGCCGCGTCCACGCCAGCCGCCCCCGCCTCGCGCAGCGCCGCGATCATCTGCTCCAGGTCGGCGCGCGCGTCCAGGAGATAGCGCCGCGCATCGCGCCGCTGCGCCCGCTCCAACTCGCGCTCCTTGCGCCCGAGCTCCGCTTCACGCTCCGCCAGCCGACGGCCGCGCTCGTGGACGTCCGCCTCGTCGCCCCGCAGCTGCGCCAGCAGCGCCGCGCTCTCCCGCTCGCGCACCTCCAACACCTCCACCAACCGCTGCACATCGCGCTCCACCTGCGGCACGCGCTCCTCAGCGCGCGCAATCACCGCATCCGGCATGTCGAGCCGCCGCGCTATGCTCAGCCCGTACGACCGGCCGGGCACGCCCTTGATGAGCCGGTACGTCGGCGCCAGCGCCACGGCGTCAAACTGCAGCGACGCGTTGACCACGCCAGAGACTTCCTGCGCCAGTTCCTTGAGCGCCCCCAGGTGCGTCGTCGCAATGGTCAGCGTGCCGCGCGCCGTGAGCGACTCGAGAATCGCCCCGCCCAGCGCCGCCCCTTCGAGCGGATCGGTGCCCGAGCCGAGTTCGTCGACGAGCACCAGCGAGTCGGGCGTGGCGTCGCGGACGATTTCGGTGAGGTTCTTCAGGTGCGCGCTGAACGTCGACAGCGACGCCTCGATGCTCTGCTCATCGCCGATGTCGGCAAAGACGCCATCGAACGCGGCCAGTCGGCTTTCAGGGCCCACCGGCGCGGGGATGCCGCTCTGCGCCATGAGTGACAGCAGGGCGAGCGCCTTGAGCAGCACCGTCTTGCCGCCCGTGTTCGGCCCCGAGACCAGCAGGGTGCGCTCGCCGTCGTGCATCTCCAGGTCAAACGGCACCACCTCGGCGCCGCGGGCAAGCAGCAGCGGATGCCGCCCGTTGCAGATGGCAAATCCGTGTGACGAGGGCCCCAGCGGCGCCGGCGTGCAGCGCGCGGCCACCGCATACCGCGCTCGCGCCGCCAGCGAATCGAGCGCCACCAGCGCCTCAAGCGATGCGTCCAGCGCCGGGTGATGCGGGCGCAGCGCGTCGGTCAGTTCGCGCAGGATGCGCTCGATCTCGCGCTGCTCCTCGATGGCAAGCTCGCGAATGCGGTTCCCCGCCTCGACGGCCGCCGGCGGCTCGATGAACAGCGTGGCGCCCGTCGCGCTCGTGTCGTGCACGATGCCGCCCGCGCTCCGCGCCCCTTCCCGGCGAATCGGAATCACGTACCGCCCGTTGCGCACCGTCACCGACCCGTCCGACACCTGATGATGCGGCTCGAGCTTTGCCATGAGCCGCTCGAGCAGGCGCACCAGCTCGCCCTCGGCGCCCGCCATCTCGCGGCGCAGGCGGCGCAGCGCGGGCGAGGCGTCGTCACGCATCGTGCCGTCGTCATCCAACGCCTTCTCCAACCGCCGCTCCAACTCCGCGTCGCGCGCCATCACGTCGGCGTACTGCACCAGCAGGGCGAGCGTCACCGCGCTCACGCGGTCGGCGTAGAGCGCGTCGCGCGTGCGCCGCGCCGACCCCAGCAGCAGTCCCGCCTCGCGCAGCGAGAGTCCGTCGAGCACCGTGCCCGCGATGCGCAGACGCTCCAGCGCTGCGGTCAGATCGGGAATCGGCTCCGACGGCCAGCCGCCCTCGCCGCCGACGAGCGAGCGCATCGCCTCAACGCGCGCGTGCTCGGCGCGCAGTGCGTCGAGGTCCATGGACGGCATGAGCGCCATCACCCGCGCTGCCCCCAACGACGAGCGGGCGTGACCCGCCACGACCTCGAGCACGCGCGGGAATTCGAGGACCGTCAGCGCGTGCGGACGAAAAAACCCGACCGGGCGATCGGAATCGCTCGTTCGGGTTTGTTCGGTTACAGCGATGGGGGGTGTCACTCCGGCCTGCAATGCTCCATGCGAACCACGCGGTGGTACGTGCTGTTGCCCGACACGCCGCGCGGGGCGTCGTGAATTGCTGGCACTAGCCTGAGCGCGTGCGACGATTCTTGCGCATCGCCGCATTCATCTTGCGCTTGCGGCGTTCGCTCGGCTTTTCATAGTGACGATGCTTGCGCAGGTCCGAGAGGATTCCGGCCTTTTCGCACTTCTTCTTGAAGCGCTTGAGTGCGCGCTCAAAGTTTTCATCGTCATGGATGATGACTTCCGACAATTACGATCTCCCCCCTTCATGGCGATTGCGCGCCGGCTGGAGCTCTGGATTGTGATAGCCTTTCAAGTTAGGCCGACGGAGGGGTGGAGGCAAGGGTCCGGGGGTCCGTGCGCGCAAGGAGCGGCCGCCCATCAGGCGCGCCCCGGGGCACACCCCAAGGCCCCGCCCCACTCCTCCACTCGTGCCCCCTGTTCCAAACCCCCGCACCCCGAACTCACACCCAAGTCAGTACCTTTCAGGAAATGTCGCCCGACCAAGATCCCCACGTCTTCATCGATCCCTCCGGCAACCGCTGGCGACGCGTGCGTGGTATTGCCATTGTCGTCGGCGTGCTGTCATCGCTCGTCGCGCTCGGCCTGGTGATCAGCATCATCATCCCGCCGCTCCTGCCCGCACTGCAGGAAGCGCGGCGGGATGTCGGCGTCACCAGGCGCGCTGGCCTCACCACCTCGCGCTCCGAGCGCGAACGGCTGAGCGCGCGGCGCCGCCTCGCCGCCGCGCTTGCCTTGCAGCCGGCGCCGCGCGGCGAACGGCCCGATTCGCTGAAGATCGTGGCCAACACCAAAAAGGAAGCGCGGCGCGCCGACGCGCCTGCCATCGCGCTCAATCCGGTGCGCCCGCGTCTCGTCGTCGGCTTCAACGTCAAGTGGGACGACAACTCGTTCTCGGCGTATCGTGCCAACGCCGACAAGCTCGACTGGGTGGTGAGCGAATGGGTCTTCGTGGGCACCGACGGCGACTCCCTGCGCTTCGACGTCGACCCGCGCGTCCTGCTCGTCAATGCCACGCTCAAGGCCGCCACGCGCCCGCGCATCCTGGCGATGGTCAGCAACTTCGACTCGCGCTCCGGGCTCTTTGCCACCGCCGACCTGCGCCGCTTGCTCGAGCGCCCCGAGGCGCGCCGCAAGGCCATCCGCCAGCTCGTGTCGGCCGCCGAGCACTACGGACTCGCGGGCATCACCATTGACTTCGAAGAAGTCCCGGACGACCTGCACCCGCAGTGGATTCTCTTTCTCCACGACTTGCACGCCGCCTTCGCGCCCGTCAACCGGCTCGTGGCCGCCACGCTGGCGGCATCGGTCGACGCGGCCACCGCGCGCGACGTCGCCGCGCAGTGCGATTACGTCTTCCTGATGCTCTACGACGAGCACTACGGCCGCGGCGACCCGGGCCCGGTGGCAAGTCAGGCCTGGTACGACGAGCGCGCCGCGACCCTCAGCAAGGCGGTGGGCCCGTCCAAGGCGATCCTCGCCCTCGGCGCCTTCGGCTACGACTGGAACGATGCCGGCGGGCGCCTGAACGGCCACGCGATGACGTTTCAGGAAATGATCAGTGCGGTGCGCGCCCGCGGCGCCGTGGTCCGCTTCGACTCGGTGTCGCTCAATCCGTACGCGTCGTGGAGCGATCCCGACAGCACGAGCCACGTGGCCTGGTTCCTCGACGCGGCCACCGGATGGAACCACCTCGGCACCGTCGCGCGGCTCAAGGTCGCCGGCGCCGCCCTCTGGCGCCTGGGCGCCGAGGATCCCGCACTCTGGGCCCTGCTCGACCGCGACCCGACACCGCCGTCGCCAAGAGAGATCGAGTGGATTCCGCCGGGCTATCAGGTGGAGTTCGACGGCAGCGGCGAACTGCTGCGCCTCGAGGTCGCGCCCACCGGTGGCACGCGCACGGTGCGCATGGACAAGCGCCGCGGGGTCATTGTCGCCGAGTCGCTCACCACGCTGCCGTCGCCGTGGGTCATCCAGCGCTTCGGCGACGCCGAGGGCAAGGTGGCGCTGACCTTTGATGACGGCCCCGACGGGCGCTGGACGGCCGACATCCTCGACACGCTCAAGAGTCGCGGCGTGCAGGCGACGTTCTTCATTGTCGGCAAGGACGCCGACGATCGCCCCGGCCTCGTGCGGCGCATCTACCGCGAAGGACACGAGATCGGCAACCACACCTACACGCACCGCAACCTCTCGCTCACCGCGCCATGGGTGGGGCGCCTGGAACTCGTCGCCACCGAGCGCCTCATCGAGACGATCCTCGGCCGCCGCACCGTGCTCTTCCGTCCACCGTACTTCGGCGACGCCGAACCTTCCACCGCCGACGAACTCGAGCCCGTGGAGATGGCCACCAAGCTCGGCTATGTCACGGTGGGCGTGCACATCGACTCCGAAGACTGGCGCCTGCGCGATCCGGCGATGATCATCGCCGAGACCCTGCGCAAGCGCCGCGACGGCAACAACATTGTCCTGCTGCATGATGGGGGCGGCGACCGCACCGCGACCGTGGCCGCCATCGGCCCCATCATCGACTCGCTCAAGGCGCGCGGCGACACCATCGTGCTGGCCTCGGCGCTTGCCGGCGTCACGCGCGACCAGGCCATGCCGCCGCTCCCGCGCCGCTCGATGGTGGAGCGCGGCATCGACCTCATCGCGTTCGGCCTCATTGGCGCCATCGACTGGGGGCTCTACTGGCTCTTCTTCATTGCCGTGGTGCTCGGTGTCGGACGCCTCGTCTTCATTCTCGCGCTCGCCTTCATCCAGCGGTTGCGGCGCATGCCCGTGCCCCACGACGGCTTTGCCCCGCCGGTCACCGTGGTGGTGCCGGCGTTCAATGAAGGCAAGGTGATTGTCCGCACGGTCACGTCACTGCTCGAGCAGGAATACGCCGGCGTCCTCGACGTGGTGGTGGTGGACGACGGCTCGCCCGACGACACCTTTGCCGTGGCCAGCGCCGCCTTTGCCGGCCACCCGCGCGTGGCGGTGTACAGCAAGCCCAACGGCGGCAAGGCGAGCGCGCTCACGTTCGGCATTGCGCGCGCATCGGCCGACATCGTCGTCTGCCTCGACGCCGACACGCAGTTCGAGGTGCAGACCGTGTCCGAGCTGGTGGCCCCGCTGGCCAACCCCACGGTGGGCGCGGTGGCCGGCAACGCCAAGGTGGGCAATCGGCTCAATCTCGTCACGCGCTGGCAGGCGCTCGAGTATGTCACGAGCCAGAACCTCGACCGGCGCGCCTTTGCCCTGCTCGACTGCATCACGGTGATCCCGGGGGCCGTGGGCGCGTGGCGCAAGCAGATGGTGCTCGACGTCGGTGGCTTCAAGGGCGACACGCTGGCCGAGGATCAGGACCTCACCATCGCGGTGCACAAGGCGGGCTGGTCGGTGGCATACGCCGAGCGCGCCGTGGCATGGACCGAGGCACCCGACACGTTGCGCGGTCTTGCCCGGCAGCGCTTCCGCTGGTCGTTCGGCACCTTGCAGTGTGCATGGAAGCATCGCGACGCCCTGCTCAACCCGCGCTTCGGCACGCTGGGCATGGTGGCGCTTCCCAACACGTGGTTGTTCCAGCTCATCCTGACGGCGCTGTCGCCGCTGGCCGACCTGCTCTTTGTGTACGGACTGATTTCCGTATGGATGACATGGGTGTCATTCGGCGAATCGTACGCCATGGTCGACCTGTACCAGATCATGGTGTTCTACGCCGTCTTCCTCATCACCGATTGGCTGGGCGCGCTCGTCGCGTTCAAGATGGAACCCGATGAGGAGTTTTCGCTCACGTGGCTCATCGTGCTGCAGCGCTTCGCCTACCGGCAGGTGATGTACTGGGTGGTGCTGCGCTCCTTCGTGGCCGCCGTGCGCGGGCGCGTCGTTGGGTGGGGAAGCCTGGAACGAAAGGCGACGGTGGGAGCTAGCAGAAAGTAGACGGTGCGTGGCAGATGACAGATGGCAGATGGCAGATGGCAGATGGCAGATGGCAGATGACAGATGGCAGATGGCAGATGGCAGATGGCAGATGGCACCACAGCTCGTGCGCGCAGCGCCGCGGGCAGCAGTCGATGCAGGCACTGTGCAGCAGTCCACTTTCATTCCTGAGCCTTTTATCACCCATCCACTGAGCACGTTCACAAGCCACCAATGAACACCGCTCGGTTCCGCATCGCCTTCGGCGTCCTCGCCGGCGCGCTCGTCTTCTGCGTCGCCCTCTGGTCGCTGCACCACGAACTCGCCACCCTGCACTACCGCGACATCCGGTTGGCGGTCGCCGCCGTGCCGCGGTCGCAGTTGCTCCTTGGCCTCGCACTCACCGCGCTCGGCTACGCCGCGCTCGTCAGCTACGACTGGCTCTCGCTCCGTTACGTGCAGCGCACGCTGCCGGCACGCAAGGTCGCCTTCGTCGGCTTTGTGGCGTACGCGCTGTCGCAGTCGCTCGGCTTCCCCATGCTGCTCGGCGGGTCGCTGCGCTACCGCTTCTATTCCGCGTGGGGGCTGTCGAGCGCCGACATCGCGCTCGCCGTCGGCTTCAACGCCGTCACGTTCTGGCTCGGCGTGCTCACGATCGGCGGTGCGGTCTTTCTCATCGAGCCGCGCGCCACACCCGACGTGCTCGGCCTCCCCGTGGCGTCGATGGCCACCATCGGCGCGCTGCTGCTCGCGCTCGTCCTCGCCTACCTCGTGGCCAGTGTCGTGCGCAAGGCGCCGCTGCGCGCCCTTGGATGGGAGTTCTCGCTGCCCCGCCCCACGCTGGCCGTCGCGCAGGTCATCGCCTCATCGTTTGACTGGGTAGCGGCAGGCGCGGTGCTCTATGCCGTGCTGCCCGCCGAGCACCACGTGCCGTTTGGCGCCTTCCTCAGTGCATTCATCCTCGCGCAGGTGGCCGGCCTCATCAGCCACGTGCCGGGTGGCGTCGGCATCTTCGAATCGGTCATCGTCCTCCTGCTCAAGGACGAAATCCCCGCCGCGGGCCTCGTGGGCGCGCTGCTCGCGTATCGCGTCGTCTACTACCTGGTACCGCTCAGCACGGCGCTCGTGCTGCTCGCGGCGCACGAAGTGGCACGCGCCCGGCACGGCATTGCGCGCGCCGCCCAGGTGGCCGGCCGCTGGGTGCCCGGCGTGGTGCCGTCCATGTTGGCGCTCACCACCTTCGCGTCCGGCACCATCCTCCTCGTGTCCGGTGCCACGCCTGGCGTGCGCTCGCGCCTGCACCTGCTCGACGCCGTCCTTCCGCTGGCGGTCATCGAGTTCTCGCATTTCGTCGGCAGTCTCGCGGGCGCCGCGCTGCTGCTGCTCGCATGGGGCCTGCGCCGCCGTCTCGACGCGGCCTGGTGGCTGACCAGCTGCGTGCTCGTCGTCGGCATCGCGGCGTCGCTGCTCAAGGGTGCCGACTTCGAGGAAGCCACCTTCCTCGGACTCGTGCTCACCGCGCTCATTCCCGCGCGCCGGCACTTCTATCGTCGCGCCTCGATGATGAGCGACGTCTACTCACCCGGCTGGGCGGTCGCCATCCTCCTCGCCGTCGGCTCCACGTTCTGGCTGGGGTTCTTCGCGTTCAAGCACGTCGACTACTCCGACAACCTGTGGTGGCAGTTCGCCCTGCGCGGCGACGCCCCGCGATTCCTGCGCGCATCCGTTGGCGTCGGCGTGCTGCTGCTCGTGGTCGCCCTGCAACGCCTCCTGCGACCCGCGCCCGCGCCCGCCAACGTGCCCAGCGACCAGTCGCTCGATCGCGTCGACGCCATCGTCCACGCGTCGCGCGACGTGCACGCCAACCTCGCGCTGCTGGGCGACAAGTCCATCCTGTTCAGCGACTCCGGCAACGCCTTCGTCATGTACGGGGTGGCAGGCCGGTCGTTCATTGCCATGGGCGACCCCGTGGGCGCGCCGCGCGAGCGCCAGGAACTCAGCTGGCAGTTCCGCGAACTCGCCGACCGCCACGGCTCGGCCACCGTGTTCTATCAAGTGCGGATGCACAACCTGCCCCTCTATCTCGACCTCGGGCTCTCCCTGCTGAAGCTCGGCGAGGAGGCGCGCGTGCCGCTGGGTGATTTCTCCCTGCAGGGCGGCGCGCGCAAGGGCATGCGCCGCGTCGTCAACCAGGTGGAGAAAGACGGGGGCGGTTTCGAGATCGTCCCGGCGGACCACGTGGAGCCGCTGCTCCCCGAGCTGCGCGCCGTCTCCGACGATTGGCTCACGAGCAAGAAGGTGCGCGAAAAAGGGTTCTCGCTTGGGTTCTTCGACGACTCGTACCTGCGCCGCTGCCCAGTGGCCGTGGTGCGCCGCGAGGGCCGCGTGGTGGCTTTCGCCAATCTCTGGCGCGGCCAGCCCGGCGACGAGCTGACGGTCGATCTCATGCGCTACTCGGCGCAGGCGCCCGACAACGTGATGGAGTACCTGTTCATCCAGTTGATGCTGTATGGCAACGCCGAGGGCTTCTCGCACTTCAACCTCGGCATGGCGCCGCTCGCTGGACTCGAGAACCGCGCGCTCGCGCCGCTGTGGAATCGCGTCGGCGCACTCGTGTACCGGTTCGGCGAGAACTTCTACAACTTCCAGGGCCTGCGGGAGTACAAGGAGAAGTTCAACCCTGTCTGGGAGCCGCGGTACCTCGCATCGCCGGGCGGGTTGCTCCTGCCGCGCACCATCACCAACGTGGCCTCGCTGATTTCTGGCGGGGTCACCGGCATCGTCAGCAAGTGACCATGCGTCGCTCCATGCGTCGCTCCATGCGTCGCTGCATGCGTCGCTGCATGCGTCGCTCCGTGCGCCACGTCGTGCAGTCCCTTGTGCCCCATACCGCGCGTGCGCTGCTCGCCACGCTCCTTGCCGTCGCTGGCGCGTCGACGGCGCGCGCCCAAAGCGCGTTTGTCTCCGACCTTCCGCTCAACGAGGTCAAGTCCGCCGGCGCCGGACGCGTCTTTGCCATCTTCCTGACGGGCGATGGCGGATGGGTGACACTCGACGAGCGCGTGAGCGCGGAGCTGGCCGCCAAGGGAATCCCCGTCGTCGGCTTCAACCAGCGCACCTACCTCTGGTCGGGAAAGACCCCGGACCAGGCGGCGGCTGACCTTGGACGCATCATCACGGCGTATCGCGCGCTCTGGCGTCGCGACAGCGTCGTCGTCATCGGGTACTCGCGCGGCGCAGGCATCGCGCCGTTTGCGGTCAACCGCCTGCCGCCGGCGCTTCGCGGCACGGTAAAGGCCGTGGTGCTCATCGGTGCCGAACACGGCGCCGGCTTCCATTTCCGCATGCGCGACCTGCTCAGCAGCGCGCCGTCCGCCGATGACGTTCCGGTGATGCCCGAACTGCGCAAGCTCGGCGGCATCACCATCGCCTGCTTCTACGGCGCGGACGAACCCGACACCCTGTGCCCCGAACTCGCGCCGCCCGCCGTCGTCATCAAGATGCTCGGCGGGCATCACATGGACGGCGCGTATCAGGAGATCGGACGGCGGATCGTGGCGTTGGCGCTTGGCGCACCGGTGAAGTAAGTCGGACGCACAGCACCGTGCTCGTGCTCGTGCCCGTGCTCGTGCTCGTGCTCGTGCCCGTGCTCGTGCCCGTGCCGGTGCCCGTGCCCCCACCGCGCCCCTGCCCCGCCTCAATCAAACACGCACAGCACATCCTGTCCCGCATCCACATCCGGCACCACAATCTCCACGCGACCGTTGCGCCAGTTCGCCACCATCACGCTCGAGTAGTAGTCGCGCGGGCCAAAGTAGTTGAGGTACAGCGTGCTCCCGTCGTTCTCGTACGTGCCCGCGTACGCCTTGGTCGCCTCGTAGAACTGCCCGCCCGTCGTCCACTGGCGGACGTCGACGAGCAGCTGGTACGAGTGGTCGCGCCGCAAGGTGAGCGTGCCGCGCGTCACCTCCAGGCGCGCACTCCCTGGCAGCGTGCCGCCGCTCACGATCGTCGGCACGGGCCGGTCGTTGGCGTAACTCAGGTAGTAGGTGCCGCGGTCCCAGTACGGCGAGAATGGATCATCGTAGCACGCGGCAAGCGTCGCCACGACGAGGCCGAGCGGCACGGCGCGCAGCACGACGCGCAGCACGGCGCGCAGCGCGACGCGCACGAGGGTGCGTCTGGACAAGCGAGGTAACATGGGTCCCCCGTTGATGTGAGGACGGTCGTCTGACCGCACCCCCTCAACAGAGCAACCCCGATGCCACGCGCCACGCCGTCACACGCGCTGCCGCACACAGCATAACGTCCCCATCAGGTGACACGGCGTGTCGCTTGTGCCGCCGTCACGCGCGGCCTGTCTCATGCAATGGACAGCGTCGTGTCATCGACACACAACGGCAACGCATCACCCCGGCGGCCAGCCCGTCACCCGCCCACCCAGCACGTGCGCATGCAGGTGAAACACCGTCTGCCCGGCGTCGGCGTTGGTGTTCATCACCACGCGGTACCCGCCCTCCGCCACGCCCTCCGCCGCCGCCACGTCACGCGCAAACAGCAGCACCCGGCCCACCAACAGCGGGTCCGTCACCTGATTCAACGACGCCACGTGCTCCTTGGGAATTACCAGCACGTGCGTCGGCGCCTGCGGATTGATGTCGCGAAACGCGAGGCAATGCGCATCCTCGGCGACAAGGGTCGCCGGAATTTCGCGACGGATGATCTTGCAGAAGAGGCAGGACATGGGTTGAACCTCTGGATGTGCGTACGACGTGCCCAGGCATTAACGGGCACCCTACCCCCTGACGGCTCGCGCCACCGCCAGCGCCGCCACGCCTGCCGTCTCGAAACGCAGCAACGAGGCGCCCAGCGTGGCCGTCTGGAATCCCGCCGCAACAAACGCGTCGAGCTCCAACGTCTCCAGTCCACCCTCCGGGCCAAGCACGATGGTCACCGGTACCGCGACGTCGCCGGCGAGTACCGACACCATGGGCACGCCGCCGCGCTCAAGCACCACGCGAATCCCATCCGGCGCGGCCGCAATGCACGTCTCCACGGTGGCATCGGGAAACGGCATCGGCAGCCACGCCCCGCCCGACTGCTCCAGCGCCGACGCCATGCGCGCCCGCAGCTTCTGCTGGAACGTCGGCCCCTCGCCACGTGGCGTCACGCTGCGCGATCGCTTGAACAGCACCGGCCGCCAGCTCGACGCGCCCAGTTCCGTGGCCTTCTCGCCAAGCCAGAGCATTCGCTCGCGGTCGGCAATCGGCACAATGAGATGCACGGGCGGCAGCGGTTCGGAAAACGCACAGGCGTCCACATGCACCGTCGCGTTGCGCTTGGCCACACGCAGCACGGTGCCGGTGCCACGCGAACCCTGCCCGTCCGCCAGGCCAACAAGCGCGCCCGCCTCGAGCCGTAGCACCCGCATGTGGTGCGCGGCGTCTTCGCCGAGTGCAATCGAAGACTCGGCCGACAGCGGGTCGGTGGTAATGAAAGTGGGGAGGGACACGGGAGGGATGGCAGAAGGCAGACAGCAGGTGGCAGACAGCAGATGGCAGACAGCAGATCGTACGCGACCTCATCAAATCTGCCGCGACAACCTCCGTTCGGCAAAGCACACCGTCACCCCGTGCGCTCGATCACCACCGCCCACCACTCGCCCTCGCTGGTCTCGCGGCGCACGGTCCATTGCCCCGTCGCGGCAATTGCGTCGAGCATCGCGGCACGCTCCACCACCAGGATGCCGCTGAGTATCGCCACGCCCTCCGCGGGCACCGCCGCGCCGATGACCGGGAGCATTCCCGTGATCACCGACGACAGGATGTTCGCCAGCACCACGCGCACCGGCGCCACCAGCGGCAACAGCAACGCCGCGTCACCCTCGAGCACCGTCACGCAGTCGCCCACACCATTGGCCGCCACATTCTGCTCGGCGTTGGGAATCGCGTCGGCGTCCATCTCGATGGCTGCCACGCGCCCGGCGCCCAGCTTGGCCGCTGCAATTGCCAGCACAGCGGAGCCGGCGCCCAGATCTGCCACAAGATCGCCGGCGCAGATCTCATCGGCCATCAGCCGCACCACGCAGCGCGTCGTCTCGTGCTCGCCGGTGCCAAAGGCCATCTGCGGTTCGATCACCACCGTGCGCCGCGGGTCGCGCCCCTCGGCCAACCATGGCGGCACGATGGCCATCGCCCCCAGTTCGTGCGCGCCAATGCGCTCACGCCACGCCAGCGACCAGTCCACGTCGGGCAACTCGCTCACCTCGGCCAGCGCCGCCGGATCCACCGTGCGCACGGCGGCAATCAGCGCCTCGAGCAGGCGCGCATCGTCGGCCGGCCCCAGCACCGTCACCAGCGCCGCGCCGTCCTCCTGCAACCCCTGCGCCCCCGCGCCAAAAAGCGCAGCAGACACCGCGTTGCGCAGGGCGTCGACGGAGGGAGTACAGGACAGGCGGGTCAAAGGCATGGCGTCACCACCGAGTGAGGATATGGAATCACGCCCTACGCGCCAAGCACGTCCTTCATCTTCGCCCAGAATCCCTTCTCCCGCCCCGTCGGCGGCTGATCCTGCACTTGCTGCAGTCGCAGAATCAGCTGCTCCTCCTCGGCGCCAATCGCCTTGGGCGTCCACACCTGCACCCGCACCTGCAGGTCGCCCGCGCCGCTCGCGTTCACCCGCGGCAGGCCGCGCCCGCGCAGCAGAAACACCTGCCCGCTCTGCGTCCCCGGAGGCACGCGAAGCGGCAGCGCGCCCAGCACGCCCGGCACCTCGAGGTCGGCCCCCAACACCAGCTGCGGATACGTCACCAGCACTTCGGTGAACAGATGCTCGCCGTCCCGTTCAAAGCGCTCGTCGTCCTGCACCTCGAACAGCACCAGCACATCGCCGCGCGGCCCGCCGCGCACGCCGCTGTTGCCCACGCCGCGCAGGTGCATGTACTGCCCGCTCGACACGCCCGGCGGCACCTTCAACGGAATCTCGTGCTCCCCGCGCTGCCGCCCCTCGCCGCGACACGACTTGCAGGGACGCTCAATCATCGTCCCCTCGCCGCCGCACGTGGGGCACGGCGCCACGCTCACGAAGTTGCCAAAGAACGACCGCTGCGCGCGCCGCACTTCGCCCTGCCCCGCACACGTCACGCACCGCGTCGGTCGCGTCCCCGCCTCGGCCCCCGCCCCGCCGCAGGTGATGCACGGATCGAGCAGCTTCAGCTTCACCACGCGATCCACACCCGTCGCAACTTCCGCCAGCGAAAGCTTCAGCTCGAACTTCACGTCCGCGCCCGCGCTCGGCCCCGTCTGCGGCCGCTGCCCGCCGCCGCCGAAGAAGTCGCCGAACCCGAAGTCGCGCATGAAGATGTTGAGCGCTTCCGACAGATCCACGTGGTGAAATCCGCCGCCACCGCCGCCCATGCCCCGCAGGCCCGCCTCGCCGTACCGATCGTACGCCGCCCGCTTCTGCGGGTCCTTGAGCACGTCGTACGCCTCCGTCACCGCCTTGAACTGCTCCTCCGCTTCCTTGGAGCCGCCGTTCTTGTCGGGATGGAATTTCATGGCCAGCTTGCGATACGACTGCTTGATGTCGTCGTCGCCCGCGTCGCGCGCAACGCCCAGCACCTGATAGAAATCAGCCATGCAGTTCGGCCACCGTCAGTCGCGAAAGGACACGATCCACCGCCTCCACCACGCGCGCGCGCGGCACCCGGCTCACGCAGGGAATCGTTTCACCGGCTACGCGCGGCTGCACGCAGTGCCAGTTGCAATTGAAACACGCCATGTCACTCTCCATCGAGACAACGTCCACGCGCTCCGCCACCTCGCCCAGCGACGCCGGGTACGGCACGAACCGCTTCCATTGCCAGCCACCCACCACGCACACCGCCGGCACACCCGTCGCCGCCGCCAGATGCACCGCCGAGGTGTCGTTGCTCACCACCAGCCGGGCCCGCTGGATCGCCGACGCCAGCACCGCCACCGACGTCCGTCCTGCCAGATCAATCGCTCCCGGCACCTCCGCCGCAACCGCCGCCGTCATCGGCGCGTCGGCCCGTTCGCCCAGCAGCACCGGCGTCCACCCCGTCTGCTGCTGGATGTGCCGCGCCACCGCCGCGAAGTTGGTCGGCGCCCAACGCTTCTCTGCCAGCGACGCGCCGGGGAAGACCACAAAATAACCCGTGCGCAGTCCGTCCAGTCCCTCCAACGGCCGGTAATACACCACCAGCGATGGCCTCGGCACGCCGTCCATCGGCACCCCGAGCGCGTGCAGAAACTCCGCGTTGCGCTCCGTCTCGTGCAGCGTCTCGGCCGACGACTCCACGAGCCGCGTGTACCACCCGTCGGCCCACCTCCGCTCGCGCACAGGCAGCAGGTGCCCCTCGCCGCGCCAGCCAATCCGCTCCGGCGCCCGCGACCATCGCATGATGCTGTCGCCAAAAATCATCTCGCGCGTGAAGCGCGGGTTGATGGCCATCGCAAAGCGCCCGCCCGCCACGCGCGCCCGTACCTGGGACCGGTACGCACCGTCCCACTCGAGACTGTCGCGCCGCACCGGCCACACTTCGTCGGCGATGTCGGCATCGCGAGCCAGGTCGGCCCACGACGCGTTGGCCGCCAACGTCACATGCGTGTCGGGGCCCAGCCAGTCGCGTAGCACGCGCGCCGCACCGCTCCACAACACAAAATCGCCAATGGCGTCCAGTCGTACCACCAGCACCCGCCGTCGCCCCGGCGCCGGCCGCGCCAGCCCCGCGCGCGACTCGGCGATCACGCGCCACCAGCGCCACGCCCGCCGA
Source organism: Gemmatimonas sp. (assembly GCA_025361705.1). GTDB lineage: Bacteria > Gemmatimonadota > Gemmatimonadetes > Gemmatimonadales > Gemmatimonadaceae > PNKL01. The sequence goes on from JANYJW010000018.1 coordinate 25,896, forward strand.
CCGTAATGCCGCAGCGTCGCCACCAGACGCGGCGCCGGCCAGCGCTCCATCGGCAACGGAACCGCCTGACGCATCAGCGATCCACGACGGCGTACAACACCGGATGCAGGATGTCGGGATTCAGGTTGACATCCACCGCGCGACGGAACCGCACCAGCCGGTAGTACAGGCTGCGCAGCGCGCGATGCAGCGTGGCCCGCTTGCCACGCCACGGCAGAAACTCGAACCCCGCAAACCGCCAGCGCGAAAACCCGGCCGCACGAAACACCTCGGCCAGGCTGAACTCCGTAAAGCCCGCCGTGTGCGTAAAGTCGCCGTACCGGTACAGCAGGCCGTCCGGGTTCTGCGCATTGGGCACCTGCACAATCAGCACGCCCCCCGGCGCCAGTGCGCCGCGCAGCGCGGCCAGCAGCGCCACCGTCTCGCCGCGCGGGACGTGCTCCAGCACGTCCAGCAGCGTGATGACGCCGTACGCGCCCTCGTGCGCCGCCAGCCACGACACCGCATCGTGCACCAGCTCCACCGCGTGGCCGCGCGCCGTGCAGTGCTCCACGACCTGCGGCGACAGATCAATGGAGGCACACTGCCGATAACCCCACGCCTTCACGCAGTCGAGCCACTCACCCAGCCCCGGCCCCACATCGAGCATCGGCGTGTCGACATCGGCTGGCAGCAGCGCGCGATAGTTGAACGCAAACCAGTGCGGCTTGAGCGGGTGCGGCTCGCGCGTGGCAAAGTTGTGTTCGAGGTACCGGTCGTAGATCTCTTTCATCGCCCTCTCAGCCAGTGAAAGACCCGGCGCAGCACCCGGCGCGCACCGGTGACGCGCGGCCCGAGCTCACGCCGCACCCACAAGGCGTCCAGTCGCGCACTCTGCACCACATCGGCCGGATGCGTCAACCGCGCCCCCATCGCCCCCACGGGCGGCCCAGGACTCGCCAGCGCCGACGTGTTGGTGGCATCAACGCCAAAGCCGATGTTGCGCACGAGGTTCGTGGCGGGAATGATGCTCAGCCGGCCGGTGCGCCACGCCAGCAGCGTCATCTGCGCGTCCCACGTGTCCACCCGCCCATCCTTCACGCCCTGCAGGTACGCGTCCCATCCCGCCTGCTCCTCCGGCGTCCGCGCCGTCCACGCCGCGGTCTGCTTCATCGCCGGCCAGTCGCGCATCGTGACGTCGTACCCGCGCCACGCGCGCCGCCACGATGCCCACCCCCAGATGCGGGGGTGCGCCGAAAACCAGTAGCTCGATCCGCCCAGCTCGCCACGCCCCAGCAGGTTGTACCCGCACACCATCTGCACACGCGCATCATCGCGGTACCGCGCCAGCAGTTCGTCGCAGTACCCAAAGAACGACGCGTCCGGCAGCGTGTCGTCCTCGAGGATGATCGCCTCTTCGCACTGCGCAAACACCCACTCGAGGCCGCTCGCGACCCGCGCCCGGCACCCCATGTTGGTGTCCGAATAATTGCGCTCCACCGCGCACGGCCAATCCACACCGTCGAGCATCCGCCGCACCTCGGCGCACCGCTCCACCTCGCCCGGCCGGTCGGCGCGCGGCCCGTCGCACACGAGCAGCAGGCGCTCAGGACGCGCCGCGCGCACCACCGCAAACACGCGCGCCAGTGTCTGCGGCCGGTTGAAGGCGAAGATGGCAACGGGTGCCCTCACGCCAACACGTCCGCCACGAGTTGCGAGGCGTGCCGCACCACGGCAATCACCTTCTCATACGGCATGCGCGTTGGCCCAATCACGCCAATCACGCCGCTCAACGCCCCCGCGCGATACTCCGCCGTCACCACCGTCAGGCCGCCCAGCAGCGCGTTGTCATGCTCGGCGCCAATCGTAATCGACATGCCGCCCGTCGAGGCCCTCTGGCGCAGCAGCGTGGCCAGCTGTGTGCCCCGGTCGGTGAGCGCAATCAGCTTGCGCATCGCGTCGCCGCTCGCAAACTCGGGCTTGTCGGCCAGCACCGAGGCCTGACCGAGCACCACGCTCTCCTCAGCCGACGACGCGGGAAGGTCGAACAGCGCACTTCCCTCCTGCACAAAGATGTTCAGCAGGTCGCCACCCTCGGCGGTCGTCTGCACATCGCGCAGGCGTATTCCCAACTGCAGGCGGATGTCCGACAACGACATCCCGGCCAGCCGCTCGTTGAGCACCATCTGCACTTCAGCCAGCACCGTGTCGGCCATCTCGCCGCGCACTTCAATGAACACGGTGCGCACCGTGCCACCCTGCAGCGTGAGCACCAGCAGCAGCTTCTCGCTCGACACGCGCACCAGTTCCAGGCGCTGCAGCACAATGGCGTCGAGCCGAGGCCCAAGGGCCACGCCGAGTTCCTGCGTCAGCACGCCAAGCGATTGCGCCGTGCGGCGCAAAATCACCTCAATGGCCGACCCGCCCCCCGCCATGATGTCGCCCAGCAACCGCTCGTGATCCGCGACGGCAAGCTCCGGCACATGCATCAGCGCATCGACGTACGTCCGGTACGCCTTGTCGGTGGGCACGCGACCTGCCGAGGTGTGCGGGTGCGACAGGAACCCCTTTTCCTCGAGGTCCGCCATCGTGTTGCGAATGGTCGCCGGCGACACGCCCAACCTGAAGCGCCGCGTCAGCGCACGTGACCCGGCGGGCTCAGCGGTCTCGACATACGACCTGATGACCGCCTCGAGCACCTTGCGCTCGCGATCCGACAGCTCTGAACGCGTCATAACTTCAATATTACTAATGACTTCAGCGATTCGTCAAATTGGTGGCTAACGAGTCCATGCGCAGCCACCCCTCGGGCGTCAGCACCAGGCGGTCGTTCACGCGCCGCGCCCACCCTTCATTGACCCACCGGGCGGCCCGCTGGAACTCGTCATCGGTGGCAACCAGACCCGTGGAAGTGCGGAGCCCGAGGTACACCCGTTCCGCCGCGCGTTCAGCCGGTCCGAGCAGTTCGTCCCCTTCCATGGGGTCCGTGCCCCCCTCCACCAGCGACATCCAGCGCGCGTAGTCCCGGGCGTTCCATCGCCGCCGGTCACCGTCGAATCCATGCGCCGATGGCCCCAACCCGAGGTAGGGCACGCCCTGCCAATAGGCCGAGTTGTGCACCGACTCTTGGCCCGGAAGGGCGTAGTTGGACACCTCATATTGAAGGAACCCCGCCGCGCCCAGCCTCCGGCCGGCCTCCAGAAACTCCGCTTCATACCTCTCGTCCGGCGACTCCGTGGACTGCCCACGTGCCGTCCAGCGCCCCACCGGCGTGTGCGGTTCGATGGTCAGACCGTACACCGACAAGTGCCCTGGAGCCATCGCAATGGCCATTTCCAGGTCGCGCGTCCAGTCCCTGTTCAGCGATTCCGGCACCGCGAAAATGAGGTCAATCGACACTCGCTGGATCCCTTCGCCGTCCAGAATCGCGACAGCTGAGGCGACCCGTTTCGCGTCATGCGATCGGTGCATCCAGGCCAGCACGTCATCATCAAACGACTGCACGCCAAGCGAAACCCTGTTTACTCCGGCCTCCCGCCAGCCCCTGACAACCGCCGCCGAAATATCCTCGGGGTTGGCCTCCACCGTCACCTCGCCCATCCTCTCCAGCCCCACCTCGGCGATTGTGGAAATCAGATTTGTGATGTTGCCAATGCCTGCACCGATCTTTGACGGCGTGCCTCCGCCCAGGTAGACCGACGCAAGCGGCCCCGCAGCTGGCCCGATTCCGCGTGTTACCAACTCTGCCTTTATGGCGTCTATGAACCGAGCGACAGGTACGTCTCGCCGGACGGCGATTGAGAAGTCGCAGTAGGAGCAGCGCCGAGCACAGAAGGGCACGTGGATATAGACGTGTCGGGGGCAGGCAGCCAGGGTGGTGCGGGAGGTGCTCACGATCGCATGACGAAGTAATAAGGGATGGGGCAGGCCGACGCCCATTTGAGCAGCAGGTACCGACTGCACGCTGCGAAACACCAAAACAACCCGGGATCAACGAGATGAGAATCACTTAATGTAGATTCTCATTTGTCGTATTTGCAATCACTTACAGTGCTTATCTAGAAAATACTTCACTAGTCCTGTGGAAGCCCAAAGTCCGCAACTCGGCAGCACGTGCCTGTCAAGAAAGTAGGCAGAGCAGCCCTGCCAACCGCTCAAAAGTCCACCCCCTCCGCCCTCCGCCCTCCGCCATCCGCCATCCGCCATCTGCCATCCGCCATCTGCCATCTGCCATCCGCCATCCGCCATCCGCAATCACACCCTCCGGCTGACCCGCCCATCAGACCCAAGCCACACCCTCCCCTTCAGCTCCAGCGAAGTCAGCACGATTCCGGCTTGCCTAACTGGCAGTCTCGTGGCAATTGCCACTTCGTCCAGATAGGCGCCGCCTGAGGGGACGCCGGCCAGCACATCGGCCTCAACCGGCTCCAGGTCATTGGCCGGCGGAAGGGTCGAGGCGTGCACGCCCATCAGGGCCAGGGCGTCCTCTACGCCGCACACGACCTGGCCTCCGGCCCCGAGCAGCCAGTTGGCCCCGGCGCTCTGCGGGCTGTCGATGGGCCCCGGCACGGCCGCTACGGCCCGGTTGAGGCCAAGAGCGTGCTCCACGGTATTCATCGCCCCCGACTTGTGCGGGGCCTCCACGACGATCACCAGGCGGGCCAGGGCCGCAATAATCCGGTTGCGTTGCGGAAAGCTCCCTTGGTGCGCTCGCGACCCGGGCTCTTGCTCGGCGATCACCAGTCCCGAGGTTGCAATGGCCTCGTGCAGGGCGCGATGGCCGGTTGGGTACGGCACATCCACCCCGGTGCCGAGCACCGCTAGCGTCCCGGATCCTGGCAAGCCGCCCGACGCCCGCAGGGTGCCCCGATGCGCGGCCGCGTCGATCCCCCGGGCCATGCCGCTGATGACTGGCACCCCGGCCGCAGCAAAGGCAAACCCAAGGCTGTCGGCCACCCGCTCGCCGTACGACGTCGCATTGCGGGTCCCCACGATCGCCACGAGCCCTTGGGGGGCCTTCAGGAGGTCAGCATTGCCAAGGAGGTACAGCTGCTCCGGGGGATCGGACAGATCCTGAAGGGCCGAGGGCCACTCCGCGTCGGTGGGCAGGAGCTTCTGGATCGCCGTCGCGGTCGCCATCGCCATCGCCACCCCCGTGGCTCGCGCGCGCGGCCGGAACCCGCCTGCGCGAATACTGGAGGACCCATCGACGGGGCGCGAAGCGCGCCCCCGAGGGTCCGAGAATTTCGCGCGGGCGGGCTCCGGCCGCGCGCCGCACCCCTACGTCGTACGCTGCGTGCGGCCGACAGCGTACCGCCTACAGCTCACTGCTTCTTTTCACCCGCCAATCCCTTCTTCAGCACCAGCAGCTCCCCCCACCACGCCGCCTTCAGCTCGTCCAGCCCCATGCGCCCCGGCGCCGAAATCGAGTAGATGCCAAACGCGCCCGGCGCATTGATCTCGGGCGTCATCTGTTCGCCCCACAGGTCGAGCTTGGAGAAGATCACGCAGTGCGGCTTGGCTGCCAGCTCTGCCGAGTAGGCCGCGATTTCCGCGCGCAGCTTGTCGTATTCGTCTTGCCATTCCAGCACGTCGATCGGAATCAGGAAGGCCAGGGCGCGTGTGCGTTCGATGTGCCGCAGGAACTGCAGGCCCAGCCCCTTGCCTTCGCTCGCCCCTTCGATGATGCCCGGGATGTCGGCCACGACGAACGTGCGGTGGTCGCTCAGCTGTACCACGCCCAGGTTCGGCTGCAGGGTGGTGAATGGGTAGTCGGCGATCTTGGGGCGGGCCGCGGAGATCACCGAGAGCAGCGTCGACTTGCCCGCGTTGGGCTGGCCCACCAGCCCGATGTCGGCGATGAGCTTCAGTTCGAGTTCGAGGTTGCGCGCCTCGCCTTCCTCGCCCGGCTGCCATTCGCGGGGCGACTGGTGCGTGGCGGTGGCAAAGAACGAGTTCCCCTTGCCGCCGCGTCAGCCCTTGGCAACGATGATCTCCTGGCCGTGCGTGAGCACCTCGCACAGCACCTCGCCGGTATTGGCGTCCTTGATCACCGTGCCGGTGGGTACCGGGAGCACCTCGTCCTTGCCCGAGCGCCCGGTCTTGTTGCCGCCCATGCCGTGCTCGCCGCGTTCGGCTTTCCAGTGGTCGCGGTAGGTGTAATCCAGCAGGGTGCCCAGGTTCTCGTCGCCGCGCACGATGATGTCGCCACCGCGCCCGCCCTCGCCGCCGTCGGGACCGCCCAGGGGCACGAACTTCTCGCGCCGGAACGAACTGCATCCCGACCCGCCGGTGCCTGCCTCGATTCGTACCGCGCATCTATCGATAAACATCGTGCTCGCCTGTGTAATGAGCTGACGCTCGGCCCTATCCTCTGCGGCCTCGCGCGCGACGGAAACCCGTCCCTGCGAAATTCTCGGGCCTGCGAGGGCGCTGCGCGCCCCGTCCATGGCCCTCCAGTATTCGCCGCGACGGGTTGCCGTCGCGCGCGAACATGGCGCTCTCTTCCTGCTTATTGCCCCCGCACTGTATCCCACAGCACCAGCGCTCGCGCGCGGTGCGACTCGTCAACAGTCCCTTCCAACCCCTCGAGCGCGGCCGCAATCACTGCGTCAGCCACGCCCACATTCCGCGCGCCGTGCAGGTGCGCGTGCAACTGCCGGTCCTGCCCGCTCGCCACGCACGCCGCAATGATGCACAGTTCCCGCCGCCCCAAATCCAGCTGCGGCCGGCTGAGCACCTTGCCGTACCCCTCCACAATCATCCACTCGTCCATCAGTGGATGCAGCGCCGCAATATTGCGCCGGAGCGGCTCGTACAGCGCCCCGTATACCCGCGCGCAGGTCACCTCCCCGAGCGCGAGGAAATCCAATCCATCCCCTGCCCCCTGCATCCCACCGTGCCCGTGCCCCTGCCCCACACCCTGCCCCTGCCCGCCCCACACCCGCAACGCGTTTATCACCCGCGGAAACCCACAAAACAAATACGACTGCAGCATCAACTCTTCGACCCACGCTGCGCTCGCCGCCGCCTGCTCCGTTTCGCGCAGCCCTGCTCGCACGTCATCTTCGGTACCGGCGGCGATGCGGGCTGCCAGACGCACGAGTGCCCGCGTCGCCGAGTCGAAGGAGAACGTAGCGTGGGTAGCGGCACCGTCCGTCATCGAAACAATCCGGGTGGTATCGGGTAAACGCACGTGGAGTCCCGCGGAATGCCCACAACGGCGCCCCGGGAGCGTCGCCCCGAAAGCGTCGCCCCGGAAGCGTCGCCCCGGAACCGTCAACCGCCCCCGCGACCTGTCTCCCGGGCGGTCGATCCTTTAAGATACATCATTCACCAGCAAACCTGACCGAGCCCCATGACCTTGCCCAGCTTCACTCGCCTGTCGTTCCTCGCCGTCCTGACCCTCGCCGCCTGCAAGGGCGACAAGGTCCAGCCCGATGCCGCCGGCGGCAAAGCCGATTCCGCACTTACCCTCGAGCAGCGCGAAGCAAAGAGGGCCAAGGACAACGCCATGAACTACGCAAAGCGGCAGCAGTCCTTCGCCGACTCAGTGCTCGGCAACACGGCGTCGGCCGCCAAGGTCGCCGAAAAATTCGGCAAGCAGGCCGAAGTGGGCAGCGTCAAGCTACGTGACGCCGTGGCCGCGTACGTCGCCAAGACGCCCGAGTGCTTCAAGAACGGCCGCGACGTCGATCCCTACCTCGCCGGCACCGCCTCGTTCTATGTACACATGAGCGTCGTCGGCTCCGACGTCGTGCGCGTGCAGGAAAGCACCTGGACCTCGCAGGCCGGCAACATCGTCGACAAGTGCTTCAACGACGCCGCCCGCAAGTGGAAATTCGACATGGGACTCACCAAGCCGGGACATTTTGTGGTGCAGGTGCAGTTCAAGTAGGGACGAGAGACGGCAGACGAGAGACGAAGGTCGAGGGTCGAGGGTCGACAGACGGGAGACGGAAAGCCGTCGCAGGAGACAAGAAGAGGCGCTGCGAGTTCTCGCGGCGCCTCTCGTCCTTCACCCGCCGCCCCCCACCCTGCCACCGAACGCCACACCGCCGACGCGCGCTACACCGCCGACGCGTGCTCCACGCGAATCTCCCCCACCACCTCGCCCCGCGTGTTCTTGATGGCCTTGCGGGCATACTTCGCCAGGCGCTCGGGCACCTCCGCAAACACATCCATCAGCCGCAGCACTTCCACCACTGCCGCGTGCTGCGCGCGCAACGCGCCGTCCTCGGCCTTCACCGCAAATCCCATGCGGCGGTCGGGCACCATCACGGTGTGCACCCCCTCGGCGCCCACCTTGGCAATCACGCGGCCCTGCGACTCCTGCAACAAAATCGTGTCGAATCGCTCCGACCCGCCAATGAGCATCGGATGCGCGCGCATCGCCACGGCCACGCGCGACGGCACCTCGTCGCCCGCGTGGATGGCCGCACCCAGCCGCGCGTAGGCCAACGCCATGCGCGCCAGCGGCAGCGCCATCACGGCCGCGCCGCATCCGTCCACCGCCACGGCCATGTCGTCCAACGGCACACCCGTCCAGCACGACACTTCGCCAAGACACGACCGCTGCACCTGATGCTCCACGCGCTCGTAGCCGCGCGTGGGCCAGTGCATGGTGTGCGCACGCGCGAGCATGGCCGAGTGCTTGCCCGAGCAGTTGTTGTGCAGGCGGGTGAGCGGCTGACCGCCCTCGCGCCACAACCGCGCGCCGCGCGCCGACAGCGGCTCGTGCGGCCCGCACGCGAGGTCGCCCTCCTCCAGCCCGATGCTCGCCAGCATCCGTTCGGCCACCGCAATGTGCTCCGGCTCGCCGCCGTGCGACGCACAGGCCAGCGCCAGTTCCTCGGTGCCCCACGCCAGTTGGTCAAAACCGCCGGCGACAATCAGCGGCATCGCCTGAAATGGCTTGGCGCACGATCGCCACATGGTCACCAGATGCGGATCGCGCGCACCGGCCACCAAGTCGTCACCTACCATCACGGCCGCATGCACACGGTGCCGTGACTCCACGGTGTCACCGCGCGTCACCGCAACGTCGAGGGCGAGTTGGCGCATACGGAAAGGTAAACTGATCCCGCCTCCGCAAGGAGCCACCTATTGCCTACGGACCACAGCGTCTTGTGATTTGCGAGTGAACCGCAACCGTGATCTGTGCACGCTATCTGTGCCCGTGCCGCGCTGCGTGCCTCCCCCCGCGAAATTCTCGGGCCCGTCGAGCGCGCTGCGCGCGCCGTCGGTGGGCCCTCCAGTATTCTCGCGCAGGCACCCACGCCCCGCGCGCTTTTGGTGACGGGCGAAACACACGGGTGACGGGCCGTGGGTTTGCTGGCGGCAAACTGGCGCATGCCGAGTTGCGCAACTTCCTCCGCCGAG